>CABIWB010000030.1 GCA_902362275.1 Coriobacteriaceae bacterium | reverse complement strand
ACTCCCCGCGAGCTCACCGCCCGTGAAGCGCTTCGTCGCCTTGAGCGTTACCGAGGTCTCCTTCGGGCGGTACGTGTTCGTGAAGGTCTTGTCTCCACTCGTTACCTGCGGTGTGGCCGTCAGCGTACCGGCGCCATCGTCTGTGACCGTCACCGTATAGGTGAGGGTATGGTTGTCATAGACCATGCCGGCCTCCGCGCCCGGCTTCTCCGCGATGGTGTAGGCGAAGTCCTTGCTCGCGGTGCCGCCCAGGTCGGCGAGCTCGAAGTCGCGCGTGAACTTCACCGTGCCATCGGCCTCGTTCTTCGCGGTGTCGAGCACCTTGCCGTCGGCGTCCTTCAGCTCGAACGTGTATTCGCCGCCCTTCAGCTTGGTGTCGTGCGTGAAGCCCGGCGCGACCACAACGACCTTGGTCGCCGTCAGCTCCACGGATCCCTTTGCGGTGTAGGTGTTCGTGAAGGTGGGGGCATCGGCCTTGTCACCATCGTAGGCAACGGCGGCGTCCAGCTTGCCAGCTTTGTCCATGACCTTCACCGCGGCATGGTGCACCGCGTCGTCGAAGGTCACGTGGGACAGGTCGCCCTTCTTCTCCACGATGGTGTACTTGTACTCGCCGGCCTTGGTGTAGTTGATGGCCGGGAAGGTGACGGTGCCGTCCTCGCCGTTCTTGGCGCTCCGGATGGGTTGCTTGCCCTTCAGCTGCTCGGCCGTCAGATCGCCCTCGTACAGGTCGAAGGCGAACTCGCCGCCCTTGAGCGCAGCCGGCGTGCTGTCGGACTTCACATAGGCCTTCTTCGCCGCGAGCGTCACCGAGGTCTCGGCGGGCTGATACGTGTTCTTGAAGGTCGGGATATCGTTCTTGCCGTCGTAAGTGACGGTCGCCTTCGCCTTGTCGCCCTCCGCCTTCACCGAGACGTGAACCCTCACCTCCGTGGAATCGTAGGTGATGGTCGAATCGCTGCCAGCGACCTCCTTGAGCGTGTAGTCGTACTCGCCCAGGTTCAGGCCCTTGACGGTCAGCTTGACCTTGCCATTCTTATCGTTGGTGCCG
>CABIWB010000029.1:583-1346 GCA_902362275.1 Coriobacteriaceae bacterium | reverse complement strand
TCGGCCCTGACAGGGGCCCGAAAGAAAGGTAGGAGGCCATGACGAAAGGACTGCACGTGCCTTCCGAGATCGGCAAGCTCAGGAAGGTCTGCCTGCACCGTCCCGGCGACGAGCTCCTCAACCTGCCGCCCGACGAGCTCGAGCGACTCCTGTTCGACGACGTCCCGTTCCTGGAGGTCGCGCAGCAGGAGCACGACACCTTCGCCCAGATCCTGAGGGACCAGGGCGTGGAGGTCCTCTATCTCGAGAACCTCGTCGCCGAGGTGTTCGACCAGGTCCCCGGCGCCCGCGCCGAGTTCACCGACCAGTACATCGCCGAGGCAGGCATCCGCGGCCAGCACATGCCGCAGATCGTCCGCGAGAAGCTGGACTCCATCGAGGACAACCTCGAGTTCGTCAAGAAGACCATGGCCGGCATGACCAAGGCCGAGATCGAGATGCCCCTCACGGCCTCCACGACCCTCGACTCCCTGGTCAACTCCGAGTCCGAGTCCGACCTGATCATCGACCCGATGCCCAACCTCTACTTCACCCGCGACCCGTTCGCGGTCATCGGCGAGGGCGTCAACCTCAACCGCATGTACTCGGTCACCCGCAACCGCGAGACCCTGTACGGCAAGTACGTCTTCAAGTACCACCCCGACTACAAGGACGTCTCCCTGTACTTCCGCCGCGACTGCCAGTTCCACACCGAGGGCGGCGACGTGCTGAACATCAACGAGAGGACCCTCGCCGTCGGCATCTCCCAGCGCACCCAGGCCGC
>CABIWB010000029.1:0-517 GCA_902362275.1 Coriobacteriaceae bacterium | reverse complement strand
GCTATCGACGTCATGGCCCAGAACATCTTCTGGAACTCCGACTCCAAGGTCGAGCGCATCCTGGCCTTCGACATCCCGGTCTCGCGCGCCTTCATGCACCTCGACACGGTCTTCACCCAGATCGACGTCGATAAGTTCACGATCCACCCCGCCATCATGGGCACCCTGCGCGTCTACGAGCTGACCGCCGGCAAGAACCCGGGCGACGTGAACATCCGACTGATCGAGGACACCCTCGAGCACGTCCTGGAGGACGCCACCGGCGTCGACCAGGTCAAGCTGATCCCCTGCGGCGGCGGCGACCCGATCGCGGCCTCCCGCGAGCAGTGGAACGACGGCTCCAACACCCTGTGCGTCGAGCCCGGCAAGATCTGCGTCTACGCCCGCAACACCGTCACCAACGACGTGCTGTACAAGGAGGGCCTGGACCTTCTCGTCGTGCCCTCCGCCGAGCTCTCCCGCGGCCGCGGCGGCCCGCGCTGCATGAGCATGCCCTTCTGGCGCGAGGACCTCTAAG
>CABIWB010000028.1 GCA_902362275.1 Coriobacteriaceae bacterium | reverse complement strand
GATCGCGTGCCGAATGTTGGTGTAAGGGCCGCTTCCTTGGCCGTAGAAAGCAGGAAGCGGTTATCGCCTAGAATCTTAATTGCTGAAGTTAGGATTCGAAGAAAGGCAATAACCGCATATGGACACGATACACGAAATGACGGCCGATGCGGCCCTGATGCCGCGATTCGACGACGGCATGGTCAACATGACGGAGCTGATCAGGGTCATGGCCGAGTCGCTCGTCAACGAGATCATGGACGCCCAGGCCGACGAGGCCTGCGAGGCTGGCAATCAGAGAAATGGCTACCGCGAGCGCAAGCTCACCACCAGCGTGGGGACCATCAACCTCAGGATCCCGAAGCTACGCGCCGGCAGCTACTTCCCCGAGGACCTGATCGAGCGCTACTCGCGCGCGGACCGCGCCGTGGTCGCTGCGGTCTCCGAGATGGTGACCAACGGCGTGTCCACCAGGAAGGTCAAGCGCGTCGCCCAGTCCATGGGCATAGACCGCATGAGCGCCAGCCAGGTGTCGAGGATGTGCTCATCGCTGGACGAATCGGTCGCCGACCTGCAGGAACGCGACCTGTCGGACGTCAGCTACCCCTACGTCTGGCTCGACGCCACATACATCAAGTGCAGGGACGCCGGCCGCGTGCAGTCCACCGCGCTCGTGACCGCCATCGGCGCGGGCTCGGGAGGCTACAGGCGCCTTCTGGGGCTCGACGCCATCGACACCGAGTCCTACGACGGCTGGAGGTCGTTCCTGCTGTCGCTGCGCGCACGCGGGGTCGACGGCGTCATCTGCGTCACCAGCGACGCCCACGAGGGCCTCAAGCGCGCCATCCAGGAGGTCTTCCCCGGCGCCGCGTGGCAGCGATGCGTCGTGCATCTGATGCGCAGCGCCGCCGGCAACGCGCCGACCAGGCAGAAGAGGGGTGCCGTGCTGGGCATCCTGAAGGCCGTGTTCGCCGAGCGCGACCCCGAGCTCGTGCGGGAGCTGTACCAGCTGGCCACCGAGCGGATAGAGGGCTTCTGCCCCAAGGCCGCCGAGGTGCTCGAGGAGGCGGAGGCCGACGCGCTGGCCTACCTGGACTTCCCCTACGAGCACCATGTCAGGCTGCGCACCAACAACGTGCAGGAGCGCGCCAACCGCGAGCTCAAGCGCCGCAGCCGCGTGGTGCAGGTCTTCCCCAGCAGGAAGTCCCTCATCAGGATGATGGGGGCCGTGTTCTCGGAGATGGACGAGGACTGGGCGGGCCGCCGCTGGTTCAGCGACGACTCAATCGGCAGGGCCGTGGAGGGCGCAAAGGTCAACGCGCCCGAGCACGCCTACGAGGGCACCGCAGCCGAGCACGCGGCCAGGATCATCGCGCTCGTCGTTGCCGACAACCCGGTTCCCGGCAGGAAGGCGGCGTGACATGAGCTAGAATGACGGCATTCTAGGTGATTCTCGGTTCCTTGGGCAGCCTGCGGCTACCCTCGAGAACCGAGCTCTACACCAACATTCGGGACACTACC
>CABIWB010000027.1 GCA_902362275.1 Coriobacteriaceae bacterium | reverse complement strand
GTGGACGGCACCGGGCCGTCGGATGACTTTGAGAAGGGGGAGGCCTCGCGGTCTCCCCCTTTTTTGCGTTTGCGTGAAACATTCCTTATGCAATTAAATCAATTTAATCATCCACCGCTGAATATAGACGTTCACCGTTCTTTGGTCGGTTGTTTGTTCTCAATGGACTAATATTTGCTTTAGCGCACTGCTGCGCTTGTCCTGTTTTACACGGGTCGTTTTATTGATTGTGACGGAAGGACTCACATGGCAGATGTTCATGAGCTGCTTGATACTTGGATTGCCAATGTCAAGGACGAGGAGCTCCTCGCTGAGCTTAACACGATGAAGGAGCAGGGTGATGAGGACGCCATCACCGACGCTTTCTTCCAGGATCTCGCCTTCGGTACTGCCGGCCTTCGCGGCACTATCGGTGCGGGCACTAACCGTATGAATATCTATACGGTCGGTCGTGCGACCCAGGGATTCGCTGACTACCTCAATGCGACCTTCGAGCATCCGACGGTCGCCATCGCTCGCGATAGCCGCAATAAAGGTGAGCTGTTCGTCAAGACGACGGCTGCCATTCTTGCAGCAAACGGCGTGACTGCCCTCGTGTATCCCAAGATTTCTCCTGTGCCGACGCTCTCCTGGGCCGTCCGCGACCTTAAGTGCTCCGGTGGCATTTGCATGACCGCTAGTCATAATCCGGCGCCTTATAACGGCTATAAGGCCTATGGCCCCGACGGCTGCCAGATCACCAGCGAGGCCGCCGATGCAATTTCTAAGGCTATCGCCGAGACCGATACGTTCACCGGCGTGAAGTCCATGGACTTCGATGAGGCTCTTGAGCAGGGTCTGGTCAAATGGATCGATGACTCGTGCCTCGAGCGTTATTACGACGCCGTTCTCGCCCGCGGCGTGACTAACCTTTCTGCCGAGGAGATCACTGGCGCTCCGCTTAAGCTCGTCTACACTCCGCTCAACGGCACTGGCCTCATTCCCGTCACGACGGTGCTCGAGCGCGCCGGCATCACCGATGTCACGGTTGTTCCCGAGCAGAAGGAGCCTAACGGCGATTTCCCGACCTGCCCGTATCCTAACCCCGAGATCCGTCAGGCCATGCAGAAGGGCATCGATCTCTGCGAGCAGGTTCACCCTGATTTGCTGCTTGCAACCGATCCCGACGCCGACCGTGTTGGCGTTGCCGTTAAGAATGGCGATGACTATCTGCTGCTGACCGGCAATGAGATGGGCGTTCTGTTGCTCGACTATATCTGCAAGACACGTGCTGCCCGCGGTGAGGACCTCACTAATAAGGTTGCCGTTACTACTATCGTTTCTTCCGCCATGGTTGACGCTCTGGCCGACGAGTATGGTTTTGAGCTCCGCCGCTGCCTGACGGGCTTCAAGTACATCGGCGACATCATTACTTCTCTTTCCGATGCTGGCGAGGTCGATCGCTTTATCTTCGGTTTTGAGGAGAGCTACGGCTATCTGGCCGGCGACCACGTGCGCGACAAGGACGCCGTGAGCACTTCTCTTCTGATTTGCCAGATGGCGCAGTATTACAAGCTCCAGGGCAAGAACCTTGCAGATGCGATGCACGAGCTGTACGAGAAGTATGGCTACTATCACAACAAGACGATTTCGCTGAGCTATCCGGGCGCTGAGGGTGCGGCAAAGATGGCCGGCATCATGGCTGGTCTGCGCGAGAACCCGCCCACGGAGCTCGCCGGTTCCAAGATTGAGGCTGTCGTGGATTACAACACCTGCGTGAACGGCCTGCCGAAGGCTAACGTCATTGAGTTCGATCTTGAGGGCGGCAACAAGGGTGTTGTTCGTCCTTCCGGCACTGAACCCAAGATTAAGCTGTACATCTTCGCTAAGGGCGCGGATGCCGCCGAGGCTGATGCCGCACTTGACGCGATTGAGGAGTCCGGTCGCAAGTTGTTGGCCTAAGGCTTTGAAAGCCTATTTCTATAGTTAGACGGAGGAGGGGATCTCGGAAACGAGGTCCCCTCTTTATTACTGGCAAATACAGCTGAGGATTCCAAGATGTGTAGGAAATGTGTCCGCCCAGATTCCCGCCCCCGGCGCCCCTCCGGTCTGGCAATATATCTCCTTGCCGCGCGGCCCGGTCGGACCGGATCGGCCGCGGGGGCG
>CABIWB010000026.1 GCA_902362275.1 Coriobacteriaceae bacterium | reverse complement strand
CCACAGGGCGCCGGAGCCGATGAACATGGTGTAGGGGGCCAGGGCGTACTTCTTGGCGAGCTCCTCGGCGCGCGGCTCGAAGCTTTTGCGGATGTCGACCAGGTGGGTCCAAACATCCTTGGTCTGCTCGATGAACTTATCGAACTGCGGGAAGCAGCCACGGCGATTGAGCAGGCGCAGGCCGAAGCAGTCGGCGAGGTAGTAGCCCATCTCGCAGCCGCCGTTACCATGATCGGAAGCCATCTTGACGCAATTCTCGGCGCCGACAGCCTGGCCGATGGGGCCCTCGGGCTTGGTCATGGCGTAGACGCGCACGCCCATGTCCTTCATCTTCTTGACGGCCTCGAGGACCTCGGGGGTGGTGCCGGACTCGGAGGCGGTGAGCACGACGGACTTCTCGGTCATGCGCTTGTGGCCCATGGCGTTCCACTCGGCGGCGTGGATCAGGTAGACCTCGAGGTCGCGGTCGCCGAACTTGTTCATGAGGTACTCGAGCTGCATGAGCTCGTCCCAGGTGCCGCCGACGCCCATCAGGAACACGGCGTCGTAGCCCTCGTCGGCAACCTTGTCGGCGAGCTCGATCATCTTCTTGCCGGTCTCATAGACGTTCTTGCCGTCCTCGAGATAGCCCTCCTGGCTAAAGTGCATGATCTCGATCTTCTCGGTTTCCTTCATGGCTTTTCCTTTCTGTCCTGCACGCGAATCTATACATCGCGTTTCTTTTCGATACCAATTATAAACATACACCCAACGTGTTTTTAATACCACTTTTCAATCTGTTCCAATCCTCGGTGAACAGTCGAAATTCTCTGGTGAGTGGTATTAAATTAGAATTTGATGTATAGCTAACGCCCCCGGCGTCTCCCTTGTGTGACAAAGAACAGCGTTCCTACCAGCGCAATAATGGTCGATGCTCCAAACAGTACCGTCTGGACGCCCAAAGCCTCCGCCAAAAACGGAGCCGCCAGCAGCGGCACCACGCCGGCGCTCATCAGGCCAAAACGCACAAAGCCGGTAATGCGCCCCAGGTATTTGATGTCGGCACGCTCCTGAATCAAGATCATCTGCAGCGGCTCCAGGAACCCCCAGGCCAGACCGTTAATCGCCTGACCGATAATCGCGACCCCCAGCATATCGGTGCCCACGTACACCATGGACCCAATGCCCACGGCCATGAGCGCGCCGAGCAGCAATCGCAGGTTGACATGGCGAGCAGAAAGCTTGGTCAGGATGAACGCGCCCACCGAGGAAGTGAGGCCCACGACCGAGGACAGCCAGCCCAGCCAGACGATATCCACGTTGAGCACATCGCGGTAGAACAACGACTCCAGCGAATCGAACGCGCCAAACGCAAAGAAACCCAAAAAGCCCGAGATAAAGATGAGGCGCAGATCGTGGTCGCGAAACGTAAGTCGCGCACCCTCGGCCATACCGCCCAGAATACCGCCCTTCGGCTTCTCCCCTTTTGCGGGAGCAACACACTCATGACAACCCAGAGAGAGCACGGCCGCCACACCCATCATGCCCGCCATGAGCAGATAGACCGATTGCGTGGCAAAACAGCTCACGATGGCACCACCGAGCAGCGGGCCAGCAGTATAGGCGATATTGCTGTAGAACACCATGAGACCGTTCACGCGGGTACGGCCCTCGGTGGTCGACTCCAGGTATCCCGGAAACGCATGCGTGCAGGTGTTGATAAAGCCGCCCGCAAGTCCCAAGACGCACGCGGCAAACACAAGCCCGGGGACAGACAACGGCGCTAACCCCACGCCAAGCGATAGCACTGCCGTAATCACGCACGTCACAAACGACGTCCGGCGCGGTCCAAAGCGATCGATGACCGAGCCCGACACCATATTGCCCACCGACGTCATAAGATTGCGCACGAGCGTAATGGCGGCAACCAAAAAGGCCGTGCCGGCCAGATCATACGTGGCCGCACCGATAAGCCCCAAAAAGTAGACCGCATTGTTGGCGCACCACTGCAGGGACTCAATAAGAATCAGCCTGACCTCTGCCGGCGTCAGGCGCATTGCTTCGCGATCCTTCGCGAACATACGAACTCCTTCTATACAAAAAGGGGATGGAGGGCATAGGCCTGCTCCATCCCCTTCCCAGGTTGCAACGAAAATCTATGCAGCCGGGCCCTTACGCCAGCACGCCGAAGAACGCGCCGATGATGCCCACGACCATGGTGGCCACGATCAGCACCA
>CABIWB010000025.1 GCA_902362275.1 Coriobacteriaceae bacterium | reverse complement strand
GAGCGTACTGAATGATGGCACTCATGCTTTACGAATCACTCCTCATGAGAATGTAGATGTAGTAGATAAGAAGTCCGATGCAGACGACTCCGATGATGGGAATGAGGATGTTCATTTACCGCCCCTTTCACGCGCGGTCCGACGTCTCGGGCGCCTGCTCTCGCAAGCGTCTGGGGACAGTAAACGCTTCTAGGGATTAAAGAGGCGTGAGGGCCGGGGCCCACGACCTTAAGATGCCGTAAAGATGCAGGTAGAAAGCCACCATTGAATTCTCAGTGTGTCTATACTCGACCACGTGGGCACCAAACGGCGCCGTCGCCGCAAGTGCACGCATACTTCACGATCTAGAAAGGCTACGCTATGCCGCGTGACGCATCGGACACCCGCGCCGATCCGGACCTTCTTCTCAAGGCAATCGACCAAGACGGATCGCCCGACGAGGCTCGAAATGGCCGGGGGCATCTCAAAATCTTCTTCGGCTATGCCGCGGGCGTGGGCAAAACCTACGCGATGCTGCTGGCTGCCCACGCCGCCAAGCGGCGCGGCGTCGACGTCGTCGCGGGATACATCGAGCCGCACGAACGTCCGGCGACCGCCCATCTTGCACAGGGGCTTGAGAACGTGCCCTGTAAGCTCATCGAGCACAACGGCATTGCGCTCAGCGAGTTCGATCTAGATGCGGCTATCGAACGCGCCCCTCAGCTCATCCTTGTCGACGAGCTCGCCCATACGAACGCGCCGGGGTCCCGCCACGACAAGCGCTATCAAGACGTCGAGGAGCTTCTACATGCGGGCATCGACGTCTATACGACCGTGAACGTTCAGCATATCGAGAGCCTGAACGACATGGTTGCATCCATCACCGGCGTTGTCGTGAGCGAGCGAATCCCCGACCGCATCTTCGATGATGCCGACCAGGTCGAGCTCGTCGACATAGAGCCCGAGGACCTACTTGAGCGCCTTCGCGCCGGCCTCGTCTACCGTCCCGCACAAGCCGACCGAGCGCAACAGCATTTTTTTACCGTCGAGAACCTCACCGCGCTCCGAGAGATCGCGCTGCGCCGCTGCGCCGATCGCACCGGCCACCTCACAGACGCCGCACGCGTGCTGGGGAACCGTGACTACTACACCAAGGAGCGTATCTTGGTCTGTGTCTCCCCGGCGCCGACCAACCCCCGCATCGTCCGTGCCGCGGCGCGCATGGCGAAAGCGTTTCGCAGCGAGCTCGTCGCCCTGTTCGTAGAGAGCCCGCGCACGCAGGCCATGGGCGATGATGAGCGCGCCAAGCTTGCAGCCAATATCGCCCTAGCCGAGCAGCTCGGAGCACGTATGGAAACCGTCTATGGCGACGACGTCGCGTTTCAGATCTCCGAGTTCGCGCGCCTGTCGGGTATCTCGAAGATCGTCATGGGCCGCACCGGCGAACTGCACGGCGTGAACCGCGCGCTCTTTGGACGCAAATCGCTCGTCGAGCAGCTCATCGCCATCGCGCCCAACCTCGACATCTACATCATCCCCGACCAGGCGGCACCCGATGCGCGGCGGCGGGACCGTCGCGAGCACGGCGGCTTTCGCCCGCCGAGAGGGCGCGACATGGCGCTGACCCTCGGCCTCTCCCTTCTCGCCACCGCCATCGGGACGTACTTCAGGCATCTCGGCTTCGCCGACTCCAGCATCATCTCGCTCTACATCCTGACGGCCCTGCTCACCGCCGTCACCACCACGGGGCGCATCTGCACCATCGTGTCGAGCGTCCTCTCGGTGGTCCTCTACAACTTCTGCTTCGTCACGCCGCTGTTCTCGCTCGACAGCTACGACCGAAGCTACCTCGTGACGTTCGCCATCATGTTCGCCACCGCCATGGTCGCCTCCGAGCTCACCGTGCGCATCGCCGACAACGCCCGCGCGTCGGCGAAGAACGCGTTCCGCACCCGCGTGCTGCTCGAGACGAACCAGCTTCTGCAGCAGGCACAAGGGTTCCAGGCGCGCGCCCGCGTGGCCATGAGCCAGCTCATCAAGCTCCTGCGGCTCGACATCGTCTTCTACCCGGCAAGCGGAGACCTGCTGGGAGACGCGCTCTACGAGCCCGCCGGGAGGCAGGACCGATCTGCGAGCATTCTCACGGAGTACGAGCGCGCGGTTGCCACCTGGACCTTCACCAACAACAAGCACGCGGGCGCGAGCACGCGCACGCTACCCGAGGCGCAGTGCCTCTACCTGGCCGTCCGCGCGGGAAAGGAGGTGTTCGGCGTCATCGGCATCGCGCTGGAGGGCCGTTCACTCGAGGCCTTTGAGAACTCCATCGTCTTGTCCATCGTGGGCGAATGCGCGCTTGCCCTCGAAAGCGACCGGGCGGCGCGAGAGCGCGAGGAGGCCGCGGTCCTGGCGAAAAACGAGCAGCTGCGCGCCAACCTTTTGCGCTCCATCGGCCACGATTTGAGGACGCCCCTCACGGCTATATCCGGATCTGCGGCAATCCTCCGGAAGAGCGACGAGAAGCTCAGCCTCGAACAACGCTGCGACCTTGCCGATGCCATCTACCACGACTCCCTCTGGCTTATCGATACCGTGGAGAACCTCCTCGCCATCACGCGCGTCGAGGACGGCACCATTC
>CABIWB010000024.1 GCA_902362275.1 Coriobacteriaceae bacterium | reverse complement strand
CTCGTCGTGCCCTCCGCCGAGCTCTCCCGCGGCCGCGGCGGCCCGCGCTGCATGAGCATGCCCTTCTGGCGCGAGGACCTCTAAGGTTTTCAAAGACCCGTACAGGTCTTAAGACAAACATCTAGCTGCCATTAGATGTCTCCCAATGGGACGGTGCGGGTTTTCGCACCGTCCCATTCTTGTTTAATGACGCTAAATTAACATCAGATAAGGTGGCCATTATGTCTAAAGACAGTCACGTCGATAACCCCAACGGTGTCGGCTTTTTCGGCCTTGTCGGCATGGTCGTTTCTTCCTGCATCGGCACGGGCGTCTTCGCCCTTACCGGTCAGCTCGCTAACGTCGCCTCTCCCGGTGCTGCGCTCATCGCGTGGGTCGTTTGCGGCCTTGGCTTTTTGATGCTGGCACTCTCGCTTGCCAACGTGGGTTCCAAGCGCCCCGATCTCGACGGTGCCTGCGCCTACGCGGAGGAGGGCTTTGGTCCCTTCCACGGATTTATCTCCGGCTGGGGCTACTGGCTTTCTGCCTGGCTCGGCAACGTCGGCTTTGGCACCATGATCGCCCAGGTTCTTGGCTCCGATTATTGCCTGGGCACGATCATGCCGGGCGTGTTCTCGGATCCCGCGACCGGTAACCCCGCCGTCGTCGGCGTCGTCGTCGTTTCGCTGGTCCTGTGGGGCATCACGTTCTTAGTCATTCGCGGCGTCGAGAGCGCTGCGGCTTTCAACGCGATCGTCATGGTCATCAAGATTGCCTCCATCCTCCTGTTCATCGCGTTTTCCTGCTTCGCCTTTAATGCCGGTGTGTTTACCGCCGACTTCTGGGGTACCGCCGCTCGCAATGCCACGATCATCGCCGCAAACGGCGTTGAGCTCGGAAGCGTTGTCAACCAGGTCACGCAGTGCATCCTGATCATGATGTGGGTCTTCATCGGCGTCGAGGGCGCTTCGGTCATGTCCGGTCGCGCTAAGCGCAAGAGCGAAGTCGGCTCCGCTACCATCATCGGCTTGATCGTGCTGCTCACCCTCTACATCGGCGCTTCCGTCATTCCGTACGGCGTTGTTGACTATGCCGATCTGGTTGCGGCTCCCAAGCCTGCCACCATTTCCGTGTTCGAGCAGCTTGCTCCCGGCTGGGGCGGCGCCTTCATCTCCTGGGCCATCATCATCTCGGTGTGCGGATCTTGGCTGTCCTTTACCATGCTTCCCGCCGAGGTGTCCTCGATGATGGCCGATCACGGTCTGCTTCCCAGATCTTGGGGCGAGGTCAACGCCAAGGGCGCACCGCAGATGGCCCTGATTATCGTCGGTGCCCTGACCGAGGCATTCATCATCATCGCCACGTTCGCTGCCGACGCTTATACCTTCGCGATCTCCATGTGCACCGTGACCATCGTCGTCACCTGGGCCTACGCTGCCGCCTATCAGGTCAAGCTCTCTCGCGAGCGCGGCGAGTCGGGCCAGGCTCTTATCGGTATCCTCGCTCTGGTGTTCCAGGTCGTCGGCGTGCTCTTTACCGGCTGGGGTTTCTTGCTGCTTGCCTGCCTGGGCTACATTCCCGGTTTCCTGTTCTATCGCAAGGCACTCACCGAGTCTGGTCAGTCCATGGGCAAGGGCCAGGTTATCTGTGCCGTGGTGATCGCCCTTTTGGGCATCATCTCGATTCCCATGACCTTCGCCGGCATCATCCCCGTGTTCTAGCGATTGGAGCCTAGCCATGGATATCAAGACAATCGGCGTTGAGGAATGGCTCAACGTTTGGGAGAAGAGCGCAACCTGGGACATTGCCCAGTCGACGATCTCGTCGCTGACCATGGGTGAGCTTCGCGCGCTCGACGAGCAGGACGGTGCCACGTTCTACGAGCGCTTGGATCGCGAGAAGATGAACTACGGCTGGATCGAGGGCTCGCCCGACTTTAAGGCCGAGGTCGCCAAGCTGTATCATCGCGAGGTCAATCCCGATCACATCCTGCAGACCAACGGCTGTACGGGTGCCAACCTCAACGCCATCATGGCTGTCGTTGAGCCCGGCGATCATGTGATTGCCGAGTGGCCTACCTATGCGCCGCTCTACGAGATCCCGCGTACGCTGGGCGCCGAGGTCGAGTATTGGGAGCTTCGCGAGGAGCTCGGCTGGAAGCCCGATATCGAACAGCTCAAGCGCCTGGTTCGCCCCAACACCAAGCTTATCTGCATCAACAACGCATCGAACCCCATCGGTACGGTGCTCGATGCAGGCATGCTCGGGCAGATTGCTGAGATTGCCCGCTCGGTGGGCGCCTACGTGTTGTGCGACGAGGTGTATCTGCCGCTCGAGAACACCGAGTCCTTTATGTCGATGGTCGACGTGTACGAGAAGGCCATTGTCACCAACTCGGTGTCCAAGACCTATTCGACGCCTGCTGCCCGCGTGGGCTGGGTCGTGGCCGACGAAGAGGTCTCCAACCGCATTCGCACCTATCGCGACTACACCATGATCTGCGGCGGCGTGTTTAACGATGCGCTGGCGACTTATGTACTTGAGCACAAGGATAAGATACTCGAGCGCAACCGTAAGATCGTGTTTGGCAACCGCGATATCGCGCAGGCTTGGATCGATACGCAGAGCCGCGTCTCTTGGACGGCCCCGCAGGGTGTGTCCACTTCGTTTATCCAGCTGGATATTCCCGAGGACGACGAGGAGTTCTGCAAACGCCTGCTTGCCGAGAGAGGAGTACTGCTGGTTCCCGGCAGCCGCTTTGAGCTTCCCTGCGGCGCACGCCTGGGCTACTGCGCGAGCGAGGACGTTCTGCGCGAGGGCCTGAGGCTTTTGGGCGAGGCGCTGGCGGAGTTCGATCGCTAGGATTCCGATGATCTTCGAGGGCCTTATCCAAATAGGACGAAGATAATCGAAAACGGACCCGTTTCCCTAGGGGAAGCGGGTTCGTTTTTCTATACCGAGAAGTCAAGTTGTTACAAATGGGGCCGTAAAGCGAGCCGGTATCCGTTGGGCCTTATACTGAGCTTCCGGTGAACGGCATCAAGCGTCTGGTAAACGGTAATTTGTTTACCAGAAATGAATAGGACAAACTTTTTTCTGAATAAAAATGAAAATGGTTGAGACGCGGCGTGAATCGCTAATTCTATTCATAGCTTTATTAGAAATATGCAATTTGAGGGTGGTTTAATAAAGTTAAGTTCCATTTGCTATTTGGATTGAAAACGCGTTTAAGCACGTAAATACACTTTATTTAATAAAAGTGTGCCATGCGTGAAGTATATGTGTATGCCGTTCACCCCTCATATAAAACCGTTCGGGGGCGAGGTGGAAGTATGGACTGATTTTGGATATAAATATGTCGTCAGCAATAACGCCTCACACGGAGGGGCGCTAACGAATCGGCCCTGACAGGGGCCCGAAAGAAAGGTAGGAGGCCATGACGAAAGGACTGCACGTGCCTTCCGAGATCGGCAAGCTCAGGA
>CABIWB010000023.1 GCA_902362275.1 Coriobacteriaceae bacterium | reverse complement strand
GCTTCGAGCCGCGCGCCGAGGAGCTCGCCAAGAAGTACGCCCTGGCCCCCTACACCATGTTCATCGGCTCCGGCGCCCTGTGGGGCGAGACCATCCTGTTCTCGATGTGCATCCTCGAGGAGATGCAGTGGAAGCGCACCCGCTACATCACCTCGGCCGACTTCTTCCACGGCACCCTCGAGCTCGTGGAGCCGGGCGTCCCGGTCTTCCTGTTCATGGGCGAGGACGAGAACCGCAAGCTCGACGAGCGCGTCCGCGCGTTCCTGACCCGCGGCGTGACCGGCGACACCGACATCAACATCATCGACACCGCCGAGTTCGCGATCCCCGGCCTTGACGACGAGTTCCGCGTCATCGTCTCCCCGTGGATTCTGACGGTGCTCGTGACCGACCGCCTGGCTCGCTACTACGAGACGGTCACCAAGCACAACCTCAAGTATCGTCGCTACTATCACCAGTTCGACTACTAAAGAAAACGGGTGCGGGAACGTGCCGGGCTATTGAGAGGAACACAGAATGAGGCAGTACATCATCGCCAGCCATGCGCACTTCGCCACCGGCATCAAGGAGAGCGTCGAGCTGCTCTCGGGCGCTCGCGACAACGTCCACGATCTTTCGATGTTCGTCGATGGCCGCATGGACGTGGCCGAGGAGGCCCAAAAACTGCTGGCAGGCATGTCTGCCGACGATGATGTCGTTGTCTGCACCGACCTCTTTGGCGGTAGCGTTAACAACGAGTTCACCAAGATCGTCCAGACGCGTCCCCGCACGTACCTCGTTACCAACATGAACCTTCCTCTGCTCATCCAGCTGCTGTTCTCTGACGAGTCGGCGCCGGTTGAGGAGACGATTCGCGCCATCGTCGCTGCGGACGATACGCGCGTGAAGTTTGTCAACGATCTTTTGGTCGATGACGAGGAGGAGGAAGAGTTCTAATCCGCAGCACCTACTGACACGCCGTATGACGGCACAAGACCTTTGGGGGGTCACATTATGATTCAGCTACTTCGCGTTGACCATCGCCTGCTTCATGGCCAGGTCGCAGTTTCCTGGGTTCAGGGCCTTGGCTCCAACTGCATCTTCTGCGTGGGCGATAAGGTCGCTAACGACCCGATGTGGAAGACGACGCTCAAGATGGGCAAGCCTGCCGGCTGCAAGCTCGTCATCAAAGATATGGAGCATGCAATCGAAGCTATCAACTCGGGCGTGACCGACAAGTACAAGATGATCATCTGCGTCGCCACTATCGCTGAGGCAAAGCAGCTTGTTGAGGGCTGCCCGCAGATCAAGTCGGTCAACCTGGGCAACACCAAGCCCAAGGACGAGAAGCGTCCCGACGCTCGTCAGGTCTCTCGTCAGATCTTCCTGACCGCGGCCGAGGAAGCCGATGTGCGCGAGATGCTGGATCGTGGCGTTGAGGTCGAGATTCGACCCCTGGCCGATGACCCCAAGGTCGACTGCGCCAGCGTGCTCTAGGCGTTCAATTTCGAAGAGTCTGAGCTCTTCGTAGTGTCCTATATGGAAAGGGGGATGTATGCTTACCCAAGCAATCCTCATCGGACTTATCGCCGCATTTGGTAAGTTCGACTGCCAGCTCGGTACGCTCTACGCGTTCCGCCCCATCGTCCTGTGCCCGCTCGTGGGCCTGGTGCTGGGGGACCTGCAGTCCGGCCTCGCGATCGGTGCGAGTCTGGAGCTGCTGTTCATGGGCTCGATCTCCATCGGCGCCTACGTGCCGCCTGATGAGACGATCGGCGGCGTGCTCGCCTGCGCCTTCGCTATCCAGCTGGGCCAGAGCACCGAGGCAGCCATCGCGCTTGCCATGCCCATCGCCACGCTGTGCCTTGCCATCAAGAACATCCTTAACGCCGCCCTGCCGATCCTGGTCGACCGCGCTGATGTCTACTCCGGCCAGGGCAACCTTAAGGGTGTCTATGCGATGCACTTCCTGATCGGTTTGACCGGTATCATCATGGCGTTCCTGCTGTGCTCGCTGTCGTTCTATCTGGGTGCTGACGCCATCCAGGGCCTGCTCGACTTCATCCCGCCCTTTGTCCTTGCTGGCTTTGGCGTTGCCGCCAACATCCTGCCTGCCATGGGCTTCGCCATGCTCGGCCGCCTGGTGCTCACCAAGCAGCTCGTGCCCTTCTACTTCCTGGGCTTCCTGCTGTGCTCCTACGCCAACGTGCCCGTCCTGGGTGTCGCCCTAATCGCCATCATCATCGGCATCGACAAGTTCGACCTGCTCGGCCTGGGCGGAGCCCAGCCCCAGCTCTCCGCGGAAGGGGATGAGGACGATGACTTCTAGTCCCGAGAACAAGATCACGCGCTCCGACCTCGTCAAGAGCGCCGTCAACGTCGGCGCCCTGGGCATGGAGTTCTCCTGGACCTACTACAAGCAGATGAACATCGCCTTCTGCCTGATGGTCGCCAACATGCTCAAGAAGATCTACGCCGGCCGCCCCGACGACTACGCCGAGGCCCTGCACCGCCACTGCGCGTTCTTCAACATCACCGTCCAGTTCGCCCCGTTCGTCGGCGGCATCGCGATGGCCATGGAGGAGAAGGTCGCCCGCGGCGAGATCGAGCCCGAGAGCGTCAACGACGTCAAGGCCGCCCTCATGGGCCCGCTGTCCGGCATCGGCGACTCCATCTTCCTGTCGACGCTGCGCGTGGTCGCCGCCGCGGTGGGCATCAGCCTGTGCCAGGCCGGCAACCCCTTCGGCCCCATCGCCTTCCTGCTCATCTACAACGTCCCCGGCTTCGCGCTGCGCATCTGGGGCGCCGTCAAGGGCTACGAGCTGGGCGTGGGCTTCCTGGACGAGGCCCAGAGGACCGGCCTCATGCAGAAGATCATGACCTGCGTGGGCATCGTGGGCGTCATGGTCGTGGGCGCCATGTGCAAGGACATGTTCTGGGCCAGCATCCCGGTGGCCATCGGCTCGGGCGAGGACGCCCAGACCCTCCAGGACATCCTGGACGGCATCATGCCCGGCATGCTCGGCATGATCGCCTTCTGGCTGTACTACTGGCTGCTGTCCAAGAAGATCAACCCCATGGTGCTGATCGTGGCCACCATGGTCGTGGGCATCATCGGCGCGTTCTTCGGCGTGCTGGCGTAAGGGCCCGGCCTATTATCTGCCCCCAAGGGAAACGGCGACCCATTGCGGTCGCCGTTTTTTATTACCGAAAGCTAGCTGGAGGTGCTTCGTGATTCGATCTGACAATCCACCCGATAATGGCGTGAGCGGGGCGATGTATCTATTTGGCACGGCGCTCTTGTGGAGTTTTATCGGCATCCTCGTTCGCGCCAATTCGCAGTCAGCTCTTTTGATCGGTGCCGTTACGGCAATATTTATGGCGCTCTTTATCCTGCTCGTCGGTAGGCCCGTCCTCCGCGTCAGCCGTCTTATTGTCCTTGTGGCCGTCTGCAACTTCGTGACGGGCACCACGTTTAACTTTGCCAACCAGCTCACGACGGTCGGCAACGCGATCGTCCTGCAGTACACCTCGATGATTTTTGTTATCGTGTATCAGTCGCTCGCAACTCGCACGTTGCCCTCGCCTGCGAAGATTGCCTCCGTGTTGGTTGCTTTTACGGGTATGGGACTTTTCTTTTTAGGCGATTTGAGCGCCGAGGGCATGCTCGGCAACCTGCTTGCCGTCATTTCGGGAGCCACCTTTGGGCTGTGTTTCTTTTTGAACTCTCGCCCCGATGCGTCGCCCATGGTGTCCTCGCTCATCTCCTGCGGTATCTCGATGCTGCCGATCGTCTATTTTGCCGGCGCCCTAGACTCCGTGAGGCCATTTGAGTGGGGGCTCATGCTGGTGCATGGCCTTTTTTGCAGTGGCCTTGCGAGCGTGCTGTATGCCAAGGGGATCGCGCGAACCAACGCGTTTGCGGCCAACTTGGTTTGCATGAGCGAAGTCGTGCTCGCTCCCTGCTGGTCGGCGCTCTTCTTTGGCGAGGTCTTTCGCTGGAACGAGTTTTTGGGCGCGGCGATTATCGTTTTGGTAATTGTGGCCAACTTGGCATCTGATGCCTTTGGCGATGGCTTTCTGGTGGCGCTTGTCCGCCATCGAAAAAAAGAGCGCGCCTGATGAGATACGTCTGCCGTTTACGGTAAAAAACACCCCGCTGCGCGAGTGGTATTAAATAGCAAGAACCTGCATATCTATAATTGGTATCAAATCATTTGTGCCTGGCATGGGTGTTAGCAGCACACCAGGTACGCTTCGAGCCGTGGAATCGAACTCCCGGAATTGATATCAACAACGCGCGCGACGGGAGTGACGACGGTTCGAGATTCCTTATTGGGAGGAATTATGCTTGTCCAAGCAATCCTCGTCGGCTTAGTCGGAGCGTTTGGATGCCTCGACTACCAGCTCGGCACCCTCTACGCGTTCCGCCCCATCGTCCTGTGCCCGCTCGTGGGCCTGGTGCTGGGGGACCTGCAGTCCGGCCTTGCCGTTGGCGCCAGCTTGGAGCTACTGTTCATGGGCTCGATCTCCATCGGCGCTTACGTACCGCCTAACGAAACCGTCGGCGGCGTGCTCGCCTGCGCGTTTGCCATTCAGCTCGGTCAGGGTACCGAGACGGCCATTGCGCTCGCCATGCCCATCGCCGTCCTTTCGCTGACGATCGGCAACATTACGGATGCTGGATTCTCGATCATTGTTGACATTGCTGACAAGTGCGCTGCCAAGGGCAACCTCAAGGGTATCTACGCGGCGCATTGGAGCATGGGCCTCTTTGGCTGCCTTGAGTACTTCCTGCTGTGCGGCGGCGCATTCTACCTGGGCTCCGACGCCATCCAGGGCCTGCTCGACTTCATCCCGACCTTTGTGATCGATGGTTGCGGCGTTGCCGCCAACATCCTGCCTGCCATGGGCTTCGCCATGCTCGGCCGCCTGGTGCTCACCAAGCAGCTCGTGCCCTTCTACTTCCTGGGCTTCCTGCTGTGCTCCTACGCCAACGTGCCCGTCCTGGGCGTCGCCCTGATCGCCATCATCATCGGCATCGACAAGTTCGACCTGCTCGGCCTGGGCGGAGCCCAGCCCCAG
>CABIWB010000022.1 GCA_902362275.1 Coriobacteriaceae bacterium | reverse complement strand
TCCTAACTTCAGCAATTAAGATTCTAGGCGATAACCGCTTCCTGCTTTCTACGGCCAAGGAAGCGGCCCTTACACCAACATTCGGCACGCGATCGCCACTCTTGTTCCATCGTGCATGAATAATCCCTGAAAATCTGAATGAATTTCAATTAAATAGCCCAATTCAATGCGTCCATCATCACCGCTAAGTTCAGTAAGGTGATTGCGGTATTTAGGTAATTTGCGAGCATGACCTGTTTTTCCACCAAACAATCGGGCATCTAGAGAGCGCGTCAGATCGTCACAGCATGCACAGCTTTGATGATATTTTGCCAACGAGACATAGTTTGCGGCTAAACTCGCCATTTCCTCCGACGATACACTGTCGACTTTAAGCCTTGGCACCAGCTTTTCATAGTCAGCCTTCATCGCCGATGTGAGCTCAGCAGATTTTGATTGAGCGTTTCGACCATGTTTGATGTTATGGTCGATTCTAAAATGTTCCAAACCAACAATGGATCCATTTTCGCGGGTAATAACAATATCAGGGCACTCGCTGCCTGCGTTAATAGATCCACCCACCTTCAAGGCAGCTTTCTTCTTGTAACCACCCGAGACCATCGACAGCTTAAGAACATCATTGAACACTTGCTCTTCGTGCGCGTTCTGGTCGCTTTTGTTCTTGCTCATGCCGGATCCTCCGCCCTTATAAGTGAAACATAATTCAACTCGCGCCTTTTAACGTTGTCGATAGACGCTCACTGAAAGGCAAGCAATTCAGCAATGACATCAAGGGAGCCAAGTCTCAAATCCTGATAGGGAATGTAGCCGTTGAACACATTGTGCGTCACACCATCCCAGTCCTCCTGTTCAAAGTCGATATCGCAGTCGTGGCCAGTGACGATTCGAAACTCATGTTGATATTCATATGCACGATTCTTGTGAAAAGGACTTTCACCGGCTGCCTGCTTAAACTTAGATAGTGCTACATCAGGCTCAAATATGTCTCCGTCATAAGAAACCAGCCCGAAATTGATACCTTCAGGTTCCGCCTCCTGAAAGCGAAGCAAAAATTCGACAGGGTCTTTAATCAGAACAGCAGCGCCTCTATTTGAAAATTCATCTTTAATGCGCCGCCCATCCTTACTCTGTAGGAAGAATTGATAATTCGAATCTTCAAGTGCCGTCATGCAGTAAATTGCACGACTTGAACCAACAGACATAAAACTTGTAAGGAGACCCTCGTAGGCATCAGACCTTCCATCTCCCGCCTCTTTTGATCTAAATTCATCAATCGCCTGCAGGTTGGGGATTCCCTGGATAAGTTGTTCGGCATAAACTCTCTGCGTAACAAATTTGATTAATGACCCAACACGCCACTGCTCAAGTGCGCCGGCAATTTCCGATTTAGAGATTCGCCGAACCATACAATCATCTCCTTGCTGCTATTCTTCACTTCTTATCAAAACTAATCCAGTGAGCTTAAACGATGGTGTATATCTATCAACGTTCTCCTCATGCATTGTCAGATGACGCCGATTCGACGACGAAAGATGACTTGATCTAACCAGCCCCATAAGCTCACCAATTATTCCGCTAGAGTCGTACAAGCTCATAATGAAATGACTCTGATAAAAGCAAGTGTCTTATGCGTAGAATTGCTCAATAAGTGGAGTCGTGAGATTACTGGATTTTGTAGAAGACTTCTTGTGGAGAGGAACACGTTGGCTGAATTAATATGCTCGGTTATCTCTTTAGCATTGGCGTTTGCCGTCGCCGTTGTACAGTATTGCCAGAGCAAGCGCATGGAGGAATTCGAGCGTCGTCAGGACGAGAGGGATGAGCGTAGGCACGCCGAAGGGAATAAGGCACGAGCGATTGAATTCATCTCGAAGCATTACGCCGACAGAGGCCTGATTCCGCTATGCGCCGTTGCCGCCATGCACAATGATCTTTTCCATTATTCACGTAAGATGTATTGGGAATTCTGCTGCCTTGTGCCGGAGGTGCAGAATCTGATTCTTAAATACTGCAATCTTGACTTGCGGGTCAGGGGAGAGGACGACCTGTTCGTCCGTTGCATCGCCGCAGTCGAAGCCGCCCTCCGTGACCGCTTTCCAGAAGATGAAACTGTTCTTTATGATGATGGGAAATACGTGCTTCGCAGTCTGGAAAGGTATGCGGGGGAGAGACTGCCAGCACCTCGGGTTGGCCTTCTTCCTGAGTGCTTGGACTCTTCCTTCCTGCCCCCTGATAGCTGTACCCCGGGGTACGATTACCTTATCCGTAAGGTACTTTCCGAGGCCTTCGAATCGAGGGATGCTTCCTTCGCCCCCATTTCCTATCTAAAAAATGAATATCAATTCGAATCGAGCTCCGAGATTGAGGCCTGCCGATTCGCGTCGACCATTGCATTCTACGCGGCGACCTACGGCTCTGGTGACGAGGCCAACGATAAGGACTACGGGTGCCCCGGCGGTTTCGATGGCGAGAGAATCGAGACCATGGAAGACCTATTTCTTCTTACTGTCTTCCAGATATATACCAAGCTTCTGCTTCCGAACGAAGGGTAAGAAATAACACGAGGCATTCGTTATTTGACTCTGCCTAATTCTGCCAAATTCATTTTCGATACCTCACTCATTTCCTTCATTACTTGGGCATACTTAAATCAGAAATTGGTCGTAGGGCGCGACCAACGAAATCAAAAGAAAGCCCACTGAGAAGATGTCTTCAATCTCTTTGGGTTGGAGGCATTTTCTTTTTCGGAGAGTCTGCATGAATTCTAAAAATGTCTTTTTGACAAACTCGTTCTACAAAGAACATCCAAAACATCCAGTCTGCTCTTTATACTCGGATATATACACTAAGGAGGTAGACGTGTTTTGGAGCTATGTTCAGCTTGATGACGGCACTCAGTTTGCCTACTCAGAGACAAGAGATGACGGGACCGTTCGCGTAGCCGTCGAGCGTCCGGTTGACCTTGGCTTTGACCATGCAGAATGCTTCTTGCCTGCGGTTAATTGGTTCAATGTCGAAGGATTTTCTATTGACGATCTGGATTTTTTGACCGAGTTCGTTAGATCAAACGCCCCATTTATCTTCGAGCTTGCAGAACGGCAAAAAGCCGGACCGGCGGTTTCGGCGCTGGCCCCCTGACGTCTACTGTTGAACGGCAAATAACCCATGATTACGCCTACCGACATATCCACCGCCGCCTCCCGCGTGCTTGCTCAATACGACGTCTGCGAAGCATATTTATTTGGCTCGTTTGCCTGAGGCGAGCAAACGCCCAATAGCGATATTGACTTGCGCCTAGTCTGCGGCAACGCCATGACGTTCGGCACGCTTTACGAACTCTCCCATGAGCTCGAGAGGGAACTTGGGCGAAAGGTTGAAATCGTCACCAACCCACCAGAGCACATGCGCCCAGCATTCCGCAAAAGCATCGAGCAGGAAGAGATACGCCTTTATGTCTCAACATAAACGAAACGATGAGCTTACGGATACAACCCTACAGCCCTGTCCTCCCAAAGAACCTAACGCCGAAAGCCTAGAGGCCATCCGCGAAGGGGATGCGTTCTTTGCCAGTGGAGAACTAGGTCGTTTCGACAACTCCGCCGACCTTATTAATGCAGCTCTAAATGCCCCTGAAATGTGAGAAAACTCAATCACCAAAGAGACGGCCGTCTTGGAGGTGCCAGATCGGCGAGGTACGTACCTCGCCATTTTTGTCCTTCGACGGATAGCGGTACTATCCAGCCTTCTGGCATAGCCCGAGAGCCGACGAGCGCGACCGTGTGACTTCTGGGTTTGCCTTGCAGCTCTTCCCATTCATTTGTATGCTTGACTTTGATTTTGGTCGTAAGGCGCGACCAACGGAATTAAAAGAAAGCCTGCCGAGAAGACCTTGGTCGCAGAGCACGACCAACGCAATCAAAACAATGCTCGCGGAGAAGGCGCTTTCAATCGCATTGATTGGAGGCGCCTCTAATACCAAGAGATATCTACTCTGCCGGAGAGCCAGGAGCAAAGGTGGCGGTCGAACGCGCCTGATAACGGGTATCGCTCTAACGAAACCAGTACTACGCTTGGATTCAGGACCTCGTTTCCGGAAGCCGCACGACCAGTGGACTCGCCGAAGAGTTGCGCCGCGGTTGCATTGTGGGCGCGGGCGACCCGTCACCCGTATAGAATCAAACGAACCGCACGCCGGTTAATGAATTGATTGGACACCACATGGAGATCCCCAGCACCCTGTGCAGCAATGTGTACGACTTCGCGTTTTGCCCCGAGCCCTGTTACGAGCGCTTGGCCGACCTCGCCGACCCCGAGGACTGGGGTCCCGGCAACCGCATCCTCAAAAACTACCTGTCGTTTTCGTTTAGCCGCGCGGTGTTCTTAACCGAGCGTGACGTGGACCAGACCGCCCCGTCCAACTTACCGCTGGTGTTCGACGACGACCGATGCCTATTCAACACCGGCCTTTACACGCGCCGCTACGAGACCATCTACGGTCTGTTTGAGCCCAACACCAAGCCCGACGCGCGCCAGCGCTGGTTTTTGAAGGGCTTCTTTAAGGAGAGCGACCCCATGCTGGTCTCGTTTGAGTACCTGCCGTGCCGCGTGCGCTTTGCCGAGGACCCCTCCGAGCTAGTCTTTGACTACCGCCTGCCTATCCGCTCCAACATCGACCACATTCTGGGCGATGAGGAGAACCTGACGCGTATTCCCGCCAGTCTGATGGGGGAGGGTAACTCGTTGCTGCTGCGTCGCGCCTTTGAGGGCGCCGTCGTCGAAGCCGCCCGCCGCGCCGCCGCCAACTACACGCTCGCCGTGCCGCAGTTCTACGGCGGCCGGATCCAGCTGCTCTTGCCGCTGTGCCTGACCGGCGACAAGCCCGAGCTGGCGCTGACCATCCAGCGCGAGGACGGTTTCTACGCCGCGCGCACCTGCCTCACGCTCGACATGGCCTACAACAACGCGCGACTTATCTGCCGCCCCGAGACTTCGTGGATTAAGCGGTAAATGGTGGTTTAGCCGCGGTTTTGTCGATTGCTTTGGTTGCTTTGGCTTGGCTAGCACCCACGAATTTAAAATCGGGGGCAAAAAGTTCTTGGTAAACCACGTACGGCTATGTTAGTATCTCTTTTGCCGAAAGGCGACGGGCGATTGGCTCAGGGGTAGAGCATATCCTTCACACGGATGGGGTCACAAGTTCGAATCTTGTATCGCCCACCATCAAAAGAGCAGGTCAGAGGTGTTAAGCCTCTGGCCTTTTTCTTTTTGACACAAAGGGTGACTCCAAAACTGACACCAAATTTTCGATTTTTATTAGCATGGGGTCCTATTTTTTTATTGATCGCAAACCCTTCATAGCTCCTACATATTGAATATAATTTTCGTTCGTTGACCAACTATAGAGTGACGTCGTCGAACATTTTGAAAATAGTTCACGCGCTCTTTCAATGAGTTCTTTGCATGATTCATACGCAATTGTGGAGAAAAAGACCACTGGCTCACAGCTCGTACCAGCACATTCACGCCTCGTGACAACCTTTCAACACATCCCATCCATTTTTTGGTCAGCGTTTGGTCAGCTTCCGGTACTTACTCGCATGATGCCCCGGTAGATAATCGGCCATGCCCGCAATCCGCACGGCCTACGGTCGAAACTAGGGGAGGTCCACATGGACGAGATTGTCTGCGCAAACACCGCATTTCGCTACTGGCGCTGCCCACCGCAGGTGCGCGACCTCTACCCGCGCCTGCCCAACTCCGAAGACGGCTGGCGAGCTCTATCCCAAGCCCCTTTCGTAACCGACGTCCTCAAGACCCCGATTATCGCTGTTGCTTCGCCAGGTTGTTGTAATCACCACTCGGGATTGCGCTCTACTATTCGCTGGGAAGGAGCATCGGATGCCGGCACAACAATCGACACTAATTTAGGCTTTAGTGTCACCAATCCGCTTAACACGTTATTTACTATGACACGCTTTGTGTCCCAAATAGATCTCGTACTGGCTATGTACGAACTTTGCGGCTGGTTTTCTGTTTTCGAGCCGGCTCCCGCTGCCGAAATGCAGCTAAAAATGGCGGTAGAGGAGAATCGCAATTCCAGCACGCAAAATTTGTTCGAACTTGGAGAGGGCGAAGACGAGGTTCCTTGGAAACGAGTTTATGCCCGCGCAACCGTTAAGGACCCAGAAAATGATAGCCAAACGAGCAAGCGTGAAGATGGAAGAGAGGTTACGAAACTCAAAGGTACTTCTCTTTGGATGAGAAAGCCGCTCATCGAACTGAGCGAACTGCATCGTTTCGCCGACAAGGTCAAAAGTCAAATGTGGGGAAAGCAGTTTTATGATGCCGCTCAGCAGGTTATCGGCATTGCTGCGTCTCCGCTCGAGGCCGCTGGGGTCCTGCTTCTAAGTCGTTCTCGACGTCTAGGTGGTGCAGGATTCAGATACGTGCACCTCAACGATTTAACCCCTCTATCCATGGCGGCCCAAAGCATCGCAGGCCAAAAGGTCTGCTACGGCGACATCGTGATCGTAAACCCAATCCTAATGAAGGCAGTAATTATCGAGATCCAAGGTGAAGTCATCCATGGCTCAGGCGCGGTACTTGATCACGATGCGGAGCGCATGACTGCGCTCCAGAGCATGGGTTTCGATGTATTCCTGGTGACTCACGATATGCTCAACGATTCAAAGCAGCTAGACACCATAGTCAGAAGTGTCTGCGACCGTTTAGGGATTCGCTATAAAGCCAAAACTGAAGCAATGAAATCCGCCGAGACGCGACTGCGAGCAAATGTTTTGTGCAACTGGTTGGAAATCGGAAATTAGCCGGCGACAAGGCGCTAGAACTACCTAGTTTGCCTGTTAGTGAATTAATGTCATTTCAAAACTATGTCGGATTACGGGGCTGGACCCGGACCGGCCGTCCATGCCCTGCATTTCACGGAATGCGCAAGCCGTCTAC
>CABIWB010000021.1 GCA_902362275.1 Coriobacteriaceae bacterium | reverse complement strand
CCTACAGCGTGCCATCCAACATGAGGTTCACCTTGAGCACGTTGACCGTGGGCTCGCCGAAGACGCCCAGGAATCGGCCCTTGGTGCACTGGGCGATGATGTCGCGCACCTCGCCTTCGCTCTTGCCCGTGGCCTTGGCAAGGCGCGGGACCTGGTACTCGGCGGCATCCGGGGAGATCTCCGGGTCGAGGCCGGACCCCGAACACGTCACCAGGTCGACGGGCACGGCGTCCGTATCGGCATCGGGGTTGGCGGCGCGGATCTTCTTCACGCGCGCGTCCACGAGCTGCCGGTACTCCTCACTCGCCGGGGACAGGTTGGACGGGGCGCCGTAGGCCATGAGCTCGCCGTTCTCGTCCTCGACCACCGACACGTTCTGGATGCGGCCCCACATGTGGTCCCCATCCTCGAAGTTCTGGCCGATCAGCTCGGAGCCCACGACCTTGCCGTCGACCTTGATGAGCGAGCCGTTCGCCCGGTACGGGAACGCGACCTGGGCGATGCCGGTCACGACGAGCGTGTAGCCCAGGCCGCAGACGACGGTAAACAGCGCGAACACGCCCAGCGCACGCGATGCGACACCTTTGAACATACAGACCTCCACTTACATAATGCCGCAGAACGCGAGCAGCATGTCGATGAGCTTGATGAATACGAACGGGGCCACGATGCCGCCCAGGCCCCACACGAGCAGGTTGTGGGTCAGCAGCTGTCCGGACGGGACCTCGCGGTACTTGACGCCCTTCAGCGCGGCCGGGATCAGCGCGATAATAACGAGCGCGTTGTAGATGATGGCCGAGAGAACCGCGGACAGCGGGCCTGCCAGACCGAGGATGTTGAGCGCGCCGAGGCCCGGGTAGATCGGCGAGAACAGGGCCGGGATGATGGCGAAGTACTTCGCCACGTCGTTGGCCACCGAGAAGGTCGTGAGCGAACCGCGGGTCATGAGCAGCTGCTTGCCGATGCGCACGATATCGATGAGCTTGGTGGGGCTGGAGTCGAGGTCGACCATGTTGCCGGCCTCCTTGGCGGCCTGGGTGCCCGTGTTCATGGCCACGGCGACGTCGGCCTGGGCCAGAGCGGGCGCGTCGTTGGTGCCGTCGCCGGTCATGGCGACCAGGTGGCCCTCGCGCTGGAACTCGCGGATCTTCTCGAGCTTGCCCTCGGGGGTGGCCTCTGCCAGGAAGTCGTCCACGCCCGCCTCGGCCGCGATGGCAGCCGCCGTGAGCGGGTTGTCGCCCGTCACCATGATGGTCTTGATGCCCATCTTGCGCAGGTCGGCGAACTTCTCCTTAACGCCGGACTTGATGATGTCCTTGAGGTACACGACGCCCAGCACACGGCGGTTCTTGGCCACGACCAGCGGGGTGCCGCCGGCCTTGGCGATGCGCTCGACGACCTCGTCGCACTCCCGGGAGAACACGCCGCCGGCCGCCTCCACGTAGGCGCGCACGGAATCGGCGGCCCCCTTGCGGATCTCATTGCCCTCGTAGTTCACGCCCGACATACGCGTCGCCGCGGTGAACGGGATGAACTCCATGCCCTTGTCCTCGAGCGTGCGGCCGCGCAGGCCGAACTGCTCCTTGGCGAGCACGACGATGGAACGGCCCTCGGGGGTCTCGTCGGCCAGCGACGAGAGCTGGGCGGCATCGGCCAGATCCGCGGGATCGACGCCGTCGACCGGGATGAACTCGGACGCCTGGCGGTTACCCAGGGTGATGGTGCCGGTCTTGTCGAGCATGAGGATGTCGACGTCGCCGGCGGCCTCGATGGCGCGGCCGGACATGGCCAGCACGTTGGCCTCGTTCAGACGGCTCATGCCGGCGATGCCGATGGCGGACAGCAACGCGCCGATGGTGGTGGGGGCCAGGCACACGAGCAGCGCCACGAGCGTGGTCACGGACGTGGGGTTGGCCATGCCGTTAAGGCCGGACGAGAAGCAGGAGTAGCAATACAGGGCCAGCGTGACCAGGATGAAGACGATGGAGAGGGCCACCAGGAAGATCTCCAGGGCGATCTCGTTGGGGGTCTTCTTGCGCGCGGCGCCCTCGACCATCGCGATCATCTTGTCCAGGAAGCTCTGGCCGGGCTCGCTGGAGACCTTGACGACGATCCAGTCGGACAGCACCGTGGTGCCGCCGGTGACGGCGGAGCGGTCGCCGCCGGCCTCGCGGACCACGGGGGCGGACTCGCCGGTGATGGCGGACTCGTCGACGGAGGCGGCGCCCTCGATGACGTCGCCGTCGCCCGGGATCTGCTCGCCGGCGCGCACGACCACCAGGTCGCCGCGCGTGAGCTCGGTGCCGGGGACGACGGTGAAGTGCTCCTTGTCCTCGACGGACTCGATGCGATGGGCCTCGACATCCTTCTTGGCCGCACGCAGGGAATCGGCCTGGGCCTTGCCGCGGCCCTCGGCAAGCGCCTCGGCGAAGTTCGAGAACAGGTCGGTGAGCCACAGGATGACCGCGATGGCGACCACATAGTAGGTGGGCACGCCCGCGTCCTGCACGCCGAAGACGGAGGCGACGGCCAGGACGGAGGTCATGACGGCGGAAAGCCACACCAGGAACATGACCGGGTTTTGAATCTGGACGCGAGGATCCAGCTTGGCAAACGAGTCGCGGACCGCGCGGCCCATCATGTCTTTTTGCATAGCCATAAATCTGCGCCTCCTTTACGCAATCATCTGGAAGAACTCGGCGACGGGGCCGAGCGCCAGGGCCGGGAAGAAGCTCAGGGCACCGATCAGCAGAACGATGAACACGAGCAGGAATACGAACATGCCGTTGGTGGTGGACAGGGTGCCGGCGCTCTCGGCGACCTTGCCCTTCTTGGCCAGCGAGCCGGCGATGGCCAGCGTGCCGACGATGGGCACGAAGCGGGCGAACAGCATCTCGAGGCCGAGCATGACGTTGATCCAGGGGATGTTGCAGTTCATGCCCGCAAACGCCGAGCCGTTGTTGCCGCCGCACGAGATGAAGGCATACAGCACCTCGGAGAAGCCGTGCGCGCCGCCATTGTTGAGCTGGTCGGCGAGGCCGGGCACCATGCAGGCGATGGCCGAGCACACCAGAATGGCGAACGGAGTCGCCAGGCACAGGACGACCGCCCAGCGCATCTCGCCCGGCTCGATCTTCTTGCCCAGGAACTCGGGCGTGCGTCCGACCATGAGGCCGGCGATGAACACCGTGAGGATGGCGAAGCCGATCATGCCGTACAGGCCGCAGCCCACGCCGCCGAAGACGACCTCGCCCAGGGCCATCTGGAGCATCTGGACAAAACCGCCCAGCGGGGTGTAGGAGTCGTGCATGGAGTTAACCGAGCCGTTGGAGGCGGCGGTGGTGTAAGCCGACCACGTGGAGGAGGTGGCGATGCCGAAGCGGCTCTCCTTGCCCTCCATGTTGCCGCCGGCCTGGCCGCCGGTCATCTCGATGTTGACCGCCCCGCCATCGGCCAGCTGCGGGGTGCCCGCATGCTCGTTGACGGCGATGGTGCCGGTGAAGACCACCAGCAGGATGAACATGGCGGCGAAGATGGCCCTGCCCTGCTTGGTGTTCCTGACGCCGATACCGAAGGTGAAGCAGCAGGCGGCCGGGATCAGCAGCAGGCTGGTCATCTCGATGATGTTGGTGAAGGCGCTGGGGTTCTCATACGGATGGGCGGAGTTCACGCCGAAGAAGCCGCCGCCGTTGGTGCCGGACTGCTTGATGGCGACCTGGGGGGCCGCGGGGCCCTGGGGCAGGAACTGCTCGGTGACCACGCGCGCGTCCTCGACGACTTTGCCGTCGACCTTGACGGTGTCGCCCTCGATCTGGGCGCCGTCGATGACGCTCCAGCCGCCGTCGGCATTGGGCTGGACGGCGACGGGCTCCACGAGCTCGGCCTTCTGAGCCGGCTGGAAGTTGGAGATGACGCCGCCGGCGGCCAGGCAGACGCCGAACACGAGGTTCAGCGGGATGAGCACGTACAGGACGGTGCGGGTGAGGTCGACCCAGAAGGAACCCAGGCCCTGACCCTTGACCTGGCGGAAGCCGCGGATCAGCGCGAACATGACCGCGATGCCGGTACCGGCGGAGACGAAGTTCTGCACGGTGAGGCCCATGAACTGCACGAGATAGGACAGGGTGGTCTCACCGGAGTAGGACTGCCAGTTGGTGTTGGTGATGAAGGAGGCCGCCGTGTTGAACGACAGGTCCCACGACACGCCCGGCAGGTGCTGCGGGTTGCCCGGCAGGACAGCCTGGAGCATCTGGAGCGCGATGAGCACCGCGAGCCCGATACCCGAGAAGGCGAGGACGCTCACCAGATAGCGCTTCCAGCCCATCTGCTCCCTGGCGTCGATACGCAGGAGGCGATAGATGCCGCGCTCCACCGGAGCCAGCACGGGCGACAGAAACGTATGCTCACCGTCCATGACGCGCGCCATGAACTTCCCCAGGGGGATGGCGAGCGCGATGAGGACGGCAAAGTACAGAGCGTACTGAATGATGGCACTCATGCTTTACGAATCACTCCTCATGAGAATGTAGATGTAGTAGATAAGAAGTCCGATGCAGGTAATTCCGATGATCGGAATAAGGACGTCCATGCGCCCGCTCCTTTCGAAGAAGCCTCTTTCCCTCACACTGCGTCCGAAGGGGACGCGGCATGAGAACAGTAAACGCCCGTGCGCATTAAAGCGGTGTTAGGGTTGCGCGCCCACGCATTAAGATGACGTAAAGATGCAGGTAGACGTACATGAGAACCCGCTTTCGACGGCTATACTCGTCCTATGCGCAAGCTCGGCGTCCAGCGGACGCTCCGTCTTGCGCAGGACTCTTCGAGCAGCGGACGTTGCGGGCCCGCCGAGGGAACCCACGGAAGGAAGGGAGTCTCATGCCACGTGACACAACCGATGGCCGCGTCGATCCCGATGCGCTCCTCAAGGCCATCGAGCACGATGCCGACGGCGATGAGGAGCATGCACGGCGCGGACATCTCAAGATCTTCTTCGGCTATGCGGCCGGCGTGGGCAAGACCTATGCCATGCTGCAAGCGGCCCACGCCGCGAAACGACGCGGCGTGGACGTGGTGGCCGGCTACATCGAACCCCACGAGCGGCCGGCGACGGCGCGCCTTGTGCGAGGCCTCGAGCAGGTGCCGCCTGAACTCGTGGAGCACAACGGCATCACCCTCACCGAGTTCGATCTCGATGCGGCGATCGTGCGCGCGCCGCAGCTCATCCTCGTCGACGAGCTCGCCCACACCAACGCGCCGGGCTGCCGCCACGCCAAGCGGTATCAGGATGTCGAGGAACTCCTGCGCGCCGGCATCGACGTCTACACCACCGTCAACGTCCAGCATATCGAGAGCCTGAACGACATGGTTGCATCCATCACCGGCGTTGTCGTGAGCGAACGAATCCCCGACCGCATCTTCGATGATGCCGACCAGGTCGAGCTCGTCGACATAGAGCCCGCCGACCTCCTCGAGCGCCTGCAAGCGGGGCTCGTCTACCGCGAGGCTCAGGCGGAGCGCGCGCAAGACCACTTCTTCACCGTCGAGAACCTCACCGCCCTGCGCGAGATCGCCCTGCGCAAGTGCGCCGACCGCATGGGGCACCTGGCAGACGCCGCGCGCGTGATGGGCAACCGCGATTACTATACGAGCGAGCGCATCCTCGTGTGCGTCTCCCCGGCGCCGACCAATCCCCGCATCGTCCGGGCAGCCGCGCGCATGGCGAAGGCGTTTCGCGGCGAGCTGGTCGCGCTCTTCGTCGAAGGCCCCCATACCCAGGGCATGAGTGAGGAGGAGCACAGCAGGCTCTCGGCGAACATCGCGCTCGCCGAGCAGCTCGGCGCGCACATGGAGACCGTCTACGGGGACGACATCGCCTTCCAGATCGCCGAGTTCGCGCGACTCTCCGGCATCTCCAAGATCGTCATGGGGCGCACGGGCGAGCGCGGCAGCGTCCGTCAGGCCCTCTTCGGCCGCAAATCTCTCGTAGAGCAGCTCATAGCATTCGCCCCGAACCTCGACATTTACATCATTCCAGACCAGTCGGCCCCGCCCTCCCGGCCCGAAGGACGCCGCCGTGCGCTCGCCCTGCAGCCGCCCAGCAGCCGTGACGTGCTCCGCACGCTGGCCCTCTCTCTTGCCGCCACGGCGATCGGCACGGCTTTCCGCCACCTGGGTCTTGCCGATTCCAGCATCATATCCCTCTATATCCTCACGGCCCTGCTGACCGCCGTCACCACGGCGGGGCGCATCTGCACGATCGTATCGAGCGTGCTCTCTGTAGTGCTTTACAACTTCTGCTTCGTCACGCCCCTGTTCTCACTCAACAGCTACGACCGAAGCTACCTTGTCACGTTCGGCATCATGTTCGCCACCGCCATGGTCGCCGGCGAGCTCACGGCACGTATCACCGATAGCGCCCGCACATCCGCCGAGAACGCATTCAAAACGCGCGTGCTCCTCGAAACGAACCAGCTCTTGCAGCAAGCCCATAGCGCGGAGGAGTGCGCCCGCGTCGCCATGAACCAACTCGTCAAGCTGCTAAAACTCGACGTGGTCTTCTACCCCGCCGAGCACGGCACGCTCGGCGGGGCGCTCTATGAGTCCGCTGGCACCGAAGACCGATCCGCGTCGCTGCTCACCGACTATGAGCGCGCCGTTGCAACCTGGACCTTCACCAACAACAAGCGCGCGGGCGCAAGCACGCGGACCCTGCCCGAGGCGCGCTGTCTCTACCTCGCGGTTCGCGCCGGCGACAAGGTATTCGGTGTCATCGGCATCGCCCTGGAGGGGCGCGAGACCGAAGCCTTCGAGCATTCGATCGTCCTGTCCATCGTAGGCGAATGCGCCCTGGCGCTCGAAAGCGACCGGGCGGCGCGAGAGCGCGAGGAGGCCGCGGTCCTGGCGAAAAACGAGCAGCTGCGCGCCAACCTTTTGCGCTCCATCGGCCACGATTTGAGGACGCCCCTCACGGCTATATCCGGATCTGCGGCAATCCTCCGGAAGAGCGACGAGAAGCTCAGCCTCGGACAACGCTGCGACCTTGCCGACGCCATCTACCACGACTCCCTCTGGCTTATCGATACCGTGGAGAACCTCCTCGCCATCACGCGCGTCGAGGACGGCACCATTCGCCTC
>CABIWB010000020.1 GCA_902362275.1 Coriobacteriaceae bacterium | reverse complement strand
TCGTCGTGCCCTCCGCCGAGCTCTCCCGCGGCCGCGGCGGCCCGCGCTGCATGAGCATGCCCTTCTGGCGCGAGGACCTCTAAGTCTTTCCGTTTCCGGTGCGGTCCCCCTACAACCGCACCGGTTTCGCCCGTCAAACGGGCAACACTATTACTTACGTAATTCATTTCTTCGAAAGGATTCGAACCATGGGTGTTAACCTCTCCGGCCGTAGCTTCCTCAAGCTCCTCGACCTCACCACCGAGGAGATCGAGTACCTGCTCAAGCTCTCCAAGAACTTCAAGGACATGAAGCGCGCTGGCGTTCCGCACCGCTATCTCGAGGGCAAGAACATCGTTCTGCTCTTCCAGAAGACCTCCACTCGTACCCGCTGCGCCTTCGAGGTCGGCGGCATGGATCTGGGCATGGGCGTCACCTACCTCGATCCGGGTTCGTCGCAGATGGGCAAGAAGGAGTCCATCGAGGATACCGCCCGCGTTCTCGGCCGCATGTATGACGGCATCGAGTTCCGTGGCTTTGCCCAAGACGACGTCGAGGAGCTCGCTGCTAAGTCCGGCGTGCCCGTGTGGAACGGCCTGACCACTGAGTGGCATCCCACCCAGATGCTCGCCGACATCCTGACCGTCCAGGAGAACTTCAACTACGACATCAAGGGCAAGACCCTCGTCTTCATGGGCGACTGCAAGAACAACGTCGCTCGCTCCCTCATGGTCGTCTGCTCCAAGCTCGGCATGAACTTCGTGGCCTGCGGCCCCGAGGAGTGCATGCCCGCTGACGACGTCATCGAGGCCTGCAAGCCCATCGCCGAGGCCAACGGCTGCACCATCAAGCTGACCACCGACGTCAAGGACGGCGTCACCGGTGCCGACGTTATCTACACCGACGTGTGGGTCTCCATGGGCGAGCCCGACGAGGTCTGGGCCGAGCGCATCGCCCAGCTTACCCCGTATCGTGTTACTTCCGAGGTCATGGCTATGGCCAACCCGGGTGCCATCTTCCTGCACTGCCTGCCCAGCTTCCACGACACCAACACCACCATTGGCGCCGAGAAGTGCGAGCAGTTCGGCATCACCGAGCAGGAGGTCACCGACGAGGTCTTCGAGAGCCCCGCTTCCAAGGTCTTCGACGAGGCCGAGAACCGCATGCACACCATTAAGGCTGTCATGTACGCCACGCTCAAGTAAGAGCATCTAGCATCTCGCTCGGGGTGTATTGCTGCACACCCCGAGCGGTTATGTCTGGTAAATATCTCGCGTCGGGCGGTGGGCACGGCACGGAAGATCCGCTTCGCGCGAGAAAGTTAAATGATTTATGAAGGGGGGATGAGAACCATGAGTGAGACCGCTAAGAAAAAGCGCGGTATGCCTTCATCGTTCACCATTCTTCTAGCTCTGCTGGCAATTGTCGCAGTGATTACCGTTATCGTCTCCGGCGCGTCCGGCGGCGAGGTTACTGCAGCCCGCCTGAGCGATTTCTGCACTGCCCCGATTCTGGGCTTCGCTGACGCTCTGCCCGTCTGCCTCTTCGTTATGATCCTGGGCGGCTTCCTCGGTATGATGACCGAGACCGGCGCTCTGGACAACGGCATCGCCGTTCTGGTGCAGAAGCTTAAGGGCAACGAGATCATGCTCGTTCCTGTCCTTATGCTCATCTTCTCCCTCGGTGGTACCACCTATGGTATGTGCGAGGAGACCGTTCCCTTCTACGCCCTGCTCGCCGCTACCATGATGGCCGCTGGCTTCGACCCCATGGTCGGCGCCGCTACCGTCCTGCTCGGCGCTGGCTGCGGCTGCCTGGGCTCCACGGTTAACCCGTTCGCCGTCGGCGCTGCCGTCGACGCTCTGACCGGCGTTGGCATTGAGGTCAACCAGTCCATCATCATCGGCCTCGGTGCCGTCCTGTGGATTGTCACTACCTGTATGTCCATCTTCTTCGTGATGAACTACGCCAAGAAGGTCAAGGCTGACAAGGGATCCACCATCCTGTCGATGCAGGAGCTCAAGGACGCCGAAGAGGCTCACGGCAAGGCTGCTTCCGAGGTTCACAAGGAGGTCAAGCTCACCGGTCGTCAGAAGGGTGTTCTGATCGCCTTTGCCTTCACCTTCGTCGTCATGATCGTCGGCTTTATTCCGCTGGCCGACCTCAACGAGGGCGTCGCCAACTTCTTTGACGCTGGCGCTGTCTACGATGCCGACGGTAACACCGTCGTCCAGGGCTGGTCTGCCCTGATCACCGGCCTGCCCATTGGCCAGTGGTACTTCGACGAGGCTTCCACCTGGTTCTTCCTCATGGCCGTCCTGATCGGTATCATCGGTGGCCTGTCTGAGAAGCAGATCGTCAACACCTTCATCACCGGCGCTGCCGACATGATGTCCGTTGTTCTCGTCATCGCCCTCGCTCGTGGTATCTCCGTTCTCATGGCTAACACCGGCCTCGACGTCTACGTCCTCGACGCTGCTGCTAATGCTCTGGCTGGCCTGTCCGGCGTGATCTTCGCCCCCATGAGCTTCCTGGTCTACTTCGGCCTGTCCTTCCTGATCCCCTCGACCTCTGGTATGGCTACCGTCTCCATGCCCATCATGGGACCGCTGGCTGTTAAGCTCGGCTTCTCTCCCGAGGTCATGGTCATGATCTTCTCCGCCGCTATCGGTGTCGTGAACTTGTTCACCCCGACCTCCGGCGCCATCATGGGCGGTCTCGCCCTGGCCAAGATCGAGTGGACGACCTGGCTCAAGTTCGCTCTTAAGCTCATCGTCGCGCTCTCCGTCGTCTGCGCCATCATCCTGACTGTCGCCTGCGTGTTGATCTAAGTACCCAACGGGTACCCCACGGAAACCTTGACGATCCTGTAAAGGATCACCTGGTCATCGTCTGTCCGGTGGGGTCAACCCACCGGTAGACTCCTACCTTTAGCCCCCTCCCGTTCCGTGCGCGGGAGGGGGCGCTCTTATGTTGCGCGGTTCTACGAACCGCGCAACCAGTCGACGCTGCGCGCCGTCCTCTGCCTGCGACGTTCCTCTTGTTGATGCAGGGGGTAGCTTGCTCGCTCTGGTGCCCGTTCGCTGGCTTTGGCTCTGCCTGTGGCGCTTTTCATTGTTGGTGCTGAGTGCCTTGTTTCCCGTCCCAAATTAGCTATCCCGGATCCCCGGTGGTTGCGGTGGGCGTGTTTGGTTGGTGCCTGTTGATGGCCTGGGCATCGGGGAGGGTCTGCTCCGTTATAATCGCCTAGAACATTAAATGGAAACGGGACGGGAGCCATACATGCGCCAGGGTTTCGACAACGCGAAATATATCGAGCTGCAGGCCGCTCATATTAAGGAGCGCATCTCGCAGTTTGGCGGCAAGCTGTATTTGGAGTTTGGCGGCAAGCTGTTCGATGATTATCATGCCAGCCGCGTGCTACCGGGCTTTGAGCCGGACAGCAAGTTCCGCATGCTCAAGAGCATTGCCGATGACGTCGAGGTCATCATCGCGATCAACGCGAACCACATCGAGAAAAACAAGGCTCGTGGTGACCTTGGCATTACCTATGACGAGGATGTGCTGCGCCTGGTTGACCTGTTCCGCGGCAACGGCTTTGCCGTCGCGGCCGTGGTCATCACCCAGTACGCCGGCCAGCCCGCTGCCGATGTGTTCCGCAACCGCCTGAACGCGCTCGGTATTCCCGCCAAGCTGCACTATCCCATCGAGGGGTATCCGCACGATGTCGATCTGATCGTGTCCGACGATGGCTATGGCAAGAACGAGTTTGTCGAGACCACCCGACCGCTCGTCGTGGTCACTGCCCCCGGTCCTGGCTCGGGCAAGCTTGCCACCTGCCTCTCGCAGCTCTATCACGAGCACAAGCATGGCACGGCCGCCGGCTATGCCAAATTCGAGACTTTCCCGGTTTGGAATCTGCCCCTTACGCATCCGGTCAACATTGCCTACGAGGCCGCCACGGCAGACCTCGATGACGCCAACATCATCGACTCCTTCCACCTGGAGGCCTACAACAAGACTACGGTCAACTACAACCGCGACGTCGAGGCCTTCCCGGTAGTCCGTGCCCTCATGGAGAAGATCTTGGGCGAGAGCCCCTATCAGAGCCCCACGGACATGGGTGTCAATATGGTCGGCTTTGCCATCACCGATGACGATGCCTGCCGCGATGCCTCCAAGATGGAGATCGTCCGCCGCTACTTTGCCGCGGTCGAGGCCGTGCGCCGTACTGGTGTGGGAGACGAGCAGGTCGACCGTCTCAAGCTCATCATGAAGAAGGCGGGCATCGACAAAAACTACTCGCCGGCACGCTCGGCCGCTCTCACCAGGGAGCAGCTCACGGGCGGTCCCGTGGGTGCCATGGTCATGCCGGACGATTCTGTTGTGACCGGTAAGACCTCAACGCGCCTGGGCGCCGCGAGCTCGCTTATCATGAACGCCCTCAAGCACGTCTCGGGTGTCGACCTCGAGCTCGAGGTTATCAGCGATGAGGCGATCGAGCCCATCAGCAAGCTCAAGACGCATTTCCTTGGTAGCAAGAATCCGCGCCTCCACACCGATGAGACGCTCATGGCACTTTCGATCACCTCGGCCACGAGCGAGACGGCCGCCCGCGTCCTTTCGGGCCTGGAGCAGCTGCGCGGCTGTGATGCCTTCTTTAGCGTGATCATCTCTCCGACGGATGAGACGGTGCTGCGCAAGTTGGGCATCAACGTGTGCTGCGAGCCCAAATTCGAGCGTCGTGGATTCTTTCACCGCTAAAACGAGGCGATTGGTCTGATTAGGCCGCGTAGGGTATATGCCCTATGCGGCTTAATTTATCAACATTGCCTTTGTTTGGGTTAAAAAATAGCCCGTTTACCTGCCTATAAGCGATTTAGGCGGTATACAATAACGCTGATGTAACATCCTTTGCGGGATACGCCGGTCGCGCACGGCGCGTTAGATGCTCGTGCCCGGTTTGAGGAGGCTGCTATGGCGGGCAAGGGTCGTGCGAGTGTCAACGATATGAAGCGTGTCGAGGTACTGGTGTTGATGGAGATCGACCAGCAAACCGAAGACAATGGCGGGCCGTATGGTTTCTCGCGCAAAACGCTTGCCGAGCGCGTGGGGGTTTCGCCGTATCGTGCCCGCGCCGCAATCGATCGCTTGGATTCCGAAGGCATGATTGATGTCGTCTCGCGTTATAGCGACGACGGCGGTCAGCTTGCAAATGGCATTTGCCTCACCGAACGTGGCGAGTGGTATCTTGAGGGCGTCCGTACCGGCATGCTCGTTCAAGAAATGCTTGAGGACGAGGTTGCTGATCGATAGCAGCATGTAACCCTTGCCATAGCGACGCCGCCTGGGAAACCGGGCGGCGTTTTGTTTCAAGATTGAGAAATGCAATCGCACACGAGAAAATTTGCGAACGGTCCGCGGCGCGAGTATTACAATGAAGACCCGTAAGATGTGGATAAACAACTTCTACGGGAAGCGCAGGTAACTCAATATGACCAAGCATGTGTTCGTAACCGGTGGCGTGGTTTCGTCCCTGGGCAAGGGTATCACCGCGGCCTCGCTGGGCCGTCTGCTCAAGTCGCGTGGCTACAAAGTGACAATGCAGAAGGCCGACCCGTATCTGAACGTCGACCCCGGTACCATGAGCCCCTTCCAGCATGGTGAGGTCTTCGTTACCGAGGATGGTTACGAGTCCGACTTGGACCTGGGTCATTACGAGCGCTTTATTGATGAGAACCTGACCCGCGATTCCAACTTTACGACCGGTGCCATCTACAAAAGCCTAATCGCCCGCGAGCGTCGCGGCGACTTTTTGGGCGGTACCGTGCAGGTGATTCCTCACGTCACCAATGCCATTAAGGACAAGTTCCGCCGCATCGAGGAGCAGACCGGCTCCGATGTAGTCATCACCGAGCTGGGCGGCACGATCGGCGACATCGAGTCCCAACCGTTTGTCGAGGCCATCCGTCAGTACCGCAAGGAGGCCGGCCCCGAGAACGTCTGCTACATCCACGTGTCGCTCGTTCCCTATATCGCCGCCGCCCATGAGGTCAAGACCAAGCCCACGCAGCATTCCGTCAAGGAGCTCCGCAGCTTTGGCATCCAGCCCGATATCATCGTGTTGCGCTCCGACCACCATATCGATGACGCTATCCGCGGAAAGATCGCAAGCTTCTGCGACGTCGACACCGATTGCGTCTTTACCAATGAGGACTGCGCGAGCATTTACGATGTTCCGCAGCTGCTTGCCGAGCAGGACTTTGACTTGCGCATTTGCGAGCGCCTGGGTCTGGACCCGCGTGAGCGCGACATGAGCGAGTGGAACGAGTTCCTGCGCAAACAGAATCACGCCAACCATCACGCCGACAAGGTGAAGATCGCCGTCGTGGGCAAGTACACGCAGCTGCCCGATGCGTACCTGTCGGTTATCGAGGCCCTGCACCATGCGGGCGTCTTCTACGATCGCCATGTGGACGTCCAGCTGGTCGATGGCGAGAGCCTCGACGAGCAGAATGTCTCCGAGGTTCTGGGCGACGCCTCGGGCATCCTGGTCCCCGGCGGCTTTGGCAAGCGCGCCCTGGAGGGTAAGATCCTCGCGGCCGAGTTTGCCCGTGAGCACAAGATTCCGTATCTGGGCATTTGCCTGGGTATGCAGGTGGCCGTGTGCGAGTTCGCCCGCAACGTCGTCGGCCTTGCCGGCGCCAGCTCCTCCGAGTTCGATCCGGACGGCCCGTTTAGCGTCATCGATCTGATGAGCTCGCAGGAGGACGTGACCGAGAAGGGCGGCACCATGCGCCTGGGCGCCTATCCGTGCAAGCTCGCCGCCGATACCCTTGCTCGCGAGGCATATGGCGAGGAGCTCGTCTACGAGCGTCACCGTCACCGCTTTGAGTTCAACAACGCCTTCCGTGACCAGCTCGAGGACGCCGGTTTGGTTATCTCGGGTCTGTCGCCCGACGAGCGCCTGGTCGAGATGGTCGAGCTGTCGCGCGACGTGCATCCGTGGTATGTGGCAACCCAGGCTCATCCCGAGTTCAAGAGCCGCCCGACCAACCCGCAGCCGCTGTTCCGAGAGTTCGTGCGCGCTTCGATCGGCCAGCACGAGGGTGTCGACCGTCTGCAGGTGACGCCCATGAACCTCGCTACGGACTAAGGGTGCCGGCGAATAAGGAACATACCGAAGCTACTCCCTCGTCGCTCGCCGTGGCGGCGGGGGAGTATCTCGATTGCCTCGCGGTCGAGCGGGGTTTGGCGCGCAACACGATTGCGGCCTATCGTCGTGACCTGACGACGTACTGTGCCTATCTGGAGCGGGCGGGTATTGTGTCTTTTGAAGAGGTGACTCGTCAGGTCGTGGAGGGCTTTGTCGCCGACCGTCGCGATGGGGGCTATTCCGATGCCTCGGTGGAGCGTGCGCTTGCGGCCGTGAAGGGCCTGCATGCCTTTTTGGTGCGCGATGGGGCTGTGGCCCAAAATCCAACGGCGGCGTTGCGCCTGCCTAAAAAGGCTGAGCGTTTGCCGGAGTATCTATCGGTGGAGGACGTCTCGGCGCTGCTCGATCAAGACTTCCCCGAGGGCGAGATGGGCTTGCGCGACCATGCCATCTTGGAAGTGCTCTACGGATGCGGTTTGCGTGTGAGCGAGTTGGTGGGGCTCGATGTGAGCGATATCCATATTGACGATGGCTTTGTACTCGTTCGCGGTAAGGGCTCAAAGGAACGCCTGTCCCCGCTGGTGGGAAGCGCGGCGCGAGCTCTGACGCTCTATGTAACTGAGGGGCGTTCTCGCTTGGCGGCCCATGCCCGCGGAACCGAGACCTCGGCGGTCTTTTTAAATAAGAACGGCCGCCGTCTGTCGCGCCAGGGCATCCATGCCATCTGTGAGCGCTACGGGCGCCAGGTGGGGCTGGTGGGACTCCATCCCCACACGCTGCGTCACTCCTTTGCCACCCATATGCTTGCGGGCGGTGCAGACCTCCGTGTGCTACAGGAGATCTTGGGACATGCCGATATATCGACCACGCAGGTCTACACGCATGTCGATCGCACGCAACTGACCGAGGTCTATCTGGCGGCGCACCCGCTGGCACATCGTTAACACATCGCTGGCCTGCATATTTATAGGTATTTGGGGACGGGCCCCAGATTGCCGCGGCGTGCTTTTGCGCGCGCATGGGCAATCTGG
>CABIWB010000019.1 GCA_902362275.1 Coriobacteriaceae bacterium | reverse complement strand
TCCTAACTTCAGCAATTAAGATTCTAGGCGATAACCGCTTCCTGCTTTCTACGGCCAAGGAAGCGGCCCTTACACCAACATTCGGCACGCGATCCAGTTTTGGTGAGGTTCCAGCCCATCTCGCTGGCAGACAACAGATTATTCGGGATTTGGACCGTGCCTTCTTGAGCCAGCGCAGGCGCCCAGAATTGACCTCGATCTTCTCAGGCGCGCGTGGAACCGGTAAAACCGCTCTCATGTCGTCGCTCGCGACAATGGCGGAATCCCACGGCTGGATAGCCGTAAAGACGACCGCGCTCCCGGGAATGCTTGAGGAAATCGAGCTCGGGACGAAGCGCGCCGCAGCCCATCTCATCGACTCGTCCAACCACTTCGAAGTCACCGGTCTCGGAATTGCACCGTTCGGCAGCGTTGAGGTCAATCGTGTTCACGATGCCTCAACCTGGCGTTATCGCATGAGCGACATCATCGACCAGCTCAACGAGGCGGGCACCGGTCTGCTCGTCACGGTTGACGAGGTAGACCCGACACTCGACGAGATGATTCAGCTCGCAGCGACGTATCAGCACTTTGTGACCGATGGGAAACGCGTCGCCCTGCTCATGGCGGGACTTCCCAACAACGTCTCGACGTTGCTGAACCACAAGACGGTCTCGTTCCTTCGCCGCGCCCAACAATATCATCTGGGTCGCATTGCCGACTATGACGTGCGCGAGGCCTTGATTCGCACAATCCAGGAAAACGATCGCCTGGCAGATGCTGAGGGAATCGATAGAGCCGTTCGCTCGATCTCTGGTTTTCCCTTCCTATTGCAACTCGTAGGCTACCGTGCCTGGGATCTCACAAGCGATTCGAAGGAGATCTCGTCACGCGACTTTGACCTGGGAATCAAAATCGCGCGCGACGAGATGGACGACCGAATCCTCGCGGCAACCTATCGGGAACTCACTGCAGAGGACAAGCGATTCCTCATCGCCATGCTCGATGACGAGGAAGAATCCACCACCGCTGACCTTGTCGAGCGCCTTAAGCGTTCGCCGCAGCAGGTCTCCCGCTACCGACGCCGCATGATAGACGCCGGCATCATCGGGGAGCGAGGACGAGGGCTCGTCGCATTTGAATTGCCATTCTTCCGCGACTATCTCGCGGCTCAATGCGTGAAATAGAAGTCAATGTGACAAAGAGGCAGTCCCTTTGTCACATTGCCTATAGGTAGCGACCGGTAATGCTCTTGGAGCAAGCCGCGATGTCGCCTGGCGTACCGGCGCAGACGATTTGCCCGCCGGCATCGCCACCGCCTGGGCCCATGTCGATCACATAATCGGCGTTACGGATAAGGTCGAGATCGTGTTCGATCACGATAACCGTGGCGCCCTTGGCAACGAGGCCATCGAACACACTCAACAACACCTGAACATCGAGCGGATGTAGGCCGATCGTGGGCTCGTCGAACACGAATACGGCATCGTCCTGCACACGGCCCATCTCGCTCGCAAGCTTAAGCCGCTGCGCCTCGCCGCCCGAGAGCGCCGGCGTGGGCTCACCGAGCGTAAGATAGCCCAAGCCCAGGTCGCGCAAGGTCTGCAAGCGCGTCTGAACCTTCTTGAGTCCCAGTATGGCGTCGATGGCCTCGTCCACACTCATGTCCATGAGCTGCGGCAACGTAAGCAGACTCCCGTCCTTGCCCTCGCGATGAATATGCGAGGCGACCTCGGCGTAGCGCGAACCACGGCATGCCGGGCAGACAATCTCGACATCGGGCAAAAACTGCACGTCGAGCGATATCGAGCCCGTGCCATCGCACGTAGGACAGCGCAAGGCGCCAGTGTTATAGCTAAAGGCACCCGCCTTGTAGCCAGCCGCCTTGGCCTCGGGCGTACGGGCAAAGGCGCGGCGCAGCTCATCATGGATGTCGGCATAGGTTGCGACCGTCGAGCGCACGTTGGCGCCGATGGGCGTGGCGTCAATCAGGTTGGCACGGGCAATGCCTTCGGCATCGACCCAACGCACATGGCGTGGCAAGCGCTCGCCAGCTGCCTGGGCCTTAAGCGCCGGAATGAGCGTCTCGAGCACCAACGTCGTCTTGCCCGAGCCCGAAACGCCCGTCACCGCGACAAGGCGGCCGCGCGGGATATCGACTTCGAGCGGCTTGACGGTATGGATGGCATCGGTTGCCATGCGGATGTGGCCCTGGTCGAACATTTCGTCGTCAGCCACCTGCGGACGCAAGCGCTTGGGGTCTGCGCGCAAAAACGGTGCGATGCGGCTGCCCTGCGATTGCTCGACCTTGTCTACTGTACCGGCAGCGATCACGTTGCCGCCGCCTGCTCCAGCAACGGGGCCCATCTCGACCAGATAGTCGGCTTCCGCCAGTACGCGCGTATCGTGGTCGACAACAACCACGGTGTTGCCGTCATCCACCAGATCGCGCATCACACCCACCAGGCCGTCGACATTGGCAGGATGCAGGCCAATTGAGGGCTCGTCCAGCACATAAAGCACGCCCGTCGATCGGTTGCGCACCACGCGAGCAAGCTGTACGCGCTGGCGCTCACCCGTGGAGAGCGTGGAACCGGCGCGATCGAGTGAAAGGTAGTCGAGACCCAGATCGACCAGACGACGGGCCACGCTCAAAAACGAATCGCAGATATCCGTCGCCATGGGCCGCATCTCGGGCGGCAAGGATGCGGGCACCCCGCGCACCCACTCAATCGCCTCGCCCAACGTCATGGCCGCCGCCTGCGCCAGATTGATACCGCGCACCTGGGGCTGGCGCGCGGCCTCGGAGAGACGCGTGCCGCCGCAATCGCGGCATGCTCCCTCGCGCAAAAAGCGCGCAACGCGTTTTAAGCCCTTATCGTCCTTGACCTTGGCGAGCGCATTCTCGACGGTATAGACGGCGTTGTAATAGGTGAAGTCGAGCGGCGTGGCGCCCTCGCCGTTTTTGGGAACGTAGAGAATGTGCTTCTTAACCGCCGGACCATGAAACACGATGTCGCGCTCTTGAGGCGTGAGCTGGTTAAACGGCACGTCGGTGCGTACGCCCATCTCGCCTGCCACCTGCTTCATCAGATCCCACATAAGCGTGCCCCAGGGAAGCACCGCGCCTTCGTTGATAGTCTTTGACTCGTCGGGTACCAGGCTCGCCTCGTCCACCTCGCGCATGACACCGGTGCCGCCACAGGTGGGACATGCACCGCCGCTGTTAAAGGCAAGGTCCTCGGCACCCGGCGCGTAGAACTCGCGGCCGCATGCGGGGCACGTGAGCGACAGGCCAGCGGCCACGTTAAGGCTCGGCTCCACACGCGCCCCGCAATGCGGGCACACGTGATGAGCGCAACGGCTAAAGAGCAGGCGCAGGCTATTGTTGAGCTCGGTCATGGTGCCAAAGGTCGAGCGCACGCCCGGCACGCTCGGACGCTGGTGCAGCGCGAGCGCCGCCGGCACGTGCAGTACCTCGTCCACCTGAGCGTGCTCGGCCTGCGTCAGGCGACGTCGAGTATAGGTGCTGAGCGCCTCCAGGTAACGACGCGAGCCCTCGGCATAAAGAACCCCCAGCGCAAGCGAACTCTTGCCCGAACCCGACACGCCGGCAATACCCACGAGCTTTCCCAGCGGAATATCGATATCGATGTCTTTGAGGTTATGGACACGCGCCCCACGCACTTCGATAGCCTGCGGGCTCATCTTCTGTTCTGTCACCTTTATCACCCTACTCGTGCCATAAAATGCGATCGCTAATGTACGCGCCCAGCATGGGCACGGTAAATCGGACGAGGCCGTATCCGGCAGCTTCGATAACGCGCTCGCGAATCAGGCTTGCGCGATATTTACTCGCCCAGCTCTGGGTACGCTCGCAGCGCTCAATGATATCCGCCATGCGCGTCGGCTTGCCCTCGTCAACCGCCATGGCCTCGATAAAAAGGCGCTGTGGACTGCGCAGCCCGTAATACAGGGGCGCGTCAACCGCTTCATAGAACTCGGAGACGGCATCCGCATGGCCATACTCGACATCGCGCCTTTCGATGACCTGTGAGCCACGTCGGACAGCAGAGCGCCACATGTAATAGCCCACCAGCTGAACCATATAGGGATGCCCCATGCTCTTGCGTGCCGCAAGGTCCGCTGTCTCCGCGTCAACGTAAAGACCAGCGTCTTTGACCGTCTGGATATATGAATCGCGCACCTTGGGCAAAGATATCGCCCCCAACGTACGCTGCTGGGCACGCCGCAAAAACGTCACGCTCGGCTCTTCGAGCAGATCGTCAACCATACTGGGTAAGCCGGCGAACACCAGCGCAAGACCGCGCTGGTCGCTATCGGACAAGCCCGTGGCATCCTGGTCTCCAAGCACCTGCTGATAGAGAACGGCAAGAGCCGCCAGTTCCTCGATAGACGCCGATTGCGCCTCGTCAATCGCAAACAGTATGCCCTTGCCTGGACCGAGCCTCTTGAGGCGCTCGTTGACCAGCCCTCGCAACGTCTCGCCCTTTGCTCGCGCCGCCTCGACCGACATCCGGCCAAACGACGGACCGAACTCCATTGACGTCACAACGGGTTTATTCGAACGAAGCGCGTCGGCCAATCGGTCGCATAAGCCAAGCGAAGCGGAATCGGAGACAACCGCCCATCCGCGCTCATTGGCTAGACGTTGCAGTTCCCGCAGGAGAACCGTCTTGCCGCAGCCGCGGTTTCCCGTAATGAGCATGAGCCTACCCGGCGCTCCGGCGCCGTTATCGAGCCCTTCCTCGAAATCTTCGATGACCGACTCGCGACCGATGAGTATTGGAGGCCGCTTGCCAGCAGTGGGCTTAAAGGGATTTGGATTCATGTCGGCCTCCTCGGATTGGCAAACCCTGGTAATAGTTATACCAACTTGTACCGAGTTATACCAATAGCATGTGACAAAGGAACTGTCCCTTTGTCACATGTGGCCGAAAAACTCGGCGTCTGCTGCTCGCCAGGAACGGAAGGTGGCGGGATCGACCTTTACGTGCGCTGCGGCGGGTACGTCGTACCATTTGACCGTGTAACCGGCGCCGTGAGAGCAAAAGACCGAATCGGGCGTGTTGGGCAGATCGGCCTCTGGCTCATAGGCGGCCGCCTCGATTACGCGCTCGGCATCATGGCAGGCAGCATGCCCGGCAAACTCGAGGTACAGATGACCGCGACCGCTCGTGTAGGCAGCCACCTCCAACGCATAATCCTGCACCTCGGATGCCGGCACGCGACCCACAAGCTTCGCCCGGTCTCCCGCCATCGTCGGCGGCTCGTACTCGGCACCCATGCGCGTGGCATCCGAGAGCGCCCGGCCCACGCACTCCCCCGGCACCTCGAGCTCAAAGTGGTACCACGGCTCCAGCAGCACGACTGCGCCGGCCTCACACGCCTGCATGAGGCCCTGGCGAATCGCACGGTACGTGGCCTGGCGAAAGTCGCCGCCCTCGGTGTGTTTGGCATGCGCGCGGCCGCCCGTGAGCGTAATGCGCACATCGGTGATGGGCGAGCCGGTCAGCACGCCCAGGTGATCGCGCTCCATGGCGTTGGTGAGCGCCAAACGCTGCCAGTTAAGATCGAGCTCATCGGTCGAGGTCACGGTGCCAAACTGCACGCCCGAGCCCGCTGGCAACGGCTCCAGGCTCAGATGCACCTCGGCATAGTGGCGCAATGGCTCAAAGTGGCCCACGCCCTCGACCGGCTGCGAGATCGTCTCCTTATAGAGAATGCCGCCGGGCTCAAACCCAACCGTAAGATCAAAGCGATCAGCCAACACCCGCTGCACGACCTCGAGTTGCACGGCGCCCATCAGCTGCAAATGAATCTGCTCAAGATGCGTATTCCAGCTTACGCCGAGCATGGGATCTTCGTCCGCCAGCTCAGTCAGTGCTTTGAACACCGCGTGGACATCGTGTTCGCCCGGAAGCACCGTATAGGTGAGGACCGGCGCAATGACGGGCGCATCGCCCGCGGACTCCGCGCCCAGGGCGTCCCCTGGGCGAACGTGTGCAAGACCCGTCACGGCACAAATACCGCCAGCAGCAACTTCTTGCGCAAGCTCATACTTCTCGCCGTTATAGATGCGTACTTGATCGACCTTCTGCTCCCATGCCTCGGCACCAGAACGTCCGTCAATCATCTGCTTGGCGCGCAGCGTGCCACCGGTCACTTTAACCCAAGCCAAACGCTCGCCGCGATCTCCGCGGCTGACGCGATAGACGCGCGCGGCAAACTCCGGGAGCCACGCCTGTTCACGCATCAGCGCGCATATGCCATCCAGCAGCTCGTCCACGCCTTGGCCCTTAAGCGCCGAGCCGGCAAAACAGGGAAAGAGCTTGCGCTCGGCAACCATGCGCGACAGCGTTGCGACAGAAAGCTCACCCACTTCAAGAAACTCCTCGAGTGCCGCCTCGTCCAACGCAGCAGCATCCTCCCAGGCGGCACCGCCCGCCAACAGTTCGTTGGCATCCAGGCAGCCTTCGGAAAGACGCTGCCCAAGCTGTGCCAGCAAAACATCGCGGCCGGGATTCTCCAAATCGATCTTGTTGATAAAGATGAACGTCGGGATGTCATAGCGCGCAAGCAGGCGCCACAGGGTTTCGGTGTGCCCCTGCACTCCATCGTTGGCGCCCACAACCAAAATCGCATAGTCGAGCGCGCGCAGCGTGCGCTCCGCCTCGGCCGAAAAATCGACATGACCTGGTGCATCCACGAGCATGACGTGGGTATCGCCATGCTCGAGCACGGCCTGCGACGAGAAGATCGTAATGCCGCGCTCGCGCTCGATCGCGTTAGTGTCCAGGTGCGAATCGCCATCGTCCACGCGGCCGCGCTTGCGAATGCGACCCGCGTTGAACAGCATGGCCTCGGCCAGCGTGGTCTTGCCGGCATCGACATGCGCCAAGATTCCAACGACCGCTTGCTTCATCATGGCTCTCCTCTTATTGCAAGCCCATCGCACGCGGCAACGGGCATCCTCGTTCCACACTGGATGATACAATTTACGGGCCGGCGGGCGAAGCGGGCCCTATCCCCCGACCGAGCTCATCGCCCCGCGTTGCCGCGCGGCGATTTTCGTAGGTTCGCGCCTTGCGAAAGCCGGCACCTCCCCTTTTTGTCTGTCCGGGCTCATCTGGGGCAGTAACAACGCGAGCCCCACAACTGCGAGGAGCCACCATGAAGGCATTGCTCAACGAGTTCAAGGAATTCATCAATCGCGGCAACGTGATGGACATGGCTGTCGGCGTGATTATCGGCGGCGCATTCACCGCCATCGTGACCTCGCTTACCGACAACATCATCAACCCGCTTATCTCCGTGATTGCCGGCGGCAGCGCCACCGAGATCTCGGGGCTGGTGGTGCCGGGCACCAATATCGACTTTGGCGCGTTCATCGGCGCGTGCATCAACTTTTTGATTGTGGCGGCGATCGTCTTTGCCATCGTCAAGGCTTTCAACAAAGCACAGGAGATTGGCGACAGGCTTGCCGGCGCCGCCGAGGAAGCCGCGCCGGCGCCCGTCTGCCCGTATTGCCTGGAGGAGGTCCACGAGGGCGCGACCAAGTGTTGTCACTGCGGAAGTGAGCTGCCCAAGAAGTAGCCACGAAGGCGCAACGCCCCGAGCGGCGAATGCCCCAGACGACGCGTTTTACCAAAAATGGCCCCACCCGGGGCCATTTTCATTTAGATGGAGTGTTGACACGCGTCCCCGCTCTTACGCCTCGCGCAGCCAATCGAACGCAACACGCGCCGTGCCGTCTGACACATACACAACGCCGGCGCGCTCGAACCCCGCCTTAATACTCGCACCCTGCATAGGCAGGTTGTCCCGATGCGTGTCGATACGCAGATGGTCAGCACGCTCCTTGGCAAAGGCAAACATCGCAGCCGCGATGCCGTGCACGGTGCCGTCGGACGCCACACGGTGCAGTACGGCATACGGAGTGTCGCTGCGCCATTGCCCGTCCTCAATTACGTCATAGCACTCGTCCGGACCCGGTAAAAAGGCAAACGTCGCCACCACGCGACCGTCAACTTCGCACACATAGCTGCCACCGGCGGCGATATCGGCAGCCAGTTGCTCGGCAGAAGGCGTGCCCTCGGGCCACTGCGTGGCGTTGCCATGCGCGCGCATAAAAGCGCGGGCCGCGTCATAGATAGCCATGACGGCGGGAATGTCGGTATCGAGGGTTTTTCTGATCATCACGCGGCGACCTCACGTTTATTGGTATCACTTTGATTGAGCAATGATACCAGCGTTTGGAGAGGGGCGCGAAGCAGATGGGAAGCAAGAAGCGAGCCGCCTGGTCAAAGGCCAAAAGCGAGTTTTTGGGCGCTGCCACCGGCGGCGATATGAGCGACCTGTTTGCGCGCGAGGACGAGCGCCGCGACGCCCTGGACGCCGAACGCGACGAGGCCTGGCGTTATAAGTCGTGCGAGCGCAAAAACCGTTACGACACACGCGCCGAGGCCGAGGCCGTCATGGCCGATTGCGAAAACCGCGGACGACGCGGCCTCGCCTGCTACAAATGCGAATACTGCGGCGGATGGCATCTGACGTCGCACCCTTGGAAATAGGCTCCGCATCGGCACGGCGCTCACGGAGCGCCGGCCATCGCACGCAAGCTACGGGCGCGGCGGCACCAAAACATCGTAGCGAACGGCCTTGCCCGCGAGCTGGTAGCTCGGCTTCATACCGGCAAGCAACGGTCCCTTCACCGGCCGCTTGATAACGACCTTGCGCGGCCGTGCCGCAAGCGCAGCTTTAACCAGCGCCCCCTCATCGGCACACGGCTGTTCCAAATGATGCAAGAGTTGAAACTTCTTTTTGACCGCCGCGCTCTTGGTGCGCTCGGGAAACATGGGGTCCAGATACACCACGTCGGGAGCCGCGAGCTCGCCCTGCCCGATCAGCTCAGCTGTATGGCGAAGGCCGGCAATGCTGTCCTCGCCCGCATGTAAGCGCATGCGCGCCACGGCGGCAGCGAGCACCGAATCGCCCGCCGCTCGATCCAAGGCATCCTTGAGAAGCGCCGCGATCACGCAATCCTGTTCATACAGATCGACGGTAAAGCCCGCGGCCGCCAGCAGCAGCGAATCCTCGCCAAAGCCTGCCGTGGCATCAATCGCCCATGGGCGCTCGATACCTTTTGTGCGCGCAGCCTTTACCAGCAGCTCTTGCTGCAAACGGCCTTGCTTGAGCCGCGGATGCATGCGGGTGAAATCGGCACGCAGCTCCATCGTGCCGTCGGTGAGCGTGAGTCCCTCGGACTTCCCGGTCAGCTCAAGCCCCGCGGCCCGAGCAACAGAAAAGGGATCGACTACGCCCATGAGTACTCCTTAGCAAGCAAAACGAATACGTGAGCGCCGTTTGTGTCGGCACCCCACCGTCCGCTATTGTCCCACATGCGACATGGCCCACAGCATCCCAATGCAAAGCACCGCCATCAATCCCGTGCACACGGCAGCGATCACAGAATCACTCATGCGCCTTCCCAACGACCGCGGCTCACGCACTTGCCCTGCTCCGTACATCATGGCTTCTCCTTCGGTCCAGCTCTTACCATGGCCCCATCATCGCAGCGCCGCGCATACGCTGCCATCGATTTGACTTACGCCCAGCTTTCTTTTTTGAAAGGTTGGACCGTGCGGGCAAGAGACGCTTTCAAACGCATGCATCGCCCCGTTGAACTACAATGTGCTTCACGATATGTGCCGCAACCTGGGTGCGACAGATTCTCCGCGCCCGCATCGAAAGGACCAGCTATGAGCGCCGCTCGCAAGACACTCAAAATCCTTGCCCTGATTTATTTTGTTCTGGGCATCGCCAGTCTCGTCATTGGAGTCGCCGGCATCGCGACCGGCAAGCTCGAGTCCACCTACGGATCGAACGCCATGCTCGCCGCGGCCGTGGTTATCGCCAAGGGCCTCATCGATCTCGCCGCGGGCGTTGCGGGCATCAAGGGTGCCAACAAGCCTTCGCAGGTAGACGGCGCGTTTAAGCTCGGTATTGTTGCCGCGGTCGCCACGCTTGCCCAGGCGGTGCTCACGCTTCCCGCGCTCGGCGGCAGCGCCGTCAACATCGGCGCCTTTGTCATCGTGGTGTACGACCTGTTCTTTGTTCAGCAGGCACACGCCGTTAAGGCCGAGAACAAGGACCGCCTGTAGGCACCCGTCTCCCATAACCCCTGCTATCAAGCAGCTAAAAAGGGCCGATCGCACAGCAACGCGGTCGGCCCTTTACGTTTGCCTAGATAAAACCTACCAAAATAAACCTGTCCTTTTTTGGATCGCGTGCCGAATGTTGGTGTAAGGGCCGCTTCCTTGGCCGTAGAAAGCAGGAAGCGGTTATCGCCTAGAATCTTAATTGCTGAAGTTAGGA
>CABIWB010000018.1 GCA_902362275.1 Coriobacteriaceae bacterium | reverse complement strand
TTCTAGGTGATTCTCGGTTCCTTGGGCAGCCTGCGGCTACCCTCGAGAACCGAGCTCTACACCAACATTCGGGACACTACCAGAGTGGCCCGCCTCGACAGTGGACAATGCCCACTTTATGCGGAAATTTACGATCTCCTTTTCAGGGCATCATGTGAGGTCGATTGGATCCTAATAGGTTTTTACCCATGCCTGACTGACCAGATTGCGAATGCCGCCATCATAGATTGTCGTAACAATATGTTTAAGGAGAGCTGCCGCAGGCAGCGTCTTAAAAGAACGGAATATTTAGGTCTAGGTAAAACGGAACCCTTTCTCAAACAAAGCAGAGCCGGAGAAACGGAAATTGAGCTTTGCGGAGATAAGGTAAATATCACAATCGAAAACCCCGCTGAAGGGATTTCTCCTGAGCTCCTATTTGGCACTGCGATCATTGATGCTGCAAGAGCATTAAATCTTGATAGAAGCGGTGAACCGTATACAGCAACGATTTCTGTTCAATTGATTTACGAACTCGTGCGGATGAGGAGCAAGGGGATTCGAGGCATTGTGACAATTTGCGATGTTATGCGGCTGCTTTTAGAAATTGAGTGGGCTGTATTAAAACAAGAGATTGACAGTTTTGGCGTACGGTACAACATTTCCGAAACACCAGACTTTTGCTTATAGACAATCCGGGGTGTCACTAAGAAACCAGCTCATACAGCTCACCAATGAGTCCAGTTTAATATTTGCCCGCTTTAGCACCGTCGAATATTGCGAGGCAACTCTGATGGTCTTTCGCTTGGGCACCAGGGTCGACAAAGATCCTGGTGCCCTTTCGTTGCCTTCAGTCCAACCTGCGACATTATTGAATGCCTGTCTCACTCATGTGGACCTGGGTCGCATGTCGCGATACAGCCTATGGTCGTGTCCGTATGGCCCCTGCCTTCGATAATTGGGCGCCTATTAACAAACAAACAAATAGCTATACCTTGTGGATGTCCCTTTCTTCCAAATGGCAGCTATCTCAACGACGACATGCGGTAGCCAGGAGCACTGTAGCAAGCAGGAAAAACGTAAAGGAGACTGCGATCCAGTTGCTGTCGCCGGTCTTGGGGAGTGTCGCTGCGGTCGCGCTGGTGGCTTTAGGCTTGGACGGCGCAGGCACCGTGGTCTTGGTCACCCTCGTCTTGGTCGTTATGTTTGTCTTGGGCGACGTAGCCGCAGGCTTCATTGCGGGAACCGTCGTTGGCTCCGTACCGGGTTGCTCTGCAGCGGGACCGGCGCCACCATCAGGCTCGCCCGTCCCGCTGCCCGGCACATCGGGCCCATCGTTCTCCCCCGCCGGAGGCGTGACGACATCGGGCTCAACCACCACATGCGGTGCCACCGCACCGGAGGCATCCACCACGCCACTAGCACCAAAGGTTCCGCCAGCAGGCGACACAAACCGCGCAGACAAAAGTGACCCGCCCAAGCAAGCGACGCCACCGTCGGCACCGGTCGCATCGAGCCACGAGGCGTCGACGGAAAGCCGACAGCCCGTTGCGCCAGCGCCAAGGCCCGCATCCTGCAGATAAACGCCGTAGGCGCGCACGCCCGCCCCGGGCCCGGCGCCCACGGCAACGATGCGTCCGCCGCCGCGCACGGCCATGTCGCCTGCGATCACGCCGGCGACCGCCTCGTCGGAAATATCGGCCCCGTCCGCCCGGGCATCGACGGTGCAGCCGTCCACCACGAGTGCCTGCGAAACGTGGATCCCGCACTGCGAGCCCGTCGCCGTAAGGGTCCCGGTGCCGCGAAGCGTCAGGTTGCCCCACACCTCCATGCCGCACAGCGTGATGTCCGCATCGGGCGCATGCGACTCCGTCACGGAGTTCTGCCCGGCAAGCGTCAGCACGAGGTCGCCCTCGGCGCCGATGGCCTCGCCCGCGTAGCCGTTAAGCTCCAGGTGGCCGGCATCGGTCCAGGCCCAGCCGGGGCCCGACACGCCCGGCTCGTAGTACGTCGCGCCCGCGATGATGAGGCTCTCCGCGCCCGCGGCATAAGAAGGCCCGCCCAGCAAAACGCATAGGCAGGCCATGGCAACAATCGCAATGTGATGACGGCTGGTGTGGGACTTGGCAGCAAACATACCCGCTCCGATCTTCGCAGGAGCCAATAGAATGTGCACCAGAAAATGCCCTGGTAGCAGCAGTTATTAGTTTAGCGAGATCAAGCCGCAAACAAAGAAAATGCCTCTGAGCAGTGCCAACAATTAGGTGTAAATCGTTTTGTCAATCGGTGAATGGGGGAATCGAGTGATGGCCATTCGGTAAATAGTTTGGCAATAGTAGTTCTTTCAGCGGCGACCCCATCTTCGAGGCCAAGAGAGGCGGCGAGGCGGATAATTTGCCGATGCAATACTTTGCGTCGCGACATCGTTGATCACCCACGAGGCCAAATCCGCGGTACTCTAACATAGTCGGCATTACGCGAGAAAGGCTAGCGTTGCGAGACTTCAACCACACTAGGATTGTTTCCTATGGCCGCAATGACTGGGCTGTAGGAGCTTTCATGGACCGTTGTCTTCATATCCTGAAGGAGGGTCCTCACATTCAAATCGCGACGATTAATGACGCGATAGAGGCTCATCAGCTTAAGCTCACTTTTGAAACGGTCCCCGAACTGTTCAAGGAAGCTGAAGTCGGCGACGTCGCAAGAGCCGTCGCTGCGCTCTTCGCGAACGCCTGCGAGTATACGAGGGAGACGCTCGCGTCTTCGGGAATCCTTGGTATTTACGAGGAACTCGAGATGCAGTACGCCACTCAGTTCTGGGGCTTGGTGCACGCCTGCGGCGCAGAGACGCTGATCTCCGGCGAGGAAATTGACGAACTTCTTTCGCGACATGTCGAATGCTTAGCTTCTATCTTGGAGAACGACAAACTCGTCAAATTATTTGATACAGAGCTAGGAAAATCACTGATCGACAATCCGTATTATTCCGCGGAGCTGATCATCCACGAGTACGTGACGGAATCAAGGAGCCAGAACGTAATCTACCTCCCTAAATGCCTTTCCCAAGGCGACTTTGATTCGATAATGACCGGCTACCTCGACGACCAGCGCGCCAACCCGAATTGCATGGAGGCCCTTTTCAATTGGCCTTCCGGCGCAACAAAATGCAGGTTCTCTCCGTCGCCGGACGTCAAAGTGCGCGCAAAGCGGGCCCACGATAAAGCCATGGATGAGCTATTCCGGCAAGGTACTGGATTTGAGTACGGAGCCGGGGTGCTGATCGACCCTGAACAGATTGCTTGCAAGGGCGTAAAGTTCGAAGGCCTAACCTTGACCTACAGTTTTAGCGAAACGTGGCTCGCCAAATACACCGATAATGCAAGCATCATGAACAATTGCAGATATCTATTGGACGTAGTAGACCAAAGCGGTCTCATGGCCGCACCTGCTCACTCCCACGAGGAGAGAGGTCTGCTTGCGATGCTGGGTTCCCACGTGCTGGGGGAATACCGAATGAATACGATCTCCAAGGTGCGGGAATCACTAGCCAATGTCGAAGTTGTCGCATACGCAAATTTCCTCGAAAGCCGCGGTACAAGGCTCGAAGATGCACTCGAATGGACGTACAACGTTTACTTTGCAGAGGAGTACTCAATCAGTGATTTCAGCTTGGCGCTGCCGTCAAGCGGAGCTTCGTGGCTCGACAAATGCAAGTCGATAGGGCCAGAGATCGAGCGCGCCGTTAAGTCCTATTCAATATATTCGAGGATTGGAAAAATCGACGGAGACTATTTCCCCTATGAAAGCTTTAAAACTTTTGGGACCCTCAACGCGCTCTCTGAGAAAAAGTACGCAATCGACGGAGCCTGCTTTAACAGATGGGGATTCTATCTGTTCTCGGACCAGTGCATGCTGACATACAGAAGAGGCCATAACGACCATGTTCGTTGCTTCTTCGATTTGATTTCAAATGCCATGGTTACCTTCGACGATTTTGATTCTGTTTATGCCGAGGTGCTCCAGCAATTAGTTGACCGACAACTGGTAAGTGCGTGCGAAGAAACAGGCGCTCTCTCCCCAACCCCTCGATCAATTTGCCTGAAGGCCGTTTGGGATAATGGTGCAATTGCGCTTGGGGGATGTGGAGACGGTGATTTAGCGCTCATCGATGGCCTTGTCTCAGACGAAATGCTATCATACAGCGGCAAGCTGTTCGCACCCGACGAGGCTGCATATCTCGACTACATGTTTAACGATGCCTCTTTCCCCAACTCACAAGGTCTCAGGAACAGATACGACCATGCGCATTCACCAATCGCCGACCCTGATGCGGCGAACATTCGATCCGATTACTATCGCATGCTGACCTTGCTCGTCGCGATTACACTCAAGATAAACGATGAGCTGTCGGCCAAAACGGGCCGCGGGTACCTCGAAAACTTCGTAGATTGGCCATATTACGACGAAAGCGTCTTCGAACTCGCAAAGAAATTGATCGCAACGAAGCATGAAACTGTCTGTGATGCTGAGTCAGAATAGTTCCAATGACGGTAGTTCCGAACCTGCTTGATCAGGATCGGAAAGCCTTTCCGTTTCTCCGTGGCGAATTCCTGTCAGACATCTCGATAACCATTGTGATGGCCTCAGACGGCGCAACTCGACGTCATGCAGTCGCTCTGCCGCTCCTGTACAAACGAGCAACACGAGCCCTCATGCCATACATCAGAGGAACGGTACTGGCAGTCCTTGGCCTTCACGCGCTTCATGACGCCCTGGATGGAGCTCGCGCGGAAGTTGTCGAAGCCGGTCGTTGTCAGGCGGCACGCGCCCCTGGCCGCTCCTTTTGCCGTCGTAGACGCGATAACGAACTATTTACACGTTTTGTTTAATCCACTTGTACAATGCCGTTTCCTTTAATTCGGACATAGCACATTGGCCTGTTTTGATCCGGCTCCAAAGCCAATCAAGCTCTTCTGCCGCTTTTTGGCCTAGCACAACTTCATTGTCATCAAGAAGCGTATCGGTCTCAACGCAAACATAATCAGACGCAATAGGAAAAGAGGTAATGAATGAACTAACGGGAGAGAACTCATGCGATGTATCAAAACTAGCAAGACGGCAGATGTCCGCGAGTGGAACGTTGACTCCTCCAAGCTGCTCAGCGTAATCACTCATGTCTGATAGGTACAGACCGTTTGACAGTCTTGCTGAATTGCTAAACGCATCAAGCATACCGGTTATATGAATGGCAATTACTTTCTCTGAGAATAGCGCAGTGAATAAAACAGCCGTCGCCTCATATAACGTTAACTTATCTAGCTCATCAAGAGTGTCTTCGATGTTAGACAAATCAATATAGTGCAGGTTTGAGACATTATATGTTGCCTCCTTCAACTGTGGAAATGTTGACTTAATCGCATTTACCCAATTGCGGTAATAATCTATCTCAATGTAGTGCTTAACAAACTCATTTCCCAAACATTCCTCAATAAAGCTTTGGCTGAATTCAGGCGTAATACAATCCGGAAATCTATATTCGCATTCGGGATCGCTTCTTAATATTGGGAATGGGTCGGCTGCAAGGCGAAAGATCGCACAAACCTTTACTGCCGCTTTGAAATACTCAGCGAAATCTTCATGAATTCGACCTGCGCTTTCGGGGGCCATCCCATAGGGCTTGGTATAAAAGGATTCGTGACCTTGTTTGTGGATATACTTATTCGCCCGTCTATTGAGTTTGCATATCAGCTCATCAATTTCGGGCATTTGCTCAAGGAGCTCTCTGTACTCACTGTCTGCTTCGCGCAACATTCCTGATAGCTTGGAAAATGAAGGAAAACTCTCAAGCGAGGCCCATTTCTTATATTTTGCCTCGCGTTCAGCGTTATCCAGATTCGTGAACAGCGCCCCGATAAGGATAACCTCTCCAGCCTGTCTGACGGAATAAAACGCTGCATCAAAGTAACCCTGATGAATTAGATCCAGTGAGTTGGCCAGGAGTTGGCAGGATTCAAGCAGAAACTGATTAAATGACGGCGTTTCGACCATACCACTTATAGAATCCGCCAATTCGTCAACATAGCTATATAGTTGATAGTAGTCGAGTACATTCTCTTTTGTTATGTACCGCTGAGGATGATATCTCCAGCTGAACAGCTTTCCATTTACGTCTTGATCGTTAAAGTTCATGTTGTCCATCTTTCAAATTAATTTGAGCGCTGGTCCATTTCCAATATTCACATCTATCGGCTGGAACAAAATCAAGTGCTAACGTATATTTAGCGATGTCTACCTTAGTGTAAGGTTGATTAAATGAGTGACAATAAATCTAGCCAGAACGCTCATGAAGAGCGAGTATTTAATGATGTTATCCAATTGTCTTTAGCGTCAGGCGGTTATAAGAAAAAGGCCGCAACGAAACTGCGCGGCATTCTCCGCTCAGACGAAGAGCGCCCTGATCTCGTAATTCGAGGAGGCAATGGATCCATCATCGGACTAGAGCATTTTAGGATTGACCACCATATTAAGCGGGGACGTTCCGCTAGCTCGAAATCAGCGGAGCTAATGGCCAATATGAATGCTCAGCGCGAGAGACTAAAGCCGGCACTCAACAGAAGTGACGAGGCGCTAGATGAAGCGGCCGAAGTTGTCGCCAGTTTCATATCTAAAGAGGTCTATCAGCACCACGCTGCTTGCTGCGATGATCTCTCGCGTTCGCTATCTATTAGGTTGTTTGATAAAAGGTCGGGACATGCACTCAAGCTATTAGACTACCGTAAAAACCTTATTGAGCGATATGGTGATGATCGCAATATCGAACTTGGCTATCTGATTGAAGTTCACTCTGATTTTCACAGTTTGTTTTTGCACACCGGTTCCAAGGTCGTTCGTCTACAATCGGGCCATTGCCCCTTATTTGGGGATATATTTACTCTTCTTCAGAAAGCTTCCGCTGAGGTTGATTGGATTCTTATAGGGTTTTATCCATGTCTAACAGATCAAATTGTCGATGCGGCAGTTTTAGATTGCCGTAATGATTTATTCAACGAAAGTTGCCGTAGGCAAAGTCTATATTCAACCGCCTATTTAGGGCTGGGGAAATTTGAGCCCTATTACATCCAAAAGAGGGAGGGTGAAACTACGGTAAAGCAGGACGGCGATAATTACACCATTCTTTTGGAAAACCCCGCCGAGTTTATCGAACCAATTACTCTATTCCGAAACGCAATTAGTGAGGCTGCGAGAGCTTTAAACTTAAAGAAAGCTGGCAAGCCATTTACAACAACGCTATCAGTACAGATGATGTATGAATTGGTATGGATGAGGGGATCCAAGATACCTGGAACCGTAACCGAGCCGGATATTGAATCCCTATTGTTGGAGGTTGGACCCATCGAGCTTCGTTCTCGTCTTGCAGCATTTTGTGATCGCTATCAAATTTCGAACCCATCAGAGTACGCGCCTCGGATAGATTAACGAACGCTCATTTTAAAAGGCCGATGATAACGGTTAAAAATAGCGGGGGTGTATCGGCTTTAGCCGATACACCCCCGCTATCAACGCTATCAATCTTTCTAGAGAAATGGTTCGCCCGACCCAGGCAACCGCCTCTCCCCCTAGTCCCTCTTAAACAAATCTCTCGTGTACACCTTGCCGCCACGTCCGCGAGCTCGTCGCTCCAGCGGTTGGGGACGATTACGTCGCAGCCGGCCTTGAAGACCTCCAGGTCATGGGTCACCTCGGAGCCGAAGAGCTCCGGCGCGTACAGCGTGGGCTCGTAGACCACCACGGGCACGCCCTTGACATTCACGCGCTTCATGACGCCCTGGATGGAACTCGCGCGGAAGTCGTTAGAGTTCGACTTCATCGTCACGTTGTAGACGCCCGCGTCCACCAATTGCCATATTTTTAATTAAGAGAATTTGCCGATAAAAAACTGCAGGCGAAAATAGGAATGATTGTTAAATAACCGATGAGTAGAATATTGCCAATTAAAGACGACGCAGGGAGAACAATAGATGACAACCGTCACAGAGCAAGGTGCGCAGAATTTTAGCTTGCCTGCCATTAATCAGAATATGAATATCCCAAATTTTAATCTTCCTGATTTTCGTCCAAATTGGCATCAGCTAATTATCATTGGTAACGGATTCGACTTAGAGTGTGGATTGCCGTCTGGGTTCAGCAGCTATATTAATGCCCGAAATATAGATTTAAGAGAATGCAAAGGTGACGAAGCTCGAAGTTACACCCTTACAATATGGGATACCATACTAGAGGGCATGCCAAATGCCAATTGGTGCGACATAGAGGGTGCCATCTCAAATTGGATGGCACCCGACGGCTTTGAGCCATTGTCAGAAGGCACGCTCTTTTCAAAGTGCCTTAACTTTCTGGTGAATCACGACCCAACTGAATTTGATTCAAAAAATGTTGAAGAGGTGGTTGCCTTTCAGCTGTTCCACCGCCTCCCAAATCACTGGTGTCATTGGACCATTAGTAGTCTACTGGATAGAACCATGAAGGACCTACATATTCTTGAAGAGGAGTTTTCGAAATACCTTCAGGAGGCAGTTTCGAAGTCGGATGACTATAAAGACCGCGCATCAAAACTCATGATTGAACTGATGGATTATGAGCGACCGTGTGAAGAAGAATATGACATTCAGGAAAGCATCCTTAGCTTTAATTACACTCGAGTCGCAGAGGATTTCCGTTCGAAAGAACATGCGATCAACTACGTTAATGTACACGGAAGACTTGGCGGTGAAATTGTATTTGGGATTGACGGTTCTCGCATAATGGGCAATGAGCTCGTTGTGCCCTTTACAAAGACATATCGAGTTATGGCATTAAATCCGCCAGATATTGAAATAATTGTTGAAGTACCCACCAACGCAAGCACCTATGGACATGGTACGCGCGTTATAAAGTTCTACGGTCACTCTTTGGGAAAAGCTGACTATTCATATTTTCAGGCAATATTTGATGCGGTGAACCTGTATGAAGGAGAAACGAAATTGATCTTCTTTTTCAGGCCGCACGAGAAGAGATCTGGAGATTGCGGAACCGTTGAGGAGGCAAAGAAAGATGTAATGTCAAAAGCAATTGCGCTTTTGACTGCTTATGGGGCAACTCTTGATAACAAAGATCATGGAACAAATCTGATTCATAAGTTGCTAATTGAAGGCCGTTTAGTCGTTGCTTTACTACCCGATACTGTGCGTCATCCCAATTAGATTCGCTAAATCATCTTGGTGACAACAAGTATGTAGCTAAGTAGATGCGCAGGTTAATAGATCCACGTGGAACGACATATACAAACCTCGCACGCAACGGCGGGCTCACGCACCGCTTGCAGCTGCCCGTCGCATGCCGCTAGCGAATGCCCTCGCGAGCAACCTTGAGCACCTTGCGTTTGATCGCTCCGAGTTTGCCGCGGACGCGCTGCTTAAGAGACGACTTGAAGTCGTACTTAGCCATCAGTCCCTCGATACCCATCCTTGAAGCAAAATCTGCCATAAACTCATCGCACTTCGCATACGGGGCAACCGATTTGACCAGGCTAGGATTGCCAGCAAGAACCTGTTCGATGGTCGCATCGCCACAGTCAATGGAGTTCGCAATTCCTTGAAAAGCTGCGATACCCTTATCGGTATTACAGATAACCGCAGAGACACCCTTAGAGTAGTCGACCTCAGGATGGATGCCCTGGAAACCCCAGAAGTCGCCGAGGGTGATGTCGGAGCCGCAACTTCTCTTGGCAGGACACATGAAACAAGAGGGCCTCAGCGACGCATTGGCCAGAAACGCTTTCATGTACCAGTCTTGATTGAAAATGGTGGACTCGCAAGACGAGAATGGGTCTTTCTCCGCTATGTACTCGTACATAGCGGAGTAAGACAACCATCCGGTTGTCTTACTCCGCATATTAACGTCACAGACGTTCGAATCGCGGAGCACATTCTTGTAGTCAATCCACTCCGACCATAGGCGCGGCGCCGGGACACCGTGGCAGATAACGTCAACGGTGAGGAGAAGGGCGCTCCCTCCCGTCTTTCCCAGATAGCGCTTGAGGCCCGCGACCTGGCACGCGGTACCAGCGAAGAGCACACGGCGACCCGAGCGGATTGCATCGCGAACCCCCGCGTAGACCTCCCTGCCTACGCGGCTCTGGACGTACTTGGAGCGCATGACACGATCGAGAGAGACAGCGTCCTCGACCAGCACATGCTCGACGTGGCGGCAACCGTCGGCCCAGGCGGCTCCGCAGACAACACCGCCGCCCGCGATCACGCTTTCTGCTAGGAGGCCAAAGATGCCGCCACTGGAGGAAGCCTCCAACAGCTCACTGGACTTGCCCTTGGCCCAGCGGATCCCGAGAGCTTCGTCGCACTTGCCCCCGCCAAGCGCGGGACATACCGAATCGCACGCATGGCACCCCACACAGGCGCCTGCATCGATAACGGGATGTAGGAAGCCAAACTTATCCTCCTGCATGGAGATGCACGACTTGGGGCACTTCGCGGCACATGCACCACAGCCACAACAGGCTTCGCCGAGCTTGGATATCTTCATCTCGTCATAAGACACAGCGAACTCCTAACGAAGGAACGGCAGGCGAGCAGCGAGCATGTTCTTCTCGTCGGCATCGAGTACGAACGCCCACATAGCGGCCATGAACAGGACGGTGTAGACAGCACCCCAGCAGAGGAACAACGCCCATCCAGTGACGGGCACGAAGGTTGATCCCAGCAGGCATGCTGCGAGGACGCAAGCGGAGACCAACAGCACGGGAAGGTTGCGGCGCCAGTAGAAAACCATATCGAGCCCAATCCTCTTCTGGTAATACCAGTTCATAAAGAGGCCGTTGCCCAACGAAATGCTCAGAATGTAGGCGATGGCCGGAGCCCAATAACCCAGAACAGGTGACATAGCCCAAGTGAACACAACGTTGATGCCCGCCATGCAGAGATAAACGACGGAGCGAGCCTTGTGCTTGTTCTTGGCGCGCTGAATCTCGATTCCTGTGTTCTGACACAGGGGAATTCCCAGTGGCAGCGCCATGGCGCAGATAAGCCAGTACGCGTCCATAAAGCCCTCGCCCGCCCACTTGGCAATGAAGAAGCGCCCGAGAAGGACGAATCCACAGTACACCCAGCAGAATAGGAACATCTGGTAGCGTCCCACGCGCGTCATGAGTCGGGTGAGTTTAGTGTTGTCATCGCTTGTTGCTACGATACGATTGATCATTGGAACAAAGACATTCGACATCACTGTTGAAAGGGAAACGAAGACGCTACGAACTTGAATTGAAATTGCAAACACTGATACGGTGACGGCACTCGTAAGAGCGCCAAGTAACATATTTGGAACACTCTGGTTAACCAGTTCACAAATCTGATTACCAAATATCCACGCGCTGAACGCGGCAATCGAGAGGAAGAGAGACCCGTCAAAGTGGAAAACATCAAATCTCATGCCAAGCTTTAAGACTGCGAACCTGGCGTTCAGAACCAATAATGTCAATGAAACTGCAAGCTGCGCCGTCGCAACGCCCGCCGCCCCCATCCCAAGATTGAGCAGCACGAAAGCCACGCCAGGAGTCGCCAAAGATGTGAACATCTGCCTCGACTGTTGAAACTTGAACTGTTCATGGGCAAGAATGTACGCATCGAAGACGGTTGAAAAAAGCGTAACGGCGACGTTGAACGACATTATCACCATGAGCTTACCCGCGAGTCCCACCTGGTTGTCCGTGAAACTATCTGAGAAAAATGTCCCAACGTTAGCAGAAAAGAGTAGGCCCAGCGCAAGGGCCACGACACAGACCGCAATGTAAAGCATGAGATACATGCCGTTGAGCCTGCGAATGTCGCCCTCGCTACCCTTCGCTCGTTCCTGCGTATAGAAGCGGATGTAAGCCTCGGAAAAGCCGAAGGTTAGAAGTGTAAGCGAGAATACGAACGAGTTGGACGTCTGGTATACGCCGTAGTCAGCCTGGCCCACGAATGCCAGCAGCATGGGCGTATAGACGAGGTTGACCAGGTTCTTGACTATGATGTTTGCATAGCCGAGTATCGCACCGGTCTTACGTTGGCTAACCATGATAGACAATTTCTTTTCTCGATTTGCTGAACAGGGATCGATTAAGGAACGAATCGAATTTTGCTCGCTCAATTCGAAGCTTATCCTCAACATCAAAGGATTTTGGCTCCCCGCTTTCGAGGTAATTCCAATTTGCTTCACGCCAATTACCTAGGCCAAGCTTCTCAGCCAAGGTATCGAACCGATCGCTCATGTCGAATTGCGAACCTGCGCGTTCGAACATCAGAAGCGGCTTACGATATAGGAGCGTAAAGATGCTTCCGTGGTAAGAATCAGTAGCAACAAGCGAGGAGTTCCTTATGAGGTAGATGAACTCAGAAGGTCCACAGGCAAAGAACCGAGGATCCCCCAGAAGATCTACGACCTCCAATCCCGTTCGTTTGCAATAATCGTCGAACATCGCAACCTTGGGAGAATCACTACCGAGAAAGTACTTCAGGGCATAGCGCCTAGGAAGTAAAGCCGCAGGCGCTTCGGCGAGTTTATCCCAATCTGCAGCGTCAAGCATAAGGGTTGGATCGATCAAAACCTCCGCGTCCAACCCAGCGCATTCCTTAATCAATCTTGCGGCGTTCTTCTCCCTAACCGATATGAAATCAAACGCAGCGAGTCTTTCCCTGTATGCGCCTTTTTTCTCCATGGGCAGCTCAGGTGCAGAAATGCTAGCCGAGAGAGACACTTTCTTGACACTTTCGGCAAAGCAAAGAAACATAGCACCATTGCTATCAGGAATGTAAGGGGACCAAATCTGATCGCTTCCCGCTACAAAAGCGTCGAAACCATCGGATTTTCTCGGCGGGAAATCCGGCAAAGAATAATTCGGCTCATATTTAATATGTTCCTCATCGAATCGAAGAAACGCTGAATGCCTCGCTCGTTTGGCCCCTCTCTTACCAGCGAAGCTATCGACAAGAAAAACTTTAACCTGATGCTTTAAGCTGCAACGTGGCTCGCTTTGGCGAATCGTGCTCGCATCCGCTCCCCTTCTTTGAAGCAGCTCCTGAACAGCATAATTCTGCAGACGCTGACCATAATTATCCCCAAAGGTAAAAGTAACAATTCCGACCTTCATATTACCAGTCACTCCTTAGAAAGGGCCGACGTACTCTGAGCAATGGACTTCCACCTTTCGACGAGCGCAAGCCCTATAAGCAAGAACAGCAAGGCATTATTAGCCCTCGTAAAACACTGAGTGTAGATTGTCGCAGTTGCCGCAAGCGCAACAAGGGAAAGATAAAGAACGTATGGTCTGCGCCCCCGACACCCGCAAGACACGCAGAAGACATAGAAAGCAAACAGGGCAAAAAGGAACCAAACGCCCAGAAGGATGACCAGCGATCCAAAATCAGCTTGGCCGAAATGAGTAAACCCGCAGAAGGCGCCCTCGTGGAATGTTGCTGCGCCCAAACCGATGCCAAAAAGCCAGCTTGACGCCAAATTTAAGGCATAACCGATTATTGCAATTCTTTCTCCACTGCCCACCGCATCGGTTCCTATCGAACTAGAGCTTTCCACAAGGTCAAATAACGACAGGACATTGTCATCAAAAAAGTTTGCGAACGATGAATTGCATATGTACAGCAAGAAGACAATTCCCAGCACGACAGCAAGAAACATCAGGCCCTTGGCGATTCTCATGAAATTGATCGATGACAAACCTTCGGCATAGAAAAGCAGAAGAACGATGGGCATCAAGGCGAACAAAGCCTTGTTGTCGTTCAAGGCGGCAATACCAAGTGAGCTAGCAAGAACCGCCGCCGCGCAACAAACGACGGGGATTCGCAACTCCCCGCTTCCATCCCGTATGCTGTTCAAATCAATGAGCAAAACGAAGCACGAGAACAACGCAACGGCATGGGTCGAAGCATACATGAAAAGACCTGAAATCAGGTCTTCATAGAAGGGAATTTGGCCCGTAATGGGGGCGGCCGCCATAAGAGAATATGGGTAATAGACCTGAATTAGGATAACTATACAGTTGACGGCATAGACAACGTTAAAGAAAACAATCCATCGCTGCTTGCCGAAATCCAGCAAATCTGACCCGTTGGTCTTCAGCATCACGATGAAGAGCGCATAGAAAAAGAAGGTCTGTATGGCTTTAAGGTTGTATGAGGTCTTACCGGGAACTATGCTCCCAGCAGAGTAACTCAAAACAAGGAGCATCGTAATTAGGCAGACGAGGAAAAGCAGCTTCTTCGGAATCTTCCAGCCACTGAAGATAAGGCGAACTCCAATGAGAAGAAAGATAACGTTATTTACGATTCCGGCCATACCAAGGTATTCAAGCAGAAAAACCTTAGCCATAATCAGACTGATTATCAGTGCATCTATCCCCGACCCTGTTTTTTTCTCAAGAATACTCATATGGCGAACTCTTGTTTTCGTTTCCGTGAATTTGCAGCCTCGATTTTTTTTCGCTCCCGACATGAATAGAAAATACGCAGCGGCAAAGAGAAGCAATTGTCTAGCCGGAATCTGTAGGTTCGGCATTGCCTCTCATTTTCGACGGCATTTTGCGCAGTCGGCCTGCTCGGTTTCGCCAAAGCAATGAATGCGTCATTGGTCGCGAGGGCCATCGCGCCCCCATCGTGATTAGCGCGGAACCCGTTCAACAACTCCAGCAACTTATCAGGCTCGTCGAGCAGCTGGCACAGCTCCTGCTCCGAAGAAAGAACCTGGCCGCAATGCGTCATACTCACAAACTCAGCTATGTTACCGCTTGATGGACAAGTGATGATAAAAGCATTTGAGGCATATGCCTCCATGCAGGTGTACGAATACGTCTCTAGGCATTGAGACCAAAGTAAAGCAGCATCCACATTCTCGCGTCGCAGCTCGTCAATCATAGCATTGGGTTTTCCTGGTGAAAATTCGACGAAGACCCGTCTCATTCCGCTAGGTAAAGGCTTCGTCTCGTTGTTGAACACAACGAATTCATATTTTCCCTGGCCACGAAACGCGTCAACAAGGCGACACCAACAGTCCCAGCCTTTTATAGACTGTTGTTTCCCAAGATATGCAACTTTGATCGCATGATTGGGAGGAAGCATCTCCTTGTTGTCAAGATAAATCCCGACGTATCTTTGATGTGGAATTACCGTGCAATGCCCCTTTGCTTCCGGATGGAAAGATTGCACCATTCTTTCGACAACGCTTGAAGGGCAAGCAAATACTATGCGATGAAGCTCGTTGTGCAGAAGCCTCCAGATGCAATCTTCACGAATAATGCTGTCAGCGTAATAGGCACATCCCGCGCATTGTGCGTCGCCCAATCTAGCAGATCCGCATAATTGAGTACCATCCTGTATCAAATTATAGTTTGTGCAGCACAGGTAGTAGTCATGCGCATATACGACCAGCTGGACCTTAGGATACGAAGATACTATGCCAGCAATCGATTCAAGGTTCCATCCCATGAAGTGATGGATGTAAATGCATCCCAGTTCATACTCGCCATCGAGCAAACGTCCTACCCTAGCCAAGAAAGCTTCAAGGCTGAAAACTCCTGCGAACTTACCATCGCATATCACACCGAATGAGTTGCTGAAAAGCCTCTTTGCAAATTTAGAAGAACCGCCAATGGGAAATAAGGCAACATACTTGATGCCAGCGTCATTGGCAGCAACCTGATGACTCATAACGACCTTCGGCGTACCCGTACGGTCAATAAGATAGTTCGAAAGCGTTATGGCAATGAACAGCTTCTTCTTTTTCATTCGTTCGGCCCATCCTGCATGATGGCCCGCAATGTCGCATCAAGATATGCGTACCCCCACAGTGAATCAGGTTCCAGGTAGGCACCTTCTCCCCACTCGTTCCAAGCGTTTAGAAAGACCATCTTCTTGTCTAAGTCGCGCCTACGGCGCACCTCGTCAATCGTGTCCGCAAGCCATCGTCCATATAGCTCAGGCGTGCTCCCGTGAAAAATCGTTCCTCTGTGATTCCTTCGGGCCGTGTTGTCCCACATGGGCATAACGGCGGGATAGACCTTCTTATCGCGGCTCCAAGTCGCATATCGCTTATTCTCGACCAAATCCGCATAGTCGTAGACGGTGCCGCCGAAATCTTCGCGCAACGGACGCACCTGTTTGGTTATGTTGCGACAGTTGTGCTGCACCTGCTTGGGTTGGAACTCGCTCTCGGCATCAAAGCCAACTGCCGACCAATCAATGTTGGTATCACGCTCTTGCACGGCAATAAGATAGGGTTCTGAGCCGCATTCGTCCTTACAAATGCGGCGCCACTCAGAAATCACATGCTCCGGATCTCGAATAAGCGATGGGCGATACACGGATAGGACGGGCTTGCCGTCTATTCGGAGATATCGCTCATCGCTGAAATCATGGACAACATCCCTCATGAAGGCGGTGTAGTTCTCGGAACTCTGGGTGATCTCCATCAAGACATCGTTGCTCGTACCGCTGAATCGCTTTGTCCAGTTTTCATTCGCCCAGCAATAAAAGAAAGGCATGTCAAGGTTTGAGTCATCCAGAAACATATCTAAAGGTCCTTCGAGAAGTCTCTGACCACCATCGAACCAGTAGTAGTAAAAACAGAAAGCTCCTACGCCATAATTCTTCGCAAGCTCAATCTGCCTTTGCATATTGCATTTCAAGCGCAAATCGTAATAGCCGAGCTCGCCGGGCTTCCTTGGCTGATAATGCCCCGTGAACTGAGGGACGGCCTTGCAAACATTGTTCCACTCAGTGGTTCCTCGTCCCCACCAGGAGTCATTTTGAGCATTGGGGTGGAATTGCGTCAAATAATATGCCACCAACAGCACGTCCGACTTAGCCTCATCATGCCTTCGATAGCCGACGTAGCCCTCGGCACGCGCATCATAACTTTCTAGGACATACTCGGCGTAAGAGCTCAAAAGGTCATTATCGGCCACAATACGCAAGGAGCCCGCATCGGCTGCCGCTTCGCGTTCGAGAATACGCTCATAACGCCTGACTCTGAGGTTTTCTTTAAATTCAGCGCTCAACGGGAGTTTCCAAAACAAACCTTTAAGCTTCTCGTTGATTTGTCCGCAGTTAAAAAGATTCATCGACATTCACCATCACGTATTCCAGCCTCGAGAGAAGAACGCCCCAAAGCTTCCGCGATCCGCTCGCTCGCATGTCCGTCGCCGTAGGGATTGGAGGCGCGGGACATGGCGACGTACTCCTCGTCGTCGCAAAGAAGCCTACTGAACTCGCGGTAGATGGCCTCCTCCTCGGTGCCGACGAGCTTCAGCGTGCCTGCTGCCACGCCCTCGGGACGCTCGGTGGTGTCGCGCATGACGAGCACGGGCTTGCCCAGGCTCGGGGCCTCCTCCTGGATGCCGCCCGAGTCGGTGAGGATGATGTGGCTGACGGCCATGAAGTTGTGGAAGTCGAGAACCTCGAGCGGGTCGATGATATGCAGCCGGTCGAAGCCGTCAAGCTCCTCGTGCGCCGCCTTGCGGACGAGCGGGTTCATGTGGATGGGGTAGATCGCCTTGGTGTCGGGATGCTCCTCCATCACGCGGCGGATGGCGCGAAACATGCGGTGCATGGGCTCGCCCAGGTTCTCGCGACGGTGCGCCGTGATGAGGATGAGGCGGGAGCCCTCCGCCCACTCGAGCTCGGGGTGGGTATAGCCATCGCGAACGGTGGTGCGAAGGGCGTCGATTCCCGTGTTGCCGGTGACCCAGATCTTCGACTCCGGCTTGCCCTCGTCCAGAAGGTTCTTCTTGCTGGCCTCAGTGGGGGCGAAATAGTACTCGCTCACGATGTCGACCGCCTGACGGTTGAACTCCTCCGGCCAGGGGCTGAAGATGTCGTGCGTGCGCAGGCCGGCCTCGACGTGCCCCACGGGGATCTGCAGGTAGAAGCACGCGAGCGTAGCGGCGAAGCTGGTCGTGGTATCGCCGTGTACGAGCACGACATCGGGCTTCTCGTCCTCGAGGACCGCCTTGAGCTTGAGCAGCACGTCGCACGTAACGTCGAACAGAGTCTGTCCCGGCTTCATGACGGCCAGGTCGTAGGCGGGTTTGACGTCGAACACGCGAAGCACCTGGTCCAGCATCTCACGGTGCTGACCGGTGACCGTCACAACCGTGTCGAACTCGTCGGGGCGCGCCCTCAGCTCGTTCACGAGCGGGCACATCTTAATGGCCTCCGGGCGAGTGCCGAAGACGAGCATAACTTTTTTCATATCAGCCTTTCAAAGCAAGTTGATAGCCATCGAGAGTTTTCTCAGCAGCCTTCTCCCACGTGTATTCCGTAATTACCTTTCGGCCGAAAACCTCGTCGTAATTGACGGCGTAAGCCTCATCCAGCGCAGCCCTGATGGAGGAAGGGCTGCTGACATCGCAATAAAACGCGCTGTCACCGAAATAATCCCGCGTCGTTCCTTTGGGAGATACCACGATATTGCACCCCATAGCGGCTGCCTCCAGACTCACGAGGCCCGGCGTCTCGAACCAACTAGGCAACACGCTCACACGGCACTCGCGGCACAGCTTGTAGATGTCTTCGTTGGGAATTTGCTCGATCCATTCCATGTTCGGATTGGCTTCTATCTCCGACACAACCTTGTTCGCATACTCGATATGCCCGGGAGACTTCTTTCCCACAAAGACGACCTTGTAATCCGACCCCTCCACCGCCTTGATTAGGTTGAGCTGGTTCTTGCGAATGTCGATGCGGCCGATGCAAACAATCCATCCACTGAATCGCTCGTATCCTGTTGATTCAACCTCTTTCGCGGCCTTAATGCTCGCGACGTCGACGGCGTTGGGGACGACCACATAGTTGTCGGTGCGAAAGCCGAGATGAGCCGCTATCTGGTCCATCTCGGTCTTTGCATTCGGCAGGAACACATCGCAGTTGTCCAATATCTCGAGCTGCATCTTTTGGAAGCTATGTGTCATAAGGTAGCGTGCACCCTCGCTGCGCTCCCCGCGCAAGACGTACTTTCCGAAGGCCTTGAGGCGCTCCATTCCATCGACGCTAAGATGTTTTCCCAAAAAACCTCTCAGGCCGTTTGCTGCGCTTTTTTCGAAGCTGTCAGTCGGCCAGTAAATCGTGGAGAGCACGACAGGCTTTCCGGCCTCCTTGGCGTTTTTCGACTGGATGAAAGTTTCCTGGACCCGCGTGAGGTTGAACAAGTGGACCACATCGTATCCAGAAACATCGGGTCGCAAGTCCAAGGACAGGTCGACATCAATACCCTTTGATTCAAGGGCCTCCTTCGTCTTTACAAGTTGTGTCGTGTCACCGCCCGCTAGATCAAAAACGTTTTGGCGGGTCTGCATCAGTACTTTCACAGCTGCTCCATATTTGCTTTTTCAGAAGAGCCAAACAGGTATTCTTCGAGCTCTTCCTCCCAGTCGGGCATGTGGAAGCCGACCGACTCGAGCCTGGACAGGTCGAGAGCGGAGTGGACCGGGCGCGAGGCGACGGGCCCCTCGGCGCCGGCGTAGTAGTCGGCTGTCGACACCGGCACGAC
>CABIWB010000017.1 GCA_902362275.1 Coriobacteriaceae bacterium | reverse complement strand
CCTCGCAGTATCCGGTTCTCAAGGTGCACGCCCCCGCGGCCGATCCGGTCCGACCGGGCCGCGCGGCAAGGAGATATATTGCCAGACCGGAGGGGCCCCGGGGGCGGGAATCTGGGCGTACACATTTCCTACATATCTTGTGATCCGACTAACGTTTGCCAGCCGTTAACTACCGCTCGCCGAGCATCTCTTTATATAAGGCAGTCTCATGGTTAAAGCGGATACGTCCCCCTAGCTAAAGCACAGCCGGCATCGAGCAACTCATCACGTTCTTCCACCGAGAACCCCTCGGCGTAGACGCGCACCACTGGTTCGGTCCCGCTAGGACGGACCAGCAGCCACGTGTCATCCTCGAATGACAGACGCAAGCCGTCCATATGACTAACGTTTTGCGGCACCTTGCCACAAATCGACTTGGGGTTTACGCCCGGCAGCAGGGTTCGTAACGTTTCGGCATCTTCGGCCTCAAGGCGCAAATCGCGTCGACCGTAACTCGTCTTACCAAAACTGTCCTCGAGTTGGTCGACCAGAACGCCCAAAGGCGCGTCCGTCTTTGCCATAAGCTCACACAGAATCAGACAGGCGAGGATTCCATCGCGCTCGGGCATATGCGCGGCGATGCCGATACCACCGGCTTCTTCGCCGCCCATGAGGACGCCGCCCTTCTTCATCTCCGCCGCTATATATTTGAAACCGACTGGTTTGACGGTCACGCGGCAGCCAAGCGCCTCGGCAATCCGACGCACGAGCGTCGAGCATGAAAGATTGACGACGACGCGCCCCTCCAAATTACGAAATTGAACCAAGTCGCCCAAAACGAGCGCCATGATCTGATGCGGATGTATATATCTGCCGCGCTCGTCAACCGCGCCGATACGGTCGGCGTCGCCGTCGGTCACCAGGCCAACGCAAGCTCCGTCCTCGATAACCGTGCGCTCGCAAGTGTCCACCCAAGGCTCAACGGGGTCGGGGCAGATATCTTCTTGATCAGACGCCTGCCCGGCGTGAATCTCGTGCACCTCAACCCCAAGCTCGCGCAGCAAGTCGGCTAGATAGTCCTGGGCTGCGCCGCCCATGGGATCGACAACCACGCGCAAGTGCGCGGCGCGGATGGCTTCGGCATCGACAAATGATGCCACCGCCTGCATATAGTCAGGAATGATATCCGCGGTGCGATATTGCCCCTCGATCCCCATTGGCTCGGGAGCCATGGTCTCTTCGAGCTCTTCGATGACATCCTGGTTGGCGGTTGAGCCGTCACCCATGCGAATCTTGAGGCACAGATAGCCCTGCGGATGATGGGACCCCGTCACCATGAGCGCGCCGCACGCCTCACCGTCATAAGCCGCCGCCCACGTAAGGGCAGGGGTCGGGACAGGTCGCGAAGCGAGCACGGCGTCTAGCCCGTGCGCTGCTAGCGCACCCGCCGCAAGCTCAGCGAACTCGCGCGCCAGGGGCCGAGTGTCGAACCCTATATATACCGTTTTGCCCGGATTTGTTTTTTGCCACAACTCGCCGACGGCATCGGCGATACGGGCAACGTTATCGGCAGTAAAGTCCTCATCGACGCGAGCGCGCCAACCGTCAGTTCCAAAATGAATTATCGCGCACACGCGCAGACACCTCACAGTGTTTGGATCATGGTACGCATGAGGTATACCCGCAACACGCACTCGGCAACCTGCTGGCACCAGCATTCACCATTTGGGCAAATGCTGCCGAGGACATGCAGGCAATAAAAAAAACCGCCCCGTATGGAGCGGTTTTGCCCTTTATATATCGAGCGCCTCGGCCATCGCTGCCGTAGTGATTGCCGTAGTTCCACAGCAACTACCCACCATTGCGGCACCGGCATGTCTCCATTCGATGCATGCGCGCGCGAAAGCTTCGGGGTTCTCGTGCCATACGGGGCCATCCTGAGTCTGGACCGGATCGCCCACGTTGGGACGCACCGTGACGGGAGTAGTCGCCGATGCAACCATCCTGGGCACTGCCGCGTTCGCGGCCGCAAGCGAACAGCAATTAACACCAACCGAGTTTGCGCCGTGTTTTTCGGCGTACAAAACGGCTGCCTCGATGTTGAGGCCATCGCCCAACAGGTCGCTCTTATCGTCAACGACAAAACTCACCAGAACAGGCATGCCGTCGGCGGCATCTCGGGCGCCGGCAAGCATGGGCTGCAAATTACGGATAGACGTCACCGTCTCGATCAGCAGACCGTCAACGCCGGCATTGAGCAAGGCGTGCGCCTGTTCGCGCGCAATGCCTCGGATTTCACGAAACTCGGCAGAATCCTCGGCAAACCACTCAATACCGATCGGACCCATCGAGCCCAGCAGCAGCTGAGGGTGCGCCTGGCGGGCATCGTCGACGGCCCCGCGATTGACCTCCGCCACGGACGGCGCAATCTGGTCGTGCTTGAGGGCATAGCTTGATGCCTGAAAGGTGTTAGTAATGAGCACCTGCGCGCCGGCGGCGGCATACAAGCGATGGATACGAGAGACGGTCTGCGGCTCTGCCAGATTCCAAAACGCCGGTGGAATATCGGCGGCATCGTACTCACTCAACAGAACACTGCCCATGGGGCCCTGCGCCAACAAGGTCTCGCTCGACAAGCGGCGCGTAAGTTCCTCGGCGCCAAAGCGATTGTAATAACTCGTATCCATATATATCCCGCTATTCCTCGACGCTGATTCCCTGCTTTTCGAGATAGGCGAGCCAGCGGTTCATCGTGTCCTCGGATAGCGCATGCTCCATCATGCAGGCCTCAGCATCGGCTCGCTCAAATTCGACACCGAGCTCCTGAACCAAAAACGTGCGGACGAGGCGATGACGGTACCAGATAGCCGTGCCAACCTCGCGGCCGCGATCGGTCAGGACTACCTTGCCGTAGTGCGATTGCTCGACAAGTTCGGATGCCTTGAGCGCCGAAACCGCTTTATTGACCGATGCCTTGGAGACGCCAAGGCGCTGCGCGATGTCGACCGATCGCACGCCGTTGGTTTCCCCCTCTTCGCTTTCAATGCGAACCATGCACTCCAAGTAGTCTTCGTTCGCCACCGTCAGATGTAGTTCGCGCGAGCTATTTGTCGTATCCATGATCTTCCGTCCCTTCTGCATTCAATGGCTGATTCTACCCCATCCAAGCGTCGCGGTATGCCGTGGCATACCGTGCTAGAGTTCTTGTTGCACACGACGACCAAGATTGGAGCGGTCTTTATGGAAAACACCACCACGAACCCCGATGTCCTCGAGCGCTTTTTGCGCTACGTCCAGATCAACACGCAGTCCGAGGATGCAAACTGCGACCAGGTACCCTCGAGCGCCGTTCAGTTTGACCTTGCCAACGTGTTGGCTGAAGAGCTGCGCGAGCTTGGTGCAGAAGATGCCCACGTGACCGAGCACGCCTATGTCTGCGCGCATATCCCCGCAAGTGCGGGCGCTGAGGACAAGCCCGCCCTGGGCCTGATCGCCCATCTCGACACCACCGAAGTTGCACCGGGCGCCGGCGTGAAGCCGCACATCGTACACTACGAAGGCGGCGACCTGGTCTGCGGCACGGTCGACGGTAAGCCCGTTGCCATGAGTACCGCCAAGCTTCCCGCCCTGAACGACCTCGCGGGTGAGGACATGGTCTGCAGCGATGGCACCACGCTGCTGGGCGCGGACGACAAGGCAGGCGTCGCCGAGATCATGTCGCTTGTCGCGCGCATCGCTCAGGACTCTTCTCTGCCCCATCCCGCACTCGGCATTTGCTTCTGCCCTGACGAGGAAATCGGACACGGAGCCGAGCTGTTGGATATCGATACCTTTGGCTGCAAGTACGCCTACACGGTCGACGGCGGCCCCATCGGCGAGCTGGAGTGGGAGTGCTTTAACGCCGCCGAGGCGACCGTCCGCTTTGAGGGCCAGTCCATCCACCCGGGCGACGCCAAGGGCCGTATGGCCAACGCAGGCAATCTGTTCTGTGACTTCAACGCGTTGCTCCCCTACGTGCAGCGCCCGGAGTATACGGAAGGCTACGAGGGCTTTTATCATCTTGAGGGTGTATCTGCGACCGTCGATCACGCCACGGCGCGCTATATCGTCCGCGACCATGACGCCGCCAAGTTCCAGCAGAAACTCGACCTTATTGATGCCGCCGCCTCGATGCTCAACCAGCGTCTGGGTGAGGAGCGCGTGACGGTCGAGATTAAGCAGCAGTATCGAAATATGGCCGAGATCGTTCGTGACTATCCCGAGCTTATTGATGTTGCCAAGGAAGCCTACCTTGCCTGCGGCGTTGAGCCCCAAGTGCTGCCAATTCGTGGCGGCACCGACGGCGCCCAGCTGTCGTTCCGCGGTCTGCCCTGCCCCAACCTTTCCACCGGCGGCTATTGCTACCACGGCGTCAACGAGTTCGTCCCGATCAGTTCGCTCGTCAAGATGACCGACGTCCTGCAGGAGCTCGTCGCCCGCTTTGCATAAGCCTGGCTGCATAAGCCCAAAAGACGAATCGCCCCGTCCTCAACCGAGAACGGGGCGATTTTTTTGCTGCAACGAGAACAGGTTGACGCACGCCAGCCTCTTAACGCAAGGAGTGTCCCAAACTGCCGGCACATAAGGAACGTCCCCAAGTGCCAAGTGCATCAAGAGTGTCCCCTTTGACCAGTCGTTTAAGAACGTCCCCAATGACTAACGTCGCAGGTTGAGGACGGGCAGCGAGCGGGTCGCATTTGAGACAAGGTGACGTGAAACGAAAGGGCGCTGACCTTCTGGTCGCGCCCTTGAAGTTGAACGTCAGATTGTCCAAATGCGGCCCGCGCAGCGTCGAGCCGTTACGCAGTTTGGTAAAACCGCGTAACTAGTAATTGGCTTCGTAGCCGTTGCCGTCGCCGGTGGGCTCTTCGTAGTAGTCCGAATCACCCGAATCGCTTGAGTCATCGGAATCGTCAGAGCTGACCGATGAGGTTGCGGTGCCGTTTGCGTAGTCGTCAGACGTGTTGTTGTTCAGGTCGCCGATCGTAGAGCTGGAACCGTCGGAAAGACCCATAGTGTTGGGACCCTTGGGATCCTTGCCGGCATCGACGCGCTCCATCATTTCCTTGAGCTCGTCCTCGTAGACAAAGACGTAGCTCACACCGTCAATCATGGTGCTGTCGTCGGCGTACGAAGGCAGGTTGGCCGAGTAGATACCGTCGACATCCATACCGCGCATGGCGTTGACCGTAGACACGATATCCTGAACGCTCATATCGGTTACGAGCATATCGGACAGCGAATTAACCAGGCCAAAGATCTTCGTGGCATCGAAGTTATTGAGAATCTGGTTGGCAAGGGCGCCAAGCACCTGACGCTGGTGGCGCATGCGCGTGTAATCGCCGTCGGTATAGATGTAGCGGCAGCGGGCATAGGTAAGAGCGGTAGCGCCGTCCATATGCTGCTGACCAGCGGTAATCTTAATATCCAGGTGCTCGGGGTCGTCAACATCATCGGTTGCGTTAATGTCGATACCGCCAACCGAATCAATCAGCGCCTGCATACCGTCGAAGCTGACCTCGGCATAGTGGGAAATCTGAACACCGCACAGCTCGTTGACCGCCTCGACCATGGCCTCGGCGCCGCCAACGGTATGGCAGGCGTTGATCTTCATGGTCTCGCCCTTGTACACGACCTTGGTGTCGCGCGGAACGGAAATGAGCGTCGCCTGCTTTTGCGTGGGGTCGATGCGTGCCAGGATAATCGAGTCGGCACGATACGTATCCTCGCCCGGACGGCCGTCGGTGCCAAGAAGCAGCACATAGAACGGATCCTTTGCCTCATCGGTGTCAACCAGAACCCGACGCAGATTGTCGGTAATGACATTAGAATCGCCGAGCTTGCCCATAATGGTGGCAAACCACAGGCCGGCAGCGGTAGTGGCACTCAGCAGCACACCAAGCACGACAATGAGCGCGACGTGACGAATCGTGTGGCTACGACGACGTTGGCGAGCGCGCTCGGAATAGCGCGCCACGTTATCGCGACTGTAGATCTTGGCCTGCGCACCAGTTGAGGGTCTTCGGGTGATGGTATCCGCGAGGGGCTTTTTCTTAAACATGGGCAACCTGTATTAGTAGATGATGGGATCGGGGACGGTAGCATGCTCGACATGCGCGCCGAGCGCCTGCAGCTTTTCGACAAACCGCTCGTAGCCGCGCTTGATGTGATGGATGGCCGAAACCTCGGTCGTCCCGTCGGCGATCAAGCCTGCTACGACGAGGGCCGCTCCGCCACGCAGATCGGGCGAGGTAACCTGTGCGCCCGAAAAGCCCTTGACGCCATGAATCATGGCATGATGGCTCTCGATGCGAATGTCGGCACCCATGCGCACGAGCTCAGAGACAAACATAAAGCGATTCTCGAAGATGTTCTCGGTAATAACGGAACTGCCGTCGGAGAGGGCGGAGAGCACCATAATTTGTGCCTGCATGTCGGTCGGGAAGCCGGGGAACGGAAGCGTCTGGATGTCGACCGGCTTGATATGCTCGGCACGGTTCACATGGACGCCATCCTCGACGCGCTCGCAGTCGATACCCATGAGCTCCATCTTCTTGAGCACCATGCCCAAGTGAATGGGACAAAAGCCCGTGACATCGACACCGCGATCGTCCGCCATCAACGCACCGGCGACGATAAAGGTACCGGCCTCGATGCGGTCGCCCACTACGCGATGGGTAACAGGATGCAGCTCTTCCACGCCCTCGATGGTCACGACAGGCGTACCGGCGCCAACAATCTTGGCGCCCATTTCGTTGAGCATGTTGGCGAGATCGACGATCTCGGGCTCGCGGGCGGCATTGTCGATAACCGTGGTGCCCTGCGCGCGCACGGAGGCCATGATGAGGTTCTCGGTCGCACCGACGCTGGCGAACTCGAGCGTGACGGTGGTACCGCGCAGGCCCTGAGGCGCGCTGGCGTTGATATAGCCGTGGGCGGTATCAAACTCGACGCCCAGGGCCTCAAGACCAAGAATGTGCATATCGATCTTGCGAGCACCCAGGTTGCAGCCGCCCGGCATGGCGATCTTGGCGCGATGGAAGCGACCCAACAGGGGCCCCATGACGGCAGTGGAAGCACGCATCTTGGCAACGAGCTCGTAGGGGGCCTCCCAAGAATCGACCTGAGAGGTATCGATCTCGAGCGTGTGCTCGTCGAGGACATCGATCGTGGCGCCCATACCCTTGAGCACCTTGCCCATCACGTGGACATCGGAAATATCGGGCACGTTCTGCAGCGTCGTCTTGCCCGGCGCCAGAAGCGTTGCCGCCATGAGTTTGAGTGCAGAGTTCTTGGCGCCCGAAACGGGCACGGAGCCTCCGATGGCGTGGCCACCCTCAACGCGGATAATATCCAAGGTCTACCCTTTCAAAAAGCATGCCCGGGGTGGCTAGGCCATCCCGGGCATGATGTGTTCGCAAATGGTCGAACGCTAAATCGTTTGACTATTGGGCAAGCTTGAGCTTACACCATGCGATTTCATTATAGAGGTAGGCGCGGCGTGCATCATCCTCCGACAAATTACCCAGCTTCTCTTCAAAACCTTGAATATCAGCTTTAAGCTTGTCGGCATCGACGGTCGCCAAATCGCAAGCGCGCTCGGCGAGAACGGTCACGACATCGTCCGCAACCTGGGCATAGCCGCCGGCCACGGCAAACGTGTGGTCGACAGTGCCCATGGCCTTATCGGAAACGCGAACGTAACCGCGGTCGATCGTGCAGATCTCACTGGAGTGAGCAGGCAGAACGCCAAACTCGCCATCCGTGGACGGAATCGACACAAACGCAGCGTCGCCCTCATAGGCACAGCTCACGGGGCACACGATGCGGATACGCATAACCTACTTCTCCCCCATCTTGCGGGCGCGCTCGCGCACGTCCTCAATCGTGGAAGCATAGCGGAAAGCCTGCTCGGGCAGGTCATCGGCCTTGCCGTCGACAATCTCGGCGAAAGAGCGGACGGTATCCTCGACGCGGACGTAGACACCGGGGTTACCGGTGAACTTCTCGGCGACGTGGAAGGACTGGGAGAGGAACTGCTGGATCTTACGGGCACGGTTGACCGTAAGGCGCTGCTCCTCGGACAGCTCGTCCATACCCAGAATGGCGATGATGTCCTGAAGGTCGGAGTACTCCTGCAGGAGCTCCTGGACCTTGACGGCGACACGGTAGTGCTCCTCGCCGACGATCGAGGGATCGAGGGCGTCGGAGGAAGACGCGAGCGGGTCGATAGCCGGGAACAGGCCGAGCGACGAAATGCTACGCGAAAGAACCGTGGTGGCGTCGAGGTGCGTAAACGTCGTGGCAGGCGCCGGGTCGGTCAGGTCGTCTGCGGGGACGTAGACAGCCTGGACGGAGGTAATGGAGCCCGTCTTGGTCGAGGTAATGCGCTCCTGGAGGTCGCCCATCTCGGTTGCCAGCGTGGGCTGGTAACCAACGGCGGACGGCATACGGCCCAGCAGTGCGGAAACCTCGGAACCTGCCTGGGAGAAGCGGAAGATGTTGTCGATGAACAGCAGAACGTCCTGGCCACGATCACGGAAATACTCAGCGGTGGTAAGGCCGGCCAGACCGATGCGCAGACGCGCTCCGGGCGGCTCGTTCATCTGACCATAGACCAAGCAGGTCTTGTCGATAACGCCAGACTCGCTCATCTCGAGGAACAGGTCAGTGCCCTCGCGGGTACGCTCGCCGACGCCGGTGAACACCGAGGTGCCGCCGTGCTCCTGGGCGAGGTTGTTGATGAGCTCCTGAATCAGAACGGTCTTGCCGACGCCGGCGCCGCCGAACAGGCCCGTCTTGCCGCCACGGATGTAGGGCTCAAGCAGGTCGACGGCCTTGATGCCGGTCTCGAAGATCTCGGTCTTGGTGGTGAGCTCGTCAAAGCGGGGCGCTGCATGGTGGATGGGGTAGAACTCCTCCACCTCGGGCATGGGCTTGCCATCGACGGGCTTGCCCATGACGTTCCAAATGCGACCGAGCGTCTTGGGACCAACGGGCATCTTCATGGGCTCACCGGTATCGGTGGCGATGAGGCCGCGCTGCATGCCGTCGGTCGAGGACATGGCGACCGTGCGGACGACACCGCCCGGAAGCTGGCTCTCGACTTCGAGGATCGTGCTCAGATAACCGATCGGGGTCTCGGCCTCGACCGTGAGCGCGTTGTAGATCGGGGGCACCGCGCCGTCAAACTTGACGTCGACGACAGGGCCGATGATACGCACGATGCGACCATCACCGGCAGTCGTCTTCTTGGTGGCTTCCTCGACCGCAAGCTTTACGGTGTTATTAGCCATTACTGTTCCTCCAATGCTGAGGCTCCGCCGACGATCTCGTTGATCTCGGTCGTGATCGAAGCCTGGCGCACGCGACTATACGTGCGGGTAAGGGTCGAGATGATCGCGGTGGCGTTTTCCGTTGCGGAGTGCATGGCCTTGCGGCGTGCACCCTGCTCGGCGGCCGCCGAATCGATCAGGGCCTGGTAGATGACCGTCAGGATATACGACGGTACAAGCTTGCCGAGAACATGCTCGGGAGAGGGCACGAACTCGAACGTGGACGAGATGCGCTTAGGGGCGTCGGTCTCGTTCTTACGCGGACCGTGGGCCATAGCGATCATCTCGGGATCGAGCGGCAGCAAGTGCTCGACGCGAAGCTCCTGATCCACGCGGTTCTTGGCGTGGTGGTAGACAAGCTCGACACGGTCAAGCTCACCGGCACGATACGCATCGCAGATATGAGAGGAAATCATGCGAGCCTGATTAAAATCGGGCTCGGAGGAATTGCCCTCAAAGTGCATGATGACGTTTGCGCGGTCGCGGAAATACGTGGCCGGCTTGCGTCCGCACGCAATGATCTCGCACTCGATGCCGTCGTTCGCCCAAGAAGCGGCGAGCTTTTCGGCCGTGCGCTCCACCGTCGTATTGAAACCGCCGGCAAGGCCGCGGTCCGAAGCAATGACGACAATCACGCCACGCTTAACGCTCTCATGCTTATGCAGCATGGGATCGTTGCCCGAGCAGGAGGCGTCGCCGGCGACCGTCAACATGACGTCGGTCAGCGCCTCCTTATAGGGCTCGGCCTGCTTGGAGCGATCGAGGGCACGACGGATCTTGGCCGTAGAGACCATCTCCATCGTGCGTGTGATCTGCTTGGTCGTGGTAACCGAGGAGATTCGCTTCTTAATGTCGCGAAGGTTGGCCATAGGGCTTAGTTCTCCTCTGATCCAGTCGTATCGGCATGGTGCTTGGCCATGAACTGCTGCTTAAAGTCACCGATGACGCGAAGGAGCTCAGCCTTGGTGTCATCGTCGATCTTCTTGGCGCGAACCTTGTCGAGCAGCGAGCCAAAGCCATTGTCCATGTACTCGACGAGCTCGGCACGGAACGGCAGCACGTCGGCGATCTCTAGGTCGTCCAGGAAGCCCTCGTTGCCGGCAAACAGCGTAACGATCTGCTCGGAAACCTCAAACGGCTTATAGCGCGGCTGCTTAAGGAGCTCGGTCATGCGAGCGCCGTGGGTAAGCTGCTTTTGCGTGGCCTCGTCAAGGTCGGAGCCGAACTGCGTAAAGCCGGCGAGCTCCTGGTACGAAGCGAGGTCCAGGCGGAGGTTGCCGGCGACCTGCTTCATGGCCTTGGTCTGCGCATCACCACCGACGCGGGACACGGAGATGCCCACGTCGACTGCCGGGCGCTGGCCCTGGAAGAAGAGCTCGGACTGCAGGTAGATCTGACCGTCGGTAATGGAAATAACGTTGGTCGGAATGTAGGCCGAGACGTCGCCGTCCTGGGTCTCGATGATCGGCAGAGCCGTCATGGAGCCGTAACCGTTCTTCTTGGACATCTTGACGGCACGCTCGAGCAGACGAGAGTGCAGGTAGAAGATGTCGCCAGGATAGGCCTCGCGTCCGGGCGGACGATGCAGCGTCAGCGACATCTGACGGTAGGCCACAGCCTGCTTGGACAGGTCGTCGTAAATGACGAGCACGTGGCCGCCGGGGTTGGTCTCGCTGGCGGGCTTGCCGTCCTCGCCGTTGTACATGAAGAACTCGCCGATAGCGGCACCGGCCATAGGCGCGATGTACTGCATAGGAGCGGAATCGGCAGCGGTTGCCGAAACGATGATGGTGTAGTCGAGCGCACCGTGCTGAGCGAGGGTCTCGCGGATGTTGGCAACCGTGGAGGCCTTCTGGCCGATGGCGACATAAATGCAGACCATGCCCTTGCCGCGCTGGTTGAGGATAGCGTCGATGGCGATGGCGGTCTTACCGGTCTTACGGTCGCCGATGATGAGCTCACGCTGACCACGGCCGATAGGCACCATGGAGTCGATGGCCAACAGGCCAGTCTGAACCGGCTCGCACACCGGGGTACGGTCGATGACACCGGGGGCCTTGAACTCGATAGGACGACGGTGCGTGGCGACAATGTCACCCAGGCCGTCGATAGGCTGGCCAAGCGGATTGACGACACGGCCGAGCATGGCACGGCTCACGGGAATATCCATAATGCGGCCAGTGGTGCGGCACTCGTCGCCTTCCTTGATGGAGTCGACGGCACCGAACAGAACGGCGCCGACCTCGTCACGGTCAAGGTTCTGGGCAAGGCCGAAGACGGTCTCACCGGTATCGGAGCTCTTGAACTCCAGAAGCTCGCCTGCCATGGCGCTCTTGAGGCCAGAGACGCGCGCGATGCCGTCGCCTACCTCATCGACCGTTGAAACCTCATGCGTATCGACCGTCGCGGAGAGGCTCGTGAGCTGCTCCTGCAGTTTCTTGGCGATATCCTGGGCATTGAGGGTTTCGGACATTAGGCTTCACCTCCGTACGAATTAGCAGAGTTTACGAGGGTCTCCTGCGCGACGCGCAGCTGCGTCTTGACGGAAATGTCACGACGCTCGCCGCGTGCCTCGAGCACCAAGCCGCCCACGATAGACGGATCGACTTGCTCGATAAGGAATACCTTGCGGCCGAAGTCCTGCTCGCATTTCTTAGTGATGGTTTGACGCAGCTCGTCGTCGAGCGGGATCGCCGTGGTGACGGTCACGCCCACTACATCCTCGTCTTCCTCGGCAACATACTTAAAGGCAGCTGCCACCTTGGGAAGAAGGTCGAGCTGGTCGCGCTTGGACATGGTGTCGAGCACGGCGATGATCTCGGGGCTGGCAGAAGCCAGGCGCTCGATCATCTCGAGGTCCTCGAACACATGGTTCTCGGCCTTAGCGGCTTCCAGAAGGGAGCGCGCGTAGGTCTCGAGTACCTTGTCCTGATAGCGGCTAGTCGGCATTCAGGCTACCTGCTTCCTGGATGTAGCGCTCGATGAGCTTCTTCTGCTCGGTCTCGTCCTCGAGTGCCTCGCCCACGATCTTGGTGGCGACGGCAACGGACAGGTCGGCGATGGAGCTCGCGGCACCAGCGTAGATGGACTTGCGCTCGTCCTCGACGGTCGTATGGGCCTTGGCGATAATCTCCTCGGCCTCCTTGTGAGCAGCCTCGATGATACGGGCGCGCTCGGACTCGGCGTCCTTACGGGCCTCGAGAACGATGTCGGCAGCCTGACGACGGGCGTCGGTGACGATCGAGTCGGACTCAGCGCGCTTGGCGATAGCCTCCTGCTTGGTCTTCTCAGCCTCGTCGAGGCTCTCCTCGATCTTCTTGCCGCGCTCCTCCATGGTTTTCATGATGCCCGGCAGGGCAACCTTGGCCAGCACGATCCAGATAATCAGGAAGGCGATAAGCGCCGGGATGAACTCCGCCATCTTAGGGATGAGGATGTCCGCACCGGCAGCGCCGTCCTCAGCGAACGCGGAAACCGGCATGAGCAGCGCGGCCGCGGACGCGGAGAGTGCGATCGCGCTCTTCTGGGATGAAAGATTCATACTTGACGCTCCGTGCTATTTAACGATCAGCGCGACAACGAAGCCGATCAGAGCCAGAGCCTCGCCGAAGGCGGAGCCCATGATGAAGACGGTGAACACGCGGCCCTGGACCTCAGGCTGACGGGCCATAGCACCCGTAGCACCCAGAGCAGACAGGCCGATAGCAAGACCAGCGCCGATAACACCGAGACCGTAACCGATAACTCCCACGATTCCTCCTTTGTCGTGCGTGTCTTTTTTTCACGCAGGATAACCTTTTTATAACTGCCGGGCTCCATGGGTACGGGCACCGGCGGTTTAACGAATTGCCTTACCTTTAAAGGCGCGAACGGAAGACTACTCCTCCTCCGCGACCTCCTCTGCCTCGGAGACATACACGGCGGTAAGGACCGTGAAGACGTAAGCCTGGATGGCGCCGACCACAAGCTCGATTGCATAGATCAGGATGAGGATGGCAAGCCAGGCCAGCGAAGGCAGGGCGCCGGCGGCGTGGGCCGCGGAAGCCTGCTGAAGCAGCGGCTGCATGAACATGCTCGCCATGATGGCGAACGAGCCCATGACCACGTGTCCTGCGAACATGTTGCAGAACAGACGGACGGCAAGCGTGATGAGGCGCAGGAAGGTCGAGAAAAGCTCGACGACCCACACAAGCACGTTCATCGGGAAGCTCACGCCCTGCGGGGCGAGACTCTTGATGTAGCCGATCACGCCGTGAGCCTTGCATCCGTAGTAGATGAAGTACACGAAGGCGAAAATGGCGAGTGCGGCGGTGGAGCCGATTGCGCCGGTGCCGGGCTTCATTCCCGGGATCAGGCCGATCATGTTATTGATCAGGATGAACAGGAAAAGCGAGCACAGGAACGGGAAGTGCTTCTTCCAGTTCTCACCCACGACACCCTTGCCGATATCGTTCTCGACGTACTCGATGATGTACTCGAAACCGTTGACGAAGAAGCCCTTGGGAACCAGGGTCTGTTTCTTCTTGAACACGGCCAGGACGATCAGGAGCACGATCGTGGAGACGATCAGCCAAAACGAGTACTGCGTGATGCCGCAGCTCAGATCGCCCACGACAGGGGTGGAGCTGAACTCGCTGACCAGATGATTAATCTCATCAGGCAGCTTTTCAAAAATTTCCACGACTTACCTTTCGACCTCATGAGGATCTCGCAGCGCCTTGGCGACGCGAACCGCGCAGGCGGCCATAAAGGCCACGAAGCCGATCGCCTCGCCCAGGAGGAACATGCGAAATGCCTCTCCGAACAACACAAACACAACCAAGGTAAAGACGAGCAGGGCGATTGCCGAGACCGCCAGACTCACCATACCCTTGAGCATGTCCGCATTCTGTTTACCGTCAAGAACCGGCTTGAGTGTAAAGACAAAGGGAAGGAAGGCAATTGCGCCCGCGATGGCGCCTGCAACGATAGCGAGCAGATCGGCTATCTGAAACACTGGCGTCCTCACTTTCCTTTTTAACGCCTCACAGAACAGTTCCCGCCAAACATTGGTGACTATTGTACGAGCCAATCGCTAACGTACAACCGAAAAAGCATCGGTTAATACGCACCTGTTCGTTTTCTTAAGACCTTCTTTATGCCGCAGGTACGGTAATACGTTTTTCTCGAACCCTGCAGGGCAAAACGTCCGTTAACAGGAGTGCGCGCGGTCGCCTTTTGTTCGTCCGCGCGCACCGTTTCTTCGTATTTGCAGCCGCGGCCGTCTTAGCCCAGCGACTAGAGCGTGCCGTAGATGCGGTCGCCGGCGTCGCCCAGGCCGGGAACGATGTAGGCAGCCTCGTTGAGATGGTCGTCGATGGCGCAGGTATAGATATGCACATCAGAATCCTTCTCAGTCAGCGACTTGAGGCCCTCGGGGGCCGCGACGATGCACAGCATGCGGATGTCCTTGACACCGCGCTCGCGCAGGTAGCTGATGGCCATTTCGGCCGAACCGCCCGTGGCGAGCATGGGGTCGACAACCAAGCAGATGCGCTGGTCGATATCCTTGGGCATCTTGCAGTAGTACTCATGCGGCTCGTGGGTAACCTCGTCGCGCTCCATGCCGATGTGGCCCACGCGAGCGGAGGGCACCAGGTCGAGGATACCGTCGACCATGCCAAGGCCCGCACGCAGGATGGGCACGATGGCGAGTTTCTTGCCGGCGAGCTGTTTGAACGTGGCGGTAGTGATGGGGGTCTCGACCTCGACGTCTTCCATAGGCAGGTCGCGCATGGCCTCGTAGCCGTCAAAAAGCGCGAGTTCGCGCACGAGCTGGCGGAACTGGTTGGTGCCGGTATTTTTGTCGCGCAGGATCGACAGCTTGTGCTGAACGAGCGGGTGATCGACAAGCGTCACACGGGACGCATCGTAGGTGACGGTCATGGGTTGATTGCCCCTTTCGTTGCGGCCGCAAAACGGCCTTGCTGACAAGGCGCGCAGCAATGTCGCCACCGCACGCCATGCATTAGTTTAGCGGTTTGTTGTATCGAGCAGCCCATCGCGGCCCTACTGTGCGGTACTGAGCGAGCGCTTGACCGCATCACGCCAGCCCGCAAGGTTTTGCTCGCGGCGCTCGGCGGACATGTGGGGAAGGAAGGTCCTAACGATCTGGGCATTTTGCTCCAGCTCTTCCAGGTCTTCCCAATAGCCGACGGCAAGACCCGCCAAGTACGCGGCACCGATTGCCGTGGTCTCCACCGTCTCGCATTGCAGCACGGGGATATCCAGCAGGTCGGCCTGAAATTGCATGATGAACTCGTTGCGCGAGGCACCGCCATCGACAGACAGGCGCTCGATCGAAAGCCCCACGTCCTGCTCCATGGCGCGCAGCACGTCGTAGCTCTGATATGCCATGGATTCGCAGGCGGCGCGCACGATGGTCGCACGGCTCGAGGCGCCGGTCAGACCGCACACGATACCGCGGGCATGCGGATCCCACCAGGGAGCGCCCAAACCCGCAAAGGCGGGAACGAAGTAGCAGCCCTCGTTGTCGTTAATCGAAGCGGCGAGTTGTGCCGACTCGCTCACGCTCGAGATGATGCCCATGTTGTTGCGAAGCCAGTTCATGGTGGAGCCGGCAGCAAAGATGGAGCCCTCGAGTGCATAGCTGATCTTCCCGTTCGCAGCGATACCGATGGTGGAGACCAAGCCATTCTTGGATTCGACGATCTCGTCGCCGGTGTTCATGAGCATAAAGCAACCCGTGCCATAGGTGTTTTTGGTCTGGCCGGGACGGAAACAGCAGTGGCCGAACAGCGACGCCTGCTGGTCGCCCGCCACGCCCATGATGGGCGGCATGTTGGTCATGATGTCGCTCGCGACGCGGCCGTAGTCGCCCGAGCTCCAGCGAACCTCGGGCATCATGGAACGTGGAACGTCAAAGAGCGCCAGCAGGTCGTCGTCCCAATCGAGCGTATGGATATTAAAGAGTGCCGTGCGGCTGGCATTGGTGTAGTCGGTGGCAAAGACCTGGCCGCCAGTGAGGTTGTAGATGAGCCAGGTGTCGATGGTGCCAAACATGAGGTCGCCCGCCGCCGCGCTCTCGCGTGCGCCGTCGACGTTGTCGAGAATCCACTGCACCTTGGAGGCCGAGAAATACGGGTCGAGCGTGAGTCCCGTGCGGGAGCGCACCAACTCCTCGCAACCCTGTTCAACCAACGCCTCAATTACCGACGCGGTACGGCGGCACTGCCATACGATGGCGTTATAGATCGGCTGACCGCTCACGCGGTCCCAGACCACCGTGGTCTCGCGCTGGTTGGAGATGCCGATGGCGGCAATGCGGTCGGAGTGGATACCGCTCTTAAACTGGACTTCCATCATGACGGCGATCTGGCTGGCAAGCACCGCCATGGGGTCTTGCTCTACCCAACCGGGACGCGGGAAGCTGGTTTTGACGCTGCGACGTGCCTGCGCGACGATGCATCCGTACTCGTCGACGATGGTCGCAAGTACCGAGGTGGTGCCGCAGTCGAGTGCCATGATGTAGGAACCGCCAAAGTTAAACGAGGCATCTTCCATGCCCAGGCTGCCCAGATTCAACGACATCGCTTACACCTTTCTATTGCATCGGGTCGGACAGGACCCGTTCGATCTCTGATGCGGGAAGTGCGCCTTGGCGCAGGATCTGGAGCCCGCCGTGCTGAAACGACACGATGGTCGAGGCGTCGCGACACGGGGTCTCACCGGCGTCGACGGCAACATCGACCCCCTCCAGGATGCGACCCTCGACGGCGGCAAAGCTTGCCGGCGAGGGTGCGCCGTGCGTGTTGGCGCTCGTACAGGCAAGTGGACTGCCGCAGGCGCGGATGAGCGCCTGCACCACAGGCGAGGCCGACGCGCGAAGAGCCACCGTGTCATCGGCGGCGCGCATAAAGGTCGGCACGCAGGGGGCTGCCTTAATCACGATAGTCAGGGCTCCCGGCCAGCATCGTCGGGCGAGCACGCGGGCCTCGTTAGGGATATCCACGCCATAGCGGTCGAGTACCTCGGCATCATCGACCAACCAGGCAACCGTTTGGGTGAGCTCGCGCTGCTTGAGGGTAAAGATACGACGATAGCCGGTACCGAGCGCGGGGACCGCGGCGCCGTTGACGGTGGCCTGCAGATCTCGCGGCCACGATGGGAATTCGCTTGTATCTTGAGGCACGGCGTCCGAAAAGGCGTTAACTGCCACAGCGACACCATAGACGGTCTCGGTCGGGATCAGGGCCAGACCGCCACAGCCGAGCACCTCGGCCGTACGCTCGACGGCAAGCCGATGCGGCTCGCGCGCTCCCTCGTATACCCGATAGACCGTCTGCATGTGTATGCCAGCCCCTTACGCTCTGGTGCAAGTTTGTTTACTGTGGGGCATTCTCGCACGAAACGTTCAATCTATTTGCCCAGAGCGCGTGTTGGTTTGGTGAGCGGCTCTAGTAGTCGGTGAAAGTGAGGGGATTATTGGACGGCTACGAACTTCTTTGGTCTTCCGGCGTGACGTTCTTGGGCGGCGTAACGCTCGATACTGTCTATCGTTATCATCCGACGGCCGTCGACGAGTTCAACATCGAGTTTGCCGGCTTTGACCAGCGCGGTAATCCGCGGAGCGGAGACTTTGAGGTCCAGCGCTGCGTCTTTAAATGTTCGGCACGCCGCTTCCCGAGCGTCCTCGTGGTCGATTTCGACTGAAAGGGCCACGACCTCGGCCGAGCGTTCGTACCCTGCCGGAGTCAAACCGTTGTTGAGGTCGTCGGCCAAAAACGCCATCAGTGCCTCGGTAGCATGGGCAATCGCTTCTTCGCGCGTATCGCCATCGGCAAAGGCGCCGGGAATCTGCGGGAAGCTGGCGCAGTAACCGTCGTCTTCTTTTATGAGAACGCAGTCATAGGTAAATCGCTGCCTCATTTTGCCTCCAACTACCATCCAGCTTGGCGACGAATACTTGCCCACGTGCCCTTCTTTGGTCGATCACCACCAGAGCCGTTCACGGTGACAACACGGTCACCAGAAACATACTTAGCATGACTACCGACTTGCGCGACCTTCACGAATCCATCGTGCTTGAGTAGGGCAATGATTTCCCGAAAGGTAGGAGGTTGCATGGGCCGACCTCTTTCAGCCGTCCTAATTATAAACTACTTTATAATTTTTGCTAACCAGTTAATGAATATTACTGGCGCTGTTTGGGCTCGGTGACGATGGCTCGGACGATGCGGGGGCGATCGGTGAGGTCGCAGACGATGCGCACGTCCGAGAGACCCGCCTGGCGGCAGAGCTCGGCCGCGGCATCGAGGGCACCCTCGTAGAGCTCACAGGCAAACAGACCGCCGGCACGCAGCATGTAAGGCGCCGCATTGAGCAGGCGGCGGAAGATATCGAGGCCGTCGGCGCCGCCCTCGAGCGCCAGGTCGGGCTCGAAGTCCTTGACCTCGTGCGGCAATGAGCGCATGACGTCGGTCGGAATGTAGGGCGGATTGGAGACAAGCACGTCGAACGTGCCCCACTCTTCGCGGGGAATGGAGCTCACCAGGTTGGTAAGGCTAAAAGCAACCTCATCTGCCGTGAGGCCGAGGGCGTCGCGGTTTTTGGTAGCAAGGTCGATGGCGCGCGGCTCGATATCGGTAGCGGTGCAAGTGACGTGACCGCGGCGCTCCCAGGCAAGGGAGAGCGAAATGCAGCCCGTGCCGCAGCCGACCTCGAGAACGCGGGCAGTGCAGGGCTCGGCTGGGGCAGGCGCAGCGGCATCCTGAGCTGAAGCCGTCTCCTGGTCGGCACCCTCGATGGCGATGCCGTATTCGTCGAGCTCGGACTCGGCGGCTTCCGTGGCTTCGGCTTCTGCTGCCTGCGCGGCGGCTTCCTCGGCCTCGCGGTCGGCCAGTTCCTCGGCATAGGCACGGCTGCCCAGTACGTCGCCGCCTAGCGCTGCCTCATCGGCAGCCGTCAGGTTAGCGGCACGGCGCTCGGCGGTCGCCCGTTCGTCTGCCAGCGCGGCCTCGGCCTTGCGTGCCTCCTCGACCTCATCGTTCCAAGGCAGCTCAACACGCTGACGGGCAGCGGCCTCGGGGCTCAGCACCTCGGCATCCAGATAATTGAGGACTTCCTCGACGAGCATCTCGGTCTCGGGACGCGGAATGAGCACGCCGGGGGCGCACGCGACGTCGATCATGCGAAACTGCGTGCTGCCGGTGATGTACTGCAGCGGTTCACCTTTAGCGCGACGAACAACGGCCGCGTGCATGGTCTCGAGCTGAGCCGCGTTAAGCGTCTCGTCCATACGCATATATAGGTCAATGCGCGCCAGGCCCGTGGCGGCGCAGAGCAGCCACTCGGCAGAAAGACGGGGGTGCTCCTCGCCGCGCTCGGCCAGGTACTCCTTGGTCCACTCAAGACAACGCTTGATGGTCCAAATCTCGTTTGCCATGGGGCCCTCCCCTCTTAAGCGCCGGGCGGCGCGCGAATGTCGGAGCAGATTGTACGCGAGGCCAGCGCTTGGCAAGGGACAATTGAAGGCGATTATCGAGAATCAGCCCAGAATTTTGCACCGGGCTTGCTCAAAGTGCTCATTCGTCGACGTCAAAATCTGCATTCGTCAAGCTTTTGGCAAGGTTGACCCAAAACTGACCAATATCTAACCAAGAACTTGCCACATCACTTGACGCGCGACGCACCAAAAAGGTCCCCGCGACTTCTTGGACGATTTTTTGAGCATTATTTTCAATATCAGATGAATGCCGCTAATTTCTTTGAGCAGGTAGCCGGCTTAATGGCCATCCAAGCTGATTAAATAACATCTCAAAGCAATGTACCCAACCTAGTCATTTAAGAACGTCCCCAATGACTACCTTGGAAACCCCACAGGTTGAGCATAAGTCAGCGAAAACGCCCCTAAGCGAGCAAGGTGACGTGAAAGAGGAGGGAAGCGTACTTCGGTACGCGACCAACGATTGAACGTCAGATTGCCGCTTAGGGGCGTTTGCAGCGTCGAGCAGTTACGGCGTTTGGTAAAACGCCGTAACCTAAACCGCCTGTGCCAGCTTCTCGGCTCGCTCGGCGGCGGCGAGCGCCTCGATGACGGTACCGAGCTGATCGCCCAGAAGGACGCCGTTGTAGGTAGAGTTGAAGCCGATACGGTGATCGGTCACGCGGTCCTGGGGCTGGTTGTAAGTACGGATCTTCTCGGAACGGTTACCGTGGCCGATCTGGCTTTGGCGCTCGGCACCGAGCTCGGCCTGCTGCTTCTCGAGTTCCATCTCGTACAGACGGGCACGCAGCATCTGCATGCAGACCTCGCGGTTCTGGATCTGGGAACGTTGCTCCTGCGACTGCACCACGGTGTTGGTGGGCAGGTGGGTGATGCGCACGGCGGAGTAGGTGGTGTTAACGCACTGACCGCCAGGGCCGGAGGCGCAGTAGGTGTCGATGCGCAGGTCGGACTGGTTGATCTGGACGTCGATTTCCTCGGCCTCGGGAAGCACGGCGACGGTAGCCGTTGAAGTCTGGATGCGGCCCTGGGACTCGGTCTTAGGGACGCGCTGGACACGGTGCACGCCGGACTCGTACTTCATAACGGAGTAGACGCGGTCGCCCTCGACCTTGAACTCAATGGACTTAAAGCCGCCGGCCTCGCTGGGGCTGGAATCGAGCACGGTAGTCTTCCAGCCGCGCGACTCGCAAAAGCGCTGATACATCTTGTACAGGTCGCCGGCGAAGATGGCCGCCTCGTCGCCACCGGCGGCGGAGCGGATCTCGACGATGGTGTTCTTGTCGTCGTTGGGGTCGCTCGGAATGAGCATGTACTTGATGTCTTCCTCGAGCTGGGGGAGCTTGGCCTCGTTTTCGGAGATGTCCATCTGGAGCATCTCCTTCTCATCGGCATCGGTGGTATCGTGCAGCATTTCCTTGGCAGCCTCGATGTCATCGAGCGCGCCGATGTACTCGCGCGAGGCAGCGATGAGGTCGGACTGGTGTGCGTACTCCTTGTTGAGACGCGTGAACTCCTTGATGTCGGAGGCGACGGCCGGGTCGGAAAGCTTCTTCTCGAGCTCCTCGTAGGCCTTAATGATCTTTTCGAGCTTGTCGCGCATGGCGGGACTCCTTTATGTGCGTGAAGGCGAAAATCGGCAGAGTTGATGGGGCGCGCGGCGCCACTGCGGGGGTAAGCCCAGCTAGAACATGTCGATCTTCAGATACATGCGCATCCCTTCGCGTATGAGGTACATAGTTGCGGTCTAACCCATACATGATAGCGTGCGCAGGCATACCTGCATATAACCCGCACGGAATGCGACAAAGGGTCAGTCTCTTTCCTTGAATACAACTTCATCCGAACGCCTCCCGCATTCATCCGCACATATACGGATAAATTTGGGAATCCGATACCCTGAGGGCCGGATCGGCCGGCCCCGGGAGATCGGAGGACGCCATGTCCGGAAAGGGCGGGAAGGGCGCCGCGAGGGCGGTCCCGAGGACCCACGGCAGGCTCACCGGGTACGAGCGGGACACGGTCCAGAGGATGCTGAAGCGCAGGGTTCGCTCGGCCACTTCCTCGAGAGGTTCAAGGGCGTATCGACCCGCAGGCTCCACAGCTGCCTGATGTGGTTCAGATGGCTGCGCGAGGCCGCACGCGTCGGGGACAGGACGTCGCTCATGCGCTAGCAGCTCGACGACGGGCGCTACGAAAAGATCCGGAAGAAGATGATGGAGCCGGAGTACGAGTTCCATCTGGAGCCGGACGTGCAAACGGCGGGTTAACATAGCCTTTCACCAAAAAGGGCGAGCGGCCGCGCCCTGCGACCACCCGCCCTCAATCAAAGCCCTTCTCGGCCGCCGTAGCTACCGGTTCCGGCGCCGCAGGATAACGCCTGCGGCGATCAGCACCACCGCGCCGCCCGCGATGCCACCCAGGGCCATCGGCGACAAGCTGGTATCGCCCGTATACGGCAGACCCGGCTTCTCCTCCTTCGGCACCGGTGACTTGCTCGGCGGATTGGTGGGCGGCTCCGTCGGCGGGGTGGTCGGCGGCGTGTACGTGTTCTTGAACACCGGCGCCACGGCGCCGTCATAGGTTACCGTCGCCACCAGATGGCCCGCACCGTCGTCCGTCACCGTCACCGTTACCCGGTGCTCGGCCGCGTCGTACGTCACGTTCTTCTGACCGTCGTCCACCTCGGAGATGCTGTAGGCGTACGTTCCGGGCTTGTCGTACGAGATCGCCTCGAAGCCCACCGTGCCGTCCGCCGCGTTCTTTGCGGTCTGCAGCACCTTGCCGTCGGCATCCTTCAGCTGGAAGGAGAACTGCCCTTCCTTCAGGTCCTCGCCGCTCAGCACCTTGGAGGCCCCCAGCTTCACCTCAGTCGCGGCCGGCGCGTAACTGTTGCTGAACGCCACCGCATCCGCAGCCTTGCCGCCCTTGCTGTAGGCAACCTGCGCCTCCAGCGCGTGCGTCTCCGCATTCTCCGTCACCGTCACCGTCGCGGTAAAGACCGTCGTGTCGTAGGTGACGCCGTTCGCCGTCGCCCCTGCCCGCTCGGACACGGTGTAGACGTACGTCCCCACCTTGTCCAGCTGCAGCGGCGCGAAGCCGAACGTGCCGTCGGCGCCGTTCTGCACCGTCTGCACCACGTTACCGTCGGCGTCCTTCAGGTCGAAGAAGAACTCACCCTCGGCCAGGTCGCGGCCGGTCAGAGCCTTCGTTCCGGTAATCGTCGCCGTCGTTGCCGTCGGCGTGTAGGTGTTGGTGAAGGTCAGATCCGCAGCCGTCTTGTTCGCCGTCGCGGTCAGCTGGCCGCTGCCGTCATCGGTCACGTTCACCGTTACGTCCAGCACCGCATCGCTGTAAGTGATGGTGCCATCTTGGCCCGCAACCTCCTTCACCTGGTACGCATGCGAACCAGTTGCGGTGTACGAGATGGCCTTGAAGGTAAACGCTTTACCCACGTTCGTGGTCCGGTCGATCTCCTGCCCGGTGGCCACGTCAATCAGCGCGAATGTGAACTCGCCATCGGCGGGCGTCCGCGTGGTGGCCGGGTCGGCATTCTCAAGCACCTTGGTGCCAGAGATCTGGTAGGAGGTCTGACCCGGCTGGTAGCTGTTCGCAAACGTCATGGTATTGGGGGTGACGCCGTTCTCGGTGCCCTCGCTCGGTTTCACCGTAGAGCTCTCTACCACCAGCCTGCCGTCGTTGTTGTCCTTCACCACGTAGGTCAGGGTGTACGTCTTGCCGGTGTAGGTCACGCCCGGCACGCCCGGCGCGCCGTCCGTCGGCTGCACCTCACGGACCGTGAAGGGAAAGGTGCCCGCATGGTCGAAGGTCAGCTCGTTAAAGTAAACCTTGCCCTTGGCGTCGTTCTTCTGGGTCTGGAGCACCGTACCGTCAGACCCCACCAGCTCGAAGGCGAAGTCTCCCGCCTTTAGCTGATAGCTGCCGTCGTGCACGTCAACGCTCTTGGTGAGGGCGATCGCGCCGGAGTTCGTCGCCTTCGCCTTGTAGGTGTTGGTGAAGGTGGGCTTCGTGGCGTCCGCGCCGTCGTAGGCGACGCTCGCCTGCAGCGTGCCGGCATTGTCCACAACCGTCACCACGGCATGATGCACCGCGTCGTCGTAGGTCACGTAGGCCAGATCACCCTTCCGCTCCACGATAGTGTACTCGTACGCGCCCGGCTTCGCGTAGGAGAAGGCGTCGAAGTTAACACTTCCGTCCGCGCCGTTGGTCGCGGTCCGGACGGGCTTGGCCCCGGCAAGCTGCTCAGCAGTCATTTTGCCCTCGTACACATCGAAGGTGAACTCGCCGACCTTGGGGACGATCGGCGTGTTGTCGTCCTTCTTCACATAGCTCTTCTGCGCACCGAGGGCCAGACCGGTCGCGGCCGGCTGGTAGGTGTTGGTGAAGGTATCCGAGCCGGATGCGCTCGTCACGATCGCCTTCGCATTCAGTGCTCCGTTCCCGCCGTCTGTGACCGTCACCGTATAGGTGAGGGCATGATTGTCATAGACCATGCCCGGCTCCGCGCCCGGCTGCTCCACGATGGTGTAGGTGAAGTCCTTGCTCGCGGCGCCGTCCAAGTCGGAGAGCTGGAACTCGCGCGTGAAGCAGACCTTGCCGTTTGCATCGTTCTTCGCGGTGGCGATCACGTTGCCGGCAGCGTCCTTCAGGTCGAAGGTGAACTCGCCGTCCGCAGGCTTCGTCGTGTGATCGAAGCCGTCCGCAACCTTGATGGTCTTGGTCGCCGTCAGCTCCACGGATCCCTTTGCGGTGTAGGTGTTGTTGAAGGTGGGAGCCGTAGCGGTACCGTCATAGGTGACGGTCACCTTCGTCTTGTTGTTGTCGTCCTGGTTCTGCTCTACCTTGACGTGGACCTTGACTTCCTTGGCGTCGTAGGCCACGCCGTCGACGGACTGGCCGGCCTTCTCCTCCTTGAGCGTGTAGTCGTACTCGCCCAGGTTCAGGCCCTTGACGGTCAGCTTGACCTTGCCATTCTTATCGTTGGTGCCGCGAGCGTCCTCATTGCCGTCCTGGTCGTACAAGCCGAAGGTGAACGCATCGGCCGTCAGGTCCTTGCCCGCGAGAACTTTCGTGGCCTCAACGGTGACGTCCGCCGTCGGCTTCGTGTTGGTGAAGGTCGGCACGGCCTTCTCACCGTCGTAGGTGACGGTCGCCTTCAGCTCGCCCTTTTCGTCGGTGACCTTGACGTGGACCTTCACGCCCTTCGCGTCGTAGACGACGGTCGAGTCGGCGCCCTTCACCTCCTTGATGGTGTAGTCGTGGTCGCCCGGCGTAGCGTAGTCGATGGCTGCAAAGGCGACCTTGCCGTCCTTCTCGTTTTGGACAGTCTGGACCACGCTGCCGTCCTTGTCGAGCAGCTGGAACGTGAAGTCACTCCCCGCGAGCTCACCGCCCGTGAAGCGCTTCGTCGCCTTGAGCGTTACCGAGGTCTCCTTCGGGCGGTACGTGTTCGTGA
>CABIWB010000016.1 GCA_902362275.1 Coriobacteriaceae bacterium | reverse complement strand
GACTGGCAGTCAAGAGGTCAGGGGTTCGATCCCCCTCGTCTCCACCCGAGCATTGAATGAGGCTCCAACGCAAGTTGGGGCCTTTTTTCATATAGGCACACAAGGTCAAAGGCGGCACCATGATCCTCCTGGTCGACAAGATCGTGCGTTGAACGGGCGCCACGTGCATGGTACTATTTCACGTCGTGGTTCAAGATAGGGACCTGTTTTGCTGGCCTCTATCGCACACGCCATTTTATAAGGGCTCTTGGCGCAACGGTTAGCGCAGGGGACTCATAATCCCTGGGTTCTGGGTTCGAATCCCGGAGGGCCCACCAGAGAATCAAGGGGCCGGGCAAATAGCCCGGCTTCTTTTTGCCATAGTTCCCACTCCATATGCCTGCCAAATTGCTTTGATAAACGTTTGCGGTTCAAATCCACGTAATTGTTAATGCTGGTTGACAAGAACCATTTCAAAACTATGTCGGATTACGGGGCTGGACCCGGACCGGCCGTCCATGCCCTGCATTTCACGGAATGCGCAAGCCGTCTACCTGCGGTTTTGATTTTACCGATGACGACATGCTCGGGGGGTTCCCGGCCCGGCCCCGTAAACCGGCATGGTTTTGAAATCGCCGGGTCGGCGGGAGCGCGATCGGCCCCGGTAACGGACCTGGCGCCGGCAGGACGGCCGTTGGGCGGATGGCGGCCCGCGCCGCGACTGCGAAATTTTCCAAAATTGTCCTTGCATCGGCGGGGGAGTTCCCGTATAGTACTTCTTCGCACGGGGGCGTAGCTCAGCTGGGAGAGCGCTTGACTGGCAGTCAAGAGGTCAGGGGTTCGATCCCCCTCGTCTCCACCCGAGCATTGAATGAGGCTCCAACGCAAGTTGGGGCCTTTTTTCATATTGGCACACAAGGTCAAAGGCGGCACCATGATCCTCCTGGTCGACAAGATCGAAAAAAGCTTCGGCGCACGCGTCCTCTTTAGCGGCGCATCCTTCCAGATCAACCCCGGCGAACGCTTTGCGCTCGTGGGGCCCAACGGCGCCGGCAAAACCACCATGCTCAAGATCATCATGGGCATCGACAGCCCCGACGCCGGCCAGGTCCAGTACGCCAAGGACTGCCAGGTGGGCTACCTAGAGCAGGAAACCAACCTAGAGCAAAAGGACACCACCATCCTTGCCGAGGTCATGGCCGCTGCCAAGGAAATCCGCCGCATGGGGAAGCGCGCCAACGAGCTGCAGGCCCAGATCACCGAGCTCTCCGAACAGGGGAAGGATGTCGACGCACTCCTCAACGAGTACGGCCAGGTCCAGGACCGCTTTGAGCACCTGGGCGGCTACGAGCTTGAGAGCAACGCGCGCAAAATCCTTTCCGGCCTGGGCTTTAAGGTCACCGACTTTGAGCGCCCGTGCTCCGAGTTCTCGGGCGGCTGGCAGATGCGCATCGCGCTCGCCAAGCTTTTCCTGCGCCATCCCGACCTGCTGCTGCTGGACGAGCCCACTAACCACCTGGATCTTGAAAGCGTCCAGTGGCTGCGCGGCTTTATCGCCAACTACGACGGCGCCGTCCTCATCGTCAGCCACGACCGCGCCTTTATGGACGCCTGCGTCGACCACGTCGCCGCCCTCGAAAACCGTCGCGTGACCACCTACACCGGCAACTACAGCAGCTACCTCAAGCAGCGCGAGGACAACCTGGAGCAGATGCGCGCCAAGCGCGCCGCCCAGGAGCGCGATATCGCCCACATGCAGGTCTTCGTCGACAAGTTCCGCTACAAGCCCACCAAGGCCGCCCAGGCGCAGGAGCGCATCCGCAAGATCGAGCAGATCAAAAAGGAGCTCGTCATCCTGCCCGAGGGCCACAAGCACATCGACTTTAAGTTCCCCGACCCGCCGCGCTCCGGCGACATGGTCGTGGGCCTCGAGGGCGTCTCCAAGTCCTACGGCAACAAGCACATCTACAGCGACATCGACCTCAAGCTCTACCGCGGCGAGCACGTGGCGCTCGTCGGCCCCAACGGTGCCGGCAAGTCCACCCTCATGAAGATCCTCGCCGGCCTGGAACCGCCCACTACCGGCACGCGCGACCTGGGCACCAACGTCGGCGTCGCCTACTACGCCCAGCACGCACTCGAGGGTATGACCGAGTCCAATACCGTCCTGCAAGAGATCGACACCGTCACGCCAAAATGGACCGTGCCGCAGCAGCGCAGCCTGCTGGGCGCCTTCCTGTTTAGCGACAACGATTCCATCGAGAAGCAGGTCCGCGTCCTCTCCGGCGGCGAAAAGGCGCGTCTGGCGCTCGCCAAGATGCTCGTGGCCCCCGAGGCGCTCCTGTGCCTGGACGAGCCCACCAACCACCTGGACATCGACTCGGTGGACATGCTAGAGAACGCCCTGCAGAACTTCCCCGGAACCATCGTGCTGATCAGCCACGACGAGCACCTGGTCCGCGCCGTGGCCAACCGCATCATTGACATCCGCGACGGCAAGGTTACGGTCTATGACGGAGACTACGACTACTACCTCTACAAACGCGAGGACCTCGCAGCCCGCGCCGCCGCCGAGGCGACAGGGGAGAGTGCGCCGACCGCAGGGAAGAGCACCAATACCGCCAACGCCGTCCAAGCCAGCAGCCCCGCTGCCGCCCCCAAGGCGGCCGAAGGCAAAAAGACCAAGGAGCAAAAGCGCGCCGAGGCCCAGGCCCGCGCTGCGCTCAACAAAAAGCTCAAGGGCGTGCGCAACCAGCTCAAGAAGATCGAGGCAGAGCTCGACAAAAAGCGCGCCCGCTATGACGAGCTTATGGAATTGATGGCAAGCGAAGAGCTTTATGCCGATCAAGACAAGTTCAACGCTGCGCTGGGGGAATATAACGGCCTTAAGCAAGAGCTTCCCAAGCTCGAGGATGAATGGCTGGAGCTTTCCACCCAGATCGAAGAGGAGACCGCGCGTGAACTCTCGTAAGGCCGCCGCCGTGGCGATGAGCATCATCGCCATCGCCTGCCGCGTTTGCGGCATCTTTATGAGCGCGATGACCGTGCTGCTGTGCTTTAGCGGCCTCACCGCCAAGCTGCAGATTGTGGGCTTTGTCGTCGAGCTTTCGCGCGCGCTGCCGAGCGCCATCGCCGGCTACGGCGTCATCACCTCGCCCTTTGGCGGCGTATTCCGCCTGGATTACGCCATCGTGGCCGTCATCCTGTTTGTGGCCGACTACCTACTCGCTCGCGCCTCGCGCCGCGTCCGCTAGGGGAGTACCATGTCCAGCAGCTACATCATGAACCTGCTCGCGAGCGCCGTCGCCGTCATCGTCGGCATCGTGATCCACGAGAGTGCGCACGCCGCTGCGGCCTGGGCACTCGGCGATAAGACGGCCCGATCACGCGGCCGCGTGTCGCTTAACCCGCTCAACCATATCGACCCGTTTGGCACCATCATCTTGCCGCTGCTCATGCTTGCCGCCGGCGGCCCGGTGTTCGCCTTCGCCAAGCCCGTGCCCGTCTACCTCAACAACCTCAAGCACCCCAAGCGCGACGAGGTCCTGGTGAGCGTTGCCGGCCCCGCATCGAACATCGCGCTCGCGTGTCTTGCCGCGGTCCTCATGCGCCTGGCATATGGCAGCCTCTACACCAGCATGTCCTTTGCCCTGGCGTCACAGATCATGAACTTCGGCGCCACCTTTATCGTGGTCAACCTGTCACTCGCGTTCTTCAACCTCATCCCGATCCCGCCGCTCGATGGCTCGTCGATCATCGTGCCCTTCCTCAAGGGCAAGGCGCTCAACAACTACTACCATCTGCAGCAATACGCTATGCCCATCCTCATCCTGGTGCTGTACCTGCTGCCTACGTGGACCGGCATCGACGTAATCGGCCGCTATTTCGACGTTACCGTGTATCCGCTCGCTGAGCTGCTGCTCAACTTCGCAATCGCCGGCATCTAAGGTAAACTAACAGGTCGACCGTGCAAAACGGTCGCAACATGCACCCAAACCGCGCCGCGAAGGCGCCGTCAAAGGAGGTCGAAGATGTCGTATCGCGTGTCGACGCAGGTCTACAGCGGACCGTTCGACCTGCTGCTGCAGCTGGTAACCCGCCAAAAAGTAGATATCGGCGCCATCTCCATCAGCGAGGTGGCCGAGCAGTACCTTGCCGAGGCCGAGCGCATCGAGGCGCTGGACCTTGACGTGGCGAGCGACTTTTTGCTGGTCGCGGCAACCCTTTTGGACATCAAGGCTGCCTCTCTGGTGCCGCAGGAGGCCCCGCGCAAAGCCGATGACGACGATGACGAGTTCGACGAAGACCTCGAGGAGCTCAGCACGCTCGACGGCGACGCCTTGCGCGAGGTCCTGATCCAACGCCTGATTGCCTACAAACAGTTTAAAGGCGCGGCTGCGGCCCTCGGTGCCCGCATGCAGGCCGAAAGCCGCATGCACCCGCGTGTGGCCGGCCCCGACCCCGAGTTCCTGGGGCTCATGCCCGACTACCTGGCCGGCATCACCCTGCGCGGCCTCGCCGTCATCTGCGCCGACCTGGACGGCAAGCGACAGACCTTCCTGCTGGAGGCCGAGCACGTAGCTCCGCATCGCGTACCGCTCGACCTGACCGTGGCCTCAGTCGACCGCTTTACCATGGCGCACCAAACCTGCACTTTCCGCGAGCTGCTGGACGGCGATGCCACCACCGAGCAGCTCGTCGTCACCTTCCTTGCCATGCTTGAGCTCGCCAAGCGCGGCTCGCTCACGCTGAGCCAGGACGAGATCTTTGGAACCATTCAAATCAACCGCGTCGAGGGCGCCGAGGCCTATGTGCCCGGCGAGGGCCCCGAGCTCACCGAATAGGAGCCGCAACCATGTCAACCCTTTCCACGCTGGAGGCAAACAGCCTCAAAGGTGCCCTCGAGGCGCTGCTGCTGGTGTCGAGCGACCCGGTGAGTGCGCCCGCGCTGGCCGGCGCACTGGATATCGCCCCCGGCGAGTGCGCGTCGCTGCTCGCCGAGCTCAAGGTTGAGTACGAGGAGGCCAACCGCGGCTTTCAGCTGCGCGAGGTCGCCGGTGGCTGGCGCCTGTTTACACATCCCGCCTACCACGATGTGGTCGAGGCCTATGTGTTGAGCTGGGGCACGCAAAAGCTGTCGCAGGCGGCGCTCGAAACCCTGGCCGTCATCGCATACCACCAGCCCGTGACGCGCGAGGTGGTCAAGGGCATCCGCGGCGTCAACTCCGACGGCGTCATCGCGTCGCTCGTGGACAAGGGTCTAGTGCGCGAGCTCGGCCGCGATCCCCAGCGCGGTCAAGCCATCATCTACGGCACGACCAACGCCTTCTTGGAAAAGTTCGGTCTGCGCTCCACCCGCGACCTGCCCGATCTGGAGCAGTTTGCCCCCGACGAGCAGTCGCGCCAGTTTATCCGCGAGCGTCTAAGCGGCCGCAGCATTCAGTCCACGCTCGAGGAGCAGGCCGAAGATCTGGACGAAGAGCGCGAACTGCTCGATACCGATGTTGAAGATGTTGAGGCAGTCGAGGACTTTGAGACCCTGGTCGTCGACGAGACCTCGGAGGATATGCATGACGAGGACTAACGAAGTAGGGGAGACGCGCGCCATGGGCAACGCAGTGCCCGCAACCGACGCCCAGCCTGTCTACCCGCACACCATGCGCCTGCAGCGCTTTTTGGCGCGCGCGGGCGTTGCGAGCCGCCGCGGGTCGGAGGACCTGATGACCGCCGGACGCGTGACCGTCAACGGTCAGGTCGCGACCGAGCTGGGCACCAAGGTCGACGTCGACCGCGACCATATCGAGGTCGACGGCATGCCCGTCAAGCTCAACCAGGGCGCCGTGTACTTGATGCTCTACAAGCCGACCGGCTACCTCACCACCATGAGCGACCCGCAGGAGCGCCCCTGCGTGGCCGACCTGGTACCGCGCAACCGCTTTCCGGGGCTCTTCCCGGTGGGCCGCCTGGACCGCGACACCACGGGCCTTTTGCTCTTTACCACCGACGGTGATCTGTCGCAGGACCTGCTGCACCCCAGCAAGCACGTCTACAAGACCTATCAGGCGCTCGTGGACGGCCACCTGACCGATCGCGACTTAGAACCGCTCCGCCGCGGCATCGAGCTCGACGATGGCGTCTGCCAGCCGGCAATCTGCCGCGTCATCACCGCACGCGAGGCCGAGGCCGTAGCTCCCCAGGGGGTTAAGCCCGGTACCACCGCCGTGGAGGTCATCATCCGCGAGGGTCGCAAGAATCAGGTTAAGCGCATGTTGAGCAAGATTCACCATCCGGTAATTCGTCTGCATCGCTGCAACTTTGCCGGCCTGGAGCTCAAGGATGTGGCCAAGGGCTCGTGGCGCGAGCTCACCGACCGCGAGGTGCAGATCCTCAAGGCCGGCGGTATCCCACCCAAGCAGGCGAGCGCCAAACGCGGTGGCAAGCCTCAGGAAACCCTCGCCAGCCGCACGCGTCATCACGGCAGCCACGGCTCCGCACCCAAGCGTAACACCTACCGTGAGCGCTACACGGGCTAGGCAACCCGCCGCGCCCCAACGCCCGCGAACCATACCAGCACGTCACCCATCGAAAGGAAGCATTGCATGATCGTCGCCATCGACGGCCCCGCCGGTTCCGGCAAGTCCACCATCGCCAAGGAGATCGCCCGCCAGCTGGGCTTTAACAAGCTCGACACGGGCGCTATGTACCGCGCCGTCACCTTCGCCGCGCTCGACCGTGGCATCGATTTGGACGACGAGGCGGCCATCGACGCCCTCGCCGAGCAGATCGAGATTCGCTTTACCAACGGCACCGGCGAGGACACGAGCCTGACCATTGACGGCCAGGACGCTTCGGCCGCCATCCGCACCCCGCAGGTCGACGCCAACGTGTCCAAGGTCTCGGCCTATCCGGGCGTGCGCGCCGCCATGCTCATCCACCAGCGCCGCGCCGCCGAGGACCGCGATATCGTGGCTGAGGGTCGCGACATCGGTACCGTCGTGTTCCCTAACGCGCAGGTCAAGGTCTTCCTGACCGCCGACCCGCGTGAGCGCGCCCGCCGCCGCGTGCTGCAGCGTCACCAAAACGACGCCCAGCCGCTCACGTCCGAGCAGCTCGAAGCCGAGGTCGACGAGACCCTCGACGCCCTTAAGCAGCGCGACAAGCTCGACAGCAGCCGCGAGGTCGCCCCGCTCGTGCCCGCCGAGGACGCCGTGCACGTCGACTCCACCGCCCACACCATCGATGAGGTCGTCTCGATAATCGAGGACCTCATCAACCAAAGGAGGTAGCCCATGCGCCTGTTTAAGCAGACGCCCGAGGATTATTACAACGCTCCTTATGCAGAGTTCCCCGTGCTCATCCGCGGCACCGTCGCCGTAGTCATGGCCATCCTTTGGGCCTTCTCCAAGCTCATGTGGCGCTGGAAGGTCGAGGACGCTGACCTGCTGTTTGAGCGCCAGGAAGGCCGCGGCAGCGTGGTCATCTGCAACCACACCTCGATGGCCGAGCTCTTGGCCGTGGAGACGGCGCTGTTCTTTGGGGGGCGCCGCATTCGTCCCATCTTTAAGTCCGAGTTCGCCAAGAGCAAGATTGTGCGTTGGGCCTTTAGCCGCGTCGGCGGTATCCCCGTCGAGCGCGGTACCGCCGACATGAAGTGCCTGCGCGCCGCCCAGCATGCGCTGCAGCGCGGCGAGGACGTCCTGATCTTCCCCGAGGGCACGCGCATCCGCTCGCGCGAGATCAAGCCCGAGGTCCACGGCGGCTTTGCGCTCATTGCCCAGATGGGCAAGGCGCCCGTCAACCCGCTCGCTATCTGCGGCTGGTCCGATATTACGCCTGCGGGCAAAAAGCTCATGCGCCCTAAAAAGTGCTGGATCCGTGCCGGCAAGGCCATCTCGCTATCCGATGCACCGGCCGGGCTCAAGCGCAAGGAGCGCCTGGCATGGTTTGAGTCCGAGGCCATGAACCGCGTCTACGCTATGCGAGACGAGCTGTGCGCCGAGCATCCGGGCAGGTTCTAGCCATGAGCGAGAACGTTACGAACACTGCCGCGACCGCGTCCGACCAGGCAACAGCGCCTACCATCGAGATCGCAGCACACGCCGGCACTTGCTACGGCGTACAGCGTGCGCTCGATATGGCGCTGGCCGCCGCGCCGCAGGCAGGGGAGTGCACTCAGGTTCATACCTTGGGTCCGCTCATCCATAACCCCATCGTGGTACGCGAGCTCGCTGAGGCAGGCGTTGGCTTGGCCGAAACCCTGGATGACGCCGCAACCGGCACCGTGATCATCCGCGCCCACGGCGTGGTGCCGCAGGTAATCGATGCTGCCCGCAAGCGCGGCCTAAACGTGGTCGACGCCACCTGCCCCTACGTGAAGAAAGTCCATATGGCAGCCGAGCGCCTGGTGCGCGAGGGCTACCGCGTGGTGGTCGTAGGCGAGCCGGGTCACCCCGAGGTCGAGGGCATTCTTGGCCACGCCGGCAAAGATGCACAGGTCGTGAGCTGTGCCGCCGACGCCAATGCCTTGTCGCTCAAGGGCAAGGTAGGCCTCGTCGTGCAGACCACCCAGACCGCGCAGAACCTCGCCGAGGTCGTGGCAGCTATCACCCCGCGCGTGCAGGAGCTGCGTGTGATCAACACCATCTGCGCCGCCACGAGTGAGCGTCAACAGGCAGCAGCCGCACTTGCCAACCGCTGCGACTGCATGGTAGTCGTGGGCGGCAAGAACTCGGGCAACACCCGCCGCCTGGCGCAGATTTGCGCAGACGCCTGCGAGCGCACGTATCACATCGAGGAAACTTCCGAGCTCCAGGCCGCGTGGTTTACCGACGCTCACCACATCGGTATCACCGCCGGAGCCTCCACCCCGCAAGAACACATCGAACGCGCCGTCACGCGCATCAAGGAGCTTTGCTGCTAACCATGGACCAGACCGTACCCGCATACGCCGCCGAGGTGGCCGATTACGGGCGCAGCCGCGACCCCGAGCCGGGTGAGGGCGCGCTCGTTAAGAACGTGCGTCCCGAATCGCCCGCATGGGATGTGGGTATCGAGCCGGGCATGCGCGTGCTCACGGTCAACGGCGAGCAGCTTACCGACATGATCGTGTGGCTCTGGGAGGCAGACGACGACACGGTCGACCTCGAGGTTTTCGACCCGCGCGATGGCACCGTCACCCCCGTGGAGCTCGATCGATTTCCCGGAGAGGATTGGGGTCTGGAGTTCGACGGCCCCATCTTCGACGGCATGCGTACCTGTGTGAACGCCTGCGTGTTCTGCTTTATGACGATGCTCCCCAAGGGCGGCCGCTCCACGCTCTATATTCGCGACGACGACTACCGCCTGAGCTTTTTGCAGGGCAACTTTGTCACGCTTACGAACCTCACCGACGAGGACGTGCAAAACGTCATCCAACGCAACATGAGCCCCATGAACGTGTCGGTCCACGCCGTGAGCCCCGATGTCCGCCGACGCATGATGGGCCGCAACGCCCAGCGCGGCATGGATGTGCTCGAGGCCATCATGGCCGCCGGCATCGAGATTCACGCGCAGATCGTGTTGTGCCCCGGCATGAACGACGGCGAGGAGCTGGAAAAGACCCTGCGCTTTTGCGAGGAGCACGAACAGATCACAAGCCTGGGCATTGTGCCGCTCGGTTTTACCAAGCATCAGAACCGTTTTAGCTGGTCCTACAGCGACAAGCCCGAGCTAGCGCGCGAGACCATTGCCATGATCCGTCCCTACCAGGATCGTGCCTACGAACGCTTTGGCCGCCACACCTTCCAGATGAGCGATGAGTTCTATCTGGACGCCGGCATCGATCCTCCCGAGGCAGACTTTTACGACGGGTACCCGCAGTACTACGACGGCATCGGCATGATCCGCTCGTATCTGGACGAGACCGACGACGTGCTGGCTACCGACGCCGAGCGTCTGGCCCGCGTCCGCGAGGCCGTCGCCGCCCGCAACCAGCGGCTTCTGTGTCTCTCGGGCGCCAGCGCACGCGACACGGTGGCCCGCTTTGTGGAGTCGCCCCAGGGACTCGCCGGCACTGTCACGGCCATCAAGAACCGCTATTTTGGCGGCAACGTGGACGTGACCGGCCTCATCGTCGCGTGTGACATTCTGGAGCAGCTGCCGCAGGATCTCTCTGGGGTTATGCTCTTTGTGCCTAAGCTCATGTTCAACGCTGACGGCATGACGCTTGACGAGTATCATCGTGACGATTTACTCGCAAGCCTTACCAGTCGCGGCGCTGAGGTTCATGTGGTGTCGACCATGCCGCATGAGCTGCTCGATACCCTGGAGCACATCCTTGGCATTGTGCCTGCCGACTCTACTAATTCCGCTAACCCTACCCATTAAAGGAGAGCAGATGAAACCTATCGTCGCCGTCGTCGGACGCCCCAACGTGGGCAAGTCCACGCTCGTCAACCGCCTGGCCCAGACCTCGGACGCCATCGTCCACGAGTCCCGCGGCGTCACGCGCGACCGCTCGTATCACACGGCCGATTGGAACGGTCGTGAGTTCACCATCGTCGACACGGGCGGTATCGAACCGCTCAAGAGCGATGACGTCTTTGCCACGTCCATCCGCGACCAGGCGCTCGCCGCCGCCGAGGAAGCCGCCGTCATCCTGTTTGTGGTCGACGGCCGCACCGGCGTTACCGAGGAGGACGAGTCGGTCGCCCGCATGCTCAAGCGCTGCGACAAGCCGGTCTTTCTGCTGGTGAACAAGCTCGACAACCCCGATCGAGAGAACGACAGCATCTGGGAGTTCTATTCGCTCGGTATCGGCGAGCCCACGCCGCTCTCGGCGCTGCACGGCCACGGCACCGGCGACCTGCTCGACGATATCGTGGCCCTGCTTCCGGAGGAAGAGGACGAGGTCGCCGATGAGTTCCCCGACGCGCTGAACGTCGCCATCATCGGCCGCCCCAATGCCGGTAAGTCGTCGCTGTTCAACCGCATCCTGGGCGCCGACCGCTCCATCGTGTCCAACATTGCCGGCACCACGCGCGACGCCATCGACACGGTCGTCGAGCGCAACGGCAAGCACTACCGCATGGTCGACACTGCGGGTATCCGTAAGAAGAGCACCGTGTACGAGAACATCGAGTACTACTCCATGGTCCGCGGCCTGCGCGCCATCGACCGTGCCGACGTGGCGCTGCTCGTCGTCGACGCCTCCGTGGGCGTTACCGAGCAGGACCAGAAGGTCATGGGCTTGGCCATCGAGCGCGGCTGCGCCATCGTGGTGCTGCTCAACAAGTGGGACCTGCTCGACGACGATCGCAAGCGCGAGGCCTGCATGGAGACCATCGACCGCCGTCTGGGCGTTATGGCTCCCTGGGCCCAGTACCTGCGCATTTCGGCCCTGACCGGCCGCAGCGTCGAGAAGATCTGGGCAATGGTAGACGCCGCCGAAAAGACGCGCTCGCAAAAGATCAGCACCTCGCGCCTCAACACGTTCCTCACCGACCTGCGCGAGTTCGGTCATACCGTGGTGGACGGCAAGCGTCGCCTGCGCATGCACTACGTGACCCAGACGGGCGTCAATCCGCCGACGTTTACGTTCTTCGTCAACCACAGCGACCTGGTCAACGACACCTACCAGCGCTACGTGGAGAACCGTATGCGCTCGACCTTCGACTTTGCCGGCACGCCCATTCGACTCTTCTTTAGGAAGAAGGAGCAAAAGGATGCATAATCCGATTCTTCTGACCGCCATCTGCGCCGTGGTCTCGTTCTTTATCGGAGCGATTCCGTTTGGCCTGATCTTGGGCCGCGTGTTCAACCACACGGACATTCGCAAGGCGGGCTCCGGCAACATCGGCACCACCAACGCGCTGCGCGTGGCCGGCCCCAAGGTGGCCGCGCTCACGCTGCTGCTCGACTGCCTTAAGGGCGCCATCTGTGTCCTTATCGCGCGTCCGCTCATTGCCGACTTGGGCTATGGCTTCCCCGTGAGCATTATGGCCCCCGGCGCCGCCGGCGACTGGATGCTCGGCGTCATCTGCCTGGCAGCGGTGTGGGGCCACATCTTCTCGCCCTACCTCAATTTCCATGGCGGCAAGGGAATCGCAGTTGGTCTGGGCGTCATCCTCGCCTGGTATTGGCCAATTGGCCTGTCGCTGCTGGGCATGTTTATCGTGGCCGTCGCCATCACCAAGTTTGTGTCGGTGGGCTCGCTTGCCGCGGCCATCGGTCTTCCAATCGCTGCTTGCGCGGTCTTTCCGTACAGCAGCCTGGGCCTCAAGTTCTGCATGGCGATAATCGGCATCACCGTGGTGTGGGCCCATCGTGCGAACATCAAAAAGCTCATGACCGGTAAGGAGTCCAAGCTCTCGTTTACCAAGCGCGTCACCGAGCCCGACGATAAGTAGGAGAGAGTCATGAATGTTGCGCTGATTGGCTCCGGCTCCTGGGGAACCGCCGTCGCCGGCCTTGCCGCCGCGCGAGCCGAGCGCGTGACCATGTGGGCCCACAGCGAGCAGACGGCCGCCGGCATCAATGGCGAGCACCGCAACCCCCGCTACCTTGTGGACTACAAGCTGCCCGGCAACGTCGTCGCCACCACGGACCTGGTGCAGGCACTCGACGGCGCCGAGGCCATCATCTTCGCCGTTCCTTCGACGCACCTTCGCAGCGTGTGCCACCAGGCCGCGCCCTTTATCGCCGCCGATACCCCGGTGCTCTGCCTCACCAAGGGCATTGAGCCCGAGTCCGGCCTGCTCATGAGCGAGGTCATCGCCAGCGAGATTGGCAACGAGACGCGCGTGGCGGCGCTCTCGGGCCCCAACCATGCCGAGGAGATCTGCCGCGGCGGACTTTCTGCCGCCGTCATCGCCAGCAAAGACGCGCAGGTAGGGGAGACCTTTAAGAACCTGCTCCTATCCACGGCCTTCCGCATCTACCTGTCGCAGGACATGACCGGCGTCGAGGTTTGCGGCGCCATGAAAAATGTCATCGCGATCGTATGCGGAATCTCCGCCGGCACCGGTGCGGGCGACAACACGCTCGCCCTCATCATGACGCGCGGCCTGGCAGAGATCAGCCGTCTGGTGCACGCCCGCGGCGGTCAAGCTATGACCTGCATGGGACTTGCCGGCATGGGCGACCTCATTGCCACCTGCACCTCGGAGCATTCGCGCAACCGCACCTTTGGCTACGAGTTTGCCCACGGCGTGTCGCTCGACGAGTATCAGACGCGCACGCATATGGTTGTTGAGGGCGCCGTCGCGGCCCGCAGCGTGAGCGAGCTTGCCCGTTCACTGGGCGTAGACATTCCGCTCACCTTTGCCGTGGAGCAAACGCTCTACAACGGTGTTACTTTGGATAGGGCGCTCGAGATTCTTACCGACCGCGTACCCTCCCAAGAGTTCTACGGACTCACCGACTAGCGCAGAAAGGCTTCTACCATGGGTTCCATTAAAATGGCTCCGTCCATCCTTTCGGCCGATATGGCCAACCTCAAGGGCGACCTCGACAAGATCGCCGGCGCCGACTATGTGCACTTCGACGTTATGGACGGTCACTTTACCGGCAACCTCACTTTTGGCGTTGACATCCTTAAGGCCGTCAAGCGCTCCACCGATGTACCGGTCGACGCGCACCTGATGGTGTCGAACCCCGATGAGACGGTCGATTGGTACGCCGACGCCGGTGCCGATATGATCACCGTGCACTACGAGGCTTCCACGCACCTGCACCGCACGCTCACCCATCTGCAACAGCGCGGCGTTAAGGCCGGCGTGGTGCTCAACCCCGCCACCCCCGTGTGCGTGCTCGAGAGCATCATCGACGTCGTCGATATGGTGCTGCTGATGAGCGTGAACCCGGGCTTTGGCGGCCAGAGCTTTATCCCGGGCACCATCGCTAAGCTCCACGAGCTCAAGGCCATGTGCGAGCGTCACGGCGTTTCGCCCCTCATCGAGGTCGACGGTGGCATTTCTTCCAAGAACATTGCCGAGGTCGTCAAGGCCGGCGCCAACGTGCTCGTGGCCGGTTCTGCCGTATTTAAGTCCGAAGATCCCGCTGCCGAGGTTGCGCTGCTGCAGAAGCTGGGCAACGAGGCTGCACAGGAGGCATAAACCCTTATGACCGCAGGTCAAAACCGCATACCCGTGAATCTTGACTACGCCGCCTCGACGCCCATGCGCGCCGAGGCGCGCCTTGCGCAGCGTGAGTACGACGATAGCGAGCTAGCGGGCGTCAACCCCAACTCGCTGCACTCGCTCGGCCGCAAGGCTGCCGCGCGTCTGGAGGTTGCACGTCGCGAGATTGCCCGCAGCTTTGGCGCGCGCGTTCGCCCGTCTGAGATTGTTCTGACCAACGGCGGCACCGAAGCCAACCAGCTGGCGCTACTCGGTCTTGCCGAGGGTGCACGTCAGCGCGACCGTAAGCGTAACCGCGTGATCGTATCTGCCATCGAGCACGATTCGATTCTGGACAACCTGCCGCTGCTGCGTGCCGCAGGCTTTAGCGTCGACCTGGTGCAGCCCTGCCGCATGGGCTACATTGAGCCCGCCACGCTTGTCGAGCTACTAGGCGACGACGTGGCGCTCGTGAGCATCATGGTTGCCAACAACGAGACCGGCGTGGTGCAGCCCATCCGCGAGCTGGCCGCCGCCGCACATGCTGCCGGCGCCCTGTTTCATACCGATGCCATCCAAGGCTACTTGCATATTCCGCTCGATGTCACCGAGCTGGGCGTCGATGCTATGACCGTTGCCGCGCACAAGATCGGCGGTCCTGTGGCATCTGGCGCGCTCTACGTTAAGACCCGCACCCCACTGCGACCCCGCATCTTTGGCGGCGGACAGGAGGCCGGTCGTCGTGCCGGCACGCAGGACCTGCGTACACAGCTGGCTTTTGCCGCTGCCGCCCGCACGTTGGCGCCCCGCGTGGCCCAGGAGCGTACAACGCTGCAGGCCTTATCCGACAAGCTCTACGCCACGCTTACGGCCCATCCGCGCATTCACGCCACCATGGGCGACTACGCGCAAGCCGACCGTCTGCCCGGCATGGTATCGATCTACATTGACGGCATGGACTCCGAGGAGCTCATCATCAAGCTCGACGCCGCCGGCTTTGAGGTGTCGGCAGGCTCGGCATGCTCGAGCGGCAGCATGGACCCGAGCCATGTTCTCAGCGCCATGGGCATTGGTCGCGAGCAGGCATTGGGCGCTCTGCGTATCTCGTTTGATGACCGTGTGAACCCTGTCGACCTGGACGAGTTTGCCCAGACGCTGCTCTCGATCGTGGGTGCCGCATGATCGTCGCCGAGCTTGAACGTGGGCTGCTGGCGCGCTACCCCAAGGCGGACGCCAAGGGCTGGGATCACGTAGGACTCTCCGTTGGCGATCCGGCCGCGGAGATCACCGGCGTTGCCTGCGCGCTCGATGCGACCGAAGCTAATGTTCGCCGCGCCCAAGAAGGCGGCGCCAACGTGCTGCTGACGCATCATCCCATATACATCAAGGCGCCCGAGGCGTTTTGTCCGTCGGATTCCGCACGCCCCCAATGCAGCGCGGCGCTCTACGAGGCAGCGCGTTGCGGCGTGAGCATTATCTCGCTCCACACCAACCTGGACCGCTCGCACGAAGCCCGCGTCTGCCTGAGTGAGCTGCTGGGTGCCGTACCCGTGAGCTCACTGGAGCACGTGGACGACCCCGAGCCGACCGGCCTGGGCGCGCTTGCAACGCTCAACGACCCGTGCACGCTGCGCGATCTTGCCACCCGTGCTGCCACAGCCTTCGGCAGCGACCCGCGTGTGTGGGGCGAAGTTGATCGCCCGTGCCGCACCGTCGCCATTTTGGGCGGCTCCCTGGGCGACTTTGGAGAGCTCGCCATCGCCGCCGGTGCGGATGTTGTCGTGACGGGCGAGGCAGGCTATCACGTGGCGCAGGACCTTGCCTTGCGTGGGCTACCGGTGATCTTGCTCGGCCACGACCGCTCCGAGGAGCCGTTCGTTGATATATTGATGAACTCTGCAGTTGACGCCGGGGTCGACCCCCGTCATGCGATTAAAATACTGAACCCTTGCCAATGGTGGACTGTGACAAAAGGAGAGAACTTATGAGCGCCGGCGCTACGCTACTCAAGCTGCAACAGATCGATTTGGAGCTCGCCCGCAACAAGAGCGAACTTGCCAATATGCCGGAGCTCAAGGAGCTCGCTTCCAAGCGTAAGACCTACGTTAAGCTCAAAGCCGAGATGACCAAGCTCTACGCCCAGCGCAAGGACCTGGACATTGAGCTCGACGATCTCAACACCACCGAGATTCAGACCAACAACGCCATTGAGGCTGCCAAGAAGCGCCACGTCGACGGTTCCGACTACCGTGAGGTTCAGGACCTGGAGAATGAACTCGCAACCCTGGCCAAGCGTCTGGACAAGATTGAGCACACCCGCAAGGACGTCGTTGTCGCCCATAAGGAGGCGCTCGACCGCGAGGCCCGCGCACAGGCAATTATCGCCAAGTTCGAGGAGGGCGTGAAGGCCGATACCAAGGCCGCCCGCGCTAAGGCTGCCGACCTGCAGGCTCAGATTGACGCCGCCACTAAGGAACGCACCGCGCTTGCCGCCACGCTGCCGGCCGACGTGCTCACCGACTACGAGCGTCTGCTCAAGCAGTTCCGCGGCCTGGCCGTCGAGACCATCCAGGGCAACATCCCCACAGTCTGCCACACCGCGCTGCAGGCATCGTCCATGAGCGACCTCAACCACGACGGTAGGTCAATTACGCACTGCCCGTACTGCCACCGCCTCCTGGTACTCCCGAGCAAGGAAGCTTAAACGATGACGGCATCCAACAATTCAATGCAACTTGAGGGAAAAACGATCCTGCTGGGCATTACCGGCGGGATCGCCGCCTATAAGTCGTGCAATATCGTGCGCCTGCTGCAAAAGCGCGGCGCGCGCGTCAAGGTCGTTATGAGCGAGCATGCCACGGAGTTCGTGGGGCCGCTTACCTTCCGCGCGCTCACCAACGAGCCCGTTGCCGTGGGCCTATTCGACGATCCCTCCGACCCCATCCACCACATTTCGCTGGCGCAGGAGCCCGATCTGGTGGTCGTGGCGCCCGCGACGGCCAATATCATCGCCAAGATGGCAAACGGTATCGCCGATGACCTCATCTCCACCACGCTGCTTGCGACGCCGCGACCCATCGTGATCGCACCCGCTATGAACAACGGCATGTGGAAGGCGCCGGCGACGCAGGCCAACATGGCCACGCTGCGCGAGCGTGGTGTCCATGTGGTGGGACCCGGCAGCGGCTACCTTGCCTGCGGCGACGTGGACACGGGACGCATGAACGAGCCCGAGGACATCGTCGAGGCCATCTGCGAGGTGCTGAACCCCGTCCCGCAATACCTTGCGGGCAAGCGAATCGTGATCACCGCCGGCCCCACGCACGAGCCGATCGACCCCGTACGCTTCATCGGAAACCGGTCGTCGGGCAAGATGGGCATCGCCCTGGCGGGGGAGGCCGCTCGCCGCGGTGCTGCGGTCACGCTTGTGCTGGGGCCGACATCGCTCGATGTTCCCCACGGCGTGGAGTGCGTGCGCGTGCAGACCGCCGAAGAGATGCTGCAGGCAGCGCTGAGCGCCTTTCAGACGGCTGATGCGGCCATTTGTGCGGCCGCTGTCGCCGACTACACCCCCGCGACCCCTGCCGACCATAAGCTCAAAAAGGCCAACGAGCGCCTGGATCGCATCGAACTGGTCGAGACGGTCGATATTTTGGCCGAGCTCTCGCGCCAAAAGGGAGAGCGGTGCGTGATCGGCTTTGCGGCCGAGACCGATAACGTCGTGGAGTACGCGCAGCGCAAGCTTGCGCGCAAGGGTTGCGATGCCATTATCGCCAACGATGTCTCGCGCGCCGATTCGGGCTTTGGAACCGATACCAACAAGGCCTGGATCGTGAGCAAAGCGGGCACGCAAGAACTTCCCGTGCTAACAAAACCCCAGCTCGCAGATACAATTTTGGACTTGCTTCAAAATATTTAAAAAAGTTCTTGCACAAGGGCAAAGTTTCGGGTTAATATACTCCCTGTTGCGAGCGAGAGCACAGCAACAAACAAAGGCTTCGGGACGTGGCGCAGCTTGGTAGCGCACTTGACTGGGGGTCAAGGGGTCGCTGGTTCGAATCCAGTCGTCCCGACCAGAAGTTTGCAGGTCAGGCACCTAGTGCCTGACCTTTTTTGTTTTAATCACCATGATTATTTTGCTTAAAGCAACAACGTTCCCGCTCGATGTAATCACCGAATCAAAACGTGTACATCAGCCACCAAAATCGACATTTTTCGACATGTTTGGAGGCTGATGTACACGAATGCGAAATCCCCGCCGCCTAAAAGCGCCCTCCACATGTCTGGACTCTCTATGCTTACGCTGGATAGACATCGCCGGAACGGGTATAGTATCGAAAGTTTTGTCGTTAACCAGCGGGGGAGTCCTGTGGGCATCAAAAAGAAGATCAAAAAGGAGCTTATCGGCACTTCCGATTACCCGTCGAATAAGATCTTTACGATCTCCAATTTCATCACCTTTACGCGCCTGATCCTCACCCTGGTATTTCTGTACCTGTTTGTGACGGACAACAACCGCGTCATCGCCATTGTTATCTACGCCGTTGCCGCCTCCACCGACTGGATGGACGGCCAGATCGCCCGCATGACTAAGACGGTCTCATGGCTCGGCAAGGTCATGGATCCCATCTGCGACCGTGCGCTGCTGTTCACCGGCGTCTTGGGACTGGTGGTCCGCGGAGAGCTACCCATCTGGGTCTGCGTGCTCATTATTGGCCGCGACATCTATCTGGGCATCGGCACGCTTATCGTTCGTCATTATCACCGTCGCCCCATCGATGTCGTCTTCCCGGGAAAGATTGCCACAGCGCTGCTCATGACTGGTTTCTCGCTCATGCTGCTCGGTTTCCCCGTTATTGACGGCCTGCATCTTGTACCTTCATCCCTTACGGCCTTCCCGGGCCTCAACGGAAGCTCGGTGCCCCTCGGCATCTTCTTTGTGTACGGCGGCGTGATCTTCTCCATGCTCACGGCTGTCATCTACTCCATTAAGGGCGGAGCGGCCATTAAACAGGCTCTCGCGCATCCCGAGGACGAGGACATCGACTTTCTGAACCCTGAAATCGAAGACTGATTCGTTGGGGTATGATTACGTACGGTTCATTATTTGCGGCAGGTCCGCGATAAGTTAGGGGTTGTCATGGACAACATGGTTAACAATATGCCTCAGAATGATAAGACCGCGGACGCTACCTGCGTATTCCGCGTTCCTTCAAGCGACGTCACCGTTCCCGACCTCATGGCCAACGTGCGCATCACCGCCCCCGTTCTGTCCATCGTCAAGGGTCCGCAGACTGGTGCCGCTTTTGAACTCGAGGACGACGTGACCACCATCGGCCGCGATCCTGCGAACGGCATCTTCCTCAATGACATGACCGTTTCGCGCAGCCACGCGCGCATTATTCGCGAGGGCCTCGGCGCTCGCATCGAGGACTTGGGCTCGCTCAATGGCACCTGGGTCGACGGTGCCATCGTCAATGCAACCCCGCTGCACGACGGTTCTTCCGTCCAGATCGGTACGTTTACGCTCATCTACCACGAGAGCACGCCGGAGCGCATCGAAACCGGTGAGTAGGGCATGGCCGAACGCAACTATCTGAGTATCGGCCAAGTCGTCAACCTACTTCGAGGCGCATACCCCGATCTTTCGAACTCAAAAATTAGATTTCTAGAGGATGAGGGGCTCATTACCCCTCATCGTACGCCAAAGGGATACCGTCAGTACTCCAAGGAGGACGTTGATCGCCTGGAGGTCATTCTGCACCTGCAGAAGACCCGCTATATGCCACTCAACGTGATTAAGCAGCGCTTGGAAAACGCCACGGACCTGTCAACGCTCGCCTACGAGGTGGGCTTGCTGTCCGATGTTCCGCTCAAGACGGAGCCCAAGGAGACTAAGCAAAAGCTGCATCCCATCGAGACCATTCCCGATATGCTGGGCGTCGAGATTTCGTTTATCCGCTCGCTCGCCGAAAACGACCTCATTCGCATCATCAAAAGCCCGCAGAACCGCGAGCTCGTCGATGGTCGCGATTTTCCGATCATCCGTTACTGCTCCGAGCTGTCGCGCTTCCATATCGAGCCACGCAACCTGCGTCAGTACGTGTCTTCCGCTAACCGCGAGTCCTCGATGTTTGAGCAGGTGCTCGTGAGCATGCTCGGAATGGATACCTCCGATGACGAGCGCGACGCCAAGCTCGAGCGTGCGTTTAAGAAGCTTCACGACCTGACGGAGGGCGTGCACACCGCGCTGCTCAAGAACCGCGTTTTTGAGTCGCTCAACGCCGTGGTCGAGGACGCCGACATCGATGCACTCGATGAGGAAATCACGCGTTCCGAGTCCACCAAGGCCAAAAACGAAGAGCCAGCCGCGCCGGTTTCGCACGAGGATTCTCTCGTAAAGCCGCTCAAAGTCGTCGCCCCTTCGCAATCCGGCGCCGCCACCGCGGGCAAATAACCGCTGCTGAAATTTCGGCAATCCATGAAAGGTCACGCCATGTATGACTTCGAATCTCATATCGTCGATATTCCCGACTATCCCGAACCCGGAGTCGTATTTAAGGACATCACGCCGCTCTTTGGCAATCCCGAGGCTCTCAAAGCCATGACCGATGCCCTCGCCGAGCACTTTGCCGGCATGGGAATCACCAAGGTCGTGGGTCCCGAGGCTCGCGGCTTTATGGTTGGCGTACCGGTGGCTGTAGCCCTTGGCGCCGGCTTTGTTCCCGCACGTAAACCGGAAAAGCTGCCGCGCGAGACCGTGAGCCAGAGCTACGAGCTCGAGTACGGCACCGATTCAATTGAGATCCATGCCGACGCTATCAGCTCTAAAGATACCGTGTTGATTCTGGACGACTTGGTCGCGACGGGCGGAACCGTCGAGGCAACAGGTAAACTGGTGCAAGATATGGGCGCAAAGCTTGTCGGTTATGGTTGTATCCTTGAGCTTGCGTTTCTCAACCCGCGCGAGAAGCTCACGCCGTCTGATGACGATGTGGAGCTCTTTAGCCTGGTGACGGTGGACTAGCCGTTACCCTTAGTTACTGGAAAGGAAGCTACATGCGCACAGCAAACACGCATAGAAACATGGCACGCTGCGCTGCTACGGCAACCCTCGCTTGTGTTTTGGGCTTGGGCCTCGCGGCTCCTGCCTACGCCGATACCGCATCCGACCTTGCCGCTGCTCGTACGAAGCTCGAGCAGATCGGTACCCAAACCCAGCAGATTTACGATGAACTCGCCACGCAGACGCAGGCGCTCGATCAGACTGCTGGCGAGATCACGCAAAAGCAGCAGGAGATCGCCGATGGTCAGGCCAAGCTCTCGACCTATGTCGCCGGCGAGTACAAAACCGGCGGTCTGAGCCTGCTTCAGGTTCTGACGGGCGTCGATGACCTGAGCGATATGCTCAACCGTCTGTTCTACTACGGCAAAGTTTCCGATAAGCAGGCTCAGACCATTCAAGAGGTCAAGGAGCTCAAACAGCAGCTCACCGATAAGCAGGCCGAGCAGGAAAAGAACGTCGCCACCACGCAAAAGAAGGTCGACGAGCTTAACGCCCAGCAGGCTGAAGCACAGAACGTCGTAAACTCTCTGGATTCACAGCTGCAGGCTGAGCTTGCCGCTGAGGCCGAGGCCAACGCCGCGCTGCAGGCCGGCATCAACGCCAGTACCGCCGAGAAGGCCACGGTGAGCAACGAGACTGCCGGTGCGACCGAGAACACCAACAACGGTGGCCAGACCAGCAATAACAACAACCAGGGCGGCAACACTCCGGCTCCTACGCCGGCACCTGCTCCGACACCGCAGCCCTCCACGCCTGCCCCGGCTCCGACGCCTTCTGCTCCGAGCCAGTCCGTCGATGGCGGTTCTGTTGTCTCGCGTGCATACAGCAAGCTTGGTTGCGCCTATTCCTGGGGCGGAATTGGCCCGAACAGTTTCGACTGCTCTGGTTTTGTTAGCTATTGCCTCACTGGTCGCTATTGCCGCCTGGGCACCACGGGCACCTTTATGGGCTGGACGCGTGTGTCCGATCCGCAGCCCGGTGACGTTGTGGTCAACTCGTACCACACCGGCATTTACATCGGTGGTGGTCAGATGATTCATGCTTCCGACTACAACACGGGTGTTATCATCAGCTCCGTTGCCGCCGGCATGAACAACAACTACATTTTCGTGCGCTACTAAGTATTCAGATAAAGCAAACGGATATGGACCTCGTGGCTTTGAGTCATGGGGTCCATTCTTTTGCCTTTAGTGCAGTCCGCTATCTAGTTTTGAATACTAGATAGCGGCCCAATCGGTCTGCAAGATGGCTATAATTGAATGGGAACGATTAGAAAGGACCCTCTATGAGCTGGGCACTTATCTCCGATTCAAGCTGCAACCTCCGCGATTGGCAACCGATCGCACCCCATACCACCTTTGCATTTGCTCCCCTCAAAATTCGAGTGGGGGAGCGTGAATTCGTCGATGACCTTTCGCTCGATGTTCATGAGCTCAACTGCGCTGTTCAGGCGGAGACGAATGCCTCTTCGAGCGCTTGTCCCAGCGTGGGGGAGTGGGCCGAGCTCTTCAAATTGGCAGACAAGACCATCTGCATGCCGATCTCTGAGGGCGTGTCGGGCAGCTACAACGCGGCAGCCACGGCTCGCGATATGGTTCTTGCCGAGGAGACCGACCGACAGATTCATCTAGTCAATTCACGCGCAGCTGGCGGCAAAATGGACCTCATTTTCTTGCTGTTCGACCGCTATCTTGCAAGCAATCCGAATGTCTCATTCGAGGATGCTTGCGCATACTTCGATAGCCTTGAACAGAACAGCAAAATCCTCTTCAGTTTGTGCAATTACGAAAACCTCGCCAAAGCCGGACGTATCCCTAAGGCAGCCGGCGTCATTGCCAACAAGCTCAATATCCGCATTTTGGGCACGGCGAGTGAGGCCGGTAAAATCGAACTCGTCGGGCACACGCGTGGCGAAAAGAAGATGCTCAACAAGATCATCGATACCATGGAAGCCGAGGGTTTTGCCGGCGGCGAGGTCGTCATCGATCACGTTGAGAACGAAGCTGGAGCCCAGGCGCTTACTGACCGCATAGTCGAGCATTGGCCCGGCTCCAAAACCATCATCATGCCCTGTAACGGGCTAGATTCATACTATGCCGAAATGCATGGGCTCATTATCGGCTACGGCATGGGCGTGGCTTCGGGCAAATAAAGTCCAATCAAGCAAAAATACGGGCGGTACAAAGCGACAGATGGCTCTTTGTACCGCCCGTTTTATACGTCGGCTAGCTATTAAACCCGTTGAACTTGAGATAGCTCATCAAGTAAGCCTTCGAAACGAAGGACGATACCGCGCTACGCACAAGCAGCGACTCACGCGTTACCTGATGCGCCGTATCGGGCACGGGAGTCTGCTCGACGGAAAACGCCGCACGAATCGATGCCTCGAGCTGATCGACCACATAATCAAAGGCCGTCGGGGCATCGTAGCTCAAACGCTGAATGTTAAAGAGTGCCTGCACAGCAGCAATAGGTAGCACCTGCTTAAAGATGCAGATAGCGATCAGGCGGGCAATCTGCTCGCGGCCATATTGCTTTTTGACCGGAGCAGGCACTAGGCCGACCTTTACGTAGTTATTGATCATCGATGGCGTAATGATAGGCTGCTCAACGCAAATGAACAGCGGCTCCATCCACAGCGCAACATACTCAATAACCTGGTCGCGGTAGAGCGTCACATTGGGCAACTGGTCATAGCGCGGCAGACTCAACGTATTGAGTTTGCGCACGATATCGGACTGAATAAATGCATCGGGCAGCACAGTGGGCTGAATATCCTCAGGCTTAATGCTGACCGACGAATCAGACATCGGAATAACGTGTTTAACGTGGTTCATAAAGGTCCTCCGTTCATTTTCTATATTGTATTCTAGGTTATCTAGTTTTGCATACCATATAGCCTGCAAGAAAAATGGCGGGACAGTGCACTGATGCATCGTCCCGCCATTTAGTTAATAGATAACAACCTTACATAAGATATATTATCGTACTTATCCACGGAGAAACGCGTATACGCTCGTTGCCGCTATGGCTCCATCAGAAACGGCAGTCACAACCTGGCGTAAACGCTTGGAACGGATGTCGCCAGCGGCAAATAGACCTGGCGTGCGGGTCGCCATGGAATCATCAGTAACAATACCGCCGTCCGGCGCCAGATCGACTAGATGCTCAACGAGCTCGGAATGGGGCTGCGTTCCGGTAAAGACAAAGATACCAAACGAGCCAGGGACAAATGACTCGGTGTGAGTTTCCCCGGATGCATTGTCCTTAAAGGTAATCGTCGTTGGCATGGCTTCGCCCGAGAGCTCGACAATACTAGTTTGGTACCTAACTGAAATATTATCTTTTGCAAGAACTTTTTGAACCACACCATCGGGGGCACGGAACTGATCGCGGCGCAAAACGATGGTCACGCTGCTGGCGATTTCTGACAAGAACAGAGCTTCCTCGCAGGCAGCATTGCCGCCGCCGATGACAAAAACCTGCTTGCCGCGAAAGAACATGCCGTCGCACGTCGCGCAATACGAAACGCCGCGACCGCGATACGCATCCTCGCCAACAAAACCAGCAGATCGCGGCGTGGCACCCATGCAAGCGATAACGCTCGAGGCCGACGTATCGCCCAAATCGTGATGCACCGTAAACAGCGCTGCATCGGCATCGTAATCGATACCCGTAACCATGCTCCATGTAACCTGTGCTCCCAGGCCCTCTGCATGCTGCTGAAAACGCTCACCGAGTTCGGCGCCACTCAAGAGCGGAATGCCCGGATAGTTCTCGACTTCATTGGTCGTGGCGATCTGCCCTCCCGACATGCCCTGTTCAATCACGGTCGTCGTTAGGTTGGAGCGCGCCGCATAAATGGCCGCAGCATAGCCCGCAGGGCCGCCACCGATAATCGCAACATCGATCGGCTGATGGGTAGTCATGAAGAGACCTCCTGTCGAAAGATTGGCGTTCTTTGCGCTCATACCCAAATTTACGTGAACATGACACTCATGCACTACAATGATAAATCGCGTAACAAAGCTGAAGGGGAGTTATCGATGGATCAAACGCAGATGAGCAATAGCGCTCCCCTGCCCATGCAAGCCACTCCCCAACCGGAGCAAATGACCGTTTCACCTGCACAAAAACCCCTAGTAACCATTGTGCACGCATCGGTTGGATCGGGCCACAAAGCCGCCGCCAACGCGATTGCACAAGCATTTGATCTTATCCGCGGCACCAAGGGAATCCCTGAGGATATTGAAATTGAAGTGCTCGATATCCTTGATTTTGGACGTATTAAATTCGACGGCAATAAGACCGCGGCTTCTTTTACGGGAGCCACACGCCCCATTTACGACCTGACCTGGCGATATACGCTTACGGGACATCTTCTCTGGGGTGGCGGCACGGCATGGTCGCGTATTATGTTCCCCGCCTTCAACGAATATATTCGTCGCCGCAGGCCTATAGCCGTGGTCGCAACGCACATCACAGCAGCCAATGTTGCCGTGGGCGCCCGCGTAATTACGGGTATCGATTACCCGGTCATCTGTGTGCCGACCGATTACGAAGTCGAAGGCTTTTGGCCCCACAAGGACACCGACCTATTCTGTGTAGCCAACGAGTTTATGGCCGAAACGCTGCGCCCGCGCAAGGTTCCCGAGTCAAAGATCCGCATAACGGGCATCCCCATCCGAGCCGGTTTCGATTCAAATTACGATCGCGAGGAAGAGCTGAGCAAGTTCAATCTCCCCATAGACAAAACCGTCGTATTGGTGATGGCCGGCGCCAGTTTGCCCCAACCATACGTGCGTTTCCGTGCCGCGATGGACCACACGCTCCCCTTCTTACGCAGCTTTGAGGACATGCACTTTGTCTTTTTACCGGGCAAGGATAAGGAATACGCCGCCCGACTCAAGACGCTCTTCGACGCCATGAAGCTCGACAACGTCACGGTTCTGGACTACGTGGACGACATGGCGGCCCTCATGCACGGCTGCGACCTGGCAATCCTCAAATCAGGCGGACTCACCGTCACCGAGTGCCTGTGCGCTCATCTGCCGATGATCCTGCTGGGCAAATCATACGGTCAGGAAAAGGCCAACACCACGATGCTTACCGGCATGGGCGCCAGCATGCACGTCACCACCGCACGTGAACTCATCGTAACCCTACGTCACTTGCACGACCATCCCGAATCACTCAAAGCCCTACTCATCAACGGCGAAGTACTACGCCGCCCCCACGCAGCCGAAGACATAGCCATCGCCACCATGGAGCTCGTAGGCAAACCCCAAAAGCGCAAACGAGCCTTCTGCCGCTTCTACTGGGGTGGAAAACCTGCTCATATCCGCTAGACGAAAGTCCGCCGCTCGGCGGGAGCCGCCCTTATATCATTCCATGCTCAAACATTCTCGCGGAGCGCTCGCATCCCTCCCGCCCACCTCTCACACATATCATTCCATGCTCAAACATTCTCGCTTCGCTTCGCTCGCTGCGAAACTGCGCGTGGAACGATATGTGTGAGAAGCGGGCGATCGCGTGCCGAATGTTGGTGTAAGGGCCGCTTCCTTGGCCGTAGAAAGCAGGAAGCGGTTATCGCCTAGAATCTTAATTGCTGAAGTTAGGATT
>CABIWB010000015.1:32954-37014 GCA_902362275.1 Coriobacteriaceae bacterium | reverse complement strand
TCGCCCCACAGGGCGCCGGAGCCGATGAACATGGTGTAGGGGGCCAGGGCGTACTTCTTGGCGAGCTCCTCGGCGCGCGGCTCGAAGCGCTTGCGGATATCGAGCATGTCCTTCCAGATATCCTTGGTCTGCTCGATAAACAGATCGAACTTGGGGAAGCAGCCGCGGCGGTTGAGCAGGCGCAGGCCGAAGCAGTCGGCGAGGTAGTAGCCCTTCTCGCAGCCGCCTGAACCATGGTCAGAAGCCATGGCGACGCAGTTCTCGGCACCCACAGCCTGGCCGATCGGGCCCTCGGGCTTGGTCATGGCGAAGACGCGCACGCCCATGTCCTTCATCTTCTTGACGGCCTCGAGGACCTCGGGGGTGGTGCCGGACTCGGAGGCGGTGAGCACGACGGACTTCTCGGTCATGCGCTTGTGGCCCATGGCGTTCCACTCGGCGGCGTGGATCAGGTAGACCTCGAGGTCGCGGTCGCCGAACTTGTTCATGAGGTACTCGAGCTGCATGAGCTCGTCCCAGGTGCCGCCGACGCCCATCAGGAACACGGCGTCGTAGCCCTCGTCGGCGACCTTGTCGGCGAGCGCGGTCATCTTCTTGCCGGTCTCGTAGAGCGCCTTGCCGTCCTCGAGATAGCCCTCCTGGTCGAAATGCATGATCTCGATCTTCTCGGTTTCCTTCATTTGTCTCTCCTTTCTGGGGTTGTTTCCACATCCCCCATGCCAACGGGCTTCAAAACCCGCTTACATTCCGTAACACTCGGCCGCTTTGGCCTTAAGCGCATTGACTGATTCTTCGTAGCCCTCTGCCTTGACCTCCATTTGCTTGGAGACGGCATCAAGATACGGGTGCACGTCCCATGACTTCAGACGCTCGGCGATTATGGCCGCAATCGTCTGGAAGAACACAAGATTGGGAATTGCGCTGAGCAGCAGAGCCACCTGAGGCACCGCAACCTCGTGAGCCCTACCCTTGGGATGGGCCGTGAGCAGCACCGTTTTTGTCGTAACGTTCGATAGCGCATCGGCGATATTCGCAAGACGCTCCGACCCCTGTGGATCGTCGACGATAAACACCAGATAGCCCGGAACGATCTGCATCTCGGGACCGTGAACGAACTCCTCGCCCTCGTGATGCATGGCAGGAATCTTGATGGTCTCGCTCAGCTTGAGGGCCGCCTCTTCGGCAACGCCATAGTTGGGGCCGTTGCCGACGACCATGGCGGGCGTGTGCTCAGAAAGCTCGAGCACGTGGTCTTGGACATATGCCTCGGCGGTCTTACACATCACGGCATTGGCATGGATAGCCTCGCGCAGGTCGTCAAGACGCTGGGTGACGCCTTTGGCGTCAACCGTTCCGCGCGCCTGACCGCCGTAAATACCTAAAAGCACCAGATACTCAACGAGAACCTCGACGCCCAGAGTTACAAAGTCCACCGACTCGACGCCCACACCGTAGTCAAGAACGATGTCAGCGTGTTCCTTGATGGGTGCCTCGACGTTTGCCGTGAGCGCAACTGCAGCCATATCGTGCGCGCGCATGTAATCGAGTGCCGCAATCGTATTGGTCGAATAGCCGCTCTGCGAAACGGCAATGTTGAGCGCATGCTGCGGATAGGTGTGTTCAAAATCGACGAAGGCCTCGGGCGTCACAACGGACACCTGCATCTGCAGCGCATCTTGCAGGTAATCGCGGGCGCAATCGGCGGCATGGCGCGACGAACCCGAAGCAACGATGCGCAGCGCGTCAAAAGAACCGGACTGGAAAATATCAACGAGCTGCGCTACCAGCTCAGACGAACGCTCGAGGTTCTCTCCCATACGCACATGGGCGAGTTGAACGTAATCGAGCATCTTCATCGTCTCACCTCGCAACAAATCATTAGTATTTGATACCAATCACGATTACAGGTTACGGCTTTTTGATACCTCTTTGTCGATTAATTTATCCCCATCGGCGAACGGTCGATTTTGAGCCCTGTAAGGTTGTATATACAGCTGACCCAACGATCAAAACTGGTTAGTTTCCCAGCCGTTATTCACAAAATACCAGCTAGTACGTATAGGTGTAGCCGCCCGTATCGCCACGATTGAAGGACTTTACATACTCGATAGCCTGACCGCTCGCGTCATAGCTCACGCATTCCAAAAGCAAAACAAGATCGCCCTGTTCCAGTCCAAGGAGGCCGGCATCTCGTGCGCCCAGCGCTTCGATATCGAGCTTTTCCTGTGCCATGACTGGCTTTCGGCCCAGCATCTCATAGGTCTCGTACAAACTGAAGACCGACACGTCAATATCTTCGATGGTTGGGAACAGCAGGCAGGGAATCAGCGCCGTCTCAATCGATACGGGGCTACCGTTTATGCAGTTCAGGCGTCGAACGGAATAGAGCAGGTCGTCCTCGGCGATGCCAAACAGGTCGGCGTAATATGGCCCCGCATAACGCTTGGAACGCGCGAGGATGCGGACGGACGGCTCGCCGCCCGAAGCACGGACCGATTCACGGAAACCGACCGTGCGTTCAAAAAAAGCAGGTACTTTCTGCGCCACAAAGGCACCTTTTCCCCGAACACGGCGAATCTGCCCGCGCCGAACCAGCTCATCGACAGCGCTTCGGATGGTCAAGCGTGTCGTACCAAATTCCTCGGCGAGGTCTTTTTCGGACGGAATCATGGAACCCGTGGGATATATACCGCGCTCGATACGTTCCTCGATGCGGCGTCGAATGCGCATATAAACCAGGGTGGCATCTACTGTTTCAGCCATTGTTCACCTGCCACGCTCCTCATGCCGTTCTCTTCGCCGTTATCGGCAAAGCGGAACTTTGTGGGCAAAATCACCGATTTGCAATGCTCCACAAAACGCATGTCCTTATCAAATTCGATCGAGCTCTCATAGAACACCGGCGTTCCCTCTTCTTGCTGGAGCAGCTCGGCCTCTTCGACGTTCAAACGCGAGATGGAGATATGCTCACGTCCATGCTCAACACGCACGCCACCTTCTTTGAGCAAGACATCGTAAAGGCTCTCGCACTCAAAATCGTGCTCGGTAAGCGATGGGCACAGGGACAGGTTAACGTGAGCCGTCTCGATTGACGCCGGCTCGCCCTCAATTAGTCGAACGCGCTGCATGCGTAGCAAAGGAGCGCCTACAGACACCCCAAGCCTGTCGGCAAGCGCCTCATCCGCCTCGATGGTCCCGGTGGAAACCAGACGAGAAGAGGAGTGCAGGCCGGCAGTCCGCACAGCATCGGAAAAGTTATACGTTTCCTGGAAGATGTTCAGCGGCTTGGGAGGGCACACATACGTACCCGATCCGCGACGGCTCTCGAGCGTTCCACACGAGATGAGCCGCGTGATACCGGCGCGCAACGCCGTACGCGAAACGCCGATCTCTTCGCACAGCACGCGCTCGGCCGGCAGGCGATCGCCGCCGGCAAGCTGGTGGTGCTGGATATACCAAAGAATTCCCTCAACAGCACGATCTTTGGGGGGAATTGCATAAGATTCGCCTGCCATTGCACAGACTCCTCATTCAGAAACGTATGCCGCCAAAATTAGGCCAGCCCTCCCATGGCATCAAATTCGGCCTTGATCTTCTCGGCAACATTCCGATACGACTTATATAGACTTGAATCGCGTTTGACTTCGTCGGTCATAACGGGAATCTCTAATTTGGAAACCTCGTCTTTTCCCGTCTGAACCGCCACAACAACGCCCATACCAAGACACATATTACGCTTGGCAGCATTTATTTTCGCCGCCTTGGCGGGATTTACCAGGATACGCTGGGCAAATTCCTGTTTTGAGGCCACTTCCTCGGCCTCCGGATCGCCCGCCTCGGCTACTTCGCACTGCAACACGTCCGCATAGTCAAAAATCTTCGGCTCGCCGCCGCGCTGATGCACGGCCCACTTGCGACGCGTGGCATCCTGGTAGATAGCCGGCAAAAACGTAAACCGCGGCGGGTCCAAAATCGTATCCGTGATGGTAAACACATCGGGATCAAAGGCATCCTGCGGGTTTTTCTTCTTGAACAGCCCCATATCAGCCTCCCGTACTAG
>CABIWB010000015.1:0-32779 GCA_902362275.1 Coriobacteriaceae bacterium | reverse complement strand
CCCCCGCCGGCAAATAGCGGACGCTCCGCATGCAATCTATGCAAACAAACAAGTGCGCTTAACTATATTCGGTAAGGTCAAGCACACTGCCCTTCACGATAAGCGCCGGCTCCAGAACGACTTCTTCGGCACGTCTACCGCCCCTACCGGCAAGGCGCTTGGACATGCAGCCAAAAGCATGCTCCGCGAGGATACCAGGATCCTGCTCAATCGCGGTCAGCGCCGGCTCAAAGAGAACGTCGGCGGCCGAGTTGTCGTAACTCACCACCGAAATGTCGCCCGGAATGCTCTTCCCCATCTCGTGTAAGCGCTTGAGCAGACCAAGGGCAATGTTGTCCGAACTTGCGAACACAGCGGTGGCATCAGTTGCGAGCACCGCCTCCGAGGCCTCGTAGGCACTCGGAATGTAGTACTCGCTCTCAAACTCCAAACGTGCGTCGATAGGCAGGCCAACCTCGCGCAGCGCGCGCTCATAGCCGGCAAGTCGCTTACGCCCCGTATTGGAACGGCGCGCGTTAACCAAGCAGGCAATGCGGCGGTGGCCTTGCTCGATCAGATAGCGGGTGGCCATGTAGCCACCCATCTCGTGGTCGAACATCACCTTGTCGCACTCGAGCCCCTCAATGGCACGGTCGACCATCACGGCAGGGATAGGCAGATGGCTGACTTCTTCGCGCAGGGCGCGGTCGTCGGAGAACTCGTCGCCCACGACCAGGAAGACGCCATCAACGCCGCGCGTTACCAGCTGACGCAGCAGCTCCAGATCGTCATCGGCGCTTCCACCCGAGCTGGTAATGAAGAGCGCATAGCCATCCTCGCGGCAGCGCTTTTCCAGGCTACCGGCGAGCGAGGCAAAAAAGCGGCTCTCGATGTTAGGGACGATAAGGCCCAGCGTGCGCGACTCGCGCATGACCAAACTACGCGCAATCTGGTTAGGAACATAGTGGTTGCGCGCCGCGACCTCCTTGATGAGTTTGCGGTTTTCTTCCGAGATGCGACAGGGCCGATTATTGAGCACAAGCGAGACCGACGAGGGGGAAAGCCCCACCTCCTGGGCGATCTGCTTGAGGGTGACTTTGTTGGCCATCTCGCTCCTTCCGGGTTTACGCGCAATCTCTTGAAAGTATAGCGACTACCCCTCTACCTCGGTGATAAACACTTTACCAATCCGGTAGACGGCTGTTTTATCGCCGCCAGCGCACCAAATCCGTCCGGGTGGGGTATATTGCAATCGATTGATGACAACGACCACCAAAAGGCGGATATTCGTATGCACGAGAACGACTTTTTTAACGAGGACCTGCTGTGCGCGCTTGCTGGCGTTGCCGGCGAGGACAACGTGCTGATGAGCGAGCCCATGCGCGAGCACACCACGTTTAAGATCGGCGGCCCGGCCGACGTCTTTGTCACGCCCGATACCGAGCAGGGCCTCGTCGCCACGCTCGACACCTGTTATCGCTGCGACCTGCCGCTCACCATCGTGGGCAACGGCTCCGACCTGCTCGTCGGCGACAAGGGCATCCGTGGCGTCGTCGTGGCGCTGGGCGAAGGCCTCTCCAACATTACGGTCGACGGTACGCACGTCACGGCGGCGGCCGGCGCCTTGCTTTCCGATGTCGCCACTGCGGCAGCCGAGGCCGGTCTCACCGGCATGGAGCCCATCTCGGGCATCCCCGGATCGGTCGGCGGCGCCTGCTACATGAACGCCGGTACCTACGGTGCCTGCATGGCCGATGTGCTGGAGTCCGTGCGCGTCTACAAACCCGCTCGCCAGCTCGACGACGGCACCCGCGGCAGCGGCAATATCATCGAGTTCGATGTCGACGAGCTCAACCTGGGTTATCGAAAGAGCCGCATCGCCGATGACGGCTTTATCGTGCTTTCGGCCACCTTCAATCTCGCCCCGGGCAACGCCGCGATGATCAAGGCCGACATGGACGACTACCGCCAGCGCCGCGAGGACAAGCAGCCGCTCGACATGCCGAGCGCCGGCTCCACTTTCAAGCGCCCCGAGGGTTACTTTGCCGGCAAACTCATCATGGATGCCGGCCTGCGAGGACACGCCGTTGGCGGCGCGCAGGTGAGCGAGAAGCACTGCGGCTTCATCGTCAACGCCGACCACGCCACCGCCGCCGATGTCGACGAACTCATCCGCCACATCCAGGCAACCGTCAAAGACCAATTCAACGTAGACCTAGAACCCGAAGTCCACCGAGTAGGCGAATTCCTTTAACAAAGAAGGCCCCGAAAGGGGCCTTCGCCATATTTATTCAGATAACCCAGTCCGGTGTGTCGCGCCCCGAACCCGGAAGGTCCGGGACCGCGGGCGAGGCATAAGGTTGGTCGCGAGTTCCGCACGCAAAGAAGGCCACTTAATGTGGCCTTCGTCTTGCGCAGGACTGTAGAGCAGGCAACCTTATGCCTCGCCCGCGGTCCCGGACCAACTTACTTCAAACCGCAGCTACGACAGCGCAATACCGCCAAGCCAGCCCCAACGCACGCCAGAGCCAGTGCCATAGAAGCTAATAAACGAATCGAGCGACTTAGACGTAATGGCTCCCTCATTGCTCATAACGATGCCGCCGCCAACGTAGATACCCACATGACCGTAGATAAGGCCCGGAGCACCCGTGCCGCTGTGCGAGGAATCGGCCACGATCATGCCCACCTGCAGCGCCGAGCGGTCGGAGCTATAGCACCAGGCGTTAAACATGTCGCACGCATTGCCTCCAAAGTAGCCAACGCCGGCGTTACGGAAGACATTGGTGACCCACGCCGCGCACCAGTTCTGACCCGGCGAAGGCGTGGAGTAGCACGCGTTGACGACAGCCTGCTGTTTGCCCGAGCCGGCATTCTGCTGCGGAGTTCCGGGCGCGTACGATCCACCACCCGAGCTCGAACCACCCGAGTAGGAATTGTTCTTGTTCGCGGCAGCCGCGGCAGCGGCAGCCTTCCTAGCGGCCTCCTCAGCCTGGGCAGCAGCGAGGATCTCGGAATCGCGCTGAGCCATGAGCTCCTTGACGTCGTCGGAAAGACCGTTCAGCACGGTCTGGACTTCTTGCTGCTTGGCCTGCATGTCCTGCATCTGGGCAGTCTGCTGGTCCTTGAGCTTCTCTAAGTCGGCCTTCTGCGACTCGAGCTCGGTCTTTTGCGCATCGAGCTCTTCCTGGATGGTCTGAATGTCCTCGATGGCGTCGCGGTCGCTCTTGTTGATCTTCTCAACGTAATGCGCGTTGGCGACGAGTTCCTCAAACGAGCCAGAGGCCAGCAGCAGCGACAGGATGTTCGTGCCGCCGGACTTGTAGCTGGCGGCCACGCGATCGGAAAGGTCGTTGCGCTTCTTCTTGAGCTCGGCCTTCTTTTCATCGATCTGGGCCTGCGTGTCGTCAATCTTGCCCTGGACATTCTCGATGTCGTTGAGGGTCTGGGCATTCTTGTTGGCCAGCGCCGCATACTCATTTGCGATGCTGTCGAGCTGGGCCTGAACCTCGTCGAGCTGAGCCTGGGCGGCATTCAGTTTATCGGTGGTTTCTTTGGAAGCCTCCGCCGCATGGGCGCGAGCGGGCAGGCCAAAAAGAACTGCCGCAGAAGCGGCGCCGAACAGGGCCTTGAGGGCAGTGCGGCGCGAGAGCTCCTGGGAAAGGATGGAATCGCTGTTTGGTGACATATGTACTCCGTTACATGCTTATTTATATGTCGCTCAACTCATACATATTAGCGTACATATGGCGCGTCCCAACGATTTCCACGAACGGCAGGAAACTACAAGGTCAGCGGCTCGTAAGCAAATGTCAAAGATCAGGTTATGCGTACGCAAGCTCTTCTATGAGTACGTTAGCACAATCCTCTGCTTTTCCTACAGCGCACGATTTGGGCGTCCCTGCCTGCGCTATACTCCCCTGAAGAAGTGTTCCTGATTCGATAGGAGACTACATGTCCAAAGCACTCGACCCCAAAGACACCTGTGTCCTCGTTACCGGTGGCGCCGGCTTTATCGGCTCGCACACCGTCGTTCAGCTGCTCGAGGGTGGCTACCAGGTCGTCATCGTCGATGATCTCTCCAACTCCAGCGCCGTCGCCGTCGACCGCGTCAAGACCATCGTGGGCGACGAGGCCGCCAAGAACCTCACCTTCTACGAGGCCAACGTGCTCGACCGCGATGCGATGAACAAGATCTTCGATACCCATCAGATCGACCGCGTCATCCACTTTGCCGGCTTTAAGGCCGTCGGCGAGTCGGTGAGCAAGCCCGTCGAGTACTATCACAACAACATCGAGAACACCCTGGTGCTCATCGACGTCATGCGCAACCATGGCTGCAAGTCCATCATCTTCTCGAGCTCCTCGACCGTCTACGGCGACCCGGACAACCCGCCCGTCACCGAGGAGGATCCTAAGAAGCCCGCGACTAACCCCTATGGTTGGACCAAGTGGATGATCGAGCAGATCCTTATGGACGTCCACACCGCCGACCCCGAGTGGGACGTCGTGCTGCTCCGTTACTTCAACCCCATCGGCGCCCATCCGTCGGGTCTGATCGGCGAGGACCCCAAGGGCATCCCCAACAACCTGGTGCCCTATGTCGCCCAGGTCGCCGTGGGCAAGCTCGAGGCCGTTCAGGTCTTTGGCAACGACTACCCCACCCCCGACGGCACCGGCGTGCGCGACTACATCCACGTGTGCGATCTGGCCTCTGGTCACGTTGCCGCCCTTAACTGGATGAACGGCAAAACCGGCGTCGAGATCTTTAACCTGGGCACCGGCACCGGCACCTCGGTACTCGAGGTCGTCGCCGCCTTCTCCAAGGCTTGTGGCAAGGAGCTGCCCTACGTGATCCGCGAGCGCCGCGCCGGCGACATCGCTGCCAACTGGTGCGATGCCTCCAAGGCCGAGCGCATGATGGGCTGGAAGGCCCAGTACGACATCGCGGACATGTGCCGCGATAGCTGGAACTGGCAGAGCCACAACCCCAACGGCTTCGCCGACGCCGAGTAGCAAAAACCTACATACCGCTCTTGCCCCGATCTCACGTTGTGAGGTCGGGGCTTTTTTCATGGCATGTAACCATTCGCCGAAAATCGACCAACTTTTTTATCTTGCCTGTACATGTTTAAACAACATGTTTTACAATAGGCGTATCGGATCAGAACATCGGAGGCGGACTGCACATCCATCGGCAGGCCGACCCCACAACAAGAAGGTTGGTGAGCGCATTCATGGAGCGTGCAAGCGGCGTCCTCATGCCCGTCTCATCTCTGCCCGGACCATACGGAATCGGCGGCTTTGGCTGGAATGCCTACGACTTCGTCGATTTTCTCGCCTCGTGCAAACAACATTACTGGCAGATTCTGCCCCTTACGACGACCAGCTATGGCGATTCGCCCTATCAGTCGTTCTCGGCCCGCGCTGGCAACCCCAACTTTATCGACTTTGCCGAGCTTATCGAGGCAGGGTATCTGGAGCAGCGCGATATCGATGGCGTGTATCTGGGATCCGACCCCAGCAATGTCGACTACGGCGCTATCTTTGGCGGCCGCCGTCAGATTCTCGACCGCGCCGCTGAGCGCTTTGCCGCCGACAAGCCGGCCGATTTCGATGACTTTATCCAGGCCAACGAGGACTGGCTCATCCCCTACTGTGAGTTCATGACCGTCAAAGAGGAGTGCGGTCTCAAGGCGTTTTGGGAGTGGCCCGCGGAACTCCGCACCCGCGGCGAAGCTTCCGCCAAGGTCTGTGCCGACCATCCGGCGCGTATGCTCTACCACCAGATGACGCAGTACTTCTTCGATCGCCAGTGGAGCCGCCTCAAGGCCTATGCCAACGAGCGCGACATTCTCATCATCGGCGACCTGCCCATCTATGTCTCGCGTGACTCCGTCGAGATGTGGGCGACGCCTGAGCTCTTTAAGATCGACACCGCCGGCAATCCCGTGAGCGTCGCTGGCACGCCGCCCGACCAGTTCTCGGCCACCGGCCAGTACTGGGGCAACCCCATCTACGACTGGGACGCCATGGAGTCCGACGGCTTCTCCTGGTGGGAGGGCCGCATTCGCGCCGCCCTCGACATGTACGACGTCATCCGCCTGGATCACTTCCGCGGCTTCGAGGCCTATTGGGAGGTGCCGTTCTCCTCGCCCGATTCGTCCTACGGTTCGTGGACGCAGGGTCCCGGCCTCAAGTTCTTCAAGACGCTCGAGGAAAAGCTCGGCACGCTGCCCATCATCGCCGAGGACCTGGGCTTCCTCACCCCCGGCGTCATCGACATGCGCGACAACTCGGGCTTCCCCGGCATGAAGATCCTGCAGTTTGCCTTTGAGGGCACCAACTCGTACTACCTGCCGCATAACTACATCGCCAACACCGTCGCCTATGTGGGCACCCACGATAACGAGACGGCGCGCGGTTGGTTTGAGGGAACGGCCACCCCGCGTCAGCGCGAGCAGGCGGCCCTGTACACCCATCAGCAGGCCGGCGAACCCATGGCAGATGCACTCAATCGCACCATCGCCGCCAGCGTGAGCGACACGTGCATCTACACCATGCAGGACCTGCTCAACTTGGGCAACGAGGCGCGCATCAACACCCCTGCCACGCTGGGCGGCAACTGGACCTGGCGCATGCTCGACGGCGCCATCACCCGCGAGCTCGAGCACAAACTCACCGACTGGACCGAGACCTACTTCCGCATCCCGTCGGAAGCCGAAATCGAGCTTCCTCAATAGGAGCTACCGCGCCCGGCCCCTCCCCACCGTGCGGACGCGCTTGCTTTTCCCGCGCGAGGCCACCCCAATCCCCTCGCGCGGGCTTCTTATGAATTGCAGACATGAAACAACCCATCACAGGAGAAAACATGCCCCAAATTAACCTCATGGAACTCGCAGAGCAGTCTTTTGGCACCTCGCTCGAGCAGCTCGACGACCGTCGCATTTACAAGCTGCTGGTCAAACTCGTGCAGGAGCGCTCCGCTGCCTGTCCGCTCAACAACAGCAAGAAAAAGCTCTATTACATTTCCGCCGAATTTTTGATCGGCAAGCTGCTCATCAACAACATGATCGACCTCGGCATCTACGACGAGGTTAAGGACCAGCTCACCGCCGCAGGCCACGACCTCAACAAGATCGAGGAATTCGAGGTCGAGCCGTCGCTCGGCAACGGTGGCCTGGGTCGCCTGGCCGCGTGCTTCCTGGATTCCATCGCCACGCTGGGCTTGACCGGCGATGGCGTGGGCCTCAACTATCACTACGGTCTGTTCCGTCAGCGCTTTGTCGACAACCAGCAGAAGGCTGTCCCCGACGAGTGGCTCGGTGAGCAGGACATCCTAGTCGACGATGGCCGCTCCTACACCGTCGAGTTCGGCGATTTTGCCGTTACCTCTAAGCTCGTCAACATCGATGTGCCCGGTTACGGCCAGCCCACCAAGAACCGCCTGCGCCTGTTCGACCTGGCGAGCGTCGACGACGGCCTGGTCCCCGGCAGCTCCATCGACTTCGACAAGACCGAGATCGCCAAGAACCTCACCTTGTTCCTCTACCCCGACGATTCCGACGAGCAGGGCCGCCTACTTCGCATCTATCAGGAGTACTTCATGGTGAGCAACGCCGCCCAGCTCCTGATCGACGAGGCCGTCGAGCGCGGCAGCAACCTGCACGATCTGGCCGATTACGCCGTTGTCCAGATCAACGACACGCACCCCACCATGATCATCCCCGAGCTCATTCGCTTGCTCACCACTGAGCATGGCATCGAGTTTGACGAGGCCGTGACCATCGTACGCTCCATGGTCGCTTACACTAACCACACGATTCTTGCCGAGGCGCTCGAGAAGTGGCCGCTCACCAGCCTGCGGAAGGTCTCCCCTGCCATCGCCGACATTATCGTCAAGCTCGATGAGATCGCGAAGGCCGAGTACGATGACCCGCGCGTCGCCATCATCGACGAGCACGACACCGTCCACATGGCCCACATGGACATCCACTTTGGCTTCTCCATCAACGGCGTAGCCGCCCTCCACACCAAGATCCTGGAGGACACCGAGCTTCATCCGTTCTACGAAATCTATCCCGAGAAGTTCTCCAACAAGACCAACGGCATCACCTTCCGCCGCTGGATCCATGGGGCCAACCCCGCGCTCGCCAGCCTGCTCGACGATGTGATCGGCACCGACTGGCGCAGCACCGGCGATCTGAGCAAACTCGCTAAGTTCGCCGACGACAAGGACGTTCTTGAGCGCCTGGCCGCCACCAAGGTCGAGGCCAAGGCCATCATGCGCCAGTTCATGGCGCTCGAGCAGGGCGTGACCATTCCCTCCAACGCCATCATCGACGTCCAGGTCAAGCGCATCCACGAGTACAAGCGCCAGCAGATGCTCGCGCTCTACATCATCTGGAAGTACCTCGATATCAAGAACGGCAACAGACCTAAACACCCCGTCACCATCATCTTTGGCGGCAAGGCGGCGCCTGCCTACACTATTGCGCAGGACATCATCCATCTGATCCTGACGCTGTCGCAGTGGATTGCAAACGACCCCGACGTGGCTCCCTACCTGCAGGTTGTCATGATCGAGAACTACAACGTCACCGCCGCCGAGCGCGTGATCCCCGCCGCTGACATCTCCGAGCAGATTAGCCTGGCCTCCAAGGAGGCGAGCGGCACCTCCAACATGAAGTTCATGCTCAACGGCGCCCTAACCCTGTGCACGCTCGACGGCGCCAACGTGGAGATTGCCGAGCTCGTGGGCGATGAGAACATCTATACCTTTGGTGCCTCGTCCAAACAGGTCGAGCAGCTCTATGCCGACGGCACCTATGACGCCGGTGTGCTCTACCGCAAGCCCGGCATTAAACTGCTGGTGGACTTCATCACCAACCCGGCCTTTATGGCGACCGGCAATGCCGAGCGCCTGCAGCGCCTGCACGACGACATTAAGGGCAAGGACTGGTTTATGGCCCTGCTCGACATTGAGGAGTACATCCAGACCAAGGAGCGCGTGCTGGCCGACTACGAGGACCAGGACGCCTGGATGCGCAAGGCGCTCATCAATATCGCCAACGCCGGCACTTTCTCGTCCGACCGCACCATCTCCCAGTACAACGACGAGATCTGGCACCTGAACTAATTTCGCCTCCCTTACCCATCCTCTTGAGATACGGAGTCGTGGCAACACGACTCCGTTTTTTGTGCCCGCACGTTACTCTGTGACCCGACTCGACCAAACAATCTCGATCTGTAACAACTACTCAACCAAAACGGTCCCAGCTGTTACAGATTGAGACATACCGGCCCCTCCCCTTGGGTTTATCTCAATCTGTAACATCTAGCAGCTGAAATTCACCTTTGGTGTTACAGATTTAGATGAAATGGTTAGCTCAGCGGAACCGTCTCGATCTGTAACATCTAACGTCCGAAATCGGCCCTACCTGTTACAGATCGAGACAAACGACCGGCCAGACAACCCCAACACAAAGAAAGGCTCCCCTCTCGCCCAGTGGACGGGAGGGGAGCCTTATATGTGACCGCGGCAAAAGGATGGCAATACCGCAGTCGCCCAAAGGGAGGGCCTGGATGCACCGGGCCTAGATAAGGTTCTTGCCAGATACCTTATCGAAGAGGTGGGTCGCGTTCTTCTCGAACTTGAACCAGATGGGGTCGCCCGCCTTGAGCGCACCCTTGACCTCAAGGTCGACAACGGGAATGATCAGGACGAACTGGCCATCGGGAGCGGTCACGTGGACATGCTCGGTCGAACCCATGAGCTCGGTCACCTCGACGGTACCCTGGAGCGCGCCCTCCTCGCCCTTGTCGGCAAGCAGGATCTGCTCGGGACGCACGCCGGCCGTAATCTCCTTCACGTCGCCACCGTCCCAGTTGAGGGCAAGCTGAGCGCAAGTCTCGGGGGCGAGCGCCACGTTCATATCCTTGGTCTTGACGGTAAAGCCGTTGCCCAAGCGCACCAGCTGGGCATCGAAGAAGTTCATCTGCGGCACGCCGATGAAGCCGGCGACGAAGATGTTCGCGGGATGGTTGAAGACCTCCTGTGGCGTGGCGATCTGCTGGACAACGCCGTCCTTCATGACCACGATGCGGTCGCCAAGGGTCATGGCCTCGGTCTGGTCGTGAGTAACGTAGATGAAGGTGCCCTTGATCTCGTGACGCAGCTTAATGAGCTCGGCACGCATCTGGTTACGCAGCTTGGCGTCCAGGTTGGACAGCGGCTCGTCCATCAGGAAGACCTTGGGATCACGCACGATGGCGCGGCCGATAGCGACACGCTGGCGCTGGCCGCCCGAAAGCGCCTTGGGCTTACGGTCGAGGTACTGGGTAATGCCCAGAATCTCGGCCGCAGAGCGAACCTTACGGTCGATTTCGTCTTTGGGGACCTTCTTGAGCTCAAGCGTAAACGCCATGTTCTCGTACACCGTCATATTGGGGTACAGAGCATAGCTCTGGAACACCATGGCAATGTCGCGGTCCTTGGGCGCCACGTCGTTGACGCGCTTGCCGTCGATGAGCACGTCGCCCGAGGTGATGTCCTCCAGGCCGGCGATCATGCGCATCGTCGTGGACTTACCGCAGCCAGACGGGCCAACGAGGACGATGAACTCCTGGTCGTGAACGGTGAGGTTGAAGTCCTCTACAGCGAGCACACCGTCCTCGGTAACCTTGAGGTTGTGCTTCTTCTCCTCGGTCTTCTTCTTTTTGCCAAAGAAGCCCTTCTTTTTTGACTCGTTGTTGGGATACACCTTCTGAACATGTTTGAGAACGATCTCGGCCATGTCTTTACCTTTCGATACGCGGCGCCGCGCTGAGGGGCGCCGCAGAAACTTGCAAAACAGTTACGGCATCAGCCCTTGACGGCACCTGCCACCACGCCGTCGATGATGTACTTCTGACAGAGGATGTACATGATAACGATGGGGATAACGACCATCATGATGCAGGCCATCATGGGGCCGAGCTCGACGTGGCCGTAGCCGCCGCGGAAGTACTGGATCAAGATAGGAATGGTCTTGTACTTGGTGGAGTCGAGCGTAAGGTAGGGCAGCAGATAGTCGTTCCAGACCCACATGGTCTCGAGGATGCCGACCGAAAGATAGGTGGGCTTCATGATGGGAAGGACGATCTTAAAGAACACCTGGACCGGGTTGCAGCCATCAATCATGGCCGCCTCCTCGATCTCGAGCGGGATGTTCTTTACAAAACCGGCGAACATAAAGACCGCCAGGCCCGCGCCAAAGCCGAGGTAGATAAAGCAGATGTTGAACGGCGTGTTGAAGCCGATGCGGTCCGCCAAATTGGACAGCGTGAACATGAGCATCTGGAAGGGCACGACCATCGAGAACACGAACAGGTAATAGAAGAAGTTCGAGATCTTGTTGTTGACACGAACCACGTACCAAGCGCACATGGAGCAGCACACCAAGATCAGCACGACCGACGTGACCGTGATGATGAGCGAGTACATAAATGCCGAGGCAAAGCCCTGCTCGTTAAGGGCATGCATGTAGTTTGCGAGGCCGTTGAATGTCTCGGGCGTGAGCAGATCGAATGCCGTGGTGGTGCTGATTGCGGTCGCTTTCTTAAAAGAATTAAGCGCAATCATGAACACGGGGTAGATCCACGCGAGCGACAGGATCGTAAAGAAAATCGAGAGCGCGCGGTTGATAGCCTTATCGCGTTTCATTACTGCTGTACCTCCTTGGACCTCGTGGCCTTAAGCTGGATCATGGAGATGGCCACGACCAGGATGCAGAAGATAACCGCCTTGGCCTGACCAATGCCCTGCCATGCGATACCGGCACGCGAATAGAACGTGTTGTAGATGTTCAGGGCGAGCATCTCGGTGGAGTGCGCGGGGGCGCCGCCGGTAAGGGCGAGGTTCTGGTCGAACAGCTTAAAGCCGTTGGTGATGGACAGGAACAGGCAGATGGTAATCGTCGGCATCAGGTTAGGGATCTTAACCTTCCAAAACGTCTGCCATGCCGTGGCGCCGTCGACCTTGGCGGCCTCGATGTAGTCGGACGGAATGGACTGCAGACCGGCGATGTAGATGATCATCATGTAGCCGACCTGCTGCCACAGGGTCAGGATGATAAGGCCCCAGAAACCAGCAGCAGAGTTAAGCGCGATGAGCTGGGCACCCACGTTGGAGAGCAGGCAGTTGATCAGAATCTGCCAGATGTAGCCCAGCACGATGCCGCCGATCAGGTTAGGCATAAAGAAAATCGTACGGAAGATGTTGGTGCCTTTGAGCGCCTTGCGGGTGAGCGCCTGTGCAATGGCTAGGGCGATCACGTTGATGAGCACCGTCGACAGGAAGGCAAACGCCACGGTAAAGAAGAATGACGTGGAGAACTGCGAATCGGACAGCGCGCGCACGTAGTTCTCGATACCGACAAAGTGCGCGTTGTTAATGGTAATAAACTGGCAGAACGAGAGATAGAAGCCCTGGATAAAGGGAATCACGAACCCGATCATAAACGCCAGGCACGTGGGCAGCATAAAGAGCGGCCACCAGCGCTTGAGTGCTTTGCCCATAGAAGGGTCCTTTCAATATGCAGGGGGGGGCGGGCAAACCAACGTCTGCCCGCCCCCTGTCGCTAATCAGATAGCTTGGGCAGCAACTGCTTACTCGGAAGCAGCCTTCTCGGTCTTCCAGCCATCGACGAAGGCGTTCTTGACGCCGTCCCACTTGCTGTTGTCGGCAGCATAGGCAATCAGAGCCTGCTTGAGGTTCTTCTTCCACTCCTCAGAGGGGATGTAAACGAAGTCCCAAGCGACGGTCTTCTTGCCGTCCTTGACCATGGCAACGGCCTGCTGCGAGAAGACGTTGGTGGTCTCCTTGGCGCTCTTGAACGGAGCGGTCAGACCCATCTTGTCGGCGATGATGCTGGTCGGGGTGTCAGCGGTGACGCACCAATACATGAAGTCCTCGGTGGCCTTCTGGGCATCCTCGGAAGCCTGGGAACTGACGCACCAGTAGTTCTCGCCGCCGGAGCACAGGCCCTGGTTCTCCTCGCCGTCGACGCCGATGTAGATCGGCAGCATGCCGAGCTGATCGTCGGTCATGCCGGCCTTGACGAGGTCAGAGTAGGCCCAAGAGCCGTTCTGGTAGAAGACGGCCTTGCCGGTTGCGAACTCGTTGGTGGCGTCGTCGCCGGTCTTGGAAGCAAGCTGCGAAGGATCGCAGGTGGAGTCGGTGATGTACAGGTCGAAGATCTGCTTGTAGTTGTCGAGGAACTCACCCTTGATCTCGTCGTCCTCCTGGTTGTGCTCCTTCTCAAACTCGTAGTAGAGCGGCATGTTGGCAAGGTGGGTGGTGTAGCGCCAGCTGGAGGAGTCGTCCATGCCGGCGGAAGTGAAGGCACCCTCAACACCAAGCTCGTCCTTGCGGGCCTGGATGTCGTCGGCACAAGCCTTCAGCTTGTCGAAGGAGTTGATGTCCTCGGCCTTGTAGCCAGCCTTCTCGAGCAGCTGCTTGTTGTAAATAATGCCGAAGCTCTCCTGAACCCAGTCGATGCACACATCCTTGCCGTCGGACTGCAGAGCCAGGGAGTCGTCAATGAGCTCACCGCGGAGCTTGGTATCGGACAGGTCGGCGCAGTAATCCTTCCAGTTCTTAAGACCGGTGGGGCCGTTGACCTGGAACAGCGTCGGAGCGGAGCTCTTGGACATCTCGGACTTGAGCTTCTCCTCGTAGGTGTTGGAAGCGGCGGTCACGATCTTGACCTCGACGCCCTTCTCCTCCTTGTACGCCTTGGCGATCTCCTTCCACTCCTTGTCGACCTCGGGCTTAAACTGGAGGAAGTAGACCTCGGCAGCGTCACCAGAAGCAGAGGAGCCAGAGCCGGCAGAACCACCGCAGCCCACGAGGCCCAGACCAAGAACCGCAGCCGCGGAACCAGCAAAGCCCAGGAACTGCCTTCTGCTCATTTCGTTCTTCATTACAATCCACCCTTTCACACCGTGGCGGCACCCTTTGCCGCTGCCTTCGGAGATTGGCTCGGGGACTTTGCCCCTTTTGCTGATTTGTACAATACGCTATTTGGCTAGTTGTTTGAACAAGTATTACTAGAGCGGTAGAAAAACTTCGGTGAACGGTAATTTCGACTTGATACTTGACAAGTTTTGTATAAACAATTATTTGTTATCAAATGCAGAGAAAACGCCCGATCAAGCCGATGCATCGTCGGTTTGACCGGGCGTTTTCGCTTTGAGGACATGAGTCTCGTCAGGCTGCAAGCTAGCCGGCTATCGCTTGGAGTTGACGCGGTAGTGGAAGATCTCGGGATGCGTGTGGGCATGCGTGACCTCGAACAAGATGCCGTCCGAGGTGTACGACTGGCTCTCCATAACGGCGACGCAGTTGTACTTGCCAAGGTCCAAGTAGCTGCAGTCCTCATCGTTGGCGAGCTCGACACTCACCGTACGGCGGCTCGCCATCACTTTGATGCCGCGCTTGTGCTCCAGATAGTCGTAGATAGACTTCTCGGCGACCTCGGGCGTCAGGCCCTTGGCGATCGACTCCAAAAAGTAGCCGTGGTCCACCTGGCGAGCACTGCCGTTGAGGCTTCGGACACGCACTACACGAATCAGCTCCTCGCCCACCTTAAAGCCCAGGCGACGAGAGAGTTGCTCGGTGCAGACCAGATGTTCAAAAGACTTAACGTCCGTCGATGCAACGGCATTGTTGCGCTTTGCAAACTCGCCAAACGACTCGACTTCCTCGAGCGTGCCCAGCATATCGGTCTCGCCTTTAAGCCAAATGACGCGCACGCCCTTGCCGTGAATGGGCTGTACGTACATCCCGTCGGCCAGCATGCCCAAGGCGCGACGGACGGTATTTCGGGTGCATCCAAATTCCGCGGTCAGCTCGGCCTCGGTCGGCAGCATCTCCTGGAACGCATAGGTTCCGTTGATAATGCGCGAACGAATCTCGCGGTAGATTCCTTCATAAATCGCTTTTGGCATTGTTTCACCTCTAATGAATATGTATGGCTAGGCACGATAGCATTTCTTTGGGTTGTTTAAACCGATTATCGGTAAAGCACGGATTATTTACCGTCGACGGTTCCCCCGAAACCCAAATCGGACCGAATCAAAACCGTCAACGCGGCAAGCAGCCAGTCCTCTACAATGAGTCCATTGTTTAAACGTTCTTGCTCGCACAGCATGTTGCATCCGAAAGGCATATTATGCTGCAGAAAATCCAACGTTTTGGCGGAGCCATGTTCGCGCCCGCCATGCTGTTTTCTATATCAGGCCTCATGGTCGGCGTCTCCGCTCTCGCAACGACTGCGGACATCGTCGGCGATCTCGCCGTATACGGAACCCCTTGGTACGCTTTTTGGACCATCATCCAGCGCGGCTCGTGGACGGTCTTTAAACGCCTCCCGCTCCTTTTTGCCGTAGCGCTGCCCATCGGTCTTGCCCAAAAACAACCGGCTCGTTGCTGCCTCGAGGCTCTCGTCGCCTATTTTGCCTACTGCTTCTTTTTGAGCGAGATCATTAAGCTGAGCGGAGACAACCTTGGACTTGAGTACCCGTCATCTTTGACCCCCGCCAGCGGTATCACCGTCATCGACGGCATCAAGACGCTCGACACCGGCATTATCGGCCCGCTGGCGGTATCGGCAACCGTCGTCGCCATCCATGACCGCTTCTACGATGCCAAGGTTCCCGATTGGCTCGGCACCTTCTCGGGTTCCTCACTGGTCTACCTCATCAGCTTTTTTGCCGTGTTTGCCCTTGCCGCCATCTCGGCCGCCATCGTACCCTTCGCATACGCTGTGACCGAAACGCTGCGCCACGCACTTGCGGTCGTCGGCCCCTTCGGCGTGGGCATCTTTGTGTTTTTGGAGCGAGCACTCGAGCCCATGGGGCTGCACCACCTGCTCTATATGCCCATCTATTACGACAATCTGGTCATTCACGACGGTATTTACGCCACGTGGACCAACCTGCTCCCCATTCTCTCCCATAGCACGCGCCCTTTAAATGAACTTGCACCCTGGGCAGGTTTTACCGCCACCGGCTGGGGCAAGCTCTTTGGCCTTCCCGCCATCGCGGCAGCATTCTATTTCACCGCCAAACCCGAACGCCGCGCCGGCCTTAAGGTCATCCTTTTGCCCGCCATCGTCGCCTCGGTGGTCTGCGGCGTCACCGAACCGCTCGAGTTTCTCTTTATGTTCACCTATCCCGGACTCTTTTTGCTCTACGCCGTCCTATCCTCCTGCCTTGCTATGACCATGAACTTCTTTGGCATTGTCGGCATCTTCTCGGGCGGTCTCATGGAAATGACGGCCTTCAACTTCATCCCACTCATGCGAATGCATGCCGGCTCCTACCTTTTGGCGCTCGGTATCGGTCTGATGTTTAGCGCTGTCTTTTTTCTGGTCTTCCGGGGCCTCATTCTGGCTTTCGACCTAAAAACCCCAGGCCGCGAGCACCATATCGCCAGCGATGCGGCGCTCGCACGTCTGACGGGAAAAAGCTCTGCCAAAGAAGGCACGGCCCAAAACGGCACCGACAACCAATCATCCCAAGATCATCTGCTTGCTGAGCAAGTCGTTGCGCTCTTGGGTGGCGTTAGCAATATTGTAGGAGCGACCAATTGCGCCACGCGTCTGCGCGTTGAGGTCGCAGAACCTTCCGTTGTCGCAGACAACGCAGCCTTCGTCGCGGCGGGCACCAAGGGCCTCATCATTACGGGCAAGACCGCCCAGGTGATCATCGGCATCTCCGTTCCCCGCGTTAAAGAGCATTTTGACCAAATCATAGGCCTCGAGCCGGGATTTGTACCCACCACCTCGGCCTCCCCTGCCGCCAGCCCAACCCACAAGCACGGCGATATCTGCTTCTTCGACATTGACGGCACGCTCGCGTGGCAAGACCCTCGAGTGGCACAAGGGCTTCCCGAGAGCGAGCGAGACCTGTCCCCCTATCCCAACGAGGCGGTCTCACAGGCCATCCGCGATTTCGTTGCAAACGGCAACATGGCCTTTATCTGCACAGGGCGCACCCTCAGCTGCATCCACCCCAAACTTCTTGAGCTGCCCTGGACCGGCATCGTCTGTCTTGCGGGCGGTTACGCCGAGATCAACGGACACGCAATTCGCGATCTGTCGATGACGCCCAGTATGCTGCAGCATCTTGCCCCCTACCTTGAGCAATCGGGCGAGGTCATCCGCTTTGAGGGCCTCAACGGCGTCGTGCGCATGAGTGCCGATGCCCCCGATGCCCCCGGATACGCGCGCACCTTGGGCGACGCAGTCACGCAGCTGCAACATTACAGTGCCTACAAGATCTTGATGTCTACATCGCTCGCCAACCACATCGCTCAAGATAAGGCACTTGAGCCGCTGCTGTGCTTTAACGAGCTCGAACTCGAGGTAACCGAAATCTCGCCCCGCGAATGCACGAAGCGCGGGGGCATCCAGTCTGTACTCGACGCCCTCGATCCCCACCACGGAACCGTATACGGCATCGGCGACGCCAGCAATGACGTCTCGCTGATGAACGCCGTCGACGTTGGCATCGCCATGGGCAACGCACCGGACTTCCTTAAGGAAAAGGCCGACTATGTCACCGACAGCATCGACCACGACGGCGTCGTCACCGCGCTCGAACACTTTGGGCTTATCTAGCCAAGCCCCTACCGCACTTGCGGCCGCATGGACCAATCGTCTTCAACCGCCGCGCTCGACGCCCTAATGTGGCAATATGTTGTCTGCATAATGCAACGATGCAACCTATCAAAGAATGCGAGAACCCGTGTCCAGTCCGTTTACCAGCTTTTTAGCCCAACACTTTGACCAGATTAACGACTATCTGGCCACGTTCTTTGATGGACAGGCGACTTCCGCCGATATCGAGCGCTACCTGTATACCCCGCTCTCGGCATTTACGGCCAACGCCGGCAAGCGCCACCGCCCGCTTATCTGCATGCTCGCCGCAACCGCAGTGGGCGGTAGCTTTGAGAGCGCCCGCAGCGCCGCGGCAGCTATCGAGCATTTCCAGTCGGGCGCGCTGATCCACGACGATATCGCCGACAACGGACAGCTTCGTCGAGGCAAGCCCTGCATGCACCTTACCGAGGGCACGGGCCTTGCCATCAATTGTGGCGACCTGGCGCTCACCATGGTCACCAAGACGGTTCTCGACGACCCTACGCTAGAGTCCGACGTGAAGCTGCGCGTGCTCCACGAGCTTACCGAGATGATCGTCCGCACCATCGAGGGTCAAGCACTCGACCTGGGTTGGGTCCGTGACGGACGCTTTGATATCTCGATTGATGACTACCTGGACATGGCGACGCACAAGACCGCGTTTTACAGCGGAGCCACGCCGCTTGCCGCCGGAGCCATTATCGGCGGCGGCAGCGATGAGCAAATCGAGGCGCTGCGCGCCTTTGGCCTGCACACGGGCCTTGCCTTTCAGATTCAGGACGACCTGCTCAACCTTGTCGGCACTAAGGAAGCCGCCAACAAGGACTTCCGCACCGACATCACCGAGGGCAAGCGCACGCTTGTCGCCGTACACGCCCTCTCTGATGAGCGCCACCACGACGAGGTCGAGGCAATTCTTTCCTCGGGCACCGATGATCCCGCGCAGCTCGCACGCGCCGTGGAGATCTTCCAGGAAACCGGCTCCATCGATTACGCCCACACTTACGCGCTCGACCTGGCCGCTAAGGCCAAAGCGGCCATCGAGAACGTTGAGCTTGATCCGCACGCACGCGAGCTGTTCCTCTCCATGGCAGATTTCTTTGTGGAGCGCCTTAACTAACGGGGGTTATAAAACCTGTCAGCAGCGTATTTAGGCACAACTTGCTACACTGTTGAGTGCATGTTTATGCATCCCTTTGCGTTGTCTATCCGACAGACGCTCAAATAGTACGAATGGTACGCCGAAAGGGGTTCGTTCATGGAACCTATTACAACGGGCATGCAAGGAGCAGCCGTCGAGGATGTGCAGTCTCGTCTCCTGCAGCTCGGCTACACGATTGATGCCGCCGAAGTCACCGACAAGTACTTTGGAGCCACCACTGAGCAGGCCGTCAGCACTTTCAGGCTCGACAGTGGCCTTGCTGCCGGTCATGCCGTCGATATCCCCTGTTGGAGCGCCCTTGTAGACGCTTCGTATAAGCTGGGCGACCGCACCCTCTACCTGCGCATGCCCAATTTCCATGGCGCCGATGTGCAGGCCCTGCAGCGCGCTCTCAACGTTTTGGGCTTTGCCTGTGGCGAAGACGACGGCTACTTTGGTCCGCATACCGAGGCCGCCCTGCAGCAGTTCCAGGAAAATGTCGGCCTGTTTGCCGACGGTATGGCCTTCCAGGACACCTACGCCTACATCAACCGCCTGCACCATGTGTGGGAGGGCAAGCCCTCGGTCACCGAAGCCGAGTCCCGCATCGGTTTTGCTCGCGCCGCCAACGTGCTCGAGCGCTTCCAGATTGCTGTTATCGGCGAGGACCCCATCGCACGCAGTGTTGCGTCGCGCATGTGGAATATCGCCACGGCAACGACCGACAATAGCGGCATGATGCTCTGCGACTCCAAGGTCCCAACCAACGTTGACCTGGTGCTCGAGATCGCAAGCGACGAGCTGCCCGCCGACGCCGCGCCACGCGCCACGATTGCCCTCGCCGAGTGCCACAACCTGGCCCAGCGCATCCGCACCGCCAATGTCGCCGCGCAGCAGAAGCCGGCTCGCATTCGCATTGAGCTCACGGGCATGACGCGCTACAACAGCACCTTCACGGCCAGCGACGCGCAAACGCTCGCCGTACGCCTACTCGACGGCGTTTGCGATGCCCTCGCAGATTAGGTAAACTAGACGAGTTGCTTTTGGGCAACACCACACATTGGGACGTAGTTCAACGGTAGAACTCCGGTTTTTGGTGCCGGCTGTTGGGGGTTCGAATCCCTCCGTCCCAGCCATTAAAATTGAGCGCCCTGAGCCCATAACTGCCCAGGGCGCTTTCTTGTGGGCAAGCGGGGAGGGATTCGAACCCGCAAGGGTGCGGAGCGACGCAGCGGCGCGCGGCCGCCGCAGGCAGACGCGGTGTCGGCATTTGGGGACGTTCCTAAGTGCCGACATTATAGGAACGTCCCCAAATGCCGGCTCGGGACTATTTTCGAGGACCCTCCGAAGGACTGTGGCCAAAAAACGGCAAATATGAGTACTGTTACCGTTGTAGCTACATTATTTCCGTTAATAAAAGAAGATCTTAATGAGATTTATTCACATCAAGGTCTTCCTTTAATGAACACTTGAGGAGATACGGCAGCTTATCTGCTCGATCGACACGTCAAATCACCTTAAATGTGGTCAAAGTTACTGCTACTAAAAGAGTATCAGTACTCATATTTGATGTTTTTTGGCCACGGCTCTTTATAGACACCCTGCACAGCGACTGGGGTAGATTTTTTGAGGCACGCCTATCAGCCCAGTTCCGAAAAGCGAGCCGCCTTCTGCAACGTGCCGTGTTGCCCCGATGGGCCGGGCATTAAGTTTGTCGCGAGTTCCGCACGCAAAGAAGGACACGTGACATCGATGTTTTGGACGTGACAGCGAGAGGGGTCCCGGTATGGCAAGGTGACGTGAAACAAGGCGGCGCTGACCTTCTGGTCGCGCCGCCGAAGTTGAACGTCAGATTGCCGTGCCAAGGCCCCTCGCAGCGTCAAGAAGTCCGCCGTTCGGTAGAACGGCGGACTTTAGTTGTTCAGCATGCGGTCGAAGCTTCCCGAGTCGCCATCCCGATAGTCGGCGGTCATCAGAATCTCCTGCGGAATGCGCCCGCCCTCGCGCAGCACATTGCGGAACTGCACGCGCGTGACCATGGGCAGATCCTTGATCGTCGCCGCCAAGTTCTGCGGCACGCCTTGGTTGGCAGCCGCGGGCTCGCACTCGCCGCCGGCCTTCACGCGACGCTTATGCTCGGCGAGCATGGCGCGGTACATGCCGGCATGCAGGCGAATCTCAACCACATTGGCATTGCGAGCCTGCTCGACGATGCGCGCGCCCTCGCGGTCGATATCGCCCACGTAGTAGACGTAGTTAAAGCGATAGCCGATCTCAGCCAGATAATCGTCCAGGGCATGCGAGACGCTCGCCTTGCATCCGCCGCCAAAAATCACGCCGCCCACCTTGGTGCCAAAGAGCTTGGCGTGCTTGCGGCCGCGCAAGAGCTTGACGATCTCGTCATAGGTGTCCAAGTTCTCGACCATAATAAACGGCTTGTCGGCGCCCAGCGTAAAGAAACCCGTAAAGTGCACGGGGCGGTTGGGGGCGACCTTGATCGCCTGCATGCTGATGCCCTTTTCGGTCATGCGCCTTATCAGGCGCTCACCGTGCTTGCCGTCAAAAGCCTTCTCGTCGTTAAAAATCTGGTAGGCACGCTGGCGGCGCGAGGCAACCGGCGTATCGGCACCTCGGTTTTGCTCGATCCAAGCCTGGATGATTGCGATTTCCTCGGCAATCTTGCGGTTGGACATCTCGTTGTGCTGAGTGCGCTGCGGAGCCTTTTTGCCGTCCTTGCCCTCGACCTTTACGATCTGTGTCTGCTGCTCCTTGATCTTAGAGAGCGCCGTAGGCGTAGGGACAACTTTGAGCAGCTGCCTGCCTAAAACGCGGGCAAGGGCAAACGCCGAGACCTCGCCGTGGACTGCCGACTTGGGCTGCTGGGCAGCAGTATCTGCTGCGGCAGACTCCGGCTTCTTCTGAGACTTGCGCTTAGAATCGCCTTGGGAATTGCGCTCGTGCTTCGGCATAGGCGCCTGCTTCTGCGGACGATCGGACTTGCTCTCCTTCGCCGACTGGCGCTTAGGCTGCCCCGAAGAAACCTCGACCTTCGCATCCTCGTCCTGCGGCGTGGTCTTCTCGGCTGCAGTCTCGGCATGGGAACTGCGGCCCCCACGATGGCGACGGCGGCGAGGCTTGCTCGACGCGCCCTGCTCCGTCTGCTCATCAGTAGGCTGCTGGCCCTTGGCCTCGGCATCAACCTCAAGCTGCGGCTCAACAGGCTTCTGTTCGCGAGCCGCCGGCTCAACGGTTTTCTCAGTTTGTTCGGCCTTCTTGTCCTGAGTGGTCGAAGCCGGCTCGCCCTTCTCCTGACGCCTTACGGGATACGCGCGCCTCGCAAAACCACGTCCGGGACGGCATGAACCCGGAGCCTTCTTGGCAGACTCCTCAACATCGTCTGCAGCCTCGGAAGGCTCTTCAATCTCATGCGCGACATCCTGCTGCGCAGCCTTAAAGGGAGCACCACGGCGACGCTGGGGCTCCTGGGCCTCCGCGGGCTTTTGCTCCTTCGCGGGCTTCTGCGACTCGGCAGCAACCTCGTTCTCAACAGCCTCGGCATCCGTCTCACCCTTTTGAGCAACGGCGCGACGGAAGCGCTCCTGCTGGGCGCGGCGCTGCGCATCGCGCTTGCCACCCCCGCCAAAACCGCCGCGTCCTGCCTTGGCCGTAAAGGCACGCACGACGTTCTCATCGAGCAACTCATCGGTATCGACATGCTCACGCGGAGCAACTTCTTCCACAGCAGGCACGTCAGCGGAATCCTCGACGACAAAATCTTCGACGGACTCGGCAGGCTGCCCCCGGACATCGCGGATCTCTGCATTGATGGTATAGAACGCCGGGCGCCCGTTAATGCCGCTACCCTCGATCTTTGTCACGATATTTGCCGCGATAAGCTCATCGCGCATCGCCTTGGTGTCACATTCCTTATCGACGGAGCGGAAAATCTGCGCCAGCGCACTCGACTTAATCTTGAGCGCCTTGCGGCAGAGCAGGTCGTAGGCAACCAGCTTCGCCCGCTCGGCAGAAAGCGACGTCTGGCTGCTCAGACGTTCAGCCAGGGCATCGACATTATTTTGGTTATCGGAATATACCGTCTTGGCCACGGGGCCCCTTTCATATGTACACATATACGTCTATATGGTACAACGCGCGCCCTTATCCACGCAAAACATCTGCGAGAACACTCGAGCGTCACCCGCTTTTGTATGAAAAAAGGACCGAGCCCGCGAAGTCGCGGACCCGGTCTTTCCGAGTCATATAGATGTGACGTTCAACTCGTCAGGTCGACTAAGCCTTGGCGGCCTCGGCGTCGGCAGGAGCCTCAGCGGCAGCGGCGCGGCCGTACTCGGCCTTGCCCATCTCGGACCACTCGGGCTCCTCGTCGGGCATGGAACCGGCCTCCTTGCCGAAGAGCTCCTTGAGGCAGTTGACGGCGACGATGAGGCCCAGGACCATCAGCAGGACGGCGAAGACAAGCTGCAGGCCCTTGGTGGCGGCGACGGAGACGGCGGCCGTGGTGGCGGTAGCCGGGATGGTGCCGAAGAAGCCGTAAGCCTGGACAGCGGTCATGCAGCCCATGGCGCTCTGGACCAGCGAGGTGAAGGTGCAGCAGAGCAGGAAGACGACGGGCACGTAGAGCATCCAGCCCTTGCGGCCGGTGCACTTGCAGAACACGGCGAGGGTGATCATGGTCATGCCGCCGAGCAGCTGGTTGGAAGCACCAAAGAGCGGCCAGATGTTGGCATAGCCACCAAAAGCGAGGGCGAGACCGGGAAGCAGGGTGACGACCGTGGCGAACCAGGGGTTGCCGAGGACCTTCATGTAGCCGGTCTTGGACTCGATGGCCAGGGCGTCGTTAGTCTGGGCAAAGAACTCGGAGAACGAAGTGCGGGCGATGCGGGCGACGGCGTCGAGCGAGGTCAGGGCCAGAGCGGAGACGTTCATGGTCATGAAGACGGTAGCGAGCGTGCCGTCAACACCGAAGGCCTGCATACCGCGGGAGATGCCAGCGGCGAAGATCTGGAACGGGGTGGAAGCGACGCCGGCGTTGAGGGCGCCGGTACCGGCGGTGTTCATGTCGGAGAACATGATGCCGGCGACGATGATGGCAAGGATGCCGACGAAGGACTCGACGATCATGGCGCCATAACCGACCTTGACGGCGTCCTGCTCCTTCTCGACCTGCTTAGAAGAGGTGCCGGAAGAAACGAGGCTGTGGAAACCGGAGAGAGCACCGCAAGCGACGGAAACGAACAGGACCGGGAACATCATGCCGGAGGTAGTGGAGAAGCCGGTGAAGACCGGAGCGGTGATGGTGGCCTGACCGTTGACGCCCAGGACGACGATGCCGAGGACAGCGCAAACGATCATGACGATCATCATGATGGAAGTGAGGTAGTCACGCGGGGTCTTGAGCATCTGGATGGGCATAGCGCCAGCGAAGACCAGGTAGACCATGACGACGGCGAACCACTGGAACTTATCCAGGTAGATCGGGAACTGCATACCGACGGCGAACATGAGAACCATGAGGACCACACCGGTGACGAACTCGGCGGCACCGGTGAGGTTGAACTTCTTCTGGGCCCAACCAAAGGCGATAGCGACGAAGGTGAACAGGATGGAGATGGTGCCAGCGCAGCCAGCGGCATAGGACTTGGTGAAATCGATGGCACCGGTAGCGGCGCCAGAAGCGTCAACGGCCGGGGTGAACATGAACGTCTTGCAGACCATGTCGGTGAAGGCGGCGATGACGATGATGCAGAACAGCCAGCAGAACAGCAGGAACAGGCGACGGCCGGTCTTGCCGATGTACTTCTCGATGAGCTGAGCGAGCGACTTGCCGTTGTTCTTCATCGAAGCGTACAGGGCACCAAAGTCGTGGACGGCGCCAAAGAAGATGCCGCCGACGAGGACCCAGAGCACGACGGGCAGCCAGCCAAAGGCCATGGCGACGATCGTACCCGTGACAGGGCCAGCACCGCAGATCGAGCTGAACTGGTGCGAGAACGCGGTAAAGGCGGAAACGGGCGAGAAGCTCTTGCCGTCCTTCATGCGCTTGGCCGGCGTGAGGGCCTCTTTGTCAACGCCCCACTTGTTGGCCAGCCAGCGGCCGTAGCCCAGATAGCCGCAGGCGAGCACCGCCGCGGCCACAACCATGAGCAAAACTCCGTTCATTACATTTCCTCCTCTAAAAAGAACTTCCTAGACATAAAAAATGAGGGCCGTCGGTTGCGCTCGACGGCCCTCATCTTCATCAGCCGCCCGTTATCGTACGGGCTAGCTGTATGTGCTAACCCGCATCAGATAATTACTACGCTGATAATGTTTAGCTGATGCGTGAACATGTCTAAGAAATCCTCTTCAATCATGATGTGAACGATCCGTGCGTGTTCACATCCCCCAGTGGATGAAAAGCAGTATGAAACTTTAGTTACCTAAAGTCAACGCAAATATGTAATGAATTTTCAACTTTTTTTGAATTTTTCGGTATAAAACGCCACTGACCTCGGACTTTACCCAACAAAAGTTTTTGCATGAGAGATGCCCCTCGGGAGCGGGCGGGCGTATACAAGGTTTCCTGCTCTACAGTCCTGCTCGCACGGAGAGCACATTAAGTGCTCTCCGGCTCGTGCGGAACTCGCGATAAACCTTGTATACGCCCGCCCGCTCCCGAGGGGCCCCATCCCATATACGGAGCAAAGCTCCGCACACTATCTTTTTCTTTCAGCTAAAGCCCGCCGGAAATTCGGCGCTGGCTTGTTAACCTTGCTGGACGTTATCGACGCCAAACCAGCTCAGAAGCCATATCGATACAGAAAGGTCCCCGACCGGAGGGGCCGGATATAAGGTTTATCGCGAGTTCCGCACGCAAAGAAGGCCACTTAATGTGGCCTTCGTCTTGCGCAGGACTGTAGAGCAGGAAACCTTATATCCGGCCCCTCCGGCCGGGGACCGCGCCGTACCAGCTACAGCGTCATGTTTGGATCGGCGTCGACGTCGAACGGCGAGATTTCACCTCGGTCGAATTTACGGCGGGCGACCTCCGCGATCATAGCTGCGTTATCGGTACAGGCAGACAAGGGCGGCACCGTTACGCGGATCCCCTGACGCCCAAGCTTCTTGATCATCATCTCGCGCAGATGCGGGTTGGCCGAGACGCCGCCACCGATGCAGTATTCCTTGCATCCGGTAGCGTGCAGTGCGTTTTTGGCCTTCTTGTACTGCACGTCAAAGACAGCTGCCTCAAACGAAGCTGCCAGATCGGGCAGGTGAATCGTGCGCCCGGCCTTGGTCTCCTGTTCAATGTAGAGCGTCACAGCGGTTTTAAGGCCCGAAAGCGAGAAGCGATAGTCTCCTCTGCTGTTAAGCGCACGGGGGAAATCGATCGCCTTGGGGTTGCCCGTCTCGGCCAGCTTGGAAATGATGGGGCCACCGGGATAGCCCAGACCCAACGCCTTGGCTACCTTGTCGAAGGCCTCGCCCACAGCGTCGTCGAGCGTCTCACCGAGCACCTCGTAGTCGCCCCACGCCTTCACGTGCACGAGCATGGTGTGCCCACCCGAGACAAGCGTGAAGATAAACGGCGGTTTGAGGTCGGGTTGCGCCAGCAGGTTGGCAAACAGGTGCCCCTCCAGATGGTTGACGCACACGAGCGGCTTGCCGGCAGCGTAGGCAAAGCCCTTGGCGAAGGCGACGCCAACCACGAGCGCGCCCACCAGGCCCGGACCCTGTGTCACGCCCACGGCGGCAAGCTCGCTGGGGGCAATGGCTCCATCCTCAAGACCAAGCGATGCTGCGGCATCCTCGAGCGCCGCATCCACGACACTCACAATCACCTCGACGTGTTTGCGCGAGGCGATCTCGGGCACCACGCCGCCAAAGCGGGCGTGAAAATCAATCTGCGTCGACACCTGGTTGGCCAGCATATTGCCATCCGCATCGATAATCGCCACGGCCGTCTCGTCGCAGGAACTCTCGATAGCGAGCACTAGGCGGCGGCGCTCAATTTCGGCACGCTCCCCCTCGGAGCGCCCAGGAGCAGGCAGCGGCCATACGCGCTGCTCTGCCGCCGTCGGCTCGGGCGAAGCATTGTCGACCGGAAGCACCAGGGGCAGTGGAGCCGTCATGACGATGGCATCCTTGCCGGCACCATAGTAGCCGCGGCGCCGTCCTGCCTCGGTAAAGCCCAGAGCGTTATAAAGCGCGATCGCTCCCTCGTTGCCGTCCTCGACCTCGAGCGAAGCCGTGGTGCAGCCGAGCATCTGGGCATCATAGCTCACATGCGACAGCAGCTTGCGGGCAATGCCCTCACGGCGATGTGCCGGGTCGACGGCGACATCCAGAATCTGCACATCACCGTCCACGACCATACCGCCGGCAAGGCCCAGTAGCTTGCCGTCGTCGTGTGCCACCCACCAACTACGCGGCGCAGCGACGTCCTCGCCCAGTTCGGACAGGAACATGCCCGGCGTCCACGCCTCGTGTCCGGCACCTTCAAAGCAGGCAGCCTCCAGCGTGCTCGCGCCCTCGGCATCCGCCGCGCCCATGGGACGGAACTGCAGATGACGACCGGCGAGCTCATCGGCAACGCCCGTAATTTCGCTCTGCGCACTCTCGGCAAGACCAAGACGCTTGCGCTCGTTTTCCTCGGCATCCGAAAGGCGCGTGTAAATCGGCAGGACGCGAGCCGGATCGCCGTCACCCGCAGCGTGCGCGAGCAGCAAGCCCTCGCCCGAAGGCCACCACAGGTCGCGCTCCACGCAGCGGGCGGTCTCGTCCTCACCCAGCAGCTTGCCATAGCGCACGAGACCGTCACCGGTCAGCTGAACCTGGTCCCAGTCCGCTGCTTGGCGCCACTCATCGAGCGCCACGGCGGCCTTGACCACGTGTTCGCGCTCAAATTGACGCTCGGGGCCCTCATCGACCAGCATATACAGCGCCGGATATACCTCACCGCGCATAGCATCGGCCAAGATACCAAGCTTGCCGCGCACACCAGCCTTCCACGCCGTCCAAGCGCAAGCGTCGAGCGTCGACACGCCCAGCAGCGGAACATTGGCACCACGCGCGAGGCCCTTGGCAGTGGAGATGCCGATGCGCACACCCGTAAAGGACCCCGGGCCGCGGCCGACCACATAGCAACCAACATCGCTGCGATCCAGACCGGCTTGAGCCAGCACGCCATCAACGGTATTCACGAGCTCAACGTTGGCGTGACGGCGACACATGTGGTCGCCACTCACGAGCTTCGTCTCGCCCGTCTGCCCATCAATCCAGCTTGCCGCGCAGGCAAGCATGTCGGTCGAGGTATCGAGCGCCACCACCAGCGCGTTGTCGTTATGAAAGCTCATCTTGTACAGCCTTATCAATCAAATGGGAAAGCTCCATTGCGCGGTCACCGTGCGCCTCGAGCGTTATCGTTCGCACATCGCTGTCGCCCTCATCACGCTTGAGCGTCACCGAAAGATACTCATCCGTCAGCTCGTCCTGGAATTGTTCGCCCCATTCCAGCAGGCAAGCACCCTCATAGCCCAGCACATCGAAAATGCCCGTATCCTCGAGCTCGTAGGCATGCTCCAGGCGGTATAGATCAAAGTGAAACAGCGGAATACGACCTTGATCGTGAACGGCCATGAGCGCGAACGTAGGGCTCGTAACCATATGCCCATCGCCCAGCCCGCGCGAGACGCCCTTGGTAAAGTGAGTTTTGCCCACTCCCAGGCCACCGGTCAGGATGAGCACATCGCCGTCCTCAAGGCACGGTGCAATTAGCTCGCCAAAGTACTCCGTATCGGCAGCGCAAGTCGTTTTGTAAGTACCTACCCCCAGGCGCTCCAGGGACATATATGCTCCTTATTATTCCGAGGCGTCCTCTGGTGCGGGATGTCGCTCCAGATAATCGCCCAGCATCTTAAAGTCTTCCTCCAGCAGCTCCTGCCACGCCGGATTGCGCAGCGCTGCTGCCGGATGGAAAGTGGGCATTACTACAAAATGCCCCATCTGGTGGAACCTGCCGCGCAGCTTAGTAATGCCAATCTCGGTCTTAAGCACAAAGTGCGTCGCGGGGTTGCCGAGCGTCACGATAATATCAGGCCAGATGCTTCGAATCTGCTCACGCAAAAACGGCGAGCAAGCCAGCACTTCCTCGGGACGCGGATTGCGGTTTCCCGGCGGGCGGCACTTAAGCACGTTGGCAATGTAGACGTCTTCGCGTTTGAGCCCCGCCAGCGACAAAATGCCGTTGAGGTCCTCGCCTGCCGCCCCCACAAAGGGCTCGCCCTGCAAATCCTCATTGCGGCCCGGCGCCTCACCAATAAACATCACGCGAGCGCGGGGGTTTCCCACGTCAAACACGATATTGTGACGCGACTGGTAGAGCTGGCAGAGGTGACAATCGCCCAGAACGGCCTCAATTTCCTCGAGTGCGACCTCACGTGGTGCCTGATGGGTATGGCCAGGGATTTGCATGACGCCCATAGCGGCTCCTACACGTAGACCTTGTCGAGACGCATGCCAAAGCCGCAGGCGACCTCGTAGTTAATCGTTCCGCGCAGTCGGGCCATCTCGTCCATAGTGATCTCGGCATCGCCATCGCGGCCGACAATGATCATCTCGTCACCATACTCGGCCTCGGGAATCTCGTGTGCCGGGTTGGACTGAATGGCGACCATAAACTGGTCCATGCAGATATTGCCAACCTGATGCACGCGCTCGCCGCGATACAGCACATCCATACGATTGGAAAGCGTACGCGATAGGCCATCGGCATAACCGATCGGAAGGGTGCAGATCTGAACGCGCGTACGCGGTACGCGGTAGGTAAAACCGTAGCCCACGCCCTCACCCATCGCAGGGTGTGCCACGCGCGTCACACGCGCATGGACGCTCATGACGGGATCAAGCTGCATCACGCGACCACTCAGCTCACATGGCTGCAGACCATACAAACCGATGCCGGCACGAATCATGTCAAAGCGCATTGAAGAATCGAGCATCGAGGACGGCGTATTGGCACAATGCACGATACCGCATTCAAAACCTGCGTCCTTAATGGCCTGAACGGCCTCGGTAAAACGCTGACACTGCAGCTTGTAGTCCCAGCCCGAAGGTTCATCGGCCGTGGCGAAGTGCGTAAATACGCCGTCGCACTGAATACCGCGATGGAAATTTATACCGCGGACAAAGTCGAGCACCTGCGTGTAGTGAACGCCGATACGATTCATGCCCGTCTCGATGGCGAGATGATACTTGCCCACTTTGCCCGCCGCGACGGCACATTCGCCATACGCAAGAGCAAAGTCAGACGTATAGACCGAGGGCATGATATCAAACTCGAGCAACGTCGGAATGGCCTCGATAGGCGGCTCGCTTAGGATGAGGATGGGTTTCGTAATCCCGCCCTGTCGGAGCTCAACGCCCTCGTTAACCGTCGCCACGGCAAACATGTCGGCACCGGCCGAATACATGATCTTGGCGCACTCAACAGCTCCATGACCATAAGCATCGGCCTTGACCACGCAGCACAGGCGCTGACGTGGATTCAGCAAGTTCTTATAGGCCCTCGTGTTGCGACGGAGCGCCCCGCGGTCGATCTCGACCCAGGACCAGCGCGTCAAATCGGCTATATTCATGATTAGTCATCCGACCCTTCGTCCATGATTCCCAGATCTTCGAGCGCATCCTTTGCCGCCAGCTCCATGGCAGGACCGATTAAGTCGATAAGATCGGTCGCGATAACGCTCTTCTCACCATACTCCGTCGCCGCGGCAAAACCGGCGTAGCTGTGAAGTGCGACGGCGTACGAATACAGCAACTCCCAACGATCCATCTCGTCGCGCATGGTGGCAAGCGTGCCGGCCAAAATACCCGCGAGAACATCACCCGAACCGGCAGTTGCCAGAGAGGCCGGACCCGAGAGCGGCAGCAGCACACGCTCAATGCCACAGATAGCCGTCGTCGGCCCCTTGGCAATGACCACCAGATTGTCGGAGCCTGCAGCCCAGACAACCTTCTGCGCGGCTGCAATCGCGGTACCAAGGTCGTTCACCTCGTCACCGGCAACCAGACGCGAAAGCTCACGATAGTGCGGCGTCATAACCAACGGCTGCTCGCGACGATACATCTCGGGGTTACTATCAATACCGTCAATGGCAATCTTAGCAAGGCAGTTGAGTGCATCGGCATCCAAAATAAGTGGTACATCAAGCTCGAGCAAGCCCGAAACCACCTGCATAGCGCCGGCAGACGTCGTCATACCGGGACCGCACAGTACGCAGCTGTACTTCTTTGCAATCTCGCACACCGTCATGCGCGCAGCGGCGCCAAAGGAGCCGCGGGAATCAGACGGAATAGCAAAGACGGGAATCGAAGGAAGTGCCATGCGAATAAGATTAGCGCAGGCGTCAGGAGCCGCGACTGCCACGTAACCAGCACCCGCGCGAGCTGCAGACTTGGCCGCCATAATGGCAGCACCAGGATATTGTGCAGATCCGGCGACAATAAGCACAGAGCCACGGGAATACTTATCGATATTCGTAGGTAGTGGAGCAAAGTAATCAACTAAGTCACCGGGCTCGACAATCTCGGCGGCGTGGTCGACATCATCGATGACCTCATCAAGACGGTCGTAAAGATTGCCGCAGATCAAATCGCCAGCATACTCAGGGCCATCAGCGCTATACAGACCAATCTTGGGCGCAATCATCGTCACCGTACGCTCGGCACGAATGCAGTCGTCATCAACAACGCCCGTCTCGGCATTCAAGCCCGAGGGGACATCAATGGATACGACACAATCGGCGCATTCATTGACCGTAGGAATCCAAATGGAGAACGGCGCACGCAGATTCCCGTGGAAACCGGTACCAAAAATGGCATCGACAACAACATCGGCCTTATCGATCAAAACCTCGAGTTCGTCACGCGAGGGGCCGACGCAAACGTGCACATCGCGGCCGGCAGTACGACGAGCAACATGACGTGCCAGAGCAGCAGGAATCTCATCCGGCTCAACAGGAGAAACGATATCCACGTCCACACCCTTATGGCTCAGGATATCGGCGGCAACCCAACCGTCGCCGCCATTATTACCAAAACCGACCAGAACGAGGACCCGATCGGGATTGAGCTTCAAGACCTCGTTGGCGGCAAACTCACCCGCCAGCTCCATAAGCTCGGCCTTCGAAGTCCCTTCGCGTTCGATGATATCCTCGAGACGAACGACTTCTTCGGTACTCAAAACCGGTTTCATCTATGCTCCTAGCGTATCTTGCGAAGCATCGCCCAGGTGCTCCGTCAATGCTGAATTCTGCAGCTGCTCAAGCTCATCTAAAACAGAGCGAGCCTCTTTAAATGTCTGCGCAACGCGTTCCTTGGTGCTCACCTTTTCTTCCTTAGGCTTAGGCCGAGCATCTTCGGTAATCGCGATGGCATTCGCAACGGCTAAGTCTCCTGTAAGCGTAATGGAAAGAGCGACCTCAATAACACCCAGCTCTTGAGCGATCTCGAGTGCACGGCCCGAAAGCAGCGCCTTCGGTTTGCCGAGTTTATCACGCGTTACCGAAACATCCTTGCGACCCACGCCTTGACTAAAACCCGTGCCAAGAGCTTTAAGCACCGCCTCGCGCGAAGCAAAGCGGCTCGCATAGTGAGCAGCGGGACGCGATGATGCATCGCAATAAGCACGCTCTTCTTCGGTAAACACACGCCGAGCAAACGACGGCGTCTTTTCAAGAATTGATTTCATGCGGGAAATCTCGACGATATCAACGCCGATACCAGCTTCAGCCATGTTCACCTCCATATCGCACAGACTAAGTTATTGTAGCCCGTTCACAGAAGATGCGACAAACGAGGGTTATAAAACACAGCTACTATGTGAGACAAAAGCCCGCAAACGCAAAAAAAGGGGGGAGGCCGCGAGGCCTCCCCCTTCTCAAAGTCATCCGACGGCCCGGTGCCGTCCACC
>CABIWB010000014.1:8857-38146 GCA_902362275.1 Coriobacteriaceae bacterium | reverse complement strand
CGGCGGGGTATTTCCTCCGCGCGCAGTTTCGCAGCGAAGCGAGAATGTTTGAGCACGGAGGAATTACCCCGACGCCCCGGGGAACCCTCCGTCAGTAACCGTTCCTACTCCAGCTCAAACGCACCCGTGTACAGCTGGTAGTAGTACCCGCGCTTGGCGATCAGCTCGTCGTGGTTGCCGCGCTCGATGATGCGGCCGTGATCCAGACAGATGATCGCGTCGGAGTTGCGCACGGTAGACAGGCGGTGCGCGATGACAAACGTCGTGCGGCCCTCCATGAGCTTATCCATGCCCGCCTGCACGATGGCCTCGGTGCGGGTATCGATGCTCGACGTGGCCTCGTCCAGGATCATCGCCGGCGGATCGGCGACGGCGGCGCGTGCGATCGAGATCAGCTGGCGCTGGCCCTGCGACAGCTGTGCGCCGTTGCCGGTGAGCATGGTGTCGTAGCCGTCGGGCAGGCGGGTGATAAAGTCGTCCGCGCCCGCGAGCTTGGCCGCCGCGATGCACTCCTCGTCGGTAGCGTCCAGGTTGCCGTAGCGGATGTTGTCCATCACAGTGCCGGTGAACAGGTTCACGTCCTGTAGCACGACGCCCAGCGAGCGGCGCAGGTCGGCCTTGCGGATCTTGTTGACGTTGATGCCGTCGTAGCGGATCTTGCCGTCGGCGATGTCGTAGAAGCGGTTGATGAGGTTGGTGATGGTCGTCTTGCCGGCACCGGTGGCGCCGACAAACGCGACCTTCTGGCCCGGCTTGGCAAACACGGACACGCCGTGCAACACCTCGTGGTCGGGCGTGTAGCCAAAGTCGACGTTGTCCATGACCAGATCGCCACGCAGCGGCACGTACTCAATTTCGCCGGTCGCGCGGTGCGGATGCTTCCACGCCCACATGCCGGTGTGGTGGTCGGCCTCCTCGAGCTGCCAAGTGTCGGGGTTGACCTGCGCGTTGACAAGCGTCACGTAGCCCTCGTCGGCCTCGGGCTCCTCGTCGAGCAGCTCAAAGATGCGCTCGGCGCCGGCAAGGCCCATGACCACGGCGTTGATCTGCTGCGAGATCTGGCCGATCTGGCCGCAGAACTGCTTGGTCATGTTGAGGAACGGTACCACGACGGCGATGGAAAGCGCCGTGCCCGAGATGCTCAGGTTAGGCACGCCCAGCGCCAGGAAGATGCCGCCGGCCAGCGCGACCAGCACGTAGAGCAGGTTGCCCAGGTTCATAAGGACGGGCATGAGGATGTTGGCGTACATGTTGGCCTTCTGCGAGACCTCGAAGAGCTTCTCGTTGCGCTCATCGAAATCGGTCTCGGCGGCGGACTCGTGGCAAAACGCCTTGACGACCTTCTGACCGTTCATGACCTCCTCGATATGACCTTCGACCACGCCGAGCTCGGTCTGCTGCGCAATAAAGAAGCGCGCGGAGTTGGAGCCGAGCAGCTTGGTCATAAAGGTCATAAAGGCGACGCCGGCAATGATGACCAGGCACATCCAAACGCTGTAGTACAGCATGATGAAGAACACCGTGACGATAACGATGATCGTCATGAGCAGGTTGGGCAGCGACTGGCTGATCATTTGGCGCAGCGTGTCGATGTCGTTGGTGTAGTGGCTCATGATGTCGCCGCGCTGATGCGTGTCGAAGTAGCGGATCGGCAGGTCCTGCATGCGGTTGAACATCTTCTCGCGCAGCTTCTCGAGCGAGCCCTGCGTGATGACGGCCATGGCGCGGTTCCAGAAGAGCGAAGACGCGACGCCCACGGCGTAGATGCAGCCGAGGGTAGTCACAAGCTTCAGAATTTTGGGCTGCGCGGCCGTCCAGTCGCCCGACTGCCATGATTCGCTGATGACCTGCAGCGCGCTCTGGAGAAACGTCGCGCCGATGGAGTTGATGACGGCGCAGAGCACCACGCCGGTGACGACGAGGGGCAAAAGCACCGGGTAGAAGCCAAAGAGCATTCTGATGAGGCGCGTCATGGCGCCGCCCTTGCGGTTGCGTACGCGCTCGGCGGTAGTGGCCTTACTCATGTGCCTCGCCTCCTTCCTGGGTCTGGGCTTGCGATGCAGATGCCTCGGTGCCGGCTGCAGCGGTCTCGCCCGCGTCCTCGCCCTCGGCGCTCATCTTGTTCTGCGAGGTAAAGGTCTCGCGGTAGATCTCGCTCGTCTTGAGCAGCTCGTCGTGGTTGCCGATGTCCTTGATGCGGCCGCCCTCCATGACGATGATGCGATCGGCATCCTGCACGGAGCTAATACGCTGGGCAATGATGAGCTTGGTCGTGTTGGGCAGATAACTCGCCAGGCCCTCGCGGATCTTGGCGTCGGTCTTGGTGTCGACGGCGCTCGTGGAGTCATCCAGGATCAAGATCTTGGGGCGACGCAGCAGGGCACGCGCAATGCACAGGCGCTGCTTCTGGCCGCCGGAAACGTTGGAGCCGCCCTGCTCAATCCAGGTGTCGTAGCCCTTGGGGAAGCCGTCGACAAACTCGTCGGCGCAGGCCAGATGTGCTGCCTCGCGGACTTCCTCGTCGGTGGCGTTCGGGTCGCCCCAGCGCAGGTTTTCGGCGATGGTGCCGCTAAACAGCACGTTTTTCTGCAGCACCATGGCTACCTGGTGGCGCAGCGCGTCCAAGTCGTAGTCGCGCACATCCACGCCGCCGACGCGCACGGTGCCTTCGGTGACATCGTACAGGCGGGCGATCAGATTCACGAGCGTCGACTTGGCCGAGCCGGTGCCGCCGATAATACCGATGGTCTCGCCGCTCTTAATATGCAGGTCGATATCGTCGAGCGCCTGGCGCTTCGCGTGCTCGGAGTACTTAAAGCTCACGTGGTCAAAGTCGATGGAGCCGTCGGCAACCTCGAGCACGGGCTCGGTCGGGTTGGCGATTGTGGGCTCGGCGGCAAGCACCTCGGTAATGCGGTGTGCCGACTCGTCGGCCATGGTCACCATGACAAAGATCATCGACAGCTGCATCAGACTCATCAGAATCTGGAAGCCATAGGTAAAGATGGAGGAGAGCTGGCCCACGTCGAACAAGGTGCCCTGGCTCGTGATGATGAGCTCGGAGCCCAGGTAGATGATGACGACGAACGCGCCGTTGACGCAGATGTTCATCATGGGGTTATTGAAGGCGAGCAGCTTTTCGGCGCGGGTGAAGTCCATCTGGACGTCGCGCGCGGCGGTGGCGAACTTCTCTTTCTCGTAGTCCTGGCGCACGTAACTCTTGACCACGCGCATGCCGGTGACGTTTTCCTCGACGGACTCGTTGAGCGCGTCGTACTTGCGGAACACGCGGGCAAAGATCGGGCGCACCTTATAGATGATAAAGAACAGGCCAAAGCCCAGCAGCGGAATGATGACCAGGTAGACCATGGCGACGCTGCCGCCCATGGCGTAGGCCATGGCAAAGGCAAAGACCAGCACCAGCGGCGCGCGCACGGCGATGCGGATGAGCATCATAAAGGCCTGCTGCACGTTGTTGATGTCGGTGGTGAGGCGGGTGACGAGCGAGGAGCTCGAGAACTCATCGATGTTGGCAAAGCTGAACGTCTGGATCTTGTAGAACAGGTCGTGACGCAGGTTCTTGGCGAAGCCGCAGCTCGCATGACTGCAGGTGACGCCGGCAGCGGCACCAAAAGCGAGCGACGTCAGTGCGATGAGCACCAAAAAGCCTGCGGTGGGAAGCATCTGGGCGACGGTGGCACCGTCTTTGATGGCGTCGATCATGTCGGCGGTGATAAACGGGATCATCATTTCGCAGAGCACCTCGCCAAGCACCAGCAGCGGCGTGGCGATCGTGACCGTCTTGTAATCGCGGATGCTTCCCATGAGGGTTTTAATCATCCAGTTCCTCCCAGGTTACGCGGATTTTTTCGAGCATCTCGGCGAGCTGTTCACGCTCGTCGTGGGTGAGGGCACTAAAGGCCTGCTCTCTAAAGCGAATGCGGGCTGCCTGGTCGATGCGGGCGTTTTCCCGGCCGGTTTCGGTCAGGCGAATGGTGAGCTGCCGTCGATCCTTGGGGTTACGGCTGCGCTCGATGAGGCCGTTGAGCTCGAGCTTGGACAGGATCTCGGAAAGCGACCCCGGCTTGAGGTCAAAGTGCATGCCGAGTTCCTGCTGCGACATCTCGCCGCCGGGTTGCTTGGCCAGCAGGCAGATGATGGGCGCCTTACCGGACACGCCTCCGCCATGAAAATGCATGTAATGGCCGCAAAAGCCCAGGCCGCTCAGGATGCGCTTGGCGAGTTTGTCTTCGGCGCTGACCGCTTCGGGTATGTCTACCGGTTGCGACGGGTCACCGCCGGGCTCATGCGGAAGGACGAGTGGTTCAACACACATATCTAAGCTTCGCTCCTTTCCTTAGTTAGGTAGAAAAAATGTTTTGTGCCTAAGTGATTCTAGGGGTACCTAACTGATTGTCAAGGTACCGAATCGATTTTGTGGCAGTGCTGGGATGCCGGTGCCAGGGGAATCTTGGACAGTCTTTGCAGCGTAGATTCAGCGGGCCACGGCGTATCCCGGAGTTTCCGATAGGTTCATTAAGGGGGCGAGACTGGCAGTTGCCGGTTTCGCCCCCTTGGCTTTCCGGGACTTAGAGCGGCTCGTCGCCGGTTCGGAGGATGGCGAGATATGGCTCATATGAAAACGTGCGGTATCGTTTCCTGCTCGTATCGCGTTGGACAAGAATGCCCCAATCGGTAAATTGGGATATAAGGTTGTTTGCGCTCGATCTGCTAATCTGCATTCGTTCAGACACAAAGGCGGTGTCGACGATCGGATTGCCCTCGAGAAGGTCGAGTAGCATAAGGGCGTTCGTCGTAGCCCTTCCCGCCTTTTCGCGAATCAGCCTTTCGGTTTCCGAATGGAGGTCGACAAGCTTCCGCATCGAATCCCGTGCCTCGCGTGCGCTTGCAAGCAAGCAGGTACTGAAAAACGAAACCCATCCCTCAAAATCGCCTCTCTGCCTTACGCGCATAAGCCAATCGTAGTATTCGCTCCTGTGTCGTTTGAGTTCATACGAGGGGTAGATGACCGGCTTGGTGAGCGCCCCATCATGTATGAGCGAAAGGAGGATGAGCAGACGCCCGAGGCGTCCGTTGCCGTCGAGAAACGGGTGTGTGGTTTCAAACTGGTAGTGCACCAAAGCGGCCTTGATGACCGGATCGATGTCGTCACGCTCGTTGATGAAAAGCTCGAGGTCGCCAAGTGCCTCCTTCATATCCTCCGTGTTGGGAGGGACATACGGGGCCTCATTGAGCGTGCAGCCGTTTGGTCCGACCCAGTTCTGAGTCGTCCTGAACTGGCCCGGCGTCTTGTCGGAGCCTCTGCCATTTCCAAGCAATGTGGCATGGACGGATTTGAGCAACCTCATACAGAGTGGCAGTTCCTCCATGAGCTTGGTCGCCTGCTGCACCGCTCGAGTGTAGTTGACGACGTCGGTTAGGTCCCGGCTCGCATTGGATTCGTTTGACGGGTCAAGAACATCATCGAACGTACATTGCGTACCCTCGATTTGAGAGGACAAGAGCGCTTCCTTGCGAACGTACATAGAAAGGTACATGTCGATGTTCGGAACAAAGCGAGACATGCCCTCAACCTCGCCGAGTATGGCGCGACAATCGGAGACAAGCCGCATGGAATCAGCGGATAAATTGATTGGAAAGAATGAATCCATATTGGCGGGTCTAAACGAATCATAGGCGAGGACTCCTGAAAGGTTGTGCCTGACGTTTCCCTGTCGTCCGGGTGTGATGGGTGCGAGCATCGTTAGTGTCCTAAGAACAAATTTGAGCCAAAACTTGGTCTTAGAATTTTATAGCGCCTTCTAAGGCCAAGTTTCTGCAATAAGAAGCGTCAGAAAAACTCTAAGAACAAAATTACGCCCAAACTTGGTCTTACATCCGAAGGCAAGACTTAGATTGCACTGCGCTACACTTAGTCGCACTGTGGCGCCGCCGCGCCGCGCCCGACCCAAGGGGGACACTCATGAAGAACACTCAGCTGCTGCTGATCAACGATATGTGCGGATACGGCAAGGTCGCGCTTTCCGCCATGCTGCCGGTGCTGTCGCACATGGGTTACCGTATCCATAACCTGCCGACGGCACTTGTGTCCGATACGCTCAACTACCCCAAGTTCTACATCCACGACACCACTGAGTACGTGCGCCAAAGCCTCGCTATCTGGGAGGAGCTCGGCTTTGAGTTCGACGCCATCTCGACCGGCTTTATTGTGACCGAGGAAGAGACGCGTATCATCTCGGACTTTTGCCACCGCCGCGCGCAAAAGGGTACCAAGGTATTCGTCGACCCCATCATGGGCGACAACGGCAAGCTCTATGCGGGCGTGCCCGAGTCCACGATTGGCCTTATGCGGCACCTGCTCGAGTGCGCCGACTACGCGGTTCCCAACTACACCGAGGCCTGTTTGCTCACCGACACGCCTATCGTCGAGCAAATCACGCCCGATGAGGCCCGCGCCCTTGTGGACGCCGTGCGCGAGCTGGGTGCCAAGTCGGTGGTCATTACGAGCGCCGTAGTCAATGGCACGAACGCGGTTATCGGTTACGACCATGTGGCGGGGGAGTACTTTACGATTCCCTTTGAGCTCATTCCGGTCTATTTCCCGGGCACGGGCGACACGTTCTCGGCGGTGCTCGTCGGCCGCGTTATGGCAGGCTGGAGTCTGCAGTGCGCGACGTCCGATGCCATGCGTGTGGTGGCTGAGCTTATCGAGCGCAATGCCGACCAAGAGGACAAGTCGGCCGGCCTTCCCATCGAGGCCTGCCTGGATGTGATCGACCATGAGTAGCGCCAGCGAAAGCGGCCCCGAGCCCGCGAGCGAGGGCAAGTCGCTCGGCGCGCCACGCGGCAAGCGCCCACGTATCCGCATTAGCTGCGTGGACCAGCTGGGCACGTGCCGCTGCCACCATGGCCACAAGCCCGGCGACGTCTTCGACTTCGACCGCGATCGCGGCAAGATGTGCTCCATGGCCTGCCATGTGGGCTTTCCCTATATCGACATCCTGCGCTACGGCGGAACCGTGCCCGGCAACGAGCCCGGTACGGCAAAGTTCTGCTGCCCCGAGGTCGATACGTTGAACGTCTGGCTCGCCGAGATCGTCGACGAGTAATCGAGCGTGGATTTTCTCCCACCAAGATAATGAGCGTGGATAATCTCCCGTTTAGAGCGCCGTTTTGCGTTCAAAGTGGGAGATTATCCACGCTCAATTTGTATGCGGGAGATTATCCACGCTCATTTTATGCCGATGGCGTGGCTCACGCATCCGCGCCGCCCGGGCGCCTACAGTTGCTCGAGCATGGCCGTGCAGCCGGCGAGCACATCGCGGTAGGTGGCATCGAAGTTGCCGGTGTACCAGGGATCGGCGACGTCGCCGGGGCGATCGGTCCAATCCAGCAGCCGCGAAATCTTGCCGTCGGCATCGTCGCCGAAGATGCGACGCAGGCCGCGCGCGTTCTCGGCATCCATATAGACGATGTGGTCCCAGTCACCATACTCCGCGCGACGAACCTGGCGCGCGCGGTGCGCAACGACGGGAATCCCGACCTCGCGCAGCTTGGCGACGGTGCCATGATGCGGAGGGTTGCCAATCTCCTCGGTCGAGGTCGCGGCAGAATCAATGACGAACTCCGCCTCGCGCCCAGCACGGCGCACCAGCTCGGCAAACACCGACTCAGCCATCGTCGAGCGACAGATGTTCCCATGACAGACAAATAGGATTTTGCGCATTGGCTAAAACCTCTCGAATATCAGAGTTTTCGCAGATAATCGCACTGCTTTTTGATCCCTCGTCAAGGACAGAATATCAAATTGATTCATAAATGAGCGGATTATTCTTCTTTCCAGCGTCGTAAGAATTGCGTAAAGAACGAGGGTTTACGACTTGTTGTCACAATGTTGACCGTCCTTTGCATCCAATTTTCAGCATATCCTCTCTGACGTCGTCGAAATCAAGATGGGTGTATGTGTTAAAAGTCACGTTGATGTCGGAGTGGCCCATGATGCATTTTAGCTTCGCAGGGTTCATTCCCCTGCGTGCCATCTTCGAGCAGAAGGTATGTCGGCAGACATGTGGTGTGATTTTGGGAAGCTCATCCTTGTAGATGCGATTATGTTTCTCTATCGCGTGGTGGAAGTACTTCTCCCAGTGCAGGGCAACACGCGGCATCTCGTTTTTATCAAGAAACAGAAAACCGCTAACACCGTCAACGACCGGCTCACTCGAAGGCTTTAGACGTTGCGCAAGGATACTCCTGAAGCACTCTGTCACGGCTTGAGTCATGGGAACATAGCGGATCCCGCTCTCCGTCTTGGGACGTTCGATGTAGTATCGCATGTTGCTGGTCCGCTGAAGTTGCTTGTTTACCCGAATGCTTCCGTTTTTGAAATCAAGGTCTTCGACGGTAAGACCGCAGAATTCAGAAATGCGCAGGCCCGTATTTAGAAGGATGTAGATGGCGTCACGATAGCGGTGAAAGTGTTCATCGCCCTCCACGAAAGCAAGAAATCTGCGTTCTTGGTTAGTGGCCAAGGCCTTGCGTGTAACCATGTCGTTTGTCAGTATCGTTGCGAGCTCGAAATAGAAGGGATTTCGGCGAATCAGGCTGTTCTCCTCTGCCAGTTGAAACGCCGGTCTCAGAACACCACGGATGCTATGGATTGTGCTATAGCGCTTGCCGTGGATTTTTTGCAGGTTGATGAGCCATTCCTTGGCATCAAGGGAGGTGACACCGCATATTCGTCGCGAGCCGAATTCATCTGTAGCAAGAAAATTGAGGATTGTCTTGTAGGCGGCTCGAGTGGATTGTTTCACGGCAGTCTTTGTTTCAGTGTAACGAGATGCGAGTTCGTAGACTGTCATATTGTTCGGCGCGACCTTATCAAGCAGATCGCGCTGGATCTCATGCTCCAACGCGCGCAAGCACGGACTGGCTTTCTTCCCCTTCGGAGTTAGATCATGAGTTGTCAAGGTCCACGAGTAGACGCTCCGCGTTTTACCTCTTGCATCCACATACTTGAAGCAGTAACGGCCGTTTTTTCTCTGGCTTTCCCCGCGTCTGAGGATTCGCCCTTTGCTGTCTTTTCTCACAGTCACTAGCAGGCTCCTTCCTGTTCAGAAAAGAGCCCCGATGCGATATTTCAAGATTATCGCACGGGGCCCGATTGGTTAAGCTGTCAAGTGCGAAACGGTGTCGAGAAGCTCTTTATAAAGAGCGTTGGCGCAGGACGAGGGGGCGAGTCCTCGCGCATAACTCGAATATGGGTTTGTACGAGAGGAACCTTCGACCGGCCAGTATCCGTCGAGATCGTGCCTAAACTCAGAGAGACAGATCTCCCTCGTCTGCATCTCCGCAACGACGGAGAGGCGCCTCTCAAGTTGACCAAATCCGTCGACATCGTTTTGCGGACGATAAGTCGCGGATCGGCGCATCTGTTCTCCATAGAATTCCAAGGGGCTGTAGGGCGTCGTGACGATTACGAGATCGGCGGCTATCGCTTTGTCGGAATATCGGGACGGTGCCATCACCTCATGCTCCATCGCATAGGGATCCGTGATGCGAAGCAGGTCGGCGTAGGGGATGGATGAGGGACGAAGTTCGTCAAGAATCACCGTGTGCTTGCCCTCATACCCCTGAAAGATGTCTCTCGTAGATCCAGAGACGAAGAACGGTTCGCCCTTCCGCTTCGCATAGAGCTTTGCGAGGGTGGACTTCCCCGTTCCAGCAGGCCCGAAGATCCAAACTGATTCCACCCTTCTTTCGCCCTTGAGCATCAACCCCCGCCATTCCCGGGCCTGAACCTGAAGGCGGCGTGCATAAACGTCTTCGATCTGACGCTATGTCCGGGCATATTCGGATCCGGAGAGCTGAGAGATCAAGGACTCCTTGTCGATACGACCTTCGAGAAGGTCATCGAGAAGGACTTTGATGCTGCTATGGGACCTCGTTCGAGCAACGCGCGACTCAATAGAAGCAAGTAGCGCTGGGTAATCGAAATTGGAGCGCACGATTTTGGGGTCGTACTGATGCTTGGATCGTGCGCCATCCGTTCTGTGGCACAGGTAGGAAAAACCGTTTTCCACACCTGCCTTCCAAGCCTCGATGCGCTCAGGTTTATCTCCAAGGAGCTTCGCGATGCTATTGAGCGAGCGCGGATTCTGGAACTCCATCATCACGTGAAGATGCGCGGCTGCCGGACGTCCCGCGTCCGTCGTGTCGCTGTCGTGCACGATGCCCGCATAGCGCTTCGGGGCGAGTGTTTCGATTCTTCGGTACATTTCGTCCACAAGACGGGGCAGGTGATCGAGCTGCTGCTCGTACATCATCGCGCGGGTCTTCATGGGCAGAGAATTGGTCATGGTTCCGAGTCCTTTCTCGTAAATGAGCTATTTCGGGACGATTTTGGAACGCGCCCGAGGGTGCGCCTTGGGATAACAAGCTCCCCAAGGCGCATAAATGAGCAGAATTTCAAGTAATGGAACAATCGACGGGGTCCGCTTTTGCTGCGCGAAGCGGACCCCGCGGTGGTTATTCTCTGAAGTACAGGTCAAGGAGCCGCCCAAGCTCGCGGTACACGGGGAAGTCCATGATCGGAAAATGCACAAAGCCGATGCGGTCGTGCGCCCCGTCCGTACTGCTGAACCAAGCGTCGCCCGGGGAGAAGGTGCGAGGTGCACCGAGGTCGAGCAGGCGTTCCGCGCCCCATATGAGCCGCGCCTCGGGAAGCGTCGGCTTGAAGAGGACGCGGGTGCTGCACGCCGAGCGCAGCATCGACGGCAAGCCCCCCTCCTCAACAGACGCCTCGGCGATCGAGATGATGGCGTAGCAGCCCGCGCTCGCCCCCATCGTTACGATGCGCTTCACCAGCCCATCAAACGTCGCGAGGCAGTAATCGGGGTCCTCCTTGCTCGCGCGCTTGGGAAACAGCGTGCGGAGTGCCACGTACTCATCCATGAAGAGAAGCGAAACGTGAAGCCCCGCATCCCACCAGTGCACGGCGTCTCCCGTCTCTGTCGACCTGTCGTTGAGGAAGCTCTGTCGCTCTTTGATGCTGTCGGCGAACCGTGATAACGCAGACAGGATTGCGCGAGCGTCCCCGTCAGCATTCAGTGAAACCACGCGAGGAAGTCGGGAGAGCTCGGCCTGCTTGGGGTCTATGATGAGGACTTGCGATCCGTGTCCGTCAGGACCAGCCAACAGGGCTTGGAGCAAGAGGGCGATCACGCCCGTGGTCTTTCCAGCGATGAGCATGGAACCGGAGGTGCGGAGGTCGATGCTCGTGCCGTTTTGAACGCGGAATTCGTAGGCGTTCGCCGGGCACAAATCCTCGACACGCGATGCCTTGATCTCTCGATGCAACGTCACATCTTCAAGGAAGAAGGTCACTTGATTGCATGCGACGTCTGCTTCGGCAAGTACGACGGCGTAGCGGGAGAACCTTCCGCGAAGTCGGGAGCTAATGCTAGGTCCCATCTTCGATATTTCTTCTGCCGTTGAGGATGAGGTTGAGATGGCGAGCTCGAACTGTCCAGGAGCCGTCTCTTTGCAAGAGATGTCGGGAAGAAGCTCGCCTTCTCGCAGGTGTAGAGGATTCCCGTAACGTGGATCAAAGAGCCCCTTCCTAATGCGTGCATGCAACCGTGTTGATTCAGATAGCATGACGTAATGTGTGATCCCTCCCGCAAACAACATGGTCCCAGCGAGGCTAAGAGTGGCCGCTGCGGAGGTAAGGTTGCCGCCAAACGCCATCACCGTACTGGGCTCTATGGCGATGGGCGCAAGAATGGTGTTCACGAATAGCCCGATGCAATAAACGCACGCGGCGACCGCAAATAAAGCGACCCCCAGCACACAAAGCTTTGCGCTGGGGGTCGAATACACGATCGCCGGTGCGCCACTGGAGTAACGCACCACAATCACCTAGCCCTTCGCGGGGATGACGGTAATGCCGTCCGCCGTGATGGACAACTGGTTGCGATAATCACCGTAAACCTTTGCGACCACGCCGGTGGGAATGACGTGCTGATTGACGGGAATCTCGATATCGTTCGAAACCTTGATGGAAAGCTTCTCGAAACGATTGCTGACCACCTCGCCTTCGTTTTGGTGATACTGCGTGTTATCGGTTGTGATCACCACGTCGATCTTGGTGCCGCGATGCTCTTTGGTGTTTTAATCAACCCATTTACCACCTCCGACACAAAGGAAACGCTTGCCTTTCGCAAAAGCTTCCCAATCGAACTTCATAAACTGATTCAATTTCCTCATACTCGAACTCCTCTCAATCCAATTATTTGCTGACTCCGCGTTGCGGCTCGCCGTGGACATCGAGATAGAGGCGCAGGACGTTGCGCAAGATCTCCTCGACATTTCTTGTTGCGGCGTGAAGATCATCGTCCCCAAACATTGCCCCATGGAGCTTCGTGTGGGCACAAAGAATCTGGCGATACATGACGCGAGAGAACATCTCTTCGGCCTTCAGGGCATGTCGAACAGCTCGTTCAGAACAAGTCGGCATGCTCGCCGAAGACTCCTTTATAGACGACATTGCCGTACTGGTTGTTGAGATGGAGCCGCATTCAAACGGTCCGCGCATGATCTTCGGTCGGGTCATACACACCTCTTTCCTAAAATTGGATATTACCGACGATTCGTCAATCGTCATCGAGCACTCGGTGAGCACATCATGCCATAAGCTTCTGAGCTGGGATTATTTCGCAAGGACCTGTTGTTCTCGACGTCCTCTGATGAGAAGAAGTGGGGCGTAATGATGACAAAGTATTCAATCACGGAACAAACACAATTTAATAATCACCCAGATGGGGCAAATATGGACATCCAGATATTGAATCGTCGGTATCGTTGGTGTCGCTGAGCCTTCAGGCTGAGGGGGATGGGCCATTTGCGCTGAGTTGCTTGCAAAACGGGGGAGGGGATATCAGAAGAAGGCGGCTTGCAGAAGACATGCCTGAGCGCTAGAGGAGGGGCTGACCAATAGTGTGCTCCTCTTCTGGGGCCAAATCCAAGCGGAGGGGGCATGAGGCCGAGAGGAACTGCTCGTCATGGCTCACCAAAACAAGCGCGCCGGGAAAGGCGGAAAGCGCTCGCTCGAGTGCCTCCACCGAGTGCAGGTCCAGGTGATTCGTGGGTTCGTCCATGACGATGATTTCGGGGGCATCTAGTATACCGCGGGCGAGCATGAGCTTCCGCAGCTCCCCCGGGCTGATGTTCTCGCCGGACAATATTCGTTCGGGATCCGAATTGAGTTGCGCAACGATCGAAAGCAGGGCTCCACGTTCGGCTTGGGGCAGGTCCTTGATTTCCGAGAGGAATTCAATTGAGGATGAATCGTCGACTTCCTGAGGGATATACAGCGTGCGAATGTCCAATCCCGTGGCCTTGCGGCCTTCCAATATCTCCAGGATATGCTTGACCAGTGTTGTTTTCCCCGCTCCGTTGGGGCCGCTTATGCCCAGATGATCGGTATTTCCCAGATAAATCTCGGGAACCCGCAAAGATTGCCTCGGGCCGCACGGTATGCGATCTGAGCTGACGTGAATCAGTGTTTTGCGCGGGCTGGGTTGCGCTTCCATCCACAAGGTGCTTTCGTAGCGCTTTTCGACATGGTGGGCGTCGACGGCGGCTTGCGCGCGCTGGATTCGGGAGTCCATGCGCGAAGCGAGCTTGCCCGCAACGCCGTCTCTGCCAGTGAGAATGGCGAGTTTGATTCGTGCTTTCGCGTCGTGATCCTTCGGATCGACATGACGGGCGCTTCTCTTGGATGCGGACCGTGAGGCGTTTTCAACGCGCCTGATATACTCAGCCTTCATGCGCTTTTCTTCGGATCGCGCAATCGATTTGGCCCGCGCCGCGCTTTCGCGCTCCAGATTCGCCTGCGAGCGAGCTTGGGAGTAGTTGCCGGGGCGCATGGTGACGTGCCCCGACTCAAAGCACAGGCAGTCCTTTGCCAAGGAGTCGAGCAACGCACGGTCGTGCGAGACGAGGAGGCCAATACCCTTGTACTCGGCGAGTGCTTTGCAAATCTGCCTTCTGCATTCTGCGTCCACATGGTTAGTCGGTTCATCCATTGCCAGAAGATCGGGATTCTGCCAAAGCGCGACGGCTATTTGAATTTTCTTCTGCTCGCCACCGGAGAGCTCGGAAAAACGCCAGAGCATATCATCGGTGATGCGGAGCATCCTTCTGAGGTGCGTGGTCGCCGGGGCGAAGTCGCACGCAAAATCGAAGAGCATGGGCGGTTCGACTCCGGCTTCTTGCGCGCAATATGCGGAGACGAGACGCGGTGAAACGACGCCGCGATCTGGAATCAGAAGTCCGCACGCAATGCGGACGAAAGTTGATTTCCCGCACCCGTTGTCTCCGACGATGCCGTGCCAGCCGGGGGCAAATGTCGCCGACACGTTGTCGAGTGCGGGCATTGCGCTGCCAGGATATGCATAAGTAATATGGGAAAGAACGAGGGTGGTGGAGCTGTTCAAATTGGTTCTTGACATTGTGCCTCCTCGGCATGGGAGGCCGCGTTTTGCCGCATATGCTCTGATTGGCTCGTTCCGACCAACGTGAACGCCCGTCGACTCGAGTCAAGCTGAAAGAAAATGAGTCGACGGCAATGCTCGCAAAGGTAGTGTTTAGGATATACGAGGATCAGTGAAAAGACGATACGACAAATGTGCAGCCAGATTTATTCTTGGATAGATGGCAATTTGCAAATTGGCGTCGATATGTATCGTCTACAGCTTCACGAATCCTTTTCCTTTCCGGGGCGCTGGCTTGGCATATGGGCCTGCGCTGAATTCTTCCGTAGAGTCTAACAAAGCAATAATGCGGACGCAAGGAGGCGTTGCGTCTGAAAGCACGCCATTGCGTTGGACGCTTGAAGGGGTTTGCAAGTCGATTGAAAGAATACTAGTGCATCCGCTTCTTGTAACTAGCATGCGATGGTGGGCGTCGTTGTTAGCGCCGGGCGATTTTAGCCGCTAATAGTCAACCGATTTTGACCAATCCCGGTCACCGAATAATGGCCACCGTGCCTCCCCGCCGCCACTACGCTGGTGGCGCCAACACGCCGCCCTCGACAGGCTGCTCGACAAGGCGTCGGTGTTCGTGATGCGGGGCCCGAGCTACCGCGGCAGGGGGCTCGACACGTACTCGGTGGAGGCCGTCCCCCAGGCGGTGAAGGTGAGGGGGATCCAGCCCGAGGGGATGTAGGAATGCGATAGGAAAGTCATAGATGCGGGCGTGTTGGCCAAAATGGGTCGGCCGGGATTGGTCAATCTCGGCCGACTATATTTGGCTAAATTTTTCCGACACTAACATCGTGAATGTTGAGCGAGGTCATCGACTTGATTTTTCTGGTGTTTGAGATATTAGCTTTCGCGATTTACCCTCCAAATTGCAGAGGTTTGAGACGACCGGAAAGGAATGCTTATGCTCGATTCTCCGTTCTTCAGCTACTGGGGAAAGGCGAAAGGAGTTGCTTTTCTCCATCACGGCAATATCGCATCGGGGCTCAAAGTCGTAAAAACGTCGTAAGGTACGCGATATGGTTCGCCGGGATCCTAACTAGCTAGGCATTTTTCTGAATCTGCAGATGTTCCCATGACAGATAAACAGTACGCGTTGCATAGAACGATACCTTTCATATAGAAGGCTGCTAAAGAGTCGAAGCCGGGCGCATACAGAGTTTTATTTCTTAGCCAGTTTGAAATAGCGCTCAAATATCAATTCGAAAACGTAATAGAACATTAATCGACTGTCGAGGTCCATGCTGCCCAAGCGGATTTCTTTTTGCACGGTGTAGATAGGGTAGTCGGCTAGTTTCGAGAGAGAATTTCGAGAAAAGCCGGTGAGTGTGACGACCTTGCATCCGCGCGTTTTGGCTATCGACGTAGCGTCAATAGACACCTGCGTCTCGCCGCTTACGGAAACGCTGAAGACCAGGTCGTTTTTGCCAAGCAGTTCTGCGTAGTGCCTCATGACGTGGCGTTCACTGAGTGTATCGGTATTCTTGCCCATTATTTTGAGCTTTTCAGCCATCTCGAGGCACGGGTATTTCGAAAAGCCCGAGCAGAAGAACACGATATGCGAGGCGTCCTGGATAAGGCTCACGACCGAGTCGATGACCCGGTCGTTAAGCAGGTCTTTGGTTTGTATGAGCTGGGTGTCGAGCGGAAGTGTCTCGATAGTGAATCGATTGCGGTCGAGCGAGGCGGAATACGATTGTTTGAGCTCCGTAAACCCCGAGAAGCCAAGCTTATGGGCAAGCCTTACGATCGTGTTGGGAGCGACAAAGAACCGTTCAGCAACGCTCTTAAGCGTGACATCGTCAATATCGTCACGCAGCTCGATGATGTAGCGCATGATCTCGCTTTCGAGATCGTTGAGCTTGCTCTCGCCAGCTCGCACATGATCATAAAAAGATTCTTGATCTTTCATAAGATGTTTCAGCCCCTTGCACCTCGCCGTACATATGGTACCGCTTTGTGTAGCCAGGTGAGAAATCGGTAATCGGTCAAGATTGTCTATTACCCATGAACTGGGCAAACGTACGTGTCGGCCTACACATATCTGTGTCGTGAGCGAAATCATGTGTCCCCGTTTCGCATTGGCCCACACAGGGACTCTCAAATGACCTTATGTCGCAAAATATCAATCGAAACGAAGCAAGCCGAGGACAACCGCGGAGCCCAAGGTCTTCGAGAACACCGATCAGCCAACCCTGGAGGGACGGAACATGAAGGATAAGCTCAATATTGTGATCGTTGGCGGCGGCTCCACGTGGTGCCCTGGCATTCTTAAAGCCCTGACCAAGCACATGGACATTCTGCCGCTGAACCGCGTGATGCTCTATGACATCGATGCCGAGCGTCAGCGTCCGATCGGCGAGTTTGGCAAGATCCTCTTCGCTGAGGAGGAGCCCGGTGTGGAGTTTGGTTATACCACCGATAAGGACGAGGCTTACACCGACGTCGACTTTGTGCTCTGCCAGATTCGTACCGGCGGCTACGAGATGCGTAGCAAGGACGAGAAGATTCCGCTGCATATGGGAATCATCGGCCAGGAAACGGTGGGCCCTGGCGGCATGGCTTACGGTATGCGCTCCATGCATGACATGGTTGAGATCGTCAACGACGTTCGCGCTCATAGCCCGGAGGCGTGGATTATCAACTACACCAACCCGGCTGCTATTGTGGCATATGGTCTCGAGCGCGTCCTGCCCGATGAGCATCGCGTCCTCAACATCTGCGACCAGCCCGTCAACCTCATGCGCTCTTACGGTCGCCTGCTCGGTCGCGATATGAGCAAGACGGAGCCCGTGTACTTTGGTCTCAATCACTTCGGTTGGTTCAAGCACATCTACGATGAAGAGGGCCATGACCTCGTCCCGCAGATTAAGGAGTACGCGGAGAAGAACGGCTTCCTTCCTGCCGATGCCGAGCAGCGTGACCAGTCCTGGCTCGACACCTACGCCATGGTCAAGGACATGCTCGAGGACTTCCCCGACTATCTGCCCAACACTTATCTGCAGTACTATCTGTATCCCGAGTACAAGGTCGCTCACCTCGACCCCGACTACACTCGTTCCGACGAGGTCATCAACGGTCGTGAGAAGCGCGTGTTCGCCGAGTGCGAGCGTGTTGCCAAGGTCGGCACCGCAAAGAACTCCTCGGTTGTGCAGAACGATGCTCATGGCGATATGATCGTGGAAATCACCTCGGCCATTTATCGCAACACCAACAAGACCTTCATTGTCATCGTGCCCAACAACGGCATTATCGAGGGTATGCCCGATGACGCCATGGTCGAGGTCGCAGCAAGCGTGGGCGCCAATGGCCCGCAGCCCTATGCTGTTGGCAAGATTGGCACCTTCTATCGCGGCCTTATGGAGAACCAGTACGCCTATGAGCGCCTGACTGTTGAGGCTTGGATGGAGGGTTCCTACGAGAAGGCCCTGCAGGCACTCACGCTTAATCGTCTGGTCGGTGACGCAAAGAAGGCGCGTAAGGTGCTCGATAAGCTCATCGAGGCCAATAAGGATTACTGGCCGGAGCTTAAGTAACTAGTTCCATAGCGCTTGACAACTGTTATGGGGCGTGTGAGTTGTAGAACTGCACGCCCCGTTTCTTTAAGAGGGGTATCCCATGAACAAAGATGAGCTGCTGGCAAAGTTCCAGCGCCTGGGCAAAGTCCTCATGACGCCTGTCCTGATCCTGCCAATCGCCGGCATCCTTCAGGGCTTTGGTAATGCCTTTACCAGCCCCACCCTTACGGCAGCTATTCCCTGGCTTGCTGCTCCGGGCTTTGCGATTTTCTTTTCGATTCTTAAGGCCGCAGCCGGCATCGTTATGAACAACATCCCGGTTATCTTCTCGATTTGTCTCGCCTATGGCTTCGCCAAGTCCGAGAAGGCTACCGCGGCGCTTTGTGGCTTTTTGGGCTACATGTGCATGAACTCCGTGATGGGCACGTTCCTTACGGCGACTGGCGTTATCGATCCCGCGAATCTTACGACGGGCCAGAGCACGATCCTCGGTATCACCACGCTCGACACTGGCGTTATCGGCGGTCTTCTGGTGGGTGCAATCGTCGCATGGCTGCATAACCGTTACTACAAGATTGAGCTGCCTGCCGTGTTCTCCATCTTCAACGGCACACGCTTTATTCCGGCGGTGACGCTGCTCTCATGCAGCATCCTCGCATTGGTCATGTCCTTTGTTTTCCCGTTTATTCAGAACGCTCTCGGTGCGCTGTCCGAGTTCATCAAGACTACGGGTGCCTTTGGTGCATTTGTCTACGGCGCCGGCGAGCGCATGCTCCTGCCCTTTGGCCTGCATCACTTTGTCTATTTGCCGTTCTTCTTCACGTCGCTCGGTGGCGTCGAGACCATCGACGGCCAGACTGTTCAGGGCGCTATCAATATCTACAACGCGATCCTGGGCTCTCCCAGCACGCCGTTTAACATCGAGGTCAGCCGTTTTGTCATGAACGGCAAGGTTATCTTCGCCATGTTCGGCCTGCCCGGCGCTGCACTCGCCTTCTACAAGACGGCACTTCCCAAGAACAAGAAGAAGACCGCAGCGCTCATGATCGCCATTGTGGTGCCTTGCATCCTCTCCGGCATTACCGAGCCGCTCGAGTACTCCTTCCTGTTTATCGCGCCCATCCTCTACGTGTTCCACGCTCTCATGGCCGGTCTTGCCTATGCGCTGACCTATATCCTGCAGTTCAACGTGGCCGGTTCCGCGTCCTTCGGCGGCCCGCTCTTGTCGTTGATCTTTAACGGCATTATGGGTGCAGCCAAGGGCTCCAACTGGCAGGTTATCCTGTTCCTCGGCCCCATCTACTTCGTGGCGTACTACTTCGTCTTCAAGTTCATCATTCTTAAGAAGGGCCTTAAGACCCCCGGCCGCGAGGAAGAGTCCGACGATGAGGCCGAAAAGGCTCCCAAGACCGTGATCAGCGACCTCATTCCCGCCATCGTTGAGGCAGTGGGCGGCGACAACAACATTAAGTCTGTCGAGGCCTGCTTCACCCGTCTGCGCATCCAGCTCAATGACTGTGACAAGGTGGTTGATGACGCCGAGTTTACCGAAAAGCTCGAAGCGCGCGGCATCGTGCATGTTAACGGCGGCGTGCAGATTGTCTACGGTAACATGGCATCTAACTACGCAACCCAGATGCGCGAGCTGCTGGGTATGGAATAAACGCCCCAAACACACGATCAAGATTAATACAGGTCGGCGTCCGATTCTTCAATCGGGCGCCGACCTGTGCTGTTTTGGGGCGAATGGGCAAGTACATGATGCGCTTGCTGCTCTCTTTTGGCACTGCCTATCGTGTATTCGGAAGCCTTGCGGTGGTGAGGTGCGTTCTTTTCGGTCCTAGCGTGTTTGCGGCTAGCGCTGCGCCCGAAGTCGATTTGCACAGCTGATATACAGAGCGTTAACCGCGCTTTGTAGGCTCATGCCCTCTACCAGGGCGGTCGAGTACTCGCTGAGTGACTCCGCGCTTACGGGTAGCAAGAGCTCACGTGCTCCGTTGTTATCGAATGCCATGTTGCTCGATATCCAAATAACGCGGCAACCTCGCCGCTTGGCCTCAACGTAAAGATTGAAGATATGGCTCGTCTTCCCTGAGAACGATACAAAGACGGTTAGATCGTCGGGTTGGAGCAGACAGAGCGACGTCTCCTGTCCCTTGACGGAGCCAAATGAGAAGCACAGTCGGTTTACGCGGCTCAGCTTTTCGCAGAGTGAGCGGGCGACGAGATTGGAGAATGAGCTTCCGTATATGTAGACATTTTGCGCATCGAGAAGCCAGTCAACGGCCCGCTCGAGTCGATCCTCAGTGAGCAGGCGTTTTGTTTCAAGCAAAGAGGTCTCTACGATATCGAAATACCAGGGTATATCGATTTGCTTATGAGCCCTTGTCTCGGTTGTCTCACGCTGGAGCCAAGCGTTGAAGTCGTCAACTTGCTCTTTGAACGATCGAAAGCTCGAGCCGTTTACGCGCCTGCAGAAGCGCGAGATGGTCGCGGGCGATGTATTGCATGCGCGGGCAAGTTCTTCTATTGAGAGCTCTGGGACCTCGTCGTGATGGGAAAGGGCGTAGAGTGCGATGTGGGCGTCAAGGCTGCCGCCCTTCTCGACGTCTTCGATACAAGACCTGAGGTTCGAATAGACCTCGTACATCGACATTCAAATCACTCCAAACAATAATGCCCCGGAGCGGATATGCCATCTCCGGAGCATTGTGGTGAAGCTATGGGACGGATTTATTCCATGCCCAAGTATTCTCTCATTTCGACTTTATAGACAGAAGCTTTATTGCCGTAAACGATCTGAACACCGCCGCCAACGTGCACGATGGCACTGGCGCCGAGGTTTTTGGTGAAGACGCTATCGTCCTTGACTAGGGCGGTGTCTTTGAGGCTGAGCCTCAGGCGGGTGAAGCAGGCGTTGACGCCCGAGATGTTATCGGCGCCGCCCACGGCATCCACGATCTGCGGGATGAGGTCGCTTACCTGGACAGGTGCCTTGGAGTCGATGGCCGACGTGTCATCCGCTGCCTGCGTGTCATCATCCTCGCGGCCCGGGGTTTTGAGGTCAAATTTCTTGATAAAGGTGCGGAACAGCACGTAATAGATCCCGAAGTAAGCGATGCCGAGCGGAATAAGCCAGAACCAGTTGGAGCCTTTATCGGCGTTCATGATGCCGTTGAAGATCCACGAGAGGAGCGGTCCGCCGAAGGCGGAAGGCCCGGGCACATTAAACTGTACCAGGTAGGTGAGTACATACGCGATGCCGCACAGCAGGGCGTGGACCACATAGAGTACGGGCGCTACAAAGAGGAAGGAGTACTCGAGCGGTTCGGTTATGCCCATGATGGCGGCCGGAATGACGGCGGCGATCATGAGGGAGCCGACCTTCTTTTTATTCTCGGGACGGGCACAGTGGTAGATGGCGAGCGCCGCCGCGGGCAGGCCGCACATGGCGAACAGCACCTTGCCGTTCATGACGTATTTTGAGATGTCGATGTCGTAAATCATGCCGGGCGTGTTGAGCATGGCGTTGTAGATGTTGACAGCACCCTCGACGGTCTGGCCGTCAACCTGGATGCTACCGCCCAGAGAAGTGAAGAAAAACGGCAGGTAGATGAAATGATGCAGGCCGAAGGGCAGAAGCATGCGCTCGGAGAAGCCATAGATGAACGCGCCAAACACCCCGGTGGAATCGATGAGTGTCGAGGCGGCCTTTAGGCCGGTTTGCACAAACGGAAACACGAAGGCGAGCGCAACGCCCACCAGGCTCGCGAAAACGACGGTGAGGGCGGGGACGCAGCGTGTGCCGTTGAAGATGCCGAGCACCGGCGGAAGCTGCACCTTATAGAATCGGTTGTGGATCCACGCGACTACCAAGCCGATGATGATGCCGCCGAATACGCCGGTGTCGAGTGTGGTTACGCCCAGGATGGCGTTCTGACCGGTCTGCAGGTTGGCGGGATCGATGGTGCCCAGCAGGATAAGCAGCTGACCCATGATCGTGTTCATGGTCATGTAGCCGATGAAGCCTGAGAGTGCGGCGGTCGCCTTCTCGGCCTTGGCGTAACCGTAGGCGATGCAGATCGCAAAGAGAACCGAGATGTTACCATTGATAACGTTGCCGGCTGCTTTGATGAGCGTGCTAAAGATCACCATCGGCTCGGTGCCCAAAAGCGGGCAGAGCGAGATGAGGTTAGCATTGGAAAGGGCGGAGCCCAGACCGACCAAAATGCCGGAAACGGGCAGGAGGAGGACCGGCGCCATGAGCACCTTGCCGAGTCTCTGGAACTCGCTGTAGAGCTTGCTTTCTTTCATGATGTTCCTTTGATGCGCGGGGAGTTAGGACAGGGTCGGCCAATAATCGCCGTTCGCTTCGATCAGGTCGTCGAGGATTTGGCGCGCGACGGTAGTCGAAGGGACGGTCTTGTTGATTGCGATGGCTTCGAGCGCCTTCTGGTAGGAATGCTCGTAATATGCGTCGACGGCGAGCTTCTCGCTGGCATTCTGCTCTTCGATAAGCCCCTTGTAAAAGGTGGGGATAGCAGGCTGGCTGATGGGTTCGGGGCCCCAAGAGCGCAGGTAGGCGGGGACCTCGACCATGGCGTCATCGGGCAGATTGGGGATGGCACCGTTATTCTCGACGATTACGAGATAACGTTCGCACTTGTTGTAGGCGATAGAGGCGGCTGCGTCGACGATAAAGTCGCCAAAGACCGTGAAGCTCTGTACGGGGCTCTTGTAATTGGCGGGATCTGCCAGGTACTTGTCGTGCTCGGCAAACATCTCCTTCTCGCGTCCGTTGATGACGTTGTCGGCGCGCGTCCAGTTGGGGTCCATGTCATCTGCCATGTCTTTGGAGTACAGGTAGTACTGCAGGTAGCTGTTGGGCAGATACTCGGGATAGTCCTTCACAATCTTGACGTATTGACCCCAGGTGTGCATCCAGTCCTTGTCCTTGTGATGCTTGTCGCTCACGGCCATGCCGTGCTCGAGAATCATCTGACGGAGCTCCGGCAGACGATCGCGCCCCTGCTTGTCGTAGATTTTGGTAAACCAGCCAAAGTGATTGAGTCCAAAATACATGGGGTCGATATCGCGCCAGCTGGGAAGTCCGAGCATCTTAGAGTACGAGAGCAAGATAGCCGTGGGCATATCGCAGATGTTAAGGATATGGTCGTTGTCAAACTCGCGACGCGTGGCCTCGGCGACAACTGCGGCGGGGTTGGAATAGTTGAGGATCCAGGCGTCCGGACTGTATTTCTTGGCGTAGCGTACGAGGTCGAAGACGCCGGGGATGGACCTGATGCCATAGGAGATCGAACCGCCGGCGCCGCAGGTTTCCTGTCCCACGCAACCGTACTTGAGAGGGATGCGCTCGTCCTGGCGACGCATCTGAAGGCCACCCTGGCGGATTTGCGCGAAGACGAAGTCGACATCGGTGAATGCCTTTTCGGGATCGGTCGTCACGACAACTTCGATGTCAGGAGCTTCCTGCTCGATGAACTGCTTCATGATGTCGTAGACGAGATGCATGCGCTTCTCGTCGATGTCGTACAGGGCGAGTTTGCGCAGCGGTAATTCGTTTTTCTTCTGCAATAGGCTCTGGATGATGCCGGGAGTGTGGGTGCTGCCGGCCCCGGCGATTACAACTGCTTTCTTGTCCATGTGGTAAACCCCTTTCGTGTGGATTGACCACTTCAGACTACGAAAGCTTTACCTGCGATTCTATCGATTTTCAGATTGCGAAAAACGATAGCGACAATCTTAACAGGATGCGTTTTACGTGGTTAAATAGCGCCGGGAAAGATGCTGACTTGGGCGGCAGGCGACGTGTTGCATGGCTGTGGGAGCGAACGCCAGGCGGTCAAAAGATGGTGGGCGGTGCTGCGGCTTTTGGCTGCAATTGCGCTACCCGCGGCGACGCTCCCAGCGAGCCAACCTAATCGTCACCAGCGTGAGTGCCCAGGCCACAAGCGAGAACGCGGCGCCCACTGCGCCCACGTACGCAATGCCAACGCTGCTTACCACGGCGCCGCCCACTGCGGTGCCAAACGAGATGCCGACGTTAAACGCCATGGGCTCAACCGAACTTGCGAGTACCATCGACTTGGGGTGGCGGCTGCGTGCCACGTCCATAAAGTGTGTGATGCACGACACCGAGAACAGGTACATGAGCAGCGCCAAGCTAAAGACAAACACCAGCGCGAGCGGCATGGTGCCGCCCACAGCAAACAGCCCGAGTAGCGCCGCAGCCTGCAACACAAACGTCACAAGCAGCGCCTTCATGCCAAAGCGCGCATCGATCCATCCGCCCAGGATGTTCGAGATCAGGCAGAACACGCCATAGGCCATAAGCGTGGTACTCGCCTGAACGGTGTCCATACTCAGCACCTGCTCAAGATAAGGCGTCACGTAGCCGTAGAATACGTAGACCGAGCCCACGCCAAACAAAAAGATGAGCATGCCGGTGATGACGCTCGGCTCGCGTAGCAGGCCCGCCTGCTCACGAAAGGTGGCAGGCTCGTCGGTTTGCCCAGCGCGCGGCATAAACGCCACGAGCGCTCCGCAGGTCAAAATGGCGAAGGCCAGCGTGCCGTACATGGCCACGTGCCAATCGAGTGTGTCGGCCACAAACTTGCCAATCGAGGTCACAAAGACCATCGCCACAGAAAATGCGCCGTACACGACCGAGATGGCAAGTGAGGTTTGCTGCGGAGACAGAAGCTCAGGGATGTACGTCACGCCCACGGCGAGCAGCGCACCCGAGACAGAGCCCAGGACAATGCGCGAGATAAACAGCACCTGGAAGTTGGGCGCCAACGCCATGACCAGGTTGCCGAGCACAAAGACGATGCTATAGCACACGAGCAGCTGGTAGCGGCGAAAACGCCCCGTGCTGAGCGCGAGCACCGGCGTCGCGATGGCGTAGACAAGCGCAAACACGCTGATGAGCTGGCCCGCGGTGGCAAGCGATACACCGAGTTCCGTTGCTAAGTCACTTTCGATGCCGATGACCACGAACTCGGAGCAGCCGAGCGAGAATCCCAACAGCACGAGCAGTGCCAGGCAGAGCTTGGTGCGCGCGGGGGAGAGCGCGGCAGCGGTTGACTTACTTTTAGGCGTGGTTGCGGCGGTCAAGGTTGTCACTCCAATGTCGCATTAATTAGCGGGATTCAATCCCTGCAACTCTAACAGAATGCGACAAAGGGGCGGTCTCTTTGTCACATGGAGAGCCTGCCTGTATAGTCGCAATACAGGTGAAGATGGTCTCAGATACATCGCGGTCGACAGGAGATCCCATGGGTATGCACACGACAAAGGTTGCAGTGGGCGAGGGCAAGTTTGCGCTCGAGGAAGCCGCAACCCGCATTCTGCGCGCCGGCTGGGATGAGGGCGGCGCGGGCGCCGAGGTTGTGGCGGTCGATGCCGCGACCGGCGAGGCGCTTGGCCCCGTCGACCGCATCGAGGCCCATACCGGCGAGGGCACCCTGCATCAGGCCTTTCTGACGCTTTTGGTCGAGGGCCGGGGCGAAGACGCGCGCCTGCTGCTCTGTCGCCGCAGTCCGCTCAAGCGCCTGTGGGGCGGGGTGCTGGCCGATAGCTGCGCCGGCCATCCGCTCCCTGGGGAAGACGTCGCGGCCGCCACGGCGCGTCGTATCAACGAAGAACTCGGCATTACGCGCGAGCCCGATCAGCTCAAGCACCTCGGACACGTGGTGTACCGCGAGGACCACGGCGACGGTCGCTGCGAGTGCGAATGGTGCGAGGTCTATCTTGCCCATGTTGAGCCGGGCGAGCTGCATATCAACCAAGAGGAGATCTCGGAGGTGCGCCGCGTGGCCTCGTCCGAGCTCGACGGCTATCTGCAGGGTCACCCCGAGCAGCTGGCCCCCTAGCTCCGCGAGGCCCTCGAGACCCCCTCCATTCGCGCTGCCCTCGCAATGTGACAAAGGGACAGTCCCTTTGTCACATCCACGCCCATTTCTTGGAAACTTGCAAAATCTGCAAGTTTCTAAGGTAACATCTTATAAACTTGCAAAATCTGCAAGTTTATAAGATGTTACGTCTGGCCGGGCGCTAGGGAGACTCTATGAACATCGTTCGCCGAAGCCGCTATCTTGATCGACTCATTGCTTTTCAGGATACCGACCTCATCAAAATCGTGACGGGTATACGCCGTTGCGGCAAATCCACGTTATTGGACATGATGAGGGAGCACCTGGCGCAACAGGGGGTGCCGGCCGAGCGTTTGCTGACCTTTAAGATGGAATCTCTAGAGTATGCGGGGATTACAGATTACCTGACGTTTTATCGCATGGTTCGGGAGCGCGTTGACGGTGTCGATCGCCCCTATCTGTTCTTTGACGAGCTCCAGAATGTCGAGGGCTGGGAAAAGGCGGTTAACTCGCTCCGAATCGATTTGCCGTGCGATATCTATGTCACGGGCTCCAATGCCTTTTTGCTATCGAGCGAGCTTGCAACGCTTATCTCGGGCCGGTATATCGAGGTCAAGATGCAGCCGCTCACGTTTGGCGAGTATCTTGATTTTCGCTCGATTGATGCGGTCGTCGCCGAAGGGCTCGGCGAGAGGGCCGAGCTCGTTTCCAAGACGGGCGATCGCCTTAATTCAAACACCGTGCTCGAGCAGTACATAACCTATGGCGGCATGCCGTTTCTGGCTCATGACGAGCCGAGGCGCGAACCGTGCCGTGACTACATCCGCAGCCTCTATCAGACGATTGTCGCGCGCGATATCCTATTGCGCGCGACGCGTAGAGGTCGCGGAGCTATCACCAAGCGCGGTGTTCTCGAGCGGCTCTGTGCGTATCTGGCAGACAACATCTCCAATCAAACCTCGGTCAACAAAATCGTAGGGACGCTCAACGAATCGGCGGGCGGTAAGACCAACGCATCGACGGTGTCGGCGTATATTGACGCTCTGGAAGAGACGTACCTGTTTACCAAGGTAAAAAGGTATGACGTCAAGGGGCGGGAGCTTCTCAAGACAGGCGGTAAATATTACATAGCCGATACGGGAATCCGCAGCTATCTTGACGGATATAGAGGCAGCGATAGCGGAAGGATGCTCGAGAACGTTATCTACAACCAGCTTGTCTTTGAAGGATACGAAGTGTTTTGCGGCCATCTGCGCGCGGGGGAAATCGACTTTGTTGCAATCGGCGAGGGATCGGACCGTAAATATATCCAGGTTACCGAACGGATCGATGCTGAGGCGACCAGAGAGCGTGAGCTGCGACCGCTCAAACTAAACACGCTGGGAAAAATCCCTGATTCGTACGAGAAGATCCTGATTGTCAGGGATGGTGAGCATCCAACAGACATCGACGGCATCAGAATCGTAGGGGCGGCCGATTTCTTGCTGAGAAACAAGATCGCCCACGGCTAAACGCAAAATGTGACAAAGGGACAGCCCCTTTGTCACATTCCATGCGAGCTCCCGTGTCATCTGGGGGTATAAGGCTAGCAAGTGTTTATTTGCGAGGCCAAGGGGGCGCCCCGTATGGATATCGATAACTATGAGTGGTGGTATAGCGAGGGCGAGGCTCCGGATGAGGGGTGGGACGAGCCCGCGCCGCGTGACGTGTCGAGCGACAAGGCTGAGACCGGCAATGATGCTGCCGCCGACTCGGATGCCGATTCCGACCCCGTCGAGCCCCTGACCTTTGAGCAGGCCTGGGCTCAGGCCGAGGCCGACGAGGCAAAGGCCGATGCCACGGCCACGCTCGGCGAGCCAGCCGACATGTCCATCTCGCCGGCAAAGACCCCGCAGCCGCGCCATACCATCGACCCCGACAGCACGGCATCCTTTAGCATCCTCGACGTGCCCGCGCAGGGTGCCCAGGCGCCTGCGCCCACGCATCGCCCCGACCTGGCTCGCGAGGAAGACGCGGGCCGCCGCTCTCCGCTCGGCCCCATCCTCATCGCCTTTATGGCCGGCGTTATCGCCTGCTCGGCAATCGGCAGCGTCTGGGGTCACGTTGAGCAGCAGCGCAAAGACGGCGCCAAGGTCGAGATGTCCGTCGAACAATCGCTCAGCCGCACGCGCTCGGTGCATGTGTCGGTCGAGGTCAAGGACGGCGCGACATGGGACACCGCGCGCGGCGACAGCCAAATGCTCATCCACATCGTGGGGCGCACGCTCAAAGGGCAGACGATTGACGAGTATCAATACGTTAATTCCGAAGGTGACGGCATCGAGCTCAAGCCCGGCGACTACGAGCTCACAGTCGATGAGCCGCCCGTCGCCACCGACGGCACGCGTTACCGTGCCTCAAAGCGCATGGTTCCGGTGAGTTTTAATTCACAGGCACCCGATACGGTTGACAGCACGCCGCAGGGCGGGTTCGACCTTTACGTGGATACCCAGTAGGCGCTCGCCGCTCATTCCGCTATGGCTACTCAATAACCGCCTGCCGTCCCGTCCCGCCGCCAAGAGTGGGACAATAGCCCTCGACACCGTTGTTTACCATTGGAGGAAGTAGCATGTCCACCGTCACTACCATCAAGCGCGGCGGCCTCACCGCGGCCATCGATTCCATGGGTGCCCAGCTCACGAGCCTTGCCCTCAACGGCAATGAGTATCTGTGGCAGGGCGACCCGGCCTTTTGGGGCAAGCATGCGCCCATCTTGTTCCCCATCGTGGGATCGCTGCGCAACAACACGGCGACGTCTGCAGCCGGCACCTGCGAGATGGCTCGCCACGGCATCGCGCGTATCGTGGAGCACAAGATCGTCGAGGTGTCGGAGGACGGTTCGTCCGTCACCTACGAGATCACCGACACGCCCGAGTCGCTCAAGGCGTTCCCATTCCACTTTAAGCTCAACATGACCTATGCCCTGACCGGCGACGCCACCCTCACGCAGACCTTTGCCGTCACCAACACCGGCGACGTGGACCTGCCGTTTTCGGTGGGCGGCCACCCCGCATTTAACGTGCCCGCCCCCGGCGCCGAGGACGAGGCGTTCGAGGATTACGAGTTGGCGTTTACCGAGGCTTGGACTAACGAGGCCCCCGTCATTACGCCCGACGGTCTTATGACGTTTGAGGGTAGCTACAAGGCTCCCGATAACTCGGACGTGCTGCCCATCACGCACCGCAGCTTCGATAACGACGCCATCATGTTCACCGATACCCCGGGCTCCACGCTCACGCTGCGCGGCCGCAAGTCGGGCCACGGCGTCAAGATCGA
>CABIWB010000014.1:0-8529 GCA_902362275.1 Coriobacteriaceae bacterium | reverse complement strand
GCGCTCGCTGGCATTGCCAAAACATCGACGCTCCCAACGACTACCGTGTGTCTATTAATTTTTCGAGCTTGTGCTGCGCTGCTGGTCGCTGGCGTATATCCTGTTAAGCCGTCAGCATACGATTCAACAGGGAAGGCAGATTATGCATTCTCCCCATCAACGCGGCACGCATGTCCAGCCGGTGTGCAGCCGTCGTATCTTTTTGGGTAGCGCTCTCGCTGCGAGTGCTTCCGTCGTCGCCGGCGCGCTCGCCGGCTGCCAGCGCCCGTCCACGCTCAAGGTGGTCCAGCCCACGACGGGCGGCGGTCGCGACGACCTGTCCGATTCCGTGATCGGCAAGGACAAGATCCGCATCGGCATGGAGGCGGCCTACGCTCCGTACAACTGGCAGGTCTCCGAGGCCAGCGAGTTCACTATCCCCATCGACAACGTGCAGGGCGCCTATGCCGATGGCTACGACGTGCAGATCGCCAAGATTGTCTGCAAGGCCCTCGGTGGCGAGCCCGTTGCCGTCAAGCAGAGCTTCTCGGGCCTTATCGATTCGCTCAACAACGGCCAGATTGACCTCATCATCGCCGGTATGAGCGCCACGCCCGAGCGTGAGGAGTCGGTCGGCTTCTCCGACCCGTATTTCATTGGCTACTTTGGCCTGTTCGTAAAAGAGGGTTCCCCCTACCAAAACGCCACCAAGCTCAGCGACTTTAGCGGTGCCACGGTACTCGGCCAAAAGGACACCATGCTCGATACTGTCATCGACGAGATTCCGGGCGTTGTCCACAAGAACCCGGTCGATTCGGTCCCCACGGTGTTCTCGAACCTGCTGCAGGGTACCTGTGACGCGGTGACGTACAACACCGAGAACGAGAAGGGCTATATGGCTCAAAATCCGGGCATTGTCCCTATTCATTTTGCCGAGGGCGAGGGCTTTAAGCAGGAGGTCGCGGCAAACGTCGGCTGCCGCAAGGGCTCGGACAAGCTGCTTAAGCTCATCGACAAGACACTCAAGGGCATTAGCCAAGAGGAGCGCGACCAAATGTGGGACGCGTGCCTCGACCGTCAGCCGGCATAGGGAGGCAGCATGAAAACCATCAATCGCCTGGCCTCCTTTATCAAGGCAGACCACCGTTATGTATACCTGGGCACGAGCGTTATCGCGGCGCTCGGCCTGGCGTTTAGCCAGCGCAACCCCACGCCGTTGAGCTTCTTGGCGCCTACGGGCGTGTTCCAAGACTGCCTTTGGGCGATTCTTTGGGCCTGGCTCGTCGTGTCGGCGGCGGCGCTGGTCACCAAGCTTATGCACTGGAGCGACTATCGCGAAACGTCGCCGTTCGCATCCGGGCGTTTCCGCCGTGGCGCGCGCCTGGGCAGCTATGTTGTGGTCGCCATCGCGGCAATCTTTTTCGTGGACCGCTGCGTCATGTCGTTTATCGATCTGGCGCAGGTGAGCATTGTCTCGGACTCTAATCCCAGCGACTTTTTGTCGAGCCTGGTCTACATGACCTACAAGAGCGGCGACTTCTTCATCCGCGGTATCGAGATCACCATCGCGCTCGCGACCTTCGGCACCGTCATCGCCTTCTTCCTGGCGCTGCTCTTTGTGTTCCTGCGTATTCAGACGTTCGACCGCGTGGATAACGACCTGGTGCGCTTCTTCAAGAGCATCGGCCGCGGCTTTGCGACCGTCTACTCCACCATCGTGCGCGGTACGCCCATGATGGTCCAGGGCCTGCTCATCTATTACGCGGGCTTTACCGTCCTGCGCGGCATGGGCTTCGAGACCGCCCAGGCCAACCAGATTTGGAGCACCTTCACCGCCGGTCTCGTCACCATCTCGCTCAACTCCACCGCCTACATGATGGAGGTCCTGCGCGGCGGCATCGAGTCCATCGATCCCGGCCAAGCCGAGGCAGCGCGCTCGCTGGGTCTGTCGCAGTGGCAGGCTATACGCAAGGTCGTGTTTCCGCAGGGCATTAAAAACGCGATTCCGGCGCTCACCAACGAGCTCATCATCAACATCAAGGACTCGTCGGTACTCTCGGTCATCGGCGTGTTCGACCTCATGTACGCCACCACCACCGTCGCCGGCGTGTACTACCGCCAGATGGAGGTCTACTGCGTGGCGCTCGTGGTCTATCTGATCCTGACGCTCGTGGCGAGCCGCCTGCTCGAGGCCTTTGGCAAAAAGCTCGGCGCCGAGGCTCCGGCCACGCTGCCCAGCTCTAACTAGGCTTAAGACGAGGAGAATCATCATGGCAGATACCGCCACTACCGGCACCGCGGCCGCCGCACAGACCAATGAGCCGCTCATCCGCGTCGAGGGCCTGCGCAAGAGCTTCGGCTCGCTCGAGGTACTCAAGGGCATCGACCTGTCCGTTAACCCCGGCGAGGTCGTCACCATTATCGGAGCCTCGGGTTCGGGTAAGTCGACCTTCCTGCGCTGCCTCAACCTGCTCGAGACCCCGGACGCGGGCCACATCTGGTTCCACGGCCAGGACCTCACGGCCGAGCGCTGCAACATCAACAAGCTGCGTGAGGACATCGGCATGGTGTTCCAGGGCTTTAACCTGTTCAACAACATGGACGTGCTCGACAACTGCACGCTCGCGCCCGTCACGCTCAAAAAGATGAGCAAGGCCGAGGCCGAGAAGGTCGCGATGGAGCATCTGACGAGCGTGGGGCTCGAGAAGTTCGCGCACGCCGCCGTGGGTCGCCTGTCCGGTGGTCAAAAACAGCGCGTGGCCATCGCTCGTGCCCTATGTATGAATCCGCAGATCATGCTGTTCGACGAGCCGACCTCCGCACTCGACCCCGAGATCGTGGGAGAGGTGCTCGAGGTCATGCGCAAACTTGCTGCCGACGGAATGACCATGGTCGTCGTCACGCACGAGATGGCCTTTGCCCGCACCGTGTCCGATCGCGTGGTCTTTATGGACAAGGGCGTAGTGCTCGAGGACGCCGCGCCGGCCGAGCTCTTCGGTAACCCCAAACACCAGCGCACCCGCGAGTTCCTCTCGCGTTATCTCGAGGACAAATAACCGACCGCAAACGCTTATGTGGCAGGGCCGTTCCGGTGGGGCGGCCCTCGTCATCACAATCGAAAGGATGTCATGGCCGAGGTTTGGCGCTTCTTTGCGCATGAGGACGATTTTGCCGATATAGACGAGGCTGGCGCGTGCGAGCGCCTGGGCCGCGTGCTGTCGTTCCCGACGATTTCGAGCATGGATGCCGAGGCGGTTGACTGGCAGGCGTTTGCCGACCTGCGTGCGTACATGCAGCGGGCGTGGCCGCGCGTGTTTGCGGCGGGCGAGGTCGAGCTCATCGATCGTTCGCTATTGGTGACGCTTTCCGGCTCCGACCCCGCACTCAAGCCCGTTGTGCTCATGGGTCACATGGACGTGGTCCCCGTGGTGCCGGGTACCGAGGACGACTGGACGTACGCCCCCTTTAGCGGGCATGTAGACGACACCTACATTTGGGGTCGCGGCGCCATCGATATGAAAGACCAGGTCGCAGGCATTCTCGAGGCGGTTGAGTATGCGCTGGCGCACGGTTGGCAGCACGAGCGCACGCTGCTCCTGGCCTTTGGCCAGGACGAGGAGACTACGCAGTATGGCGCAGGCGCCATCGGCCGCGCGCTCGAGGAGCGCGGCATTGAGCTTGAGTACCTGATCGACGAGGGTGACTACCGCATCGTTCCAGCTGCCGAGTACGGCGCGGGCGAGGGCTGGCTTATGCATGCCGACCTTGCCGAGAAGGGCTACGCCGATATTGTGCTCAAGACGAAGAGTGAGGGCGGGCATTCGTCCAACCCCTACGGCGGCACATCGCTCGAGGTGCTTAGCCGTGCCATCACCGCAATCTGCGATATCGAGTGGCCGACGCGCGTGACCGACTTGCTTGCCGCCCAACTCGTCGAGTTGGGGCTCTATACGGCCGATGAAATTGCCGCCAACAAGGACACCATCGTGCGCGAGTGCCTCGCCAGCAAAAAGCTCTATCCGCTGGTGACGACCACCTGCGCGCCCACGCAGATCGAGGGTGGCAGCACCGGCGCCAACGTGATGCCGCAGGATATGTGGGCCAACATTAACTTCCGCATGCTCGAGGGCACGAGCGTGGCCGACGTTGTGGCGCGCTGCCGCGAGGCGGTTGCCGCGGCGGGCCTTGCCGGACGTGTTGAGGTCGAACTTGGCCCCGGCAGCTCCGAGCCTTCGCCGTCCCCGCGCGTGGGCGGTCCGGGGCTCGAGGCCGTTCGCGCCATTGCCACCCGCTATTTCCGTGATCCCAGGGGGACGGAGGAAAACGGATCGTCTGCGGTGGGCCAAGAGCCGATGAGCATCGTGCCCTCGACCGTGATTGGTGCAACCGACGCTGCCAACTACCAGCGCATTTGCCACGAGTGCATCCGCTTCTCCGCCTTTGTGGTCGACGATGACGAATGCGACCGCGGCGTCCACGGCACCAACGAGCGCATCACCCGTCGCGCCTACCTCCAAGGCATCCGCTTCCTCATCGCCCTGCTCCACACGCTCTAGCATGCGACAAAGGGATTGAGCCGGCAACTGGCAACCGGTTTCATCGGTAATGAGATAAAAACTGTTATATAAAAAGACTATAATATCTTCAGAAGCATATGCTGGGGTTGGTATTTCTTGAACGACTGCGGGCATGTGTCAGACTGCCTCGGCCCTCCGGGGGGTGCCCAGGCAGGTCACCGTGTGGCTGGGGAGGAAATTATGCAGGAGCTCAGAGAGACGACGTCTCTACTCGTGAATAATGTTATCGGGGGGGGGTGTCCCAGCAGGGAACTTCCTGGTGGACATCGGCCGCGCGAGCGGTGGTCCGTCATGTCTTATGACCGTCGTCGCGGGCTGCGCCCGGTCTTGCCATATGCGATTGTTCTGGCCCTCGCCATCGCGCTGACGGCGAGTTTCTTCCTGCCGGCCCGTGCGGAAGCGGCGATTTCTGACCACACGGTCACGACGATTTCGCCTTCGGGGACAACAATCAACCTGTTTGATTACTGGGTGAATCCCGATGACCATCTGTCGGTTTCCGGCAACGGCGGCATCAACGCAAACCACCAGTTCCAGTTCAAGGATCAAGGAGCCAGCGAGGAACTTAACCAGTATACGGGTGGCCCCTCTCCTCGCATCGGCATCGTGAACAGGGTTCTTACCGACGGTTACCCGAAACTCACCGACCGCTGGGACGGAGAATCCCTCGGCTACCTGTTTGATTCCTCCACCCAGACGGGCAAGATATCCCATATGGGTGTGACGGGTCTGTTGCGGGTCAAGGACGGCTACTACGAGTATGACAGCTCGCAGAACTACGCGGCGTACAACGTCAATAAGAATGCATTTGATGTATACGATGCCGCCGGCGTTAAGCAGGCGGGGGCTGAGCCTCATACAGTAGGCCAGTTCTTCCCCTTCGATGCGGCCACTGAGGTATTCAAGGAGGGGGACAGCGGGCTCGTCCCGAACGGCATTACGTCGCAGAACGTCGGTGACTCGCAATATAACGGTAGCAAACCCCTCAACCATTATTTCGGCCTCTCAATGTCGTCGCGCTTCGTGCAGCCGAAGGGTGGCAAAACGAACGCTGACAAGCCCATGACCTTCGAGTTCGCCGGAGACGACGACGTCTGGGTGTTCATTGATGATGTCCTCGTGGGCGACATTGGCGGCATCCACACCAGTGCTAAGCTGACCATCGACTTCCAAACGGGCGAGATTAAGGTTAACGATTCCCCAGACGGCACGCTGTTAAGCAAGTTCCAGGAAGCAAAGCAGGATACTACTAAGGGCTTCAAAGGCAACACCTTCGCTGACGGCACCAACCACACGCTCAAGTTCTTCTACTTGGAGCGTGGCGCCACCGACTCCAACATGAAGCTCAAGTACAACCTCGTGACGGTTCCCGAGTCCGACATCATCAAGTTCGACCAGGACGGCAAGTTCGTACAGGGTGCCAAGTTCCAGCTCTATAAGACCGACAAGGACTTCAAGAACGAGCTTGAGCCCCTCGGATCCGGCACCACGGACGAGGCCGGCCACCTAACGCTCACGAACGACGATGACAACGGCGTCATCAACTTCGACGATCTCTACAACAAGGATCACAGCAACAAGTACTACCTCCTGAAGGAGACGCGCGTGCCCGAGGGATACCGCTCGAGTCTCACGGCGACGGGTGGCAGCATGCAGCTCGAGTACGTGCCCGCGAGCGCCGGGAACGGCGCGGGCGGCGTCATCATCAACCGCGGCGGTATGGACGCGGACAGCGTCGTGTGGAAGACCGGCGCGTTCGCCGGCGCGAAGGAGACCATCACCGCGCCGTCGACCGTGTACCAGGCGAATAATGACCTGACGAAGGTCAGCCTAGACTCCGGCATACTGTTCGCTGTGGTGCTCAAGCGCGATAAAAGCGCAAACGCAGATATCAAAGATCAGAACAATTGGTACGCCGTGTCGGGCGACCCATCGACGGGAGCGGGATACACCCTCGCCAAGGAGCCGGGCATGACCGGTGCTATCGAGGCGGCGAAGAGGGACCTGCACGCCTTCACGCTCAACACAAGCGGCCAGTACCAGGTAGAGATTCAAAATCTGCCCGGTGACATCTCCAAGTACTACTACCTGCTGAGCGGTGATGCCCGCAAGGATGCCGAGTACACGGTGGCCATCTACCACACAACGGCGAGCTCGATCGGCGACGCGACGCCTAAGAACACAGTCCACGTGTACAGCGACGACATCGCAGACGGCACGAACTTCAAGCGGCAGTTCGCCACGCGCCTGCTCGTCACGAACATCCAGAATCGCCTGTTCGTGCAGAAGACCGATACCGAGGGTAAGCCCGTTGACGGGGCGAAGTTCGGCCTTTACAAGTCCACCCAGGTGACTACGGATGCGAACGGCAAGGCCGTGCTCGATGGCGACCAGGCCCCCTACGACACCCTGACGACGAGGTCGGTCGCCAACCCGGTCAAGCTCGAAGGGGCAGGCGTATTCCCGTCTACGAGCGACAGTAGCGAGCCGCTCGTGAAGGGTACCTACTTCCTGAAGGAGGTCTCGGCGCCCAATGGCTTCCTGCTTAATGACAGGCTCATCAAGGTGATTGTGGACGATTACGGCGTCCACGCCGATGCTGGTACAGTTGATGACGGCGTTTCGACGTTCGTGGGCGTGGGCTCGCTCATGAAGAGCCTGGGCCAGTTTGGCGCAGAGGGCGACATTGACAACACGCTCACGTGGATCAAGGGCCAGCGCCAGACGTCCGACGGGACGCTCGACGGCAACGGCAACCTTTCCTGGAACAATGACGCCAAGGGCGGCGAGAATGAGGTACATCTTAAGTACGGCGCCAATGGACGTGTCTACCAGTATGGGCCCACCAAGAAGGACGAACCTTACCGCCTGGAGACCGAGACGGGCTGGATACGTATGGGCATCACGCAGGACGTGTCTGGTGACACTAATGCGAAGGGCGCCCGCGCCGACCTGGGCGACATGAATCTGAACGCCCTGTTTACGGGCGCCACCTGCGTGCGCGTGGCGAACGAACGCGAGGCGAGCCTCGAGGTGATGAAGAAGGTCATGGTGCCAGCGGGCCTGACGGGAAAACCGGACGCGGGGTTCACCTTCAAGTTCACCGTGCCCACGACGGCGGGGAAGACGTACAAGGCCGCGGTGTTTGAGAACGCGGGGACCGCAAGCGAGAAGCAGGTCGGCAAAATGTTCGACCTCGAGAACGGCCGCGAGCAGACCATCACGGCCGACCAGACGATCCGCGTGTACGGTCTCGCCGAGGGTGACCAGTACGCGGTGCAGGAGCTGACCGGCGCAGACAAGATGCCCGCGGGCTATAAGCTGACCGGCCGCAAGCAGGGTGACAAGAATCTGACTGAAGAAGGCGATAGCATCTCGGGCAGGATTGCCCCGCAGAATTCCGACGGCACGGTGGCCAAAGACAACAAGCTGGTGTTCACCAACAGCTACAGCGTGAAGTCTTCGGTGACGCTCACAGGCATCAAGGCGAAGAAGAAGTTCACCGGCCGTGAGTGGACTAGCGCCGACAGCTTCGAGCTTTGCCTGCGCGCCGCCGATGGAACGCCGATGCCTGATGGTGCCACGGCAGCGCCCGTGGCCGGCATGAAGCAGGTCGAGAAGACCGTTACGAGCGCCGAAGAATTTAGCTTCGGAGAGATTAAGTATGAGAAGCCTGGCAAGTACACCTACTACATTGCCGAGACTACGCCCGCCAAGAGCGATCCCAGTTGGCTGGGCGGTGTCAGCTACTCCAGCGCCGAATACAAAGTGACCGTAACGGTGAAGGATGACGGCAAGGGAAATCTGACCGAGCCAGTCGTCAAAATGGAGCAGATCTATAAGGATGATGGCACCGCCACATCTCAGGTGATCGACGATCAGATTGCGGTGATCACGAACACGTACCGCCCGAAGGAGACCTCGGTAACGCTCAAGGCGACGAAGCGCTTCACGGGCGGTGAGCTCGCGGGGA
>CABIWB010000013.1 GCA_902362275.1 Coriobacteriaceae bacterium | reverse complement strand
GACGGCATTCTAGGTGATTCTCGGTTCCTTGGGCAGCCTGCGGCTACCCTCGAGAACCGAGCTCTACACCAACATTCGGGACACTACCCTTTTTTGGCAGGTTGTTAGCTGTGGCGGTACTCGGCGATGATGAAGTCGATATCGGTTTGAAGCGTGTCCAGGTTTGCCAGGCGCTCTTTGTCGGCAGGGCGCGTGCGGTAGTAGTACGGCGTCATCTGGAACACTGCCTCGATATCAGCCTGGGTCTGAAGCGTAATATTCGCAGATACCCGCTGCGTTCCGACCAACTCGAGCTCGGTAGTCTTCGGCAGCTTCTCATCGTTGAGATATGGCGTGTTGTAGAGCACCTCCTTGAGCCCAAACAGATGCCGAGCACCCGGCACCACGGTATAGAGCGAGCCCTCTGGCGCCAGCACGCGGGCAAACTCGCGCTCGTTAAAGGGGGCAAAAAGCTCGGTCACCATATCGAAGGCGCCATCGGCCACGGGAATATCCTTCATGTTGGCCACGAAATAGGTCGCATCGCCGCGCTTGGCGGCCAGGCGCACCATCTCTTTGCCCAAGTCGAACCCGTAAGCATCCACGCCCGGCACCGCGCCCAGGGCACTCGTGTAATAGCCCTCGCCACAGCAAATATCGAGCAGCGTCATGGGACCATCCGTAGACGCGGCGCGCCCAGACACCTGCTTGCGCACCAGCTCGACCATTGCATCGCGCAGCGGCGCGTAGTAGCCGCGGTTCAAAAAGTCGCGACGGCTGCGTGCCTGCGACTTGGGATCGCCCATGGAGTCGCCGCTCTTGGACGAGCGCAGTAGATATAGATAGCCCTCGCGCGCACGGTCAAACTGGTGTCCGCCCGCACATGCAGCACCACGCTCGTCGTCCACCAACGGCTCATGGCAAACGAGACACAACAACATGGCAACTCCTTAGCGCGAACGACACAACGCCCACCATTGTCGCACGCCTTCCCCACCTAGTCATTGGGGACGTTCTTGAATGACTAGTTAGAAGAGATAAGGAGTGTCCCCAGCTGCCGACAGAAAAGGAACGTCCCTAAGTGCCGACTGGTTGCATTAGGAGTATCATCATCTGCGCAAATAAGCACGAAAAAGCATATTAGAGATTGAGAGCGTATGGCTGACACCGTATCTAAGCACATTGACATGACCACCGGCTCGCTGTGGCGCAATGTTCCCCTGTTCGCCTTCCCCGTGGCCGCCACGAGCATCTTGGAGCAGCTGTCGAACCTCATCGCCACGGTCATTATCGGTAACTTCTCGGGCGACCAGGGAACCCTCGCCATGGCGGCGGTCGGCTCCAATGTTCCGCTTACCAGTCTTATGCTCAACCTGTTTATTGGCATGTCGCTTGGCTCCAACGTGGTCATCGCCAACGCCATCGGCCGCAACGATCAGAACATGGTCAAACGCGCCGTCCATACCTCGATTTTAATGGCGCTCGTGGGCTTTGTCGTCATCGCCCTGGGCGAGATGTTTGCCGAGCCCATGCTCGCCGCGCTCAACGTTCCCGCCGAAACCATGCCGCTCGCTTCGCTCTACCTACGCGTCTTTTTGCTCAGCATGCCCTCGATCTTGCTCTACAACTTTGAGGCCGCGATCTTCCGCTCCGTCGGCATCACCCGCATGCCGCTGCAGGCGCTTGCCGTGTCCACCGTCCTCAACATTGGCCTGGACCTCATCTTTGTCCCCGTACTCCACTGGGGCGTCGCGGGCGTCGCCATCGCCACCGCCATCGCTTACACTGTCAGCGCCGCTACGCTCTTTATCCGCCTACTCAAGACCGACTCCGTCGTCCGCGTCACCCCACGCGACCTGGCTATCGACCCCGTCGCCCTCAAGCGCATCGTCAAGATTGGCCTGCCCGCCGGCATCCAAAGCGCTGTCTTTGCCGTCGCCAACATCATCATCCAATCCGCCATCAATAGCCTGGGCACCGAAGTCATGGCGGCATCGAGCGCCGCTATGAGCTTGGAGTATGTGTGTTACAACCTGCTCAACAGCTTTAGCCAGGCTTGCACCACCTTTGTGGGACAAAACCACGGTGCCCGCCAGATCGACCGCTGCACCAAAACGCTCAAGGTCTGCCTGGTCGAAGGCGGTATCGTCGCGCTCACCACGATTATCGTTATTGTCGGTCTGGGGCGCGAGATCCTATCGCTGTTCAACAGCGACCCCAACATCGTCTCGATCGGCTATATTCGCGTGTGTTCGATCTTCCCGGCGTACGCTTTTAGCATGTTCTACGAAAACATGTCCGGCTACCTGCGCGGCTTTGGTATCTCGCTCACGCCCGCCCTCATCACCATGATCTGTGTCTGCGGCATCCGCTTCTATTGGGTGTTCTGCGTGTTCCCGCACTTCCGCACCTTTGCGAACATCATGATGGTCTACCCCATCAGCCTGGGCACCACGGCGTTCTTTATGGTCGTGGCGGTACTACTTTGCCACCCGGCACGCACCTATCGCGCCACCCAAGCCAAAGCGACAGCCCGCTAAACACCGCACTCAACGCCACGCCAGTCATTAATTGACAATATGCGAGCTCATATAGTCGATAAAGCGCCTCGTGGCGATAGGCATGGTGTCCCAGCTGCGCCAGGCGGCCACCACGTCGCGCGAGGGGGCATGCACGATGGGACGTACGCGAATATCGGCCCGCATGCCCTCGACGGTACGGCGATATAGCATGCTCACGCCTAGGCCCTCCTCCACCATCGCCATGATGGTGTAGTCGTCGGTCACCTCACTCGTCACGTGCGGCGACAGTCCATGCGCCGCGAATGCATCGAGCACCAGGCTCTGTTCGCCCTCATCCAGCAGCACAAACGGCTCGGACGCCAGGTCGGCGAGCGTCACCTTTTCCTTTGCCGTCAGCGGATGCGCGGCCGGCAACAGCGCCACCAACTCATCGTGATAGACCACGCGCTTCTCGAGCCCCGCGGTAAATCCGCGCGCCGTAAAACAAAAATCAACCACGCCATCGTGCACCCACTGGGCGTTGCGCGTGTAATCGCCCTGCTTGAGGGTAAAGTGCACGCCCGGGTGCAGCGCTCCAAAGTCGCGGATCACACGCGGCAGCACGGTACGACTCACGTTGGTAAACGTCGCAATGCGAATATCGGTCGACGAAAGCCCCAGCAGCTCCTGGCGCTTGCCCTCGAGCTCGGCCTCGGCGGTCACGATTTGGCGCAGATACGGCAGATATTGTTTACCGTCGCGCGTAAGCGAAACGCCCTGCTTTCCGCGCTCGATAAGCGTGGTACCCAGCTCGCGCTCGAGCGCCTTGACGGCCTGGCTCACCGCACTTTGCGTATAGCCCAGCTCGTCCGCCGCGCCCTTAAGACTGCCGCGATCGACCACCATACAAACAATCTGATACCGCGATGCCATCGTGCCTCCACATCAATGCAGCCGTAAAACGTTTTGTCAGCGCTTTTCGCGCCTACTTTAGCATTTCTTAATCATACTGAAGATACATTCGCTTTACTACATCCAAATCTGGGAGCAGAATCCTTTTTACGAAACCGTTCTGTAACAAAAGGAGTCCCATGGATCGCAAAAAAGCAATCGCGCTCTCATTTTCCGTTCCCGTCGCATGGGGCTTTTCGTATCCCCTCATGAAGATCGGCATGGACAGCATGAACGCCACGAGTATCGTCGCGCTACGCTGCATCATCGCCTTTGCGGCCTGCCTGCTGCTCTTCCACAAACGCGCGTTCCGCATCAACCGCGACCTTATGGTTCGCGCCGCTATCATCGGCGCCATCATGGCAACCGAGCTCACCTGCATGTGCCTGGGCTCCAGCCTCACCTCTGCCTCCACTGCCGGCTTTTTGCAGAGCCTGACGGTCGTGATCGTGCCGTTTGCTAACGCCGCCCTGCTGCGCCGCGCCCCCGAGCGCAAAGTGCTCGTCGGCACCGCCATCGTCACCTGCGGTATGTTGCTGCTCTCGGGCGCCGACTTCACTAGCCTGAACCCGGGCGCGCTCATCATGCTGCTCTCGGCCTTTATCTATGCCAGCCACATCATCGTGGCCAAGCGCTTTGTCGAAGAAGTCGATCCGCTGGCTCTGGGCGTTTGGCAGCTAGGCTTTGGCGGTTTGTTCTCGGGCGTCGCGGCATTCACCTTTGGCAGCTTCACGCTTCCCAGCACGCCGGGCGAGATCGTGGTCGTCGTCGCGCTCGCACTCATCTGCTCTGCCTACGGCTTTATCACCCAGACGCTCGTGCAGCCCCACGTGCCTGCCGAGACCACCGGCTTTGCCTTCTCGCTCGAGCCGGTCTGCTCCGCCGTCTTTTCGTTCTTCCTAGTCGGCGAGATCCTGAGCCCCATCGCCTTCCTGGGTGCAGCTCTCATCCTCACCGGCGTCATGGCGGCAACCGTCGAGCTTCCGCGCCTCCGCGCACATGGACACGCTCGTATGGCAGGAGCGCCCGAGCGCGCCTCGTAGGCCCCGCTCTTCATGCAGCCGCGGCATAAAGGCAACCGGTGCGCCTTTACAATAGATGCCAACAGAGCATCTGCCATAAAGGAGCCCCATGGACACCGCAACCCGCGACCTCAACATAGCAACTTGGTTGGGCAATGCGCCGCAGCCGGTACGTGACACTACGAACCAGCTGCTCGAGCGCATCGCCCTTTTGCGTGCCGAGCAGACTATCTACCCGGCACAAGACGACATCCTCAATGCCCTCGCCTACACCCCGGCCGACCAGGTCAAAGTTGTCATCTTGGGTCAAGACCCCTATCACGGGCCCAACCAGGCAATGGGACTGTCGTTCTCGGTCCCCGCAACGCAAACCAAGTTGCCGCCGAGCCTGCGCAACATCTACAAGGAACTCAATGCCGATCTGGGCTGCCCTATTCCCGCCACAGGAGATTTAACGCCATGGGCACAACAGGGCGTCCTGCTTCTCAACACTACGCTCACCGTGCGCGAGCATGCCGCGAACTCGCACGCGAAACTGGGCTGGAGCACGCTCACCGACTACGTTATCGAACGCTGCTGCCAGCTGCCCCAACCGGTTGTCTTTTTGGCATGGGGCCGCTTTGCCCAGCAGATGGTCGAAGGTAAGCTCGTCGCGACCGGCGCGGGCAAGGCAACCGGCAAGTTCTGTCTGGCCTCCACGCACCCCTCGCCGCTTTCGGCCAACCGCGCCACGGCAGAACTCCCCGCCTTTATGGGGTCGCGTCCCTTCTCGGCAGCCAATCAGCTACTCGAACAGCACGGCTCGACCCCCGTCAACTGGACTTGCCTCGGCTAAAAATCGATACATCAAAAATGCGCCCGACGGCTTTCCATCGGGCGCATTTCCTATTCGGGCCAAATAAATTGTGTGCGGCCGGCCTCGCCGCCATCGATTAGCAGACTCTGCCCGGTCATAAACCGGTTGGTCACGCCCACAAAGTAGATCCACTCGGCGATCTCTTGGGCGGTGGCCCAGCGCTTAAGCGGCGTGAGCTCCATAATCTGGTTCCACAGGTGTTCGTCTTCCATCACGCAACGGTTGAGCGGCGTGATGACGCCACCCGGGTCCACACTGTTGGCGATAGCCTGCGGCGCCAGACGGTTTGCAAGGTTCTTGGTGTAGGCGATAACGCCGCCCTTGCTGGCGGCATAGTCGGGAAACTCCGATCCCGTATGCCCGCTCGCCGACCCCACATTGACCACGGATTTGATAGCCGGCACCGGCTTGGCGGCAAGCCCCTCCCCCACAAAGGCGTAACGCTCGGTCACGTTGATGGTGCCACACAGGTTGGCGGCGATGTCGTCGGCCGAATCCTGCGTACCGGCAACGTTTACGATTATCTGTGGTTCAAGGTCGTCTGGAAACGAGTCCAGTTCGCGGACATCAACAATCAGATGGCGGTAGCGCTCGTGTTCGATTGCCGCCGGCAGCAGATCAAAGCCCACGACCTCGTGGCCCTCGTCCAAAAAGCGCTGCACGCATGCGGCTCCGATACCGCCCGAAGCGCCCGTGATCAAAACCCGCATACTTGCTCCTTAGGCGGTTGCGTGGCGCTCAAGGTACTCGGAGCCCACATTCTCGCGCTCCCAGCCGCGCACGACCTTGTAGCCCACTGGGCTCAGGAAAACCTCGCACAGCAGCTCGGCGACGGCACCCGTCAACGAGCACATAAGGACCTGCACCCAGGTCCAACCAAAGAACGTGTGGCTCACCACAATGGCAAAGACCAGGTTGTCGATAAACTGGCCAACACCCGTGGACACATAGGAGCGGAAGGCAAAGCTCGCAAAGTTATTCTTTTTGAGCATACGGCCGAGCGACTGGTTGAGCGTGGAGTTAACCACGGCAGAAACGAGCATCGCCAGTGAAGAGCCCAGCACCACGTACCAGGTGCCGCCGATGGTGGCGTTAAGGGCGGTGTTGACCTCGATCATGCCCGTGTCGTAGTAGGCGCCCCACATGCCGGGCGTGAGCGAGCATGCCCAAAAGCACAGGCTCACGGCCAGGTTGACCAGCAGCGCGAGGATAGAGATTTTGATGGATGCCTTGGCGCCAAAGCGCTTACAGATCATGTCCTGGCACAAAAACGAAACCCAGCTCACCACAAAGCCGCAATCGAGTGCCAGATACGGCAGGCTGATAAGCTCTTTGTTGGCCAGCAGGTTCATCATGATGACACTCACGAAAAACAGCGAAACCGTTGCCGCGGGAATGCTCCGCAACAGGACCTTGTAGTCCTCCATGACCTTCTTGATCATTATGTACTCCTTTGGTTTTAGGTTTAACGAGCAGGATATCGGACCCGAACTGCTCGGACGCCCCGGTCTTGAGACGACGGTGGGTATGATAGCCGCTCACACGGCATCAGGCAAGCAAGCGGCGCGGCAGCCCCGCAGGGCCACCGCGCCGATGCGTTAAAAGGCCACGTTGCCAAACTCCGACAGGATAAGGTCGGGGTTGTGGTCAGTTGCCCAATCCACGTTCCACGGGCTCGTGAACAGCAGCAGCTTACCGCCGCGCATATCCTCGACGCGCAGGGTGTCGCGCGTGAGCGAAAGAGCCGGGATATCGATGGCGTCGGGGTCGTTCTGGATCCAGCGGATGTCCGTATAGGGCAGCGGCTGGCGACGAACCTCAACACGGTACTCGGCCTTAAGGCGGCGCTCGAGCACCTCAAACTGCAGCACGCCGACCACGCCCACAATGACGCTCTCCATGCCGGCACCCAGCTCGCGGAAGATCTGGATGGCGCCCTCCTGGGCAAGCTCCTCCATACCCTTGACGAACTGCTTGCGCTTGAGCGTATCGACCTGCGTAATGCGAGCGAACATCTCGGGGGCAAACGTCGGGATCTGCGGATACTGCACGTGGCGCTTGCCGGAGCACACGGTGTCGCCAATGCTAAAGATACCCGGGTCGAACAGGCCCACGATATCGCCCGCGTACGCCTCGTCCACAATGGCGCGGTCATCGGCCATCATCGACGTGCCTGTGGCAAGCTTGAGTTTGCGGTTACCCTGCACGTGGAAGGCGTCCATGCCGCGCTCGAACTTGCCCGAGCAAATGCGCACAAAGGCGATGCGGTCGCGGTGGTTCTTGTCCATGTTGGCCTGGATCTTAAACACAAAGCCGCTAAAGTCGTCGCGGCAGGGATCGACCGGTTCGCTGGTGAGCGTATCGGTATAGGCGCGCGGCGTCGGGGCCAGACGCAAGAACTCCTTGAGGAAGGGCTCCACGCCAAAGTTGGTGAGCGCCGAGCCAAAGAACGCCGGGCTCAGTTTGCCGCAGGCCACGGCATCCAAGTCGAGCTCGTCGCCGGCACCATCGAGCAGCTCGATATCGTCCATCAGGTTCTTATGGTTCTCCTCGCCGATGAGCTCATCCATGGAAGGATCGCCAAGCTCGGCCTCGACCTCGGCGACCTTCTTGGTAGCGTTGGCGTGGCCGTCGCCCTCAAAGGCGATGACGCGACGGGTCTGACGGTCGAACACGCCGCGGAAGTTGCGGCCGCTGCCGATCGGCCAATTCATAGGATACGTATTGATGCCCAGGACGTTCTCGATCTCTTCCATGAGCTCAAACGGATCGCGAGCCTCGTGGTCGAGCTTGTTCACAAAGGTGAAGATGGGAATGTGACGCAGCGTACAAACCTTAAAGAGCTTTTTGGTCTGGGCCTCGACGCCCTTAGCGCCGTCGATGACCATGACCGCGGCGTCAGCAGCCATAAGGGTACGGTAGGTATCCTCCGAGAAGTCCTGGTGGCCGGGGGTATCGAGGATGTTGACGCATGCGCCGTTATAGGTGAACTGCAGCACCGAGGAGGTAACGGAAATGCCGCGCTCCTTCTCGATGTCCATCCAGTCCGAGACGGCATGCTTAGCCGAGCTCTTGCCCTTAACCGAGCCGGCAGTCTGGATGCTGCCGGTATAGAGCAGCAGCTTCTCGGTAAGCGTGGTCTTACCGGCGTCCGGGTGGCTGATGATCGCGAATGTGCGGCGCGACGAGATTTCATCCGACAGGCTTGCCATGCGGATCCTTTCTTGCATTGAGTGCATTACGTCGATGTAACCGTACTATTGTAGCCGCGAAACCTCGCCATAGGGCACCTATCAGGACAAATTCATCAGTTGGGGCCTGGGCAGCCGGCCCAATCCGCATTTGCCTCTTGCAGAACTGTGCATAGTGTATATATACTGTGCTTACCGGGTATATACACGTGTAGCCCATCAGCTAAGGAGCCGCTGTGGACATCATCCTATCCAATTCGAGCGACAAGCCCATCTACGAGCAAATAGCCTCGCAAGTCAAAGCTCAGATCTTATCGGGCACGCTCGCTGCGGGAGCCAAGCTCCCCAGCATCCGTGCACTCGCGAGCGACCTGGGCGTGAGCGTCATCACCACCAAGCGCGCCTACGCCGACCTGGAGCAGCTCGGGTTTATCTGTACCGTGCAGGGCAAGGGCTGCTTTGTTGCCGACGGCAACCAGGAGCTTTTGCGCGAAAACCAGCTCTGCCATATCGAAGAGCTGCTTACGCAGGCGGCAGAACAAGCCGAAGCCCTGGGCGTCACGCGCGACAAACTGCACGAGATGCTCGACCTGGTAGCCCCCGAAACCATGCAGTAGCCATCTGCAAGAAAGGATATACCATGCAAAACTTGCTTGAACTCAAAGGCATCTCACGCACTGTAAGCGACCGCTTTTCGCTGCGCGACGTCACGCTTGCCGTGGAGCCTGGCCAGATCGTCGGCTTTGTTGGTGCCAACGGTGCTGGCAAAACAACGACGATTCGAGCTGCTCTCGGGCTTATAAAGCTCGATGCCGGCGAGGTGCACCTGTTTGGGCAGCGCTGTGGCGCCGACGCGCCCGATGAGTTGCAACGCCATCTACGCTCCCGCGTCGGTCTTGTCCTGGACACGTGCCCCTTCCCCTCCACGCTCAAGGTGGGCCAGATCGAGTCGCTCGTAGGCCCGGCGTACCCCACCTGGAGCCACGACACCTTCGCTAGCCTCATCAACCGATTTGGCCTCGATCCCAAGGCAAAGGTCAAGGACCTCTCCCGCGGTATGGGCATGAAGCTGCAACTTGTCTGCGCGCTCAGCCACAATGCCAAGCTGCTCGTTTTGGACGAAGCCACCGCGGGCCTCGATCCCATGGCACGCGAGGAACTGCTTGATGAGCTGCTTGCCTTTGTTTCCGACGGTCAGCGCAGTGTGCTGCTCTCGAGCCACATTACGTCCGACCTCGATCGCGCTGCCGACCGCGTCATCTGCATCGATAACGGCTCGATTGTGTTTGACCTGCCACGCGAGGACATTACCGACCGCGCTGGCATCGCCCACTGCACCCAAGCGCAGGCCGCCGAGCTTATGGCTTGCGTCGAAGGCGCCCGTGCCGTCCACCACGCCTATAGCGTGGATGTGCTCGTGCCCAACCGTCGTGAAACGCTCGAGGCCTTCCCCGAGATTCCCTGCGATCGGGCAACCATTGATGACTATCTGCACCTCATACTGAAAGGGGCTTCGAAATGAAACGTGCCTTTATGTCCGAGCTCGCCATCGTTCGCACGCTCGTCCCGAGCATCGCAGGTGTCGGCCTGTTCATCTTCGTCGTGCTGACCGCCGTCAGGGCATCGAATGGTGATTCCGATATGAGCGCCGCCGGCGCCTTCGCGATCAGTGCCATGTCGCCTATCATGGCCATGACGTCGCTGGCCGGGCTCGACAACCAAAACGGATGGGAGCGCTATCGGGCAGCGTTGCCCATCTCACGCAAAGGCATCGTCAGCGCACGCTACCTGTGCATCACTATTTTCTCGGTCATCATGACGTGCGCGGCCGTGCTGTTGAGTATCGTCGCCATCCCAATCTTAAACAGCGTGGGTATCCCCTCCACGGGAGAGACCGTCTTTGAGACCGCAATCGCCTCGGCAATATCGATGCTTTTCTCCCTCATGGCGGTGTTTTTGGTACTGCCTCTGTTCTTTCGATTTGAACACATGAAGGCGCAACGCCTATCCGTTGGTCTATACGCCCTATACATGTGCCTTATCATGGTCACGCTAAACTCATTCAACCCCATCAGCAACCAGCTCATGTCGATGATTGCCGGGGCGAATCCCGATCCTTCCGTTCTTGGCTTCCTGTGCGCAGGAATTGCCGCGCTGGCAACGGTCTTCCTTGGCGCTGTCAGCTGCGCCATCAGCACCAAGGTCTACCGGGCACGCAACCTATAGGCAAGCGCGGTATCATTGGACATGCGCCATAGATCTGGCGTGGTCTTTTTTGAGGAGGCGCTCAACCCGTGTCGTGGGTCGTCGCAGCATTTGCGTCAGCATTCTTTGCCGGCATCACATCCATCTTGGCCAAATGCGGCATCAAGCAGACCGACTCCGATGTCGCGACGGCCATTCGCACCTGCGTGGTGCTCGTTTTCGCCTGGGCAATGGCGGACATTTCTGGATCCATTGGAACCATTGGCAGCATCGAACCCAGATCCTGGCTCTTTCTCGTCCTCTCGGGACTCGCTACCGGCGCTTCGTGGATCTGTTACTTTAAGGCGTTGAGCATCGGAGACGTCAATAAGGTCGTACCGGTCGACAAGATGAGCACCGTGCTCGCCGCGCTGATCGCCATCGTGCTTTTTGGCGAGACGAGCAACCTTGCGGTTAAGCTCGTGGGAACCGCCGTCATTACCCTCGGCACGTTTTTAATGACCGAGAAGCAGCAATCCGCCGGACCCGAGCAGCAGCAAGACCGGACCTGGCTCGCTTACGCCCTCGGCGCCGCCATGTTCGCAGCACTCACCTCCGTCCTCGCTAAGATCGGCATCGAAGGCGTCGAGTCAAACCTGGCCACGGCAATCCGCACCTGCGTGGTACTGGTTATGGCATGGGCAATCGTGGCAGCTAAAGGCAAGATGGGCCAAGCCGTGCACGTAGACCGCTACGAGCTCGTATTTCTCGCGGCATCGGGCATCGCGACCGGAGCATCGTGGCTGCTCTATTACTATGCCATCGCCGCAGGCCAGGTGAGCGTCGTGGTGCAGATCGACAAACTATCGATTGTCGTATCGGTACTATTTGCGCGCTTGGCATTCAACGAAAAGGTCTCGCGGCGCAGCGCCATCGGTCTCGCCCTCATCGTACTGGGCACTGCGGCGCTCGCGGTTTGGAAGTAGCGCGGCCAGCAGCCGCTACATCCTCACACCTGGCTTGGAATGCCTGTACTGACCGTGGGATGCCGTGCGCTTACCGTGCGAGATGGCAAATTTGGGACAATGGTGCAGGCAACGAAGGCAGGCTGCGCACTCCGGCTTTGTCCAGACGGGAAGGCCGTCGCGCATCTCAATCGCCGCCATGGGGCAGCGCTTGGCACACAGGCCGCAGCCGATGCAGCGATCGGCATCGACGGCAAACTTGCTCGTCTGTTGCATGCGCGGCAGCCCAATTGCGTGATACGCGCACGATGCAAACAGAGGCACGCGATGGCACATCATGTTGCCCGTGCGGCGTGCCCGCACCGCCTCGATCACGGCATCAATCTGCGCCTCGGCAGCTCTATTGATACCCTCAACCTTTTGAGGGTCAGACAGGTCGAAAACAGGCGTCCAGGTATCGGGCATCTTGACGCTCATCGCCGCATCTAACTCGAGCCCACGCTCGTGCAGCAGGTCGCGGGCAAACTTGGCAGATTGGCCGGTCGTCGAACCGTACGTCGAAACATAGAACGTATAGGGGCGCTCGCCGCCCTTTGCACCGGCAGCAATCGACAGGTCGGCAGTCTTCAAAAACTCGATCATCGGTGTCGGCAGACCCCAGGCATACACCGGAGCAACAAATCCCAGCTGGCAGGGGCCTTCCGTCGCAACAAGGCGAAGGGCTTCGACATCAAAACGCTCAATCGACACAACCTTGTCGTCTGTCGCCGCCGCAATGCGACGCGCCACATGTTCGCTGTTCCCCGTCGCGCTAAAGTACAGGATCATCTCGTACCCCTCTGGAGTTGACTCGCGATTAACCGCGCTACTTGCGCAGCGGCTTGGGCAGTGGGATACCGGCGGCGATGACGGCCGCGATGATCATGCAGACGATACCCTTGAGTGGGAAGCACATGAGCAGCAGGCCCACGACCATGACGGGCTGACGCATAACGGCGCCCATCGTCGAGGCCGTGCAAACGGCGACGCAAAAGACCGGATCGGCGCCGGTGAGGATAGCAAGGCCATAGCCCAGGCTTACGCCCGAGAAGATAACCGGGAAGAAGTGGCCGCCGCGCCAACCAAGGTTGATGAGGGCGGGCGTCAGCATGGCCTTAACGAGACCGGTCGCGATAAGCACGCCGGCGGGAATGGTCAGATAGGTTTCCATGAGCACGTCGGCCTGCGTCTCGCCGGCAAACAAGGTGTAGGGCAGGACCGTGCCGCAGATGGCGAGCGCCAGACCGGCCTTGACGACAGGGCGCGCCCCTATTGCATGAGCAAGCGCTTCGCTCGCGTGCTCAGAGACAAAGTACAGCCAGCCGCAGATTGTTCCGATCAGCGACAGAGGGATGAGCCAGGTAAGCTCCAGGTTGCCCACCACGGCGGACTCGAACCTGGGCATGCCCATGCCGCCGCCCATGAGCTGGCCGAGCAGCAGGTAAGTACCCAGACCGCCGGCAATCGCAATGCCGTAAACCACAGTCTTTTGCGCCTTGGGGAGCTTGATGGTGATCTCATCGGATGCGGGATCCTCGTCGCCGTCGGCGCTACCGGCGAGCGGCGCTACAAAGCCAAAGACGGGTGCGGTGAAGAGCGCCGTCAGGGCAGCCTGGGTACCCAGCAGCGTGAGCTGTCTAAACTCGACGCCAAAGCGACGCATGCGGTCGCCGACCCAGCTGCACAGACCTGCGATAACGCCGGTCAGGCCGGCCTCCGGTCCAATACTTCCACCAAACAGCAGCGGCAGCAATGCCGCGAGCGAAAGCTTGCCCAGGTTGTCGTACGGGTAGCGCCCGTCTTGCTTGACCTTGGCCATCACCTGGTTGAGGTCATCGGTTTTGATGCCCGTCATCTTTTTCGTACAGGCCAATCACCAAGCCGCCCAACAGGCAAACGAAAAACGGGTACGGCAAAAAGCCAAACGGGCCGCTGGCGAGTTCGGGCGAAGAGACACCCAGCATATGCGGGACCTCGGTCCACAAATAATCAATGCCATGCTCCATCGCAAAGAAGAATAGCCAGACTGCAGCACCCGCGAGTGCACCGGTCACGGCAACGCTGACCAAAAACAGCGCTCGGTTCGTGGGTTTGGCAAGGTTATCCATCGGGTCCTCCCGCGATCAAAGTCGACATAGATACGTTTTATTGTAGAGCGAGCGTTGTCCGAACGAGCCAACCATCTGCGCCGCAAACGGCACCATTGGGAGTCATAGTGGGGCAGGCTCAAGACTTATCCGTTGATAATCGAGGCAATCTCGCGCAAATCGTCGGCAAAGTAGATGCCGAGTTGGCGCTTCGAGCTCGAAAGCCCCTTATCAATCATGTGCCCGAGCAGGGCTTTGAGGTCGTTGTAGTACCCATCCAGGTTGTACAGAATGCACGGCGCACTCAGATGCCCCAACGACACGGCGGACATGACCTCGGCAATCTCCTCGAGCGTGCCCGTGCCGCCCGGAAATGCGATGAACGCATCGCCGAGCTCGACCATCTTGGCTTTGCGCTCGGCCATGTCGCTCGTCACGATAAGGTCGTCAATACCGTCGTGTTGAAACTCTGCCTCGATAAAAAAGCTCGGCTCAACGCCCGTCACATGCCCGCCAGCATCGAGCACGCTATCGGCAAGCGCGCCCATCAGGCCCGACTTGGAGCCGCCGTATACCAGCGCGTGGCCATTGGAGCCAATCCACGTGCCAAGTTGCCGCACCGCAGGCAGAAACGCCGGGTCGTTGCCGACGCTGGCACCCAGGTATACCGTGATATTCATATTCAGTCCCCCTCGTCGTGACGCGCGGCGCCCGTTCTAGCGTTGCCGGCGACGGTACTCGCGCACACGGCGCGACAGGTCGGCGAGCTCGTCGCGATCGAGCTCTTCCAAATGCTCAAGATCGTCCATAAAGCGCGCCATGGTGTCCTTTTGGCGCAGCTTGATGAGCGTATTGCAGTAGTTCACCGCCACGCCCGTAAGCATGGCGATATAGAAGATACTGATGACGCTTAGGATAACGGTAATGCCGCGGGCAACCGGCGTTTCGGCGGGGATATCGCCAAAGCCGATCGTCGAGACCGTCTCAAAGCTAAACCAAAGTCCATCGCCAAACGTGAGGGTCGTGGGCTCGGACAGCCAGACGGCCGTCGAGCACAGCAGATAGAAGATAAGAAACAGGCCCGTGATGCGCGCAAAGCCAGCCTGTCGCAACACATCGGCAAGCGTCCTCAACTTGTTCATCGCGACCCCTTTTCCCAGACGTCCAATCTCGTTCGCTCGGTATTGTCCCACAACCGGCAGTTAGGGACGTTCCTTTTGTGCCGGCAGAAAGGGACTGTCCCCAAGTGCCGGGCGGGACCGTTTTGCGGTGCAGCTGCTGACCAGGCGGGTTGAGCTGGTATCCTTATGCGGTAATGTCTCGATTCGTTAGGATTGCATGTGAGAGCTTCCGCTGTCCTTCGTTCAGTTATATATCGCACCCTGGCCGTCGCGCTTGCCGTGCTCGCCGTACTGAGCACCATCATGCCCGCCCCCGCCTATGCCGCCAATACCGATCAGCAAGTCAAGACGGTCCGCGTCGGTTGGCTCGTCAGCAACGAGGGCTTCCAGAACGGCACCCCCGGCGAGCGTCTCTCGGGATGGGGTTACGAGTACCTCCAGACTCTGTCGTACTACACGCCCGGCTGGCAGTACGAATACGTCTCCGGCACCTTCACTGAGCTTATGGACATGCTCGAGGCGGGCGAGATCGACCTCATGCCCAACATCTCCTACTCCGAGGAACGCGCCCAAAAGCTGCTCTTTTCCTCGAACCCCGAGGGCACCGAGCGCTACTTCATCTACGCCAAGCCCGATCGAGACGATCTGGCCAAGGGTGACCCCAAGCGCTCCAAGGCCTTACCATCGGCTGCAACCCCGGCGTTATGCAAACCTTCGTTGGCCAGCAGTGGCTCGCCAACGAAGGCATTACCTGCACCTATAAAGAAATCGACACTGGCGGTGCCCTCTTTGACGCGCTCGCAAACAACGAGGTCGATGCCATCATCATGAACGACACGACCTCGTCGCCCAGCGCCTCCCCCATGTTCTACATTGGTTCGAGCGACTACTATTTTGCCGTCCCCAAAAGCCGCTCCGACCTGATGGACGACATCAATGCCGCCATGTCGGCAATCGCCCGCGTCAACCCACGCTATATCGACGAAGTCAAATCTAACTACTCGGCCCAAAACAGCGGTTCATCATCGCTCAACAGCCCCGAACGTTCCTGGCTCAAAGCAAATGACAACACCATCACGCTCGGCTACATTACGGGCAAACTCCCCTACTGTAACGAAGACGAAGACGGCGAAATGGAAGGTTCGCTCGCATCGCTTGCGACGACGCTGCACGATAAATTTGGCATTACGGTCAAAACCGTCGCCTTTGATAGCTACAAGATGATGTCAAAGGCCCTGTCAAAGGGAAGCATAGACGTTGCGCTACCGGTATACCGAAATTACTGGTTTGCCGAGCAAACAGGCGTTGTGCAGTCGATATCGTTGGGGACCATGTCCCTCACCGCCATCCACACCGGCAGCAACCTGAACAAAGACCTTCAGAACATCGCCTGTACCAAATCGTCGTTTGTCAACAAAAATGCACTTGAAAGTCTGTTCCCCACAGCGACCGTAACCGAATACCAATCCGACGATGAAGCGTTCGACGCCCTCAGGAAGGGAACGGTGCACTGCATCGTCGCTCCCAGTTCACGCGTAAAAACCATCGGTGACCGTTACGATCTCGAGGACTGCGAGACGGCCGAGCTCCCTGACACCTGTGAGCTCTCGTGCTGGATTTCGCGCGGAAAACCCGAGCTGTTGGGAATCATCAACAAGGGCATCATTAATGCCGGAGAATCGCTCTCCGCAAGCAATTTCTCCTCCACGTCGTACACGACCCAGGAATCCAACACACTTCAATTCCTTTATCGCAACCGCACCGCCATTGCAGCTACCCTCATCGGTATGTTGTCGGTCGGCATCGTCCTGCTCATCTGGACGCTCGTGCGTGCTCGAACCGAGCGCAAAAAAGCCGATGCTGCCAACGCCGCTAAGACGGCATTCCTCACGCGCATGAGCCACGACATCCGTACGCCGCTCAACGGTATCCTGGGCCTTATCGAGATCGAGGAATTGAAGGAAGGCGATATGCAAGTCGCCCGCGAAAGCCGCGCCAAGGCGCGTGTTGCCGCCAATCACCTGCTCTCGCTGATCAACGATATCCTCGAGATGGGCAAAATCGAAGACCGCAAGCTAACACTGGAACATGCTCCTTTTAACCTCAAAGAGCTCTGTGACGATGCGCTGGTGCTGTGCAAGCTCCGCGCGTCCGGTAACGGCATCACAATGCAGGACAATAGTCTGCCGTACGCTACGGGGCCATACATGATCGGCAGTCCCACCCATATCCGACGGATCATAATCAACCTGCTAGACAACAGCATTAAGTACAACAAGCGCGGCGGCTCCGTCACCTTTAGCTCACAGACCAAGCCACTCGATGATGGGCGCGCGCTCTTTTGCTTTAGCGTTTCGGATACCGGCATTGGCATGGCTCCCGAGTTTTTAAAGCATATCTATGAGCCGTTTGCCCAGGAAGGTGACGATGCGCGCAGCAAGTTCCAGGGAACCGGCATGGGCATGCCAATCGTCAAGTCACTTATTGAACTGATGGGCGGCACGATTGAGATTTCGAGTGAGGTTGGCGTGGGGAGTACGTTCAACGTCCAGATTCCGCTCGATATCGACAAGAATCCTCAGGCAGGAGAACGTGCGGACGGCCAGGCAAACAGCTGCTCGCTTGCCGGCATGAACGTCCTTTTGGCAGAAGATAACGAGCTCAATGCCGAGATTGCCCAGGCTCTGCTCGAAAGCGAGGGCATCGTCGTAACTCACGCCGCCGACGGCAACGAAACGGTCGACCTATACGTTGGCCGTCCCGCCGGCAGCTTCGATGCGATCCTGATGGACATCATGATGCCGGGCATGGACGGCTATGAGGCAACCCGCGCGATTCGCCTGAGCAAGAAGGCCGATGCAGCCGATATCCCCATCATCGCGCTCACCGCCAATGCCTTTACCGAGGACGCCAAGGCGGCACACGACGCCGGCATGAACGCCCATCTGTCCAAACCGCTCGACTTTAACAAGCTCAAAAACATACTCGCCCGCATCAAGAAAAACGGATCTGTTTCGCTATAGTTTGTGCTCAACCACCACGCACGACCAGAAAGGAAGCCAACGATGTTTAGGCCCTTACGTCGAAAGAAACGCGCCATCACTGACGAGGAAGCGCGCGAACTGCTCGCTACCTGCAAGCGCGGCGTCTTTGCCGTCAACGGCGACGATGGCTACCCGTACGCCATTCCCGTCAACTACTTCTTCGACGCCGAGCACGACAAGATTTATTTCCATGGCGCCAAAGCCGGCCACAAGGTCGACGCACTCAAGCGCGATGACAAGGTCTGCTTTACCGTTTACGGAAACGACTGGTACAAGAACGATGACTGGGCTCCCTACGTGCAGAGCACCGTTGTCTTTGGCCGTTGCCGCCTGGCGAACGACACCCCCGCATTTATCGAGGACAAGGTCCGTGAGCTCGCGCTCAAGTACTACCCCACCGCCGAAGAGGTCGAGGAAGAAATCGCCAAAGACATTAAGGGTGTGCAACTCTACGAGATTACGATTGAGCATCTCTGCGGCAAACAGATTCACGAGAAGTAGGGTCCAGGCAAGCCCTTCAAAACAAATAATGGCCCGATTCCAACCAACATTGGAACCGGGCCATATGCCTATAAAGCGTCGGCGGCTATGTGCGCAAGCGCCTCAACGAGCTCCTGCGAACTCACTGGTTTACTCAGGTGCGCGTTCATGCCCGCCTCACGCGAAAGCCTGCGATCGTCGGCAAAGGCGTTGGCGCTCACGGCGATAATCGGTGTGGTCGCGGCATCATCGCGATCGAGTGCTCGAATCCGACGCGTGGCCTCAAGGCCATCGATGCCCGGCATCATGATGTCCATCAACACCACGTCGTACTCGTGCGGCGCACTCGCGGCAAACCTCTCGACGGCAGACACACCATCCTTGGCATGCGTCACGACGGCACCGGCGCGGGCGAGCGTAAACTGCGCGATCTCGGCATTCAGGTCGTTATCCTCTACGAGCAAAACGCGCAAGCCCTGGAGCGCATCGCCGTCCCCCGCGTCCACGCGCACTGCCTGAGGGATCTCGGAGCGCGTGCACTTCTCAAACGGCAGACGGATGGTAAACGTCGTCCCCTGCCCCAAGATGCTCGAAAAGCTCATGGTTCCGCCCATAAGCTCGACCAACTGTTTGGCAATAGGCGCACCCAGGCCAGTTCCCGATGAAGCGCCTTCCACTTGCTGCTCCTCGCGACAAAACGGCTCGTAGAGGTGCTGTTGAAACTCCTCGCTCATGCCAATACCGTTATCGGCGATCGTGTATTCATAGACAGGAATGCCATCCGCTGGCTCCACCTCGCGGCACACCAGGCGAACATAGCCGCCCCGGCGGTTGTACTTGACGGCATTGCCGGCAATATTGAGCAACAAGCGCTTGAGGTGCGTCACGCTCACCCGCGCATAGGGATGATTAAGCGTCTGCTGATCGCAGATAATTGTCACCAGGCGTTCCTCAGCCTGGCGCTCCAGAATATCGCGCACCTCGTGGTTGAGGGTCACCAAATTTGTGGGAACAAGCTCCAGGTCGACCTGACCGCTCTCCAGGCGACTCATATCCAGGGCCTCATTCGCAAGGTCGAGCAGCAGTCCCGATGCCGTCCAGATCTTTGAGCGGCACTCGGTCTGCTTTTGCAGATCGTCCGCATTGGCATCGCCGACCTCGACCATACCGCGGATGCCGTTGATGGGCGTGCGCAGATCGTGGCTCATGCGACGCAGGAACTCCGTCTTTGCCGAGTCGGCAGACGAGGCCTCACGCGCCGCCTTTGCCAGCTTGTCGCCATAGTCGCGCTCCTGCTGCAGCAAGTCCGTCAAACGTCGACGATCAGCGCGGCGGCGCACCATCACAACAGTGGCTACAACACCGCTGTAGAGCACCAGCACGCCGGCAGCGACAGCCGCGACGACCTCAAAGTAGCGCTGCGCCGAGGCATAGGTGTACACGTAGAATTTTTGCGCTTTGCCGTATGTGCCCAAATACCACTCGCCGTTGACGTTGACCAGGCGGACTTTGCCGGGCAGGCATCGATCCTTAATTTCGTCGACAATGATGGCGTCCGTCGCGGGCAGGTCGAACACGCCCAATACGGTGGGTTCGACGGCATTGGTCGCAACGACCTTGCCGTCGCTTTCGATCACGATATTGCCGCTATCGATGGTTTCATAGCCTTCGAGCAGACTCTGCAGTTTGAGCGTATTGCTTGCAACTGCCTTCGCGCTCTGATGCCTTACCGCGATAACGATACCCTCGCCATCCTGCCGGGTCACGCAACCAATGTCTGCAACCGAATCATCCGCAAGCGTGATGCGGGCGGTATAGGACTTAAGCGGATGGGTTGCCACCTCCAGCACGGGCGCTTCTTTGAGATACGTAGCGAGCGACTCGTAGCCCATGTCATCCGTCGAGGACTCGGACACCAGGTGCCCGATGCGTCCGTCACGATCAGCGCGCTCACGTTGAGCTGGTCAGCATATTGCTCCAACGCGGCGTTATCCACCGATCCGTCGCGCTCCATATCGCGCGCCACCTCTCCGGCGATCTCCATAACGCGAATCAGGTTTTTGGTCGTATAGGCGCTATTGAACGCATCGTAGGAAAGGCTCTGCGTCGCCACGTAGTCGACAACGTCGGCAAAGCACTGCTCGGCCTGAGCCGTGGTGTAGCCGTAGCTCATCATGCCGGCAACAACCGAGAGCGCTATACCCGCCAGGGCGGCAAGGAGCCATACCCAGGTCGAATGATTGCCCCGCTCCTGAGCGGTGTAGTCGGGCGCATCGATCACGACAGGCCCTCCATATTCAAAAATGGTGAGGGGTCATCAAAGTACTTTGACACCAGGCGTTCCATGGTGCCATCGGCAAGCATTTCTTGGTAGCATGGGTGAGTTTAACGTCGATACCGCGCGTGTCGTTGATATCGAAAGCGGTGCCCAAACCAACCTCCAGCAGCGGCTCGTTCAGAATGCGATACGTCACGCCATAGTCTTTTTCATAGGTGAGCAGCGAGGACTCATGTGCGGCGATAGCGTCGACCAGGCCCTCGACGAGCGCCGGGTTCAGGCACGAGCGATCCGAGAAGCTGTAGAGCTCCTTGATCTGCGGAACGTTTTCATTGGTACGGTTGAGCAAAATGCCCTCGGGCTTGGTGGTGGACTGCACCCCCACGACCCTGCCCTCAAGATCGGCGAGTGTGTAGATGTCGCTTTCGGGATTGACCGCGACCACCTGGCGGCTCGCAAGGTACGGACCGGCCCAGCGATACTCGCTTTCGCGACCCGTCATGCTAAAGCTACCCATGACACAATCGAGCTCGCCACTCGCCAGCAGCTCTTTCTTCTTTTCCCAATCGATCAGCTGGTATTTTGGCTTGTAACCAATGCGGGCCAAAGCCTCGGTCAATATCTCGACATCCAGGCCAACGATATCGCCATACTCGTCGGTATACACAAACGGTGGATAGAGGTCGCTGCCGACGTTGAGCGTCTTAAGATCGTCGTCTTTGACTTGCGAGGCGTCCAGTTCTTCTAATGCAGACGTCGAGGCTCCGTCATTCGACCCGGAACAGCCGGCTATCGCTACGACAAAGGCACACGCTACCGCAAGCGCAACAAACAACGATATGGCAACCGAGCGGCGAGGTCTTTTCATCGAGCTCCGGACGATCCTGCTTACAGACTGAAATGGTTAAAAATAATAGCAAATGAAACCACTCGAGCGCCCAATGGTTACAGACGCCTTACCATACGGGGCCTTCCAGCCGACGCGGCAGAAGGCCGCCCCGCATGCAGCGCACACTTACCGTGCATTAAAAACGTAACGGTCCAGGCGGTCGCACGCCTCCCTAACGCGCGAAAGCGGCAGCGCCAGATTCACGCGAATGTGGCAGGGCCCGTGGAACGGACGGCCATCCTGATACCCAACGCCCACGCGCGCCCCCTCGTCGAGCAGCCACTGAATATCGCAGCCATGCTCGCGGCACCACTCGGTGCAGTCCAGAAACACCATGTACGTGCCCTGCGGACGCGAATAGCCCACGCCCTCAAAATGCTCGTCCACGTAATTGCAGAAGTACTCGATATTGTCGGCAAGCACCTGGTTGAGCTCGTCCACCCACTCGTAGCCCTGCGGCTGGTAGGCACCGATAAGCGCATGCATGGAAAGGACATTCATCTCGTTGTAGTGGGTCTTGTTGGACACGGCGCACACGCGGTCGCGCAGCGTCTCGTTGTAGATGATGTGGTAGCTGCCGACCAGGCCCGCCAGGTTGAACGTCTTACTGGGCGCATAGAGGGCAACCGTGCGCATGCGGGCATCCTCGCTCACCGACTGCGTCGGGATATGCTTGCGACCCGGCAGGATGATATCGGACCAAATCTCATCCGAGATCACCACGCAATCGTGCTGGCGATAGATATCCATGGCGCGCTCGATCTCGTCGCGCTCCCATACGCGGCCGCAGGGATTGTGCGGCGAGCAGAACACCGCGGCATAGATATGGTTTTGGGCGAGCTTTTGCTCCATGTCCTCAAAGTCCATACGCCACACGCCTTGGTCGTCGAGCCTAAGCGGGCTGTGGACAATGCGATAGCCCGCAGCCTCGATGGACTTGGTAAAGCCGATGTAGGTAGGGCTGTGGACCAGCACCGCATCGCCTGGCTGAACATACGCACGCAGCGTCGACACGACACCGCCCAGCACGCCGTTTTCGTAGCCGATATGTTCAGGGCGCAGACCCTCAACGCCATTGCGACGGCTCTGCCATTCGATGATGCGGTCGAAATACTCGGAGCGCGGGTTAAAGTAGCCAAACATGGGATGCTGAGCGCGCTGAATGATGTACTCCTGGACCGTGGGCACCGTGGCAAAATTCATGTCGGCCACCCACATGGGAATGCGGTCGAAGCCCTCGTCGGGTGCGTTCGGAGCCATACCGGGGATCTCGCCCCAGGAGTCAACGGCGATGGAGTCCATGCCGTGGCGATCGATTAGCGAGCTAAAGTCGTATTTCATGCTGAGCTCCCGTGCAAAGTAGACTGTTTCGATAGGCGTTATTGTCCACCAGCGTGGGCGGTTTTGGCATGGGGTTTGGCGCTTAATTTGACGGGTGCGGGCGAATGGCTGGTTAGTCTCGCGCGTCGTTGACGGCGACTACGGTTAGCTGGGTTTCATCGACCGTAAACGATATGTCGAGCCCGGCGTAAGCCAAGTGGTAAATGCGGTTTGGCTCGTGCTTGCTGCCTGCGCGGCGTGGGTCTTGGCGAAGGACTTCGACCAAGCCGGGGAGCTTTGCGGGCGGGACCATATCCTGTAGCGCTTGCGGAAACTCAACATCGAGCTCTTGCCACGGAGCATCCTCAATCCAGCCGCCGGTCGCATCCGGGTGACAGTCCGCAAACGGAATGTAGGGCTTAATGTCGTAGATGGGCGTGCCGTCGCGCAGATCGGCCCCCAGCACATGGATGATGGGGCCATCGTCGGTGAGCTCAACGTGATCGAGCCTTACGCAGGTAAGTCCGATAGGATTGGGGCGAAACGGGCTGCGCGTGGCAAAGACGCCCACGCGCTCGGCTCCGCCCAGACGCGGCGGGCGCACAGTTTTCGACCACTTGGCATTGGTGCCGGACCTGTCCTGCGTCTTGGCATCGGCAGCTATGTCCTGAGCCGTGCCGCCGGGCGTTCCGTTTTCGAAGCGCCACAGCAGCCATAGGTGAGAGAAGGAGTCCAGGCCCTCAACCGCTGCGTTGGAGGCAAATTCCGGCTCAAAGACGATGCGTCCCTGCAGATGAGGCGCCAAAAAGCTGTTGCGCGGAATACCGAACTTCTGCGGCAGGTCGGTATGTATGTGTGCGATAGGTTCCATGCCGGTCATTGTACGGCATGGAGGCGTGGGGCGTTGCGCGCAATTCTTCGCCGCGGTCCTCCGTCGTGCAACCAACGGTTGCTTGGAAGGGCACCTGCTGCCGCGTATGCTTAAGCCATCAACCAGCAGAAAGGAGCCGCTATGGCCTTTGCAGAAAAGCTCATCGCCGTCCGTCGCGCCCATCACCTTACCCAGGAGCAGCTCGCCGCCAAGCTCTTCGTCACACGCCAAGCCGTCAGCCGTTGGGAGCGTGGCGAGGTCACACCGGGCATCGACATGATGAAGCTCATCGCCGCCGTAACCGGAGAACCGCTGTCCCACCTGCTCGAAATGCCTGAGCACTATTGCCAGAGCTGCGGCATGATACTCACGCCCGACGACTGCGGCACCGATGCTGCGGGCACCGCGACCGACCATTACTGCAAGTGGTGCTACGACCACGGCAAGTACACCTACGAGACCACGATGGAGGCGATGATCGAGGACTGTGCCCCACGGCTGGCGCAAAACACCGACATGTCGCTCGACGAAGCCGTCTCGCTCATGGGCGCCGTCCTGCCGCAACTGGAGCGCTGGCGCACCGTGCAGGAAAACGAGGAGCGCTACGGCGACGAAGCCCGGAAGCGCTACGGCGACGAGGCGATCGACGCAGCAAACGAAGCACTGCTGGACATGGACCCCGAGACATGGAACGACATGAAGGAACTTGAACGCGCTATTCTGGGCCAACTCTCGATTGCCATGGGCGATGGCGATGCGAATGGAAGCGAGGCTCGCAAGCTTGTCGCGATGCATCGTCGTTGGATTGGTCTCAACTGGGGACGCGAACCCCAGAACGAAGCGTACCTGGGCCTCGCCCACGGCCATCTTGCCGACCAGCGCTTTATCGACTACTACGACAAGCCCTGCGGCACCGGAGCTACGGCGTTTCTGGTCCAGGCCATCGAGTCGTCTTTGGCGCGTGCATAGACCGCGGCGGCTTTGGGTATTTCAATCGAAACCTCAACCGATTGGAGACCTATGACTACTAATCACGAGCTCGCGCTGTACGTTATGACCGGCTGCCCGTATTGCTTAAAGGTCAAGCACTTTTTGGCCGATAACGGCGTGACCATTCCCGAGCGCAATATCTCGACCGATTCCGATGCCGAACAGACACTCATCGCCGTCGGCGGAAAACGCCAGGTTCCCTGCCTGTTCATCGATGGCAAACCACTCTACGAATCGAGCGACATCATCGCGTGGGTGCAGGAAAACCTGCTCTAGTACGCACGCTCTGTCCGTCCAGGGCCCCAACCCATACGACCCAAACATGTACGCCAGCATCCAAAGTCGACATTTTTCGACATCTTTGGATGCTGGCGTACAGCTTTTGGGTAGTCACGGAGGCTCTTAGCCGGCTAATTGTTTGAGGCGACCTTTGGATTATGGCTGTTTGACGCCTCTGGAAAGGTTTCCGAGAGGGCTGTGGTCAAAAAAGGGCAAATATGAGTACTGCTACCTGTTTAGTAGCAGCGATTTTGATCACTTCAGGAACTATTCAACGTTCCATTCGTCCGCAGACGACGTTATTTCTCCTCATATGTTCAATAAAAGTAGCTCTTAATGGGAACAAATCTCATCAGGAGCTACAATTTATAGCAAAATAAATGCAACCATAATGGCAACAGTACTCATATTTGCCCTTTTTTGACCACGACCCTCCAGAATAGTCGCTGAGAACGACACTAAATGACAAAATCCGACACTTGGACGTTCTTATATGAGTAGCCATTGAAGGACACCTAACGACTACTCCCATTCGCGACACACTGTGTCGCGAATTAAGCTGGCCCCATTACCGAAGACCAGTGAGAGCTCCTGCCCAGAATCTCGATAGCTTAATAAAGGGCTCCCCTCCGGAAGTTCAATGAGCATCCAAATTCCAAGCTGAAAAGCAAAGGAGTATCGAAGCCGTCAATGCTCATTTCCTATCGAACAGGCGGGTCAAAACAAGCTAATTAGCCCGATGAACTGCTTGTATTTTTGTCTACAAAATTGTATACAAAAAGAGAATCCGAGAACCGGCGCTCGACATTATGTCGATCGATAGGAGGCGCCATGGATGCTAAGCAGCTCGAAAAGATGATGGGGTTTGCTCCCGGAGAGTTGAAGAAAGCCGCGGAAGCCTACGAAAAAGATGAGTGGCCGAAAGGTCGCACCATCAAGTTGGGAAGGCCACCAATCTCCGATGAGCCGAGCGTCGTTATATCAGCACGTGTGGGCGAATCGATTCTTGAGGCGTTTGACGAAAAAGCCAAACGCCATGGGCAAACACGCACGGAGCGGCTCAGAGAGCTCATTACACTTGATGCACTGATTGCCTAGGCCCGCTCCCCCGTCGGACCCAAACATGTACACCAGCATCCAAAGTCGACATTTTTCGACATCTTTGGATGCTAGTGTACATGTTTTTGCTACATAGTCGTTGGGGACGTCCTTAAATGACCAGTCGTTAAAGAACGCCCCCGATGACTAGTTAGCCGTGGAAGCGAGCTGTGGGTGCAAGCGGCTGTTCACGAAAGACGCGCTCGACGGCAGCGCGGTATTCGTCGACCTTTTTGGTCTTGCGTACGATCTTGTGGACGGTAGCGGGATCAGCGAAAGCGCACTTGGCGTAGAACCACCACTCCTTCATGCGGAAGACCGCATTGCCGCCAATCTCTTCTGCATATGCCGCAAACAGCGTGTCGTGGAAGCGCTGCAGCTCAGCAGCCGTTGCAGCAGGGCCGCCCTTGACCATGCGAGCCAGAGCGGGGTTCGCGAGCAGGCCACGCCCCAACATCACATGGCGCGTGCCGGGATAGGCCTCCACCAGCGCGTCCATATCCTCAAGATCAAAAATGTCACCGTTATAGGCCACGGGGAACGGCGCACGCTCCAGCGTCTCGCCATAAAACTCTTTGCGCGGCGAGCCCGTATAGCGGTCCTTCTGTACGCGCGGATGCACGATCAGCTCTGCCAACGGCATGCGGCAATACAGATCGAGCACGCGCTCGTATTCGTCGTCATTCTCCAGCCCCAGCCTGGTCTTTACCGACACCGGCAACGGCGACCGCTCGCACACATCGCTTAAGAACGCCTCGAGCTCGTCGAGATTGCGCAAGAAACCCGAGCCCTTGCCCTTGGCGACAACCGTTCCCGAAGGGCAACCCAGGTTGAGATTGACCTCGCGGTAGCCCATGTCGGCGAGCACCTGTGCCGCCCACACAAACTCGTCCGCGTTCTTGGACATCAGCTGAGGCACCACGTTGAGCCCCTGGTTATTGGCAGGATCGATCTCCTTAAACGCCTTGCCGCCAAAGCGGTTTCCCACCCGCGGCGGCGGCAAAAACGGCGTGTAATAGCAATCGAGCGCACCGAAGCACTCCGCATGCACGCGACGGAACACATGCCCGGTAATCCCCTCCATAGGGGCCAGCGAAAGGATCATCTACTCTTCTCTCATATCAACACAACAAAGGGGCCGTCCCTTTGTCACATGCATTATGCCTTGCGCTTCAGGCGATTCACAAGGAAGAGGTAGCTACTGAACGATGACCACCCTCCAGCCGCACCCCATACAACGAGGTTTAATACTTTTCCCGAGAAGTGAACGAGTGAAAACGGGCCCCCGAAGCATCGGCACTTTCGAGATGCAATTTCCTGCGGTTTTGCCAGCCAAATCCTGCGGGTTTGACGTCTAAAAATGTCGATGCTTCGGAGGTCCAAGTATGGCCGTTCACTTCTCGGAAAAGTATTAGACCTCGATTTACATGCCACTCAATGTGACAAAGTGGCTGCTCCTTTGTCACATTCGATGAAAAAGGGCACCGATGTTAGTCGATGCCCCAAAGCGGCTGCAGGTTAAGCCCTACAGCGTATGTCTAAGACGAATCGAACTATTCGTCCCAGGAGAGGTTCTTACCAGTCTTTTTTGCCAGCAGCAAGAACAGGCCGATAATAACGTTGCATGCGATGCAGAAGATGAAGACGCCCTGGAAGGAGCCGACAAGCTCATAGACCTTCATCATAACGGGCATGCCAAAGGCGCCGACGATATAGCCCACGGAGCAGATCAGCGCGAAGATGCGACCGAAATCGCGGGAGCCAAAGACATCCATAACCAAAACGGTCAGGGCAGTGCCAGCGATGACGTACATTACGTCGTTCACGCCTGCTGCGAGGATGCTGAGCGTCGAGTTGCCGCTGCTCATCATGAGCATGACAAAGGAGAGGATGGAGACAGCGAGCCAGCCCAGAATGGCCTTCGTGCTGCCGAACCTATCGCAAGTGGTGCCGACGATCGGATTGAGGAACAGATCGAAGAGCGATGCAGCGGATACCATGAAGCCGCCCACCATGGGGCTAAAACCAACCTCGGAAGCATACGTCGGGAAGAGCTGGTTCATGCAGCAAGTGAGCTGAACGAGACAGAGGAAGCCGATGCAGAAGAAGAAGGCAGGCGACTTAATGGCGCGCGCATAGCTAACGCCACGCGTGCTATCCTCGGTCGTCTCCTCGGTCTCGGTGACCGTCTCGCCCTCGACGTAGCCATAGGGCAGCATGCCCTTGTCCTGAGGCTTATAGCGAATAATCAGGACGGAAGCGGGGAGAATGAGCACGGCGGAGACGCCAGCGAGCACCAGATAGCCAGTCCTCCAGCCAGCGGCCTCGATGACAGAGGTGATGACGGGGCTCATGATGAGCATGTAAATCGAGTTCACTGCCCAAGCGAGACCGATTGCCAGGCCACCAGATTTTTTGAACCACTGGTCAATAACGTCGGACATGGCGACGCCGGTGGTGAAGGCGAAGCAAACGCCAATCAGGGCGCCAGCGGCGATGAACATCCAGACTTCGGTGTAGAAGGCCATGCCTGCGCCGGCAGCAAGCAAAATAAGCTCGACAACGGGGAGCCAAACCTTGCCAACGACCTTGGGAATGAGTTTTCCGACAAACGGAAGAGCTGCCGCAAGACCAATGAGCGTTGCGGTGAAGTAATACGAGAAGATGGAATAGTCAAACCCGAATTCCTCGCACACGGGTGCGACGAAGGAGCCCGCGATGACGCTATAGGATCCGGTCGTGCCGGCAGACATAAGGCCGAGCGCGATTACGAGAACCCATGCGTAAACCTTGCTGCTCTTTAACTTTGCATTTTCCATTGATACAGCTCCTAGAGACCCAGAAGGGCACACATAACGGCCTTGATGGTGTGCTGACGGTTCTCTGCCTCACGGAAGATGACCGAAGCGTTGGCCTCAAAGCACTCGTCGGCAATCTCAAAGCCCTCGGTGATGATTTCGCGATGGAGGTCGTTCTTGCACTGGTCGAGGAGCATTTTGCCGACACGGTGATCTGCGTTATGGACAGAGGGAAGCTCATGCATGCAGAAGATGTCGGGATTGTTGGTGCGCTTGCACAGCTCGCTGGTGACGCGATAGGGGTACAAAGACTCGGCATCGCCCAGCCAGGAGTTGTAGTCGTCGGGATCCAGAACCTCTTCGCCGCACTCGGGGTTGATGTAGCGCCACTCCTCGGTAACGATAACGTCAACGCCATCCAGGGCATCGAGGTCAGAGGTGATGGTAAAGGTCCTATTGGGAGCGTACTTGGCGTAGCAGGCCTCCACCTCTTCGATCATTTCCTTGCACATCTGATGACGGAGGTCGTCGGGGCCGATGGCGAGGAAGTCCATGTCGAGCATAGCGCACAGACGGCCATACCACACCGGGGCGCCGGCGCAGTTGCCAACGAAAGCCATCTTCTTGCCGCGGCTCGTACGCAAACCGCCCCATTGCTCTTCCATCGTAAGAGCGTCAGCGAGCATCTGAGTCGGGTGATCGCCGAGAGTAAGGGCATTGATGACCGGGATGTCAACCAGGTCGGCGACGTCATAGAGGAACTGCTCGTCCTTCTGTGCGCGATAAACGATGAGATCATACATGCCGTTAAAGACGCGCATGGCGTCCTTGACGGTCTCGCAGTCACCCATGTGGGAGTTGGTCAGATAAGTGAAGCCCATGCCCAAATCGGTGCAGGAGGTCTCGAATGCGCAACGAGTACGGGTCGAGCCCCACTCAAAGTTGGCGAGGACGTTTTTGCCGGGGAAGTAGCGCTGGTCGACACCAGACTTCTTCTGAGCCTTAAGGTTCCAGGCAAGATCGATGAGATAGCGGAAATCCTCGGAGGAGAGATCATGGATGTTGATGTAGTCGCGACCGCGGAGGCTGTTGTTCATGCCTATTTCCTTTCGAATTATTATCAAAATTATTGTTGAATGTGTCCCCGAGGAAAACACGGATATCCCTCGGGGAGCGGTACATGTGGCGCCTAAGCCAAAGAGCGCAGGCTCTAAGGCTCACTAACGACTGGCCGCCACGTCCTTAGTCCAGCAGTGCACGCCGCCGCCGGACAGGTTAAGCGCGAGGGAATCAATCATGATGACCTTGCGATCGGGGAAGCAGCTCTCAAGAACTGCCTTGGCCTGCTCATCCTTCTCTTTCACGACCTCGCTCATGCCCTCGTGGTAATAACGCTGGCCAAGAACGACGCCGTTGCAAATCAGGAAGTTGCAGTAGCTCGCTGCGGCGTAGAAGTGGACGGGGCCCTCGGGCCAGGGGGTGCCATCCATAAACTTGCCGCCCATTTCGTCGATGAAGCCCTTATAGAGCTCGTAATCTTCATCGCCAGGGGCGATAACGACTTCAATAGGCTCGGCGGTGGGCATACGAACGATCTCGAAGGGCTTGCCCTCCCAGTCCGTTTCGTTGCTCAGGATCTCGTAGGCAGCCTCAATGCGGCGACGAGACTCTGCGCCAGCCTTGCTCGAAGCTGCCTCTTCATCGGACACCTCGGCAAGAAGAATCTTGTTCGGAGTGATAAAGCGACACATCTCATCAATGTGAGCCGCAAAGCTCATGCCAAAGACGGGAGTTCCGTCTTCCTTCTCGTCGAGGATGCCCAGTCGATAGTCGTCGTCCTCGAGCATAGGCTGCGGAAGCCAGATAACCTTGTTGAGGTTGTAGATGCGCTTATACTCGGCCTCTACTTCCTCTTTCGTGAACTCGGGATTACGCTTGCGGCATTCCGTATCCTCGATGGCGATCAGAGTGCCGTGACCGTCAAACTCGCGGTCGCCGCCCTCCGAAACCATTTCGGAATTGACGATATCGAAGCAACCGAGCGCAACCGCCATGTGAACGGCTGCCTTACGTGCGGACTGGCACTCCGGGGAGTTCTTGTCCCACACGCCGTAATAAGTCCAAGCGGGGTTGACCATATAAGAATGGCCCTTGTCGTCGACCATGATGCTGGGACCGTTGTCGCGGACATAGAAGTTGGAGTCTTCGAACTGCGTGATCTCGATGCGATCGAGATCAACCCCCTCCTCCTTCAAGCGCGAGCAAGCCTCCTCATAGGAGCCGGGGGTGCCGCAATTGAGGTTGACCGTAACGTCGCCATACTCGAGCAGAGCCTTGATCACGTCAACGCAGGGCTGGCGGTTATCGTAACCCTCTGCACGGATGTAATCGGGAAGCCATGTCACATAGACGTTGGAGCGCTTCTCGAACTCGCCCGGCATACGATAGTTCTCGTACATGGTTGGTCCTTCCGTCGGGTTTCCCGCGATGCTGTCCGGCCGCGACAATAGCGGGGTTTCATCTGCTATAGTACTACTATACCTACCGTTCGGTATATTGTTTTGAATAATTGCCGCTCGCCTACTGATACATACCGTTCACCGTATATAGTGGTCATGTTTGGACACGAATTGATGTTCCGTTGCCATCCTTAATAATGTTGGTAGTGCGGAAATGATTTGCAATGGAGAAATGCAGCGTGAGCACAAGAAAAAAAATATTGGACGCAATGTACGATCTTGTGGCAGAAGTCGGTTATGACAAAGCGTCTATCGGAAAGATTTGCGACTTTGTCGGTATATCCAAGCCGTCGGTGTACTACTACTTTCCCTCTAAAGAGGAGATTTTCACTACGCTCTTGGACAGCATGTTTCCGACCATCGACTATCAGCGCGACTACTCGCTAATAGTCGATAGGGACGGGTTCAAGGCCGCGCTTATCGAGCTCGGCAATTCAGTTATAGGTGGTTATCGAAGCGATGAAAAGCGCCGGCGCGTGCTGGCCGAGGTTAGCGTTCAAGCAAATCGAATTCCTGCAGTTCAGGAACGTCAAGCGACGGCGACCAAACGAACCATGGATGCGCTTAAAGACATCCTTCTTCATGGTGCAGAGATTGGCGCGTTTTCCGATAGTGCTGACGTGATGCTCTACGTACAAATTCTTTATACCGTTCTGGAGGGAGCGAGCAATACGGTCGCTCAAGGTGAGGATATTGATGAAAAAGCGGTTTGGGCGGGAATAGTCGAGCTTATGTTCAAATAGGCCAGCCAAGCTGAAGCGCATGTTGGCACCCATGGTGCCTGCGGGCAACCTTTAAAACGAAAACAGGGGTCGACTCCAGTCTGGCTTGGAGTCGACCCCTGTTGCGTGGCAATCTATGCCGATGCAATCGGCGCTTATTACTTTTCAGCAGCCTTACTGAGAAAGCCGGAAACGATAGCAAACGCAGCAATCATAAGGTTGCAGGCAATGCAGAAGATAAATACTCCCTGGAATGACCCTGCCATGCCGTAAACTTTCATCATGACCGGCATTCCAAAAGCACCGACGACATAGCCCGCTGAGCAAACGATCGAATAGATCCTTCCAAAATCGCGTGATCCAAAAAGCGAGAGGAGAAGCATCGGCATTGCGGTTCCAACGATGGCGAACATGACATCGTTTACACCAGCTGCAATGATGGAAACGGTCTCATTGCTTCCGCCAATGATAAGAAGCAGGAATGAAAGAATGCTGACACCTGTCCATGCGACCGTTGCTTTAATAGCGCCAAGCTTGTCGCATGTTTTGCCCACGAAGGGATTTAGGAAGATATCGGAGAGTGAAGCTGCCGAGACCATTAAGCTTCCTACGATAGGATTGAAACCGACCTCGCTTGCATAGGTTGGAAACAGCTGGTTCATGCAGCAGGTGAGCTGCGCCACACAAAGCAAAAGGGCACAGAGAATAAAAGACGGCGTTTTCGCGGCATCGCGGAGTGCCATGCCCGAAAGGACATCTTCCTGCTCATCGGCGCTGCAGCTCTCATGGGTTTCGGAGGCGGTCTCTCCGTACGGAAGCATGTTGCGATCAGAGGGGTTAAGGCGAATGATAAATGCGCTTGCAGGCAAAATCATAGCTGCAGAAACGGCCGCAAGCACGATGTATCCCGTACGCCAGCCTTGCTGCTCGATGACCAGCGTAACGACAGGACTCAATAACAGCGTGCAGAGAGAATTAACGCCCCAAGCGAGGCCGATGGCAAGACCGGACGATTTGCTGAACCATTGGTCAATGACATCGGACATGCAGACGCCCGTTGTAAACGAAAAGCAGATGCCGATCACTGCGGCGGAGACGGTGAACATCCAGACCTCGGTGTAGAACGCCATTGCGGCGCCGGCAGCAATAAGGACGAGTTCAATGCAAATATGCCATGGTTTGCCGATTACTTTTGGAATGAAGCGACTCAAAAGCGGAAGCCCAAGCGCAAGGCCAAGAAGAATCGCGGTGAAATAGAAAGAAAAAGAAGTGTAGTCAAAGCCCAGATCTTCACATACTGGAGCAACGAATGAGCCAGCAATAATGCTATATGTGCCAGTTGTTCCGGCGGACATTAAGCCGAGCGCAATAACGACGACCCAAGCAAATGCGCCGCTTTCACGGAGACAATCTTTTTTGGCTGGTGTGGTGAGAGTCATGGTTGCTCCATTTCTATCGGCAATACATCCTATATGCCTACCGATAGGTATATAAACCAGAGGACTCTTCGTCAAGCATTAAGCGGGGAGAGGGAGTTCTTAACCTGCCGAACGGTAATTAGACCCCGATTTCGCAAGGGTCTCAATGTGACAAAGGGACCGTCCCTTTGTCACATTATTCGGAGCGTAGGGCCTCCACGGGGTCTTTCTTGGATGCGCTGCGGGCCGGCAGCAGGCCGGCGACAACCGTCAGCAGCACCGAAATCGCGATGAGCACCAGCGCATCCTGCACGGGCAGGCTCATCAGATTGGGGACCTGTTTGGCAGCAAGCGCCCAGGCATTAACCGGGAAGCTCACGGCCACCACGACGACAACAGCAAAGACGCCGGCAATGAGGCCCTCGATAAAGGTCTCGGCGTTGAACACGTTTGCCACGTTGCGCTTCGACGCGCCGATCGCGCGCAGAATGCCAATCTCCTTTTTGCGCTCCAGCACGCTGATGTACGTGATGATGCCGATCATGATGGAGCTCACCACCAGGCTGATACTCACGAATGCGATGAGCACCAAGCTGATGGTATTCACGATATCATTCACCGAGCCCATGATGATGCCCATGTAGTCGGTGTACGAGATTGCCTGCTCGTCGTGGCCGGCGGCTTTGACCTGCTTGTTATACGCATCGATATGGTCGAGTACGCGCTCCTTGGCCTCAAAGTCACGCGGGAAAATCTTGACCGAAATGGGGTCGGCCTCGTCCGCATAACCCAACGTGGTTAGATTGTTATCGTAGGTGAGCTTCGACGCCTTGGCATAGCTCATCATGAGCGAGCTCAGGTCCTCGGCGTCCATGTTGAAGTGAATGGCACGCGCAAAAGCGCTCGCATCCACACGCATAGCGCTCGCTAGGTTGGCAAAACTCGAAGACATCTGCGTCGCCATCTGGCCCATGAGCCCCGCCGCGCCTGCTTTAAGCTGGGACGATACCGTCGACGTTATCTGCTCGCTGATTGCCTTCATCACCTGACCCATAGCCTGTTGCAGATACGGAGCCAGCTGCTTTTGCACATAGTCGGTCATCGCCTGCTGCAGGCGCTCGGCCAGGGCATCGCCGCCGAGGGCCTTCAGCTGAGCCAGGCATTGCTGGGCTGCAGCATCATGCTCAAGATACGTCGAGAATGCGGCGGCGAGCTTTGACGCGTCCTTAAGGTCTTCGGGCGTCAGGGCCTTAAACTGATCAGACTGCAAAAATCCCTCAAACAGTTGGTTGGCAAGCGTTCCCACCTGCTGCATTTGCTCGGGCGTGAGTTCTAGACCGTCAAAGATGCCCGAGAAATCTGGTGCCGGCGCTTTGTCCATGATGTCGCTGAAGTCGATGTCTCTACCAACGCCCGAAAGGTCAATGTCCAGCCCAGACAAGTCAAGACCCGACAGGTCCATACCGCCGGCAACACCCGAGAGCGCGGAGGTATCGAACGAGAACGCGCTCTTGAGCGCCACCTCATCCACGCTGAACATGCTGCCCAGATCCACGCCTTGCTTGGCCTCGCCCTGCAGTTCATCGAAAGACTTGCCCGTAAAGACATCCGTCTCGGGATGGGCAAGTTGCTCTTTTACGATCTGCGAATTGGCGGCGCGCTCCATAAGCTGGCGAGTCAGCGCATGCGTATAGGCAATGCCCGGGGACAACGCACTCGCGTTGGCGGTCTCGTTAGGTCGCACCACGCCCACAATGTGCACGTCAATACCGTCGGCAACCTTGGCAGCCATAAAGTCGGCGTCGTCAGACATGTCGGCCCACATGCCGGTCTCTTCGTTTTTGCGATAGGCATCGGCCGGCGACAGCACCTTAAACGTGGTAGACAACGCATCATCGTAGGTAAAGTCGGTGCCGGTCTCGGGCGTTTCGACCCCACCGTCAGCCGTCATAGCGCTGTTTACCAGGTCGTTGAGCTCATCGATATCCAGCGCACCGATGCTGTAGAGCGTGTAATCGCCCACCGTGCCACGGCTCGATAGCACCATCACGGCTTCGTTAGCAGACGTAGGCCAATGCCCCGCCACGACATCGTACTGGCTGTCGAGCAAGCTCTGGTCGTCAATCATCTCGTTAAAGACCGAGGTTCCCATGGAATCCATGCTCACCGTTGCCGCCGAACTTGCGCCGCCGCTCATGGCCTCGGTCATAGCGTTGGGAACAAGCCGAACGGGCTTCTCGTCACCCTTACCCGCACGATAGACAACCGGCGTCACGCCATAGCCGTACTGGATGGCATTGACTTCTTTATCGATGCCGTCGCCACCAGCATCGAGCCATGCCTTAAAGCTCGTCATATCGTTGGACTTAACACTTGCAAACATATCCTTTACGGCCGTGACCACAGGGATCTTATCGGTTCCCTGAGCCTTGCCGCCGGCACTGTCGTCGGACGAACCCTCGTTTTTGGACGTATCGTCATCCGCAGCCCCCTGCCCGCCCATCATGGACGACAGGTCGTAGTCCTGCTTGGAGATGGTAAGCGGGTAGCTCGAGAGCGTATCCTCCTCGACCTTTTTGATGTAATTGTTCACGCCATTGGAGAGCGCCAGGATTGCCGCAATACCGATAATGCCAATCGACCCCGCAAAGGCAGTCATGGCCGTACGGCCCTTCTTGGTCATAAGGTTTCGCGCCGAAAGTCCCAGCGCTGTCACAAAGCTCATCGAAGTTTTGCGCGTAGGCTTAGCCTCGCGACGCGCGGCCTTTGCTACATCAAAGGGGTCGGAATCGTCGGTGATCTTGCCGTCCGCCAGGTTGACGATGCGCGTGGCGTACTGGTACGCCAGCTCAGGATTGTGCGTGACCATGATGACCAAGCGGTCGCGCGCCACGTCCTTGAGCAGGTCCATGACCTGTACGGACGTCGTTGAGTCCAAGGCGCCGGTCGGCTCGTCGGCCAGCACGATCTCAGGGTCATTGATCAGGGCACGGGCAATGGCCACGCGCTGCATCTGCCCACCCGACAGCTGACTCGGACGCTTGTTAACGTGCTCGCCCAGGCCAACTTTCTCCAACGCCTCGCGCGCACGCTGGCGACGCTCGGCATGCCCCACGCCCGTGAGCGTAAGCGCCAGCTCCACGTTTTCCAAAATGGTCTGATGCGGAATGAGGTTATAGCTCTGGAACACAAAGCCGATGCAGTTGTTGCGATAGGCATCCCAATCGCGATCGTGAAAGTCCTTGGTCGAGATGCCGTCGATCAGCAAGTCACCAGAATCAAAGTGGTCCAGTCCGCCGATAACGTTGAGCATCGTGGTTTTACCCGAACCCGAGGGACCCAGAATGGCCACGAACTCGTTATCGCGAAAAGACAGGCTTACGTTGTCGAGCGCCACCTGCGTAAACGACTGGGTAACGTACCTTTTGCAAATTCCTTTGAGCTCCAGCATGGACGGCAACCTCTCCTGCGCAGGTACCCTGCCCGCTCCCCTCCGCCGTTCGTATTCGACGCGTTTGTCCTACTCTATCCCCATTTTTCACCGACACCAATGAGGAATGCAACGAAGCGCATCAAAAAAACGAACGGGGTGGCGCCCAAAAGAAGAGGTCCCGAGCGGGACCTCTATATGGTGGAGCTTATCTTGAAAGGTAGCGGACTACTCCGCACAGCGGCGCACGATCCTCTCCATGCTTTACGCGTTTTCTACTGCTCGCTATTCGCAATCGCCTGATCGATAAGCTTATCGAGCGCCGCGCGCTGCTCGGCGGAGCTGATGGCGCCCACGATGGGCTCCCCTACGATGTTGCCGTTCTGGTCGATAACGTAGGTTGTCGGGAACGAGAACAAATTTGACGTAAACTTACCGGCCTCGCTATCCGGCTTGAACCAGATGTTCTTATATGTCACGCCCTTCTTGCTCAGCACGTCCTTGGCATCTGCAATCTCGCCCTTGTTGCCATCGAGCGTAAAGGAATTGACGCCTACGACCTGACCGCCCTTCTCGACGAGCTCCTTATTCAAATTCTCAAGATCACCCAGCTCGCCCACGCACGGCTTGCAAGTGGTGAACCAGAAGTTCATGACGGTGACCTTGTTCTTAGAGAACAGTTCGTCGCTGCTCACGTCGTTGCCATCCAGGTCCTTGCCCGTAAAGCTGGGAAACTTCGTCGCCTCGCTCGAAGCATTGGCACTAGCCGTCATGCCCGCTGCCGAAGCGTCGACGCTCTCGCCTGCGCTCGGCGTGCTTCCACAGCCGGGAAACTCCTTCTCCAGGCCCTCGAGCTTGTTCTCGATCTCCTTGATCTGCTGTGCGCCGGCCTTGAGCGTCTTGAGCTCATCCGCCGTAAACTCATCCTTGGCACCGTCGATGGTCTTGAGCAGGAAATCGCCGTAATTGCTGCCGTCCTCAATCATTGCCGAGTCTTTATTTGCCGCATTGAATACCTTTTCCCACAGCGCGTTATCACTCGAAAGGATATCGTTCTCTTTTTTCATGAACTTCGCATACAGCTCGGCGGCCTCGTCGGCATTGGTCGGCTCCTGTGCAATGAGCTCCGCGATCTTGGGATCGGAGCCCGCAGATTCGCTCGCATTGCCACCAGGCGCCGAACACGCCACAAGACACAAGGCCAGCACCGGCACCATAAACAGGGCCGCAATTTTAGAAAGCTTCATGGTCATTTCTCCGTTTTGTCGAAGCTTGTTTCTTTTTATCGGCGGTCAAGGGGAGCTTTTCCGCCGACACATCCAGGCCGTAGCGATAGCTGATGGCATCGACGGGACAGGCCCCGATGCACTTTCCGCACCGGATACATTCGGCATGATTGGGCGCGCGGACCACATCGACGTCCATCTGACAAACCCTTGAACACTTGCCACACGAGACGCATTTGCACGCGTCAACCTGAATCCCTAACAAGGACACTTTATTCATGAGCGCATAGAATGCGCCGAGCGGGCAAATCCATTTGCAGAAGGGGCGATAGAACAAAACGCTCAGCACTGCCACGACAATGAGAACGACAAGTTTCCAAGTAAAGAGCTGTCCCAACGCAGATCGAATGCCGGCATTGGCAATGGCCAGAGGAATGGCGCCCTCGAGCACACCCTGTGGACAGATGTACTTGCAAAAGAACGGATCGCCCATCCCCAGATCGTTGACCAACAGCACAGGCAGCAATACCACGGCAAATAGCAGCACAACGTATTTGACATACGTAAGCGCCTTGAGCCTTTTCGTCGAAAGCTTTTTGCCGGGGATCTTGTGAAGCAGTTCCTGCAACCAGCCAAACGGGCACAAAAACCCGCATACAAATCGTCCCAGCAGCACGCCGAGCAAAATGAGCGTACCGGTAACGTAGTAGGAGAAGTTGAACTTGGATGAACCTACCACCGACTGGAACGACCCGATGGGGCACGCACCCGATGCCGCGGGGCACGAATAGCAATTAAGTCCAGGTACGCAGACTGTTTTTCCCGCGCCCTGATAGATGCCGCCTTTGGCAAAGTTTGGCAGATGAATGTTGGTGATGAGCGTCGCCGCCGCCTGAATGAATCCGCGAAATCGGGCCAAAACATGCGACGCAGTGTTTTCTCTTTTATCCAATTCCGATACACTCCAAGCACAGCCTAATCGCTTTGGCCAGCACGGCATCCGCCTCGCCACGCATAACGCCAAAGCACACCATGGCAATTCCGACGATCAACAAAGCGACCTGTACCACGGGTTTTACTTCTTTGAACAACCTGACCACTCCTTTCGTTACGCGACCATTGGACCATATCAACTATAAAATCCGTGTTAAGCGCGATTTGGAATGTGCGAGGAGACTGTTATACGAATTTTGATCGTCGAGGACGAGCGGGCGCTGTGCGATGCAATCGCGCGCAGTTTGCGAAACTTGGCGTACAGCGTCGACTGCTGTCACGACGGACAGGAGGCGCTCGACCTACTGGACGTTGAGGCCTTCGACCTCGTGGTACTCGACCTCAATCTTCCCCGCATCGATGGCATGACCGTACTCAGGGAACTTAGGAAAACTGCCTGCGAGACTAAGGTACTGATTCTGTCCGCACGTGGCGAAGTATCCGATAAAGTCGCCGCACTCGATGCCGGCGCCAACGATTACCTCACCAAGCCGTTTCATCTGGACGAGCTTGCGGCAAGAATTCGCAGCCTTACCCTCAGACGCTTTACACAAAGCGACATAGTTTTAACCTGCGGAAAGCTCCGCTTTGACACCAAGGCGCGCATCGCTTCCGTGGACAGCGAGGCTTTATCTCTTACGCGCAAGGAAACGGGAATCTTGGAATACCTGATGCTTAATCAGGGGCGTCCGGTAAGTCAAGAGGAGCTTATCGAGCACGTTTGGGATAGCAGCGTGAACAGCTTTAGCAACGCAACCCGCGTTCATATCTCGTCGCTGCGCAAAAAACTGCGCGGCGCTTTGGGATACGACCCGATTCGCAATCGGATTGGAGAGGGCTACGTTATGGAGGATAGCGAATGAAAAGGCTTTCGCTGCAATGGCGCGTAACGATTATGACGGCACTGCTTACGTGTGCGGCATGCGTGCTGACGAACTGTCTGGTCGGCTATACGGGCATGCGCTGCGGCCGCTGCACTCCTTTGCGGCGCAAGTCGAGAGCGTACGACCCGACAACCTTGCCGACACAAAAATCAGCGAGGACGCGCCCCTTGAGCTTAGGCGCTGCAGTGCGTCGTTTAACGACATGATTGCCCGTCTTGACGAGGGATTTTCTGCGCAAAGACAGTTTACGGGCAACGCGGCACACGAGCTGCGCACGCCCCTCGCACTCATGCAGGCCCAGGTTGAGCTATTTTGCGCCGAGCACCCCGACGCCGATGCCGACACAGCGAGCCTGCTCGGTTTGCTGCAGGAGCAGACCGAGCGAATGACGCGCATGACAAAGACGCTGCTCGAGATGAGCGAGCTGCGCAATGTTCCCTGCAACGACGCAATCGAGCTGGCGCCGATGATCGAAGAAGTTATCGCCGACCTGACGCCCCTTGCCGAACAGAAGGGTATTGCGCTTGCAAGCGAAGGCAACGCGCAAACGATCGGCAGCGACACGCTCATCTATCGACTGCTGTTCAACTTGACCGAAAACGCCATTCGCTACAGCGCGCCCAACTCGACCGTGCAAATCGGCGCCCTCGCCGAAGGCGACCGTGTACTGCTGCGTGTGCGCGACCAGGGGCCGGGCATTCCCGAGCAATACCAGGTAAGCATCTTTCAGCCCTTCTTTCGCGTCGACAAATCGCGTAGCAGAGCATACGGCGGCGTGGGGCTGGGACTTGCGCTGGCCTGGGAAATCGTCGCGCTCCACGGCGGCTCCATCGAGGTCGAAGATAGTTCCGAGAGCGGAACGACTATGCTCGTGACCCTTCCCGCGCACGCGCTCGGCTAAAATCGCCGCACCGCGAGACGGCCGGGGCACCCGATGTCTTATTGGATAATTACGGACGGATGATACGGGCACTTTTCGCCCATACACACTGTATTGACCGCATAGCTATCGCAGGCTGGCGTCTTCTCCCACGCTTTAAGCTGCGGTCCGCCGAGCGCGTTAAAAAACGAAACGGCCTCACGAATCGCCACACGCGCATCTCGCTTGCAACACCGTGGGCTTCCCGAGTGCGCGATGGCGGCGAGCAGCTCCGAAACCATAAGCTGCCCCTCCTGCCAGCCTTCACTGCGCAGCGGCGCATTGCCGCGCACGATTGCATATGCCATGCCCGCAGACGCAGCCGCCCCGCACACGCCCCAGCGCGCGCACGTTGCCCCCGGCACGCAATCCGACCGAGACATCAGATCGGCAAGATCGTCTTTGAGCATCGCATCTCGCTCCCCAGATGCTTCGGCGTTGCGCCAGCACGCAAGCAGCACCGCGCCCACAATAAAATGATGGATGGGGCCAAAAGCCACGCAGCGCTCATCTGCCATAACCTCTTCCAAAAGAGCCGCGGGCGTCACCGATGCGCTGGCCATGAGCATCTCAACAATCCAGCCTGTTTGTTCGTCTTTTGCCATGCGGCATCCTCCTCTAAAACAAATTGTGTGCGCACTCCATTATGGCCCTCTTCTGCCCGGCGTGCCCAATGCGTAACCTGGGAGTCGTCGCAGCAATGTAACGTCTGGGCAGTATGGGCGCAACGAAACATACAATCTCCAGGCATAAGATATCGAACGGCAAAGAAAAGGCCTCCGTTCCCAAATGAGAACGGAGGCCTACGTGGACTAACTTACTCCCACTCGACCGTGCCGACGGGCTTCGGCGTGAGGTCGTAGCACACGCGGCAGATGCCGGGGACCTCGGCCGTGACGCGGGCGGTGATGCGCCTGAGCAGCGCCCAGTCGAGCTCGGGAACCTCGGCAGTCATGACATCGACGGTGTTGATGCAGCGGATGATGCAGGGCCAGTCGTAGGCGCGCTTGCCCTCGCGCACGCCGGTTGCGCGGAAGTCGGGCACGACGGCAAAATACTGCCAGATGGTCAGACCGGCCTTGTCGATCTCCTCGCGCACGATGGCGTCGGCTTCGCGCAGCGCCTCAAGACGGTCGCGGGTGATGGCACCCAGGCAGCGGACGCCCAGGCCGGGTCCGGGGAACGGTTGGCGCTCAACCATGTTCTCGGGCAGGCCGAGCTCTCGGCCCACAACGCGGACCTCGTCCTTGTACAGCAGCTTGACGGGCTCGCAGAGCTCAAACTGCAGATCCTCGGGCAGGCCACCCACGTTGTGGTGGGCCTTCACGCCATCCTGAGACTCCAGGATGTCGGGATAGATAGTGCCCTGGGCGAGAAAGCTGACCTCGTCGCCAACCTTGCGGGCCTCCTCCTCAAACACGCGAATGAACTCGGCACCGATGATCTTGCGCTTGGCCTCGGGCTCGTCGACGTCGACGAGCTTGTCGAGGAAGCGATCGGTGGCGTCCACATAGACCAGGTTGGCGTCCATCTGGTTCTGGAACACATCGACGACCTGCTCGCTCTCGCCCTTGCGCATCAGGCCGTGGTTCACATGCACGCAGATGAGCTGCTTGCCGATAGCCTTGATGAGCAGCGCCGCGACAACAGAGCTGTCAACGCCACCGGAAAGGGCCAGCAAAACCTTCTTGTCGCCGATCTGCTCGCGGATTGCAGCGACTTGCTCATCGATGAACACCTGGGCAAGTTCGAGAGTGGTGATACGCACCATGTTGTCGGGACGTTTGTTGGGATCCATGCAAAGCTCCTTTTCGGTTCGATGGGAATGCGTTACACGTATGCAAACGCACCGTCATATGACCTCATTATATGCAGAACGAGATGCGTTTCCCATCGCTGCGACAGAGCTTTTTGCAGGGGTGGCAATTTTTCCTAATGTCGAGGTCAACTAGGCTTCGGTAGCCACCTTGGAAGCATCGCCAATAAACTCTTCCTTTATACGTTCGACATAATCGTAGGCGATACCCACAAATTCCTGTCCCAAGCAACAAGAGTACAATTGCTGCTAATGTTGCCACCTGATGGGAGATGGAAGATGGACTGCGATGGCTACCCGCGCATTCCTATGCCGTTGATGTGCACTGCCTTTGTGCCGGGGCAGATTGACGCTGCGGTTGCAGGCATTTCCGACCCCGATTCACGCACTGTCGCCACGGCAGAAGCGCTGTACTTTCGCGGACAGGCCACCCTCGCCGCCGAGACAGCACGCCCCATCTTGACGCCACCGACCCCGCACTGCGCTATTCCGCATGCTTTATCTGCGGATATGCCAGTCTGTCGCTCAACCGTATCGCCGATGCCCGCCGTTGCCTTGCGGGCATCCTCGATACGCCAACTGACGAGGAATCGCCCGCCGTCCACGCCACGCATATCCTGTTCGCCTCGGCCGCGAGCGTCCTGCTGCACTTGCCTTCCCCGTATTCCGCCGAAGAGTTTTATCCGCTTGCGGCGCATCTGCCCGAAGGCCTGCGCCTGTTCGCCAGCTACGTGATGGCGCACGCCTTGTATCTGCGCGGAGAATACGGCCGCAGTCTGGGCATGGCGGAAAACGCCCTGATCATGAAACAGGGAAGTTATCCGATCTCGGAACTGTTCCTGCACCTAGCAGCTTCCATGGCATGCATGAGCCTCAAGGACATCGACGCCGCTAAAACGCACTTCGGAGCTGCTTGGAACATTGCACGCCCCGACGGCCTCATCGAGCTCATCGGCGAGCACCACGGCCTTTTACAGGGGCTCATCGAGGCGTGTCTAAAATCGCAATACCCTGACGATTTCGCACGCATCATCGAGATTACGTATCGATTCAGCTACGGCTGGCGACGCATCAACAACCCCGATTCGGGCGAGGACGTTGCCGACGATTTAACGACCACAGAGTTCACCATGGCCATGCTCGCCTGCCGTGGATGGGCCAACGTCGAAATCGCACGCCATATGGGAGTATCGCCGGGCACCGTTAAAAACCGCCTATCCGGCGTATATGCAAAGCTTGGCATCGGAACTCGCGCCGAGCTGGTTACCCACATGCTGCGCTAGCGGCCAGACTGACCGGCATATCGAAAGCGCTCCGGAGCCCCGGCGCTTCACTCGCTCAAATTGGACATTTTGGTCCTCGGACGACACTACCGCCACGGGGCGCCTTCTCGCAAAATTGGATTATTTCCACCGATACCTGCGGGATGGGAGCCAAAGATGCTTGATCGCCGTTCGTTACTTGTTGCTGGAGCGTCCTCGCTGGCAAGCATTATGTTGCCGCGCGTGTCGGGAAACGAAAATGCCTTCCTGATGCCGTTCGCGCCCACCGCGGCCTATGCCGACGAAGAAGACCCCTTCAAGGTCCTGGTGCTCTCGCGCACCATGTTCGGCGTGGTGGTGGTCGACGTCGCCAACAAGAATACGCCTATCGCAGGCGCCAAGGTCACGCTCACGTCGCGCTACGCCGCAGGCAAGCAGCTCACCGCCATGACCGATGACGAAGGCACGGCCATCTTTGAGGTCGCCCCTCTTTCGGAAGGCTACGTGGACGAGGCAACGCTCCTTGACGCGTACGACTTTAACGGCGGCATCTCCATTAGCATGGCGGGCTACCGTGATGTCGAGATTCCTCTTGCGCGTATCCAGGGCGGCACCGCCATAACCGCGCCCACGCGTCCGCTTTCCGACGGCGAGCCGTACTTCCGCCAGCTCACATTCGACGAATGGGACATCCAGTACGCCGACGCCACGTTTATGGCAATGCCAGCGGACGAAGCAGCAAACGACCAGACCGACACGCACGCTTTTACCGTGCAGGCTCATCTGCCGCAGGGCGGGCAGGCAACATTGCATATCAATAAAGTGATGCCCGCTGCGGACAGCTCATCCGAAACCGTCACGCAGATTGGCCAAGTCAAGGCCAGCGCATCGGGCGCGGATAATCTGGCGACGCTCACACTCGAAGACAAGTTCCTCGATGCAGCGTCGAGCCTTCTGGAAGAAGGATGCAAGTTGCGCTTTGTCCTCGACTACCAGGGCAAGACCTATACACTCTCCTCCCCCATGGCCGTTGTCACCGCGCCGGCCGCAAAGGCAGAATCGGGCTCGACCACTATCGTCCCCACTACCATGGACCAAGAGATCACTCCGTTTGATTTCCCCGCGGCGTTTCCCGGCATCGGCGGCAATAAGTTCACGTGCTGGATGCCCACATTTCCGATCCTCTTCGATTTCTCGTTTGCTGGATGCGTGCTGTTTGGCGGAGGATACAAACCAGCCAGCTATATGAACGATTCGGGCAACCCTGATCCGGAATACTGGAAGAAATCGCCGCGCGAGTCGGGCGCCAAGTAGGCAAACCGCTACCTCGACGAAATGGAAGGGAAGTGGAATCAGTACAAGAGTATGAGTGCCGGTTCGGGCACCGATCCAAGAAACACCAAGCTCCTTCGCCACCATTGCACGCTGCTGTTCACGATGGATATCGCCACGCAGCTGTACGGATCGCTCGCCTACGACTGGGTGGGCAAAACCTGGGGCAACAACAACGACCCCGCATTCGGCAATATTAAGGCCCTCTTCCAGGTAAGAACCGACCTCAATTGGACCGAGCAGTTTACCCTAGGACCGGTGCCGTTTTTCCTAAACGTCAACCCCTGGGTGCTGGCAAAACTGGCGCTCGCCGTGGGCGCCCACACGCACGGTAGCGGCGCAGCGTTTTTCAAGAACATTTCGCTCGACTATTCCAACACGTCGGGCTCGTTCACCGTCCAAATCGGACTTGCCGTCACCTTTGGAGCCGGCGTTGCAGGCGTCGCTTCGTCCGCTGTGCGTGGCGCCGCATCCCTCACACTGTTCATTGGGTACGAGAAAGCGGACGGCCACCAGCTTCCGCGGCTGCGCGTGGGCGCAGACGTCGATGCCGACGTGATACTCCAGTTCGTAATGTTCAAGTGGACCACCAAGGCTTGGTCGGGATCGTGGCCTACACTCGCCGATTCGTGGAATATGTCGGTGAACAACGGCGACCAGTATGTGCTCCAGCGCTCTGAGCTTGCATTGGGTGGAGATACGCCTTACACGCTGGATGCCCGCTTCGGCACGCCCGACAACATCGAGGCGGGCGGCGTGCCGCAATTTATCGCATCGGCCACCATCGTCACCAACGCCGAGCTGCTCGCACGCGCCGAGGTTAAGGCCACTGCCGTAAATGCCGCGTCTGTCGTGCGCGATTGGGATCAAGCGGTTACGCGCATTGAGCTCGAGGCGGATGCAGAAAGCGACGACACGGGACAGATCGAGCATTTCGTCCATGCACTGGTAGAGGACGACGAAAACGCCGCGCCGATGTATGAGTACACCTACATCGGTCAGGCAACGAACGCCGTTGCTGACCCGAACGCCAATTCTGCCGGCGTGTCGGAGGACGAGCGTGGCGGCATAAAACCCTCGAGCGACAACGTGCTGTTTGCTGGCGTGCTCAGCGAAGCTCACATGAAGCTGGCAATGATTGCCGGCGTAGAATGCCTGTTCCGTATCGCCTCGGTGCGCTACGGCGACAATGGCCGCTCGCGCCTGGTAGTGCACACAAAGGCAAACGGCACGTGGTCCGCTCCCACGCCCGTGGACCTCCCCCTTGGGTTTGGCGAGGGCGACGTGGAGCGCGACGGCATATTCGATTACGACTTCGAAGTGGTGGAATATACAGACGGGAGGAGAAACCAGGACGCTTACGTGCTGCTGGTCTCGGGCGAGCGCCCCGCCGGCGACAACACCCTTTTCGATACGGCGAGCACATCCGGCATACTGTCCGTTGTGCGCCTGCGCATAAGCAACGACGGAGTTCTCGTGATATCGCACACGTCGTGGCGCAGCATCTCGCGCGGCCGCCTTCAGGAGGATGGCTACCATTGCCTGCAGTGCCCACGCATCACGGTAAGCAAGACGCTAGTCGACGGACGCCTGTCGGGTGCCTACCTCCACCGCCGCGGAGCCACCGCAGAAAAGGCGCTCGGCAGTGAGGCTGAGGTTGCGCTGGAGTGCTTTACCCTATGGTCGGATGATTTGGGCGATAGCCTGACGTTCCGCCAAGTTCTTCGCTTTCCGCAGGTACCGTCGAGTATCGAGCTGGGCGAGCCCGAGAATATCAACGGCAAAATGGTGGTGCCCGTTGCATACGAGACTGCAGGCGGTTGTGGCTGTGCATCGTACGCCGTGATCGGCCAGTCCATTGCGGGCTGGGGCGTTATGTCACCAGACGCCACGGTACCCCGTGCGGTGCCGTGGCCACAACATTCGGGCTTTTTGGCAACCGTCAACGAGCAACTGCAGCATATTACTTGGACGCGAGGCGCATCGGCATTTGCAACGCAGCCCGTGGGCGCCGCAGGCTGCGGCCCGGCATCGTTTAGCGTAAGCAACAACGGCAGGTGCGTGCTCTATGTAGAGAACACCGATGGCAAGGTGGGACAAACCTACGACGAAGAAGGCAACCCGGTAGCAGTGATGGGCAAGCACTTCCGCATCTTCGCCAGCACCTTGGCAGGCGATCTGCTTACGGAGCCGTTCGTGATGTGCGAGCTGGACCATCCCGTCGATCAGATAACGACATTTTTGACGTCGGGAAGTATGCTCTCCGCGCTCGCCACGCACATTGTGAGCGCGGAGAAAAGCGAGGCAGAGCTGCACGGCATCGAAGTGCCCCTGGTAGCTTGTGCCACTTCGACGGGTGCGGTCGCCACCTCGGGCGCGGTGGTGCCCGGAGCAGCAGGCGAATCCTTCATGGTCACGGTGCGAAACGACGGCAACACCCTGCTGACCGCCGGCACGATCGATCTGTACCGAGAGGGCTCCAGCCAGCCGTTCTCCAGCGCATCCATCGGATTCGGAGTGAACGCACGCATGGCTTCGATCTACGACCCAGAGCTTGCCGAGGACGCTTCGGCCAACGACATGGCACACGTGAAGTACGCGCTCGAGACGCTGGGCACACGTTTTGCAACGCACCCGCTGGTAGCCGACAACGGCAACGCCGTGCTGGCACCGGGTTGCACGGCACAGTTCCGCATGAGCTTTGCCATCCCGGAGAGCTGGGGCGACGAAGTGGGCAAACGCGTAACGCTGTATGCGAAGGCACGTAATCTGGTGGCGCTCGATCCCGTAACGCTCGAGGAAATTCGACCGGGCGCAAACTCGACGCTGGGTGCCGTACTGCACGAGCTTCATGTGCCCGATGCGGCATGCGAACGCTCAGAAGTTCAGGTCGGCGTATGCGACAGCGCGGATACGACAGGACTTCACGACGCCCCGATGACAGCAGACGGCGATGGTGACTCGAGTGGAGGTGGTACTGACGAGGGCGGCGGCTCCGGCGGAAGCAGCTCCGGCAGCGGCAAGGACCACGGCAATAACAAGCGCTCCGGAAAAGTGGGCGCGCTCGCCGGCGCGGGCGACAGCAACGTCCCCCTAACCGCAGCCGCAGCAGCACTCGCCGCAGCTGGTGCCGGCCTTGTCGCCTACAGCGCCCGCCGCACGGCGCTCGAAAAAGACACCGCCAATGAGGTCAATTCGGATAGGCCTCGCTAGCTCCTAGTTACTTTTGTGTGAAACGCCGACTCGGCTCATCGAACATCAAAATGGGTTGGTTCTGGATACCCAGAGCCAGCCCATTACGCATTAAATGTCGTCTGAGGAGTCGAGTTCTGCCTCGATCTTGGCACGGCGTCTTTTCGCCGTGAAGAACGATGCACACAGAGCGGCGAATGTGGCTATGAAAATCGTTACCCCGCAAGCCGCGCCCGTCGCCAAGTTCGCTGCCCAAAAGACATCTTCGAACGGCACGATCTGCACCTCCGCGATGCAGCGCATCGCCGCAATGACAAGCGTGCTCGTCACCCCGCTAATACAACAGACGAGCAGGAAGTATCCGACAGGAAGATGCTCGGTTTGCCCAAAACGGTTGGTATCGACATAGCCCTTTCGCGTTTGCAGCACAGTGCAAATAAACATCACGATAATAAGCCATGCGTACATGGCGGCCTCAAACGGCGTTGCAAAGAGATGCGGTATTTCGCTGGCATCGCTGTGAACCCACGCAACCTGACGAACCAAAATTTCGTAGAAAAGAATCATCAACATGCCCCACGAAAGCAGATAAAAGCCAATCTTGTAGATCTTCGCGTTCTCGGCTTCCAGGCGCTCGTCTTTTGGGCTGGCATATTCACGCCACTTTTGCACGATTTTCAGATCTTCAAATTTCATAGTGAACTCCTAAAGAGCGTTAGGGTCGACGTCGACCCCGTCTTCCCAAAACAAGTCGTTCAACGTCACGTGCAGCGCTTTGCAGATCGCTACACATAAATTGAGCGTGGGGTTATAACCGCCCGCCTCGATCAGGCCGATAGTCTGGCGCGTAACGCCCACGGCTTGGGCTAAGTCGGCTTGCGAAAGGCCAGCCGCCGCACGCGCCGCCTTCATGCGGAGGTTTCTCTTACCCGGCATGGAGCTCCTTTCGTAAATGTGGACAGGTATCCGTTGCAACATGACAGGAATATATTGCATTCATCAGAAGATGTCAACTATATCTGTCATTATGGAAATCATGTTCGTCATTGCGCGCACGATGCCCCGCTGTACCCGAAACCGCGCGAGACACTGGCCCTGCTCATCGAGCACCAAAAAGGGCTGGCCCCGATAACTCGGAGCCAGCCCTGAGTCGCCTGACATGGGAATCACAGCGCTACTTGAGCTCTAGCGCCTCCATCATGGGCACGGCGGCGTCCCAATCGATCTTCCAGCCAATCGACACGCGGACGGTCTCGCCCGTCGCGGGAGACGTCGCAAACAGTGTATGGCCGTTGTCGGGACCAGTAAAGCGCAGCCACGTTATACCGTTGTACTCGACCTGGTCGGTTGTTGTCTCCTTGCCTTCGTAGACCTGCTCTAGGCTTGCAACCTCTTCCTCCGGCGAGCGCGGGAAGATGCTGATGTTCAGGCGTCCTCCAGTCTCGTCGTGGAAGAAGTTTGCCTTTTCGTGCTCTTCGTTGGACGAATCCAGCGTGCACCCATCGGCGGCCTCGATACCGTACGATGCGCAATCGATGCCGGTCATATTGGCCGCGTCACCAGAATCGGCCGCACCGCCGGCAGCCTTGAACTCCTTGGTCTCGCATCCCGTGGTGTCAAAGTGCATGGCCTCACGATTCTTGGCGGGGGCGTTAGCGTCTACGAACTCGACGGTGATGGGCCCGTAGTACGCCGTCTTGGGCGCCCAGAAATACACGTACTCAACGGTCTCGCCCGGACCGATATCTGGCCTCTTGGAAAGATCGATGTCCTCGTGAAGCTCATCGGGAGCCTCGCTTGCAACGTAGTCGAGCACGGCCGCCTTGCCGGAAGTAAACAACGGGTCACCCGCCTCAAGATCGCCCTGGGCGGCATGCACGTTAAAGAAACTGAACGTTCTGTTCTTTGTGTTGTTGTTGGTAATCTTGATGTGCAGGTAAAAACCGTCCTGCTTCTTGGCATCACCGCGATAGAACGTACCGTGAGCCACCGACTCATAGGTAATGCCTGCCACCTCGACCGTCTGCGACTCATAGGCCTTGGGCTTCCCGGCCTTCTCCTGCACAGGCGCGCTACCACCCGAGCTGCCGACCGAGCCGCTAGGAGCGCTACCGCCGCAGCCTGCCACCGTACACGCCAGCACGGCCGAAAGCGTCACAGTGGGAATTCCTAACAGCAGTTTCTTTGTCATGGGCCTCATCGTTCTCACCGCTCCTTTCGGCTTGCAGCTCATCCGTTGCCCGAGGCCTTCGCCATCCCCGCGGCATCGGCTTCCACCATGAGCGTATGACGAAACACGGCGCGGGCGAAGTGACCCCTAGCTCATATAACGACCCGCCAGCGTTCCTTATGGACCAAAAGGACGCGCACATGCACGCCCCCGGCCCATAAAACGAGACGCCTGTCCCAATGTTCGATTCGATCCAACAATCCATACGGCACGTTTCGACAACGTATCCAACCGCAAACGCAGCAAGACGCATCCGGCCGCCTTCAAACTTACTCGGACAGAGCCGACTCGGTTTTGTCCGAGTAAACGAACCTCCATCGAACTCCGAACGGTTGTTCGATGTATTTCGTGTTAGTTGGAATCTCCTATGGGCTGGGCTATGCTACCTTGACTATCTATATGACTTAAACGCAGCAAAGGAGCACCGAGAGAGCGAGTATGGCAAAAAACACCGCAAACTATGGTAACGACAGTATCCGCCAGCTCAAGGACGAGGAGCGCGTACGCCTGCGCCCCGCCGTCATCTTTGGCTCGGACGGACTCGATGGCTGCGCGCATGCCGCCTTCGAAATTCTGTCCAACGCCGTTGACGAGGCACGCCAGGGCTACGGCAATCTGATCACCCTCACTGCCTTTCGCGATGGCTCTATCCAGGTAGAGGACAATGGCCGTGGCTGCCCGCTCGACTGGAACCCTTCCGAGAAGCGCTTTAACTGGGAGCTCGTCTTCTGCGAGCTCTACGCCGGAGGCAAATACAACAACAACCAGGGCGGCGACTACGACTTCTCGCTCGGTACCAACGGCCTAGGCTCGTGCGCGACCCAGTACGCCTCCGAGTACATGGACGTCACGGTTTGGCGCGACGGCAACAAGTACTCCCTGCACTTTAAGAAGGGCAAGGTTGTCGGCGCCAAGAAGAAGGCACTCGAGATTGAGCCCAGCGACGAGAACCGCACCGGCACCACCATCAAGTGGCGCCCCGATCTCGAAGTCTTTACCTCCATCAGCATCCCCCACGATTGGTATCGCGAGACCATGCGCCGCCAGGCCGTGGTCAACGCCAACGTGACCTTCCGCCTGCGCATCGAGGGCGACGACGGCGAGTTTTCCGAAGAGGACTTTTGCTATCCCAAGGGCATCGAAGACTACGTGCTCGAGAAGGTCGGTACCGACTACCTCACCGAGCCCTTCTTTATCGAGGCCGATCGCCGTGGTCGCGACCGCGAGGACCTGCCCGATTACAACGTCAAGATCACGGCGTGCCTGTGCTTCTCGCGCACCTTCCAGATGCAGGAGTACTACCACAACTCCTCGTGGCTCGAGAACGGCGGCTCACCCGAGAAGGCGGCCCGCAGCGCGCTGACCAGCGCGATCGACGCCTACATCAAGGGCCAGGGCAAGTACAACAAGAACGAGAGCTCCATCAAATGGCAGGATGTCCAGGACTGCCTGGTGCTGGTGACCAACTGCTTCTCCACCCAGACCTCCTACGAGAACCAGACCAAGAAGGCCATCAACAACCGCTTCATCCAGCAGGCCATGACGGCGTTCTTCAAGGAGCGCCTGGCGACCTACCTGATCGAGAACAAAGACGCCGCCAACAAGATCATGGAGCAGGTGCTCATCAACAAGCGCTCGCGCGAGAACGCCGAGAAGACCCGCCAGAGCATCAAGACCAACCTGCAGCAGAAGACCGACATGGCCAACCGCGTGCAGAAGTTCATCGACTGCCGTTCCAAGGACAAGACCCGCCGCGAAGTCTACATCGTGGAGGGCGACTCGGCGGCGGGCGCCATCCGCACCTCGCGCGATGCCGAGTTCCAGGGTGTTATGCCCGTCCGCGGTAAGATCCTCAACTGCCTAAAGGAAGACTATCCGCGCATCTTTAAGTCCGACATCATCATGGACCTCATGCGCGTGCTGGGCTGCGGCGTGGAGATCAAAGACAAGCGCATCAAGAACCTCGGCGCCTTTGACCTGGACAACCTCAACTGGAACAAGGTCATTATCTGTACGGACGCCGACGTCGACGGTTACCACATCCGCACGCTTGTGCTCACCATGCTCTATCGCCTGGTACCCACGCTCATCGACGAGGGTTACGTGTATATCGCCGAGTCGCCGCTCTACGAGATCAATTGCAAAGAAAAGACCTACTTTGCCTACACCGAGCTCGAAAAGAACGGCATCCTCAAAGAAATCGGCGACCAAAAGTGCTCCATCAACCGCTCCAAGGGTCTTGGTGAGAACGATCCGGACATGATGTGGCTCACCACCATGAACCCCGAAACGCGCCGCCTCATCAAGGTGGAGGCCGAGGAAGTGGCCAAGATGGAATCCATGTTCAACCTGCTGCTGGGCAACGACGAGGCCGGCCGCAAGCGCCATATCGCCGAGCACGGCAAGGAGTATCTCGACCAGCTGGACCTGCAGTAAGAGCGGCCCCACAGAAAGCATCAAGAGGAAATCGTGGCAAAGAAGAAAACCAGCACCCCAAACAAGAAGAAGCAGGTCAACGCCGATAACGTCATCGGCCTGCACTCGGAGGTCACGGCGCAGCCCATCACGGAGACGCTCGAAACCAACTACATGCCGTATGCCATGAGCACCAACGTCTCGCGCGCGTTCCCCGAGATCGACGGCTTCAAGCCCTCGCACCGCAAGCTGCTGTACACCATGTACAAGATGGGTCTGCTCAAGGGCGAGCGCCAGAAGAGCGCCAACATCGTAGGCCAGACCATGAAGCTCAACCCGCACGGCGACGGCGCCATCTACGAGACGATGGTCCGCCTCGCCACGGGCAACGAGGCACTGCTCGCGCCGTTCGTGGAGTCCAAGGGCAACTTTGGCAAGTACTACTCGGGCGACCTGACCTACGCCGCCTCGCGTTACACCGAGGCCAAGCTCTCCCCCATCTGCGCCGAGATCTTCAAGGACATCGACAAGGACCCGGTCGACTTCGTGGACAGCTACGACGGCGCCATGAAGGAACCGCGCCTGCTGCCCACCACCTTCCCCAACATCCTGGTGTCGGCCAACAAGGGCATCGGCGTCGCCATGGCGTCCGATATCTGCGGCTTCAACCTCAACGAGGTATGCACCGCTACCATGCACTATCTCGAGGACCCCGACTGCGACCTGCTCGAGTACATGCCCATGCCCGACTTCTCCACCGGCGGCGAGATCATCTACCGCCGCGAGGAGATGGAGCGCATCATCGAGACGGGCCTGGGCAGCTTCCAGATCCGCTCGCGCTGGCGGTGGGTCCCCGAAGAGCGCATCATCGAGGTCTACGAGATCCCCTACACCACCAAGACCGACGTCATCATCGACCGCATCGTCAAGCTCTCCAAAGAGGGCAAGGTGCGCGAGATCGCCGACATCCGCGACGAAACCGACCTCTCCGGCCTGCGCATCGCCATCGACCTCAAGCGCGGCGTGGACCCCGAGAAGCTCATGGCCAAGCTCTATCGCACCACCACGCTGCAGGACTCGTTCTCCTGCAACTTCAACGTCCTGGTGGACGGCTATCCCCGCGTCATGGGCGTGCGCCAGATCCTGCATGAGTGGGTCGCGTGGCGCATCCAGTCCACGCGCCGCCGCGTGAACTTCGATTTGGGCAAGAAGTCCGAGCGCCTGCATCTGCTGCACGGCCTCGAGGCCATCCTGCTCGATATCGACAAGGCCATCGCCATCATCCGCGGCACCAAGCTCGAGGCCGAGGTCGTTCCCAACCTGATGCGAGGCTTCGACATCGACGAGACCCAGGCCGAGTTCGTGGCCGAGCTCAAGCTGCGCAACATCAACGAGGAGTACATCCTCAACCGCACCAAGGATATCGCCAAGCTCGAGGCCGAGATCGCCGAGCTGGAGGAGATCCTCTCGAACGAGGACAACATCAAGAAGGTCATCCGCGACGAGCTGGCCGCAGTCAACAAGAAGTACGTCATGCCGCGCCGCACGGGCAGGATCGAGCCGTCCGACGTCATCGAGGTGAGCCTGGAGCCCGAGGTCGAGGAGTACCCGGTCACCATCATGCTCTCGCGCGAGGGCTACCTCAAGAAGATGACAGACCGCGTGCTCAAGAAGGGCGCCGCCCTCAAGTACAAGGACGGCGACGAGCCCTTCATCGAGTTCCCGTCCGCCAACACGCACGAGCTTTTGGTGTTCACCAACAAGAGCCAGGTGTACAAGTGCAAGGTCGCGGCGTTCGAGGACACCAAATCCGCGCAGCTGGGATCGTATCTGGCCACGGACCTCGAGATGGAACCCGACGAGAGCGTCATCTGGGTCATCGACCCCGAGGATTACAAGGCCGACGTGCTGTTCATCTTCGAGAACGGCCGCGCGGTGCGCGTCGCGCTTGCCGGGTACGTCACCAAGACAAACCGCAAGCGCCTCAAGAACGCCATCTACGGCGGGTCCAAGCTGCTGTACGCCCAGGTGCTCAAGAAGGACCGCAACGTCGCGCTGGTCTCGAGCGACTACCGCCTGATGAACTTCAACACGTCGCTGCTCAAGACCAAGACGACCACCAACACGCAGGGCGTCCAGGCCTTCACGGCCAAGAAAGGCCGCGTCATCACAACCGTAAGCACCGCCGAAGAGGTGCTGGGGGCGGGTGTCTCCGCGGAGAAGTTCACCGCCCAGAGCCTGCCATGCGCCGGCGCCCTCATGAAGGAAGACGACATGCCGAGCCTGTTCGACTAGGGGTGGCACCTCCAGCCGCAGCTCCCGCGCATCCCTCCGCGGGAGCTGCGGCCATACCGTTTTAGCCGCTTTCCTCCCTCTAAAGGAAAAAGTCCCTCGCACTCACGATGCGAATGCCGTCAATGTCAGTATCATAGGAACCCTGCCTCACGACCACAATCTTCTCATGATTGTCCCGTATCGCCTTCAGAGGAGCAATCTCGCGTTCCCTGGTCTCACTGGCGAACATCTCGTCTGTCGCCTGCACGTAGAGCACGCGCCCATCTTTCGTTGCGACAAAGTCGACCTCCCTGCCGTGGAGCTTGCCCACATGCACACTCCATCCTTCGTAGAGTAGCTGGAAATATACGGCATTCTCGAACAGGCGACCAATATCCGTGACTCTGTATCCTGCCATCCAGGTCCTGAAACCGGTGTCGACGATGTACTCTTTGGGGTTCGTCTTGAGAAGCGCCTTGCCGTGCAGGTCGTAGCGTGCGACGCGGTAGAACAGGAATGCCTCTTCGAATGCCGTCACATATGAGGAGACGGTCTTTGAACCAGGTGCGCTCGATTAGGCGCCGAGCTTCTCGGCAGAGGCGATTGGGGAATCACGACCGACAAACCTCCCAACAGACGCATCGAGCCCACTCGAGGCGAACTTGCGCAGCTACGCAATCTGCTGCTACGCGAAGCCCAACTCACTTACACGAGGCCCCATAACCCCTGATAGGACGACGAGGGCGAGCGAGCGAACCGCATCATCGCGCAGGAGCGGCGGCACAGCAGGGCATGGGGCAGCGAAATCGAGAGGGCGGAGCCCCCCGACTGGCCGATTATTGAAATAGCCGCCCTATATCATTAAACTTTTACTCGGTTGAAACCGAGTCGGAAAGGACCGAGTATGGATTTCTTTGGTCGCGAGCGTGAGCTCGCCCGCATTGAGCGTGAAATCAAATCGGACGGCCAGAGCGCCATACTCGTGTACGGGCGCCGACGCGTGGGCAAAAGCGAGCTCATCAAGCAGTCGCTGTCGACAACCAACTGCCGCAGCATTTATTACGAATGCAAGGAGACCTCCGAGCAGAACAACCTCGAGAGCCTCTCCGCCCTCGTATCCGAGGTCTTCGACCTCCCACCCTTGGGCTTCGGCAATCTCGAGGCGCTTCTCAACCACCTCTTTACTCTGTCCGTCCAGGAACCCCTTACGCTTGTCCTCGATGAATACCCGTACCTGCGCAAAACGGTCAAAGGGCTCGACAGCATCCTGCAGTCGTTGCTGGACCGTCATCGCGATTCATCCCACCTCACGCTCATTCTCTGCGGATCGTTCGTCGAGGTCATGAAATCGCTACTTGAGCGCGAGAATCCTCTGTATGGGCGAATCAACCTCACCATCGACCTCAAGCCGATGGATTATTACGACGCGGCGCGTTTCTACCCCGATTTTTCCGCCGAAGACAGAGTGCGTCTATACAGCGTGTTCGGCGGCATCCCGTACTACACACGCCTTATCAACCCGAAGCTCTCTGTACGGGAGAACATTATCGAGCTCATATCAGAACCGGGGGCGCGTCTGGAAAACGAGGTCTCGATGTATCTCAACTCGGAGATCTCGAAAATCGTGAACGCCAACGAGGTCTTCGGGGCGCTTGCCGACGGATACTCTAAGTATCGGGATATCCTCTCCCAGTCGCACGTATCCAGCGGGCCCACCATGGTCGATGTCCTCGACCGGCTCATCCGCATGGAACTCGTGCAAAAACAAGCCCCCATCAACGATCCGCTCAACAAGAAGAAATCGAGCTACCGGATCATCGACGGGCTGTCGCTGTTCTACTACCGCTATGTCTTTCGATACGCCTCGCAGCGCACCTTCCTCGACCCACAGGTCTTTTACGACCGGTACATCTCTCAGGATTTTGAGACGAACTACGTGCCGTATGCATTTGAGGAGGTATGCCGGCAGTTCCTCATCCGCAAGAACCGCGCGGGGGAGCTGCCCGAATTGTTCGACGATATTGGCCGCTATTGGTATGACGACCCCGCCAACAAGGCGAACGGCGAATTCGACGTGGTGACGCACGACCCGCATGGCTACGTGTTCTATGAAGCGAAGTTCCGAGGTACGCCCGTCACGCAGGAGATGATCGACGAGGTGATCGAGCAGGTCCGTTCAACGGGGCTCGACTGCTACGCCTACGCGTTCTTTTCGCGTTCCGGCTTTGACGGGAATATCGAGGCGAGCGGCCAGCTTCGGTTGTTCAGCATCGAGGAGCTGTATCGCTAAGGACGCCTCCCGATGGGCAGCCCTTGATGCAAGGGGGTGGCCTTCACGGGGTTCTCCCTTTCCATGTCAGACAGGATTGACGGCAAGACCTGCCATCTCTCCTGCGGGCAAGACCTAGTCTTCGAACGCATCATGAGCAGCGACGGTTCCCCTTGCGAGCTGCTCTCTCAGATTCTTTGGCACGACGGCTTCGCCTACCTACGCCATCTGCCTCAAGCTGAGGATGCGCTCTTGCTCGTCCACTCGTACTGCCCCATCCGCACGAAAACCTGGTGGCCAGGCATCTCAGACGGAGGGCTTGCCAAAGGTGCGCTGCATTATGGCCCCACCCGCACTCCCGACAAGCGCAAGGCACCCACCGAACTCCGCATGGCCGCAGAGACGTCACGACTCCGCCGGCGCGCGGCCGCCCAACGCGTTATGCGGCATGACGTTCCATGCGGCCATCCAGACGCCCAGGATCTCGTCGAGGTCTTCCACCGTACTCATGCGCGTCTCCCCCAAATCCCCGAGGGAGCGCTTCATCAGCTCGGTGGACATGATCTTCCCATCCTCATGGGCAATGTCAAACACGACGCTCTCCCATGTCGCCTTGAGGGCGAAACGGTCCGCGAGCTCGCGGTACCGATCCGCCAGCTGGACGCGGAAATCGGCAAGCTGCTCTGGATCTTCGAAGTCCACGTCGGGGAACTGCGCCTCGAGCGATCCACTCACCACGCCCCCACGGGGCCCGTACGTCTGGCGCGCCAGCTCCAGGAACGAGGGGCGCTCGCCGCCTTCTTCCCTAAGAACCTCTTTCATATGGTCCGCCATAACAACCGGATAGAAGGCGACCACGTTACCCGGAAAGAACCATGCGCCGCCCGACTTTGTAAGGCGTGCCACGATGACCCCGCATGGCCCCTGCTCGCCCTCGCGGAAAAGCCCTTCAGAAAGCGAGTAGTCACGCACCCAAAACATCTCGCTCGTGCAAACATCCAGCAACTCGAGACGATGTGCGGCAATATCGACATGCTCGACGGAAAACATACTGCTGAATTGATTATTCACTTCCTCGCGAAGCTGGCTCAAGTAGCCGTTTCCGCGCCGATCGGGATTCTCCTCGCAGTACAGCTCGATGCCCGAGAGCCCGCCCTCCAAGGGCTTGTCGAAAATGGCCCACTCCAACGCCAGCTCATGGAGACGCTCGACATGCTCATATGACAGCTCATCAAAATCAGGCTCGACGCGAGCGATGAACTCCCGGTACGCCGTCTCCGCGAAGCCGGGGTAACGGCGCTTGAGAAAGCTGATCACGCGGCTGAATTCGACACCCGGTGCTTGCGAGGACATATGAGCTCCTAACTGGGCGCATTTCGATGGCACCCAACGCCAAGCCGCAGGCATGCGGGCAAATGGAGGCAGAAGGGCAAGACACCCGCGGAAGGTAAAATACATACCGTGCGGGCGTTATCAGATTCAATTTTTGCAAGCGCCGAGCCCGGTGTCAACGACCTGCGCAGGACGGTTTGCTCGTGACGTGGATATGTCCCGGTATGAGGGCATATCTTCCCAATCCGCTAGCTTATGCCCCCATAATCGTCAGTTAAGACACTTATTTTTCGATTTTGCAAAAGTTGGTTTCTTAACCCGCACTCCCGAGTTGGCGAGCAGGTTGGAGCTTCGTTGTTGACGCGATCGCTTCGTGCGCATCCGATAGGCCTGTTTAACAAAAGGCCTATCGGATGCGACTGGCCGCCCATACGGCGACGGCGTTTCCCGTGCGGGCGCGAACGGCCCCGCGTGCCCTATCGCGCGATATCCCCGCATGACGCTCAGAACACCTGCTCGCCGAGCAGCCACCTCGCGAGGTCCAGCACGAGAACGCCCTCCCGGGTATAGGGCTCATGCCTCGTGCGAGCGATGAGAATTCGGAGGCTGTTGGCGCACGAGACAACCCAGCAGCCCATGCCGGAATCGAATGGAACGACGGGATGTCCCCACGCCCCGACATCGTGCTTCACCCTGAGATCGATGAGCATGAGAAAACCTCCCATTTCCCAGGCACCGAGAAATGGGAGGCAGTTCGCCTATTAATCGTCCAGTGGCTGCATGATCTCTAGGATGATCCCATCAGGATCGCGGAAATAGAAAGCACGGCTGCGGCCAAAGCCATCGTGGCGAAAATCGAACTCCTGTGGCGAGGAGAGGCACTCCACGCCCTGCTCCATCAGCTTTTGATACACCGCGTCGGCGTCGTCGGCGTAAAAGCAAAGCTCCGAGATGGAGGTGGTGAAGAGGTCGGCTGCTTTGTGGGCAACCTCGTCGCCGACGAACTGGATCAGCTCCACGGGCGGCATATTCAGCTGGTCCGACCCGTTCAGGTACGCGACACGAGCCCTGCAGTTTCCCCGTTGGAACATCGCCTCGGTCTCTCCGCCTTCCATCAACAGCTCGCCCTCGTAGCGAAGCCCCAAGATGTCGCGGTAAAAAGCTACCGAACGATCCAAGTCGCTGACAGTCAACCCGACGTGATAAACCTGCCCAATCATTTCTTCCTCCTGCCTGGATTTTTTGCCCGATTCTATCAAGGGGCAGAATGAACGGTCAAACCTCGTCGGCGTTACTTTGATGGAGGCTGCACCCTACCAGCTGGTTGCGGCCATGCCGGAATCGATGCCCGCAGCATAGCGCACTTGGGCTGACATGCTGGATTGGCTCGTTGGCCGCAAGCACGAATCGAGCGGAGAGCCGGACAGAGGGCCGCTGTTCACTTGCCGTATGATGGAAGAACAAATATTCAGCCATGAGAACGGAAGGTTCCGCAGCTGGTGGTATGCGGACCTGCACGACGATCTCATCGTATTCTACGCGCCCTTCAGGGACTGAAAGAAGGGCGCGGCCCCGGTGAAAGCCTAGAAGCGATACAACCAGGTCTGGCGGAACGAGGAATGGCGCGCCCCTTGCTTGCATTCAAGATGGCATTCATCTCAGACGCGTCAACGCCACGACTTCAATTCTGACAAAGCGGATTGCTACGGCTGTCGCCATAGGAAACGGATTTGAAGCGAGGGGCGCTACGGCATAACGCTCGAAAAGAACTAAGAGTCCAAGGAAATCGACAAGGAGGACGCGCTCGCCGCCATTGACCGTTTCGCGGAATTACTGCAAGTGGTGAGCAGCGGCTCTAATCGCTGCAACCCGATTTGAGTTTCATGGGCCCCGAAACGGCCCCCTTTCGCACTCGGGGACAAAAACCGCGCGTCTACTCACTTGGGATAAATCCTTACTCCCATTCCTCCGAATACCGCCCCGTGCCTTGCCGTCTTGAGACACGGGGGAGTTAATCGCGAAATCGCAGGTGAAAGGGAGTAAATAGCCAAAGAAAAAGCCTCCGTTCCGACGCGGGAACAGAGGCTAGATCATCGTATTTACTCACCGCCGTCGCTGGTGGCTTTGCCGTGACTCTCGTACGAAACGAAACTCAGCAGCACACTGCGGCACTCAAAAATGCAGTTCAGAACCCTGTCAGCCTACTCCCACTCTTTCACGCTCGTTTGTTGCGGCGCCATTCCAGTTAACTCCAGTTGGGTCGTCGGTCTTGGCCGGCATGCTGCCGAATCCTGCAGTGTGTCTTCGCGTAGGCGTTTGAGACAAATCCTGGGGCAAATCCGTGAACTATTTCGAAACCGCAAGCCCGCAGTTTCATTTTTGTCCCGGGACAAAAACGGGTTGGTTTTGAGGCCCTGAAACGTCCGATATGAACGCCAAAACAGCCGACTATCATCTTCGACACCCGTTTGGCAAAGTGAATCGTAGCCAGTGGCTTTAACGTCTTGCATTTCCGCAGGTCATGAGGGATGCACAAGAGCGATGACTGAAAGAATCATCGCGGGTGGCTTTGTTTTCGCCCTTATGAGCCAACTCTAAGCGCCTTAGGAACCGAGCGGGAAATCCGAGTTAGAGGATCCCGATCGTCGCCTTATTTCGGGCTGATCGCAAATCAGTTGGCAACCGAAAGCCAAGGTATAGAGACGGGCCGCACCTATGCGCACACATTTCGGTACGTTTCGTACGGCATCGGCCATAACAAAACAAACCGCCGAACGATTCAGATTGCAGACAGCCAACTCGACGCGACAAATCCGCCGTATCATCTTCCCAACATCCGCCTTCGCGCCATCAGCGCACGCGAAATCGGTGAGTTTTCCAGAGCTTTTTCGGGTGCTATTGCTCCGATTCGGCAGGCTCAGCCTCCGCTCGATCTTACGCATTATTTTGGGAGGACACGAATCGTCGCCCGCCACGGCAGCTTATACAGCCTCTCGGCATAGAGGGAAACGCCATGGTCACGCTCAACGTCTACGTCGACATCGAGCCGATGTCCAAGATACAGTACATGCTGCGCGTGGCGCCTGCCTTGCGCGGGAAGTCGAGCAGGCGGTCGCGGCAGTACTCGTATTGTTGATTCCGCGCCTCGATCTCGGCGGGGAGGCCGTCGATCAGCGATGCCGTGAGGGAGTCGAAGCGGTCGAGGATATCGACGACCTTCTGCCGTGTTTCGAGGGATGGGACGGAAATCTCGACTCTCGCTAAGTCCACAGGCGCGACTTCGATTACCTTTTTCGATTTAGCGTATTGCTCTTCAGATCATCGTGGTGTGCTCGTAGCCGCGCGCCACGAGGAGCCGCTCGGCAACGTCGAGAATCTTCTCGACCGTCTCCTCCGGGTGCTTATTGCGTGCCACGGGCACCTCCGTCCTTATTATCACGATAAACATACTATGAGTGGCGTACGGGTCGAGAAGGGCTGGCGCCAAAAGAGCCCAACGGCCGTTACGGCTTCGTTAGAAACGCGCCCCATCATGGATGGTGAACCCGAAAGGTAAGGCGCGCTGGCACGGTGGCTCGGCCCGCGCGCCCGGAAGAGAAAGGATAAACCCATGGGTTACATGCTCGAGACGCGTGGGCTCACCAAGCGCTTCGGCCGCGGCGACCAGGCGCAGACGGCCGTGGCGGACGTGAGCCTCCACATCCGCGAGGGCGAGGTGTACGGGCTGCTCGGCCCCAACGGCGCCGGCAAGTCGACAACGCTCAAGATGATCTGCGGGATGCTGCGGCCGACGGCCGGGGAGATCCTCTTTGCCGGACACGCCTGGCGCCGCGAGGACCTCTACGCAATCGGCAGCCTCATCGAGGAGGCGCCGCTCTACCCCAACCTCACCGCACGCGAGAACCTGCGCGTGCGCACCACGCTGCTGGGCCTTCCCGAGAGCCGCATAGATGAGGTGCTCGCCGCCGTGGACCTCGCGGACACCGGGAAGAAGCGCGCTGGGCGCTTCTCGATGGGCATGCGGCAGCGCCTGGGGCTCGCGCTAGCGCTGATCGCTCGGCCACGCCTGCTTGTGCTCGACGAGCCCACCAACGGCCTCGACCCCATCGGCATTGAGGAGCTGCGCGACCAGATCCGCGGCTTCGCGGCGGCGGGCACGACAGTGATCGTCTCGAGCCACATCCTCTCCGAGGTGCAGCAGATGGCGGACACCATCGGCATCATCTACGGGGGGGCGCCTCGCCTACGAGGACGCGCTTCGACCCGGGCAGGACCTCGAGGAACTCTTCATGAGCGTCTGCCGGGAGGGGCGACGAGCGCGCGGGGAGGTGGCGGCATGACGGGCGAGAAGATCGGCCTGCTCGCGGGCCTGCGCGCTGAGGCCCTGAAGTCGCGCCACGCGGCACCGGTTCGCCTGGCCGTGCTCATGGCGCTGCCGATGCCGCTGCTCGGCGCGATGCCCTACCGGGGCGTGCAGATCTTCAGCGCGTGGAACTACTGGTACGCGCTCTTCCTGCCCGTGGCTCTCTCGCTCGTGGTGGCGTGCGTCGCGCGGGCGGACGCGCGCACGCGGATGCGGGGGCTTCTAGGCCTGGGCTTCCCGCTCGGGCGCGCCTGGTGGGCCAAGGCGCTCTGGTGCCTCGCGCTCTGCACGCTCTCGAACCTCGTGGTCTTCGGCATCTACCTCGCGGGCTCGGCGTTCTCCTCGCAGGGCCTCACGGCCGCGGGCACGCTCACGATGCTCCTCTGCGCGCTCGCCAACACGGTGACCGCGGCGTGGATGATCCCCGCAGGGCTCTTCCTCACTGCGCGGCTCGGCATGCTCGCGGGCATCTTCTGCCCGCTCGCCGCGCAGCTCGTGGGTGGGTTCGCCTGGTCGCTGATGCCGCTGCCGCAGCTCTTTCCGCCGTCGGCGAGCATGGTCATCCCCACGAGCTTCATCCCCGTGCTGCCGAGCGGCGAGCCACTCGCGGCGGACATGGCGCTCGGCGGGGCGCTCGCGGCGGACGGCATGCTCACGCTGGCAGGTCTTGCGGTCAGCGCGCTCGCGTTCGCCGCGCTCACGGCGGCGGGCGCGGCCTGGTTCGCGCGCTCCGAGGAGAGGTGATGGCCATGACGCGACTTTCCGGCCCGACGCCGCGCATGACGCTCCCGCGGGCTCTGCTCTCCGAGGCCCTGCGCCTGGCGCGCTCCCCGCTCGCGGCGGTGCACCTCGTCTGCGGCCTGGCAGCCGGTCTTGCCTGCGGCGAGTACTTCTCCGTAACCCGATGGGACCCGGCGCTGGGCGCGGACGCCTACGCCCAGTTCCTCGGCGCCTTCATGCCGCTCATGTCCGCCATCGTCTGCGGGCTCGCCGTGGACGAGGAGCGCGCTGCCGGGCGCCTCGCCAACCTCACGGCGATCCCCTCGCGCGGGCGCGCCGTCGCGGCGAAGCTGCTCGCCCTTGCGGCGCTCGGCGCGGGCGCGCTAGCCGTGGCGCTCGGCGTGTTCGGGGCCGTGCTCGCCGTCGCCGGGCGCCTGCCGCTCGGGCCCGCTCCGCTTGCGGCCGCCTGGGCGGGCATCGTGCTGGGCAGCCTGCCCCTCTACGCGCTGGGGCTCGGCGTGGCCCTGCGCCTCGGCCGCAACGCCGCCATCGGCGCCGGCGCGGCGGGGATGCTCCTCGCGTTCTTCTCAGTGGGCGGACTTGCGCACGGCCTCATGACCGGCGAGCTCACCGGTGCCCTGGCGACGCCCCTGAGCTGGGTGCCGCTCGCCTGGCCCGCGCGCCTGGGGTCGCTCGGGGTGGAGGCCTTCATCGACGCCGCACGCGCGGCGGGCCCTCTCCTCACGACTGCGCTCGCTGGCCTCGTGCTCACCCTGGCAGCCGCCGCCGTCCTTATCGCCTGGTTCTGCCGCTTCGAGGACGGGAGGGCAGATGCATAGGAAGCCGCTCGCCGTCGTGCTCGTCCTCCTCTCCACAGCGCTCGTCCTGGGCGGGAATGCCCTGCTCGACGCCGGCTGGGGGTCGGCGCTGCGCTCGATCGCCGACCGCGTGCTGCCCAACCCTGAGATCGCCATGTGGGCGCCCGCGCCCGAGCCCGGCAGCCACGCGAACTCCTACGCCGACGCCACCGGAGCGGGGGCAAACTACGTCTACCTGGTGGACGCGGCGGACGACGGGGGCAATGTCCGAGAGCTCCAGCTCATCTTCTTCGGGCGAGAGTCGGACGGCGAGGGCTGGCTCGAGATCGAGGCGCGCGGCGGCTCGGGCGTGCGCTACCGCGCGTGCGACGCGGCCGAGGCGCCCGCGGCTGCGCGCAGGGCTCTGGACCGCTGAGCGCGGCGCTAGTACAATTCCGACGGGAATTTCAGGAGGTCTAACATGGCGAGGATACTGGCAGTGGATGATGAACGGGCGATCCTCGACGCGCTCTCGCGCGTCCTCGGCCGCGACGGCCATGAGGTCGTCAGGGCGGCGGACCCGACGGCGGTCCCGGGGATGGACCTCTCGCGCTTCGACCTCGTGCTCTGCGACGTCATGATGCCGGGGCTCGACGGCTTCGAGCTCGTGCGGCAGATCCGCCCGGACTTCGACGGGCCCATCATCTTCCTGACCGCTCGCGTGGCCGAGGAGGATGCCGTGGCCGGCTACGGCCTGGGCGCCGACGACTACGTCCGCAAGCCCTTTGGGGCCGCGGAACTGCGCGCCAAGGTCGCGGCCCATCTACGCCGTGAGCGCCGGCCGCGCTCGCACGCCCTCTCCTTCGGAGAGGTGCGGATCGACCTCGGGGCGCACGGCCTCGCCGTGGGCGGCGAGGCCGTGCCGCTCACGCCCACCGAGTACGCCATCTGCGAGTACCTCGCCCGCCACCCCGGGCAGGTCATGAGCCGCGCGCAGATACGCGAGGCGGTGCTCGGCTGGGAGAGCGACGCCGACGACGCGGCCATATCCATGCAGGTCAGCCGCACCCGGAGGAAGCTCTCCGAGGCCGGCGCCGACCCGATCGCGACCGTCTGGGGGATGGGGTACAAGTGGCAGCTCTGAGGACCGGGGCGCGAGGTCGCGGGGGCATGCCGCTCTCCTTCGTCATCGCGCGCTACTTCGCCTACGCATTCGCGGCGGTTGCCACGGCGTGGCTCGCCTCTTTCATGGCGCTCTCCGCGGCGATCAACGCGGGCCTCGTCTACGAGGCGAGCTGGGGGCCGGCCAATGTGCGCGAGGTCGCGGAGGGCCTGGCACGCGACGGCGTCTGCGGGCAGCAGGACGTGCCGACGGCGTACCGCTACCTCATCCTGAACAAGGACGGATACGCGCTGATGACAGACCTCGAGGGCACGCGGCTCGAGGACGCGACGGAAATGGCCCGTGCGGCACTCGCCGCGGATCCGGGCACAGCGGAGATCGAGGGCGGGGGCTCGGGCCTCACCTATGCCGCGTTCCCGCTCGAGGGCGGCGGGGCCTGCGCGCTCGTCAGCGAGTACCTGCCGCAGTGGGTCTCGCGCGACCTCGCCGGCCTGCTTCCCAACCCGCAGAATCTCATGCTCGTCGGCGCCGCGGGAGGAAGCGCGCTCGCGCTCGCGCTCGTGGCGCGCCGCGCGAGCCGCGTGATCTCGCGCAAGATGGCGCCGCTCGCGGAGGCGGCGGGGCGCGTCGGCGCGGGGGAGCTCGACTTCGCGGTCGGCAGCACCAACGTGCGCGAGGTGAACGACGTCCTCGCCGCGATGGACGCCATGCGGGCCTCCCTCGCCGAGTCGCTCGAGGCCCGCTGGGCCGCGGAGCGGGGGCAGCGCGAGCAGGTGGCGTCGCTCGCCCACGACCTCAAGACGCCGCTCACCGTACTGCGCGCCAACGCCGACTTCGTGGCGGAGGAGCTAGAAGACGAGAAAGACGCCGACCTCGCGGCCGCCGCGCGCGACATAGCAGGCAGTGTCGAGAGGCTCGACGGCTACGTGCGCCTGCTCATCGAGGCCTCGCGCGGGTCCGGCGGGGCGGAGAGGGTCCCCATGCGGCCGGCCGAGCTCTGCGAGCAGGTCCTCGCCGAGGCCGCCCAGATCGCCCGGGCGCGAGGCGTGACACTCGACGCGGCCACGGGCCCCGCTGTCGCGGGCGCGCCCGAAGCCCCGCTCGACCGAACCGCCCTGGCGCGAGCCGCCGCGAACCTCGTGGCCAACGCCGCCGAGCACGCTCGCTCGCGCGTGACGGTCTCTTGCGACGTCGCTGGTGGATACCTCGTCATCGAGATCGCCGATGACGGACCGGGCTTCTCTCCCGCCGCCCTCGAACGCGGCTGCGAGCGCCTCTTCACAGACGACTCATCCCGCTCCTCGCGCGACGGAAGCCGCCACTACGGGCTCGGCCTCCACGCCGCCTCCGAGACCGCGAGCGCCCACGGGGGCTCCGTCTCGCTCGCCAACAGCCCCTCGGGCGGCGCGGTGGCCACCATCGCGGTCCCCCTGTGCGGGGCCTAACGACTCAGGCACCCTTGCGCGCGACGGCGACGCAGGCAGTCTGGCCCACGCGGCGCCAGGACACGTCGCTGAACCAGGTGCCGAGGATGCGGCGCATCTCGGGCTCGGAGTAGATGCGGACGTCGCCCTCCTTCGAGTGAGGCATCCACGCGTTCATGATCGCGCGGGCGGGCGCCGGCTGCCACGCGTCGCCTACGACGAGCGCGCCTCCGGGCGCGAGCACGCGCCACGCCTGGAAGGCCGCGCGCTCGGGGTCCGGGTAGTGGTGGAAGGAGTCGTTGCACCAGGCGGCTTCGAACGAGCCGTCGCGGAAGGGCAGGCGCTCGGCGTCACAGAGGAGGACCTCGGCCCGCCCGCCCAGGCGCTCCCTCGCGGCCTCGGCCATCCTCGGCGACAGGTCCACGCAGCTGAGGCGCGCTCTCGGAATCTCGCCAAGCACCAGCTCGGCGAGGGCACCCGTGCCGCAGCCCAGGTCGAGCAGGCGCGGGGCGGGGCCGCCCTCCACGGCGCGCGCCACCTCCGCGAGCACGTGCGGGTAGAGGCGCCTCGCGTGCTCTCCCCCCGTCCCGGTGTCGTAGGTCGGCGCCTGCGCGTCGAAGGCCGCGCGGGAGCGCGAGCGCAGCAGCTCGGCGTTCTTCTCGTCCATCTTGTGTCCTTTCTGTTGAGCATTGTTCAATACAATCGGCCGAAAAAAGCCCCGGCCGCAGCCGGGGCGGGATCCCTAGTCGGCGGCACCCTCCGAGCGGAACTCGGCGAGCAGCGCACGGAGGTAGCGGCGTGCGGCGGCGGCCGCGGCGCCGTCCGGCATGCCCGGGCCCGAGGCGAGGCCCACCGCGCCGTAGGTCATGATCGCGGCGAGCTCGTCGGCGTCGGGCGCCGACGCGCCGCGCGAGGCGGCGTCGGCCTCGAGCGCGGCGCGCAGGTGCGGCCGCACCGCCTCGCACATGGCGAGCGAGAGCCTGTCGTGGAGCGTCCCGTTGCCCTCGGCGTGGAAGTACGCCTCGTGCGGGAATGACGCGTGGCCCGCCGCGAGGGAGACGGCGCGGTCGAGCCTCTCGTCCAGCGAGGGGCCCTCCTCGTCCAGGACGGCGTTTATCCCCTCGGCACAGCGGCGGGCGTAGTCCCCGATGGCCTCGGCGAACATCTTCTCCTTGGAGTCGAAGTAGTGGTAGGCGAGCCCCGGCGCCACGCCGGCGGCGCGCGCCACGGCCCGCACGGACACGTTGTCGTAGCCCTCCTCGGCGAAGAGCTTCATGGCGCACGCCAGCAGCTCGCGCCTGCGCTCCCCGGGGTCCATCACGATTCTGGTCACGTCGGCCACCTCCTCGTGACGGATGGTACACCTCGATTGAACATTGGTCAACACTGAGGCGTGCGCGACGGGCGCCCGTGGGGACTGTCTTTTGGGCGGCCCGCCCGGGGAGGCGCCGCGCTGGCGTTCTTTTCGTCCTATTTTGATACGCAACGCCTTGCATCTGCCGTAGCGGTGCTCGGGCGCTTGCTTATGGGCGACCCTCGAGCGCCTCGAGGTAGACCTCGGGGTGCCACAGGCTCGCCTCGCCGTGCCGCCAGCCAGGGTGCTCGACGAGCGTGCTGCCCGGCATGGCCTTAGCCAGGGCGCGCGCCGAGCGCACCATGACGCGGGGCTCCCTCCCGCCGACAAGGATGGTAGCCCGCGCCCCGCAGCCAGCGAGCTCGGGCCTCAGCCGGTAGGAGCTGTTCGCCCGCATGAAGGCGATCATGTCCCGCTTCGATATGGCGCAGCTGTCGCGGTAGTAGGGCTCGTAGAGCTCCTCGGGGAGATGGAGGCTCGCGAACTGCGCCCGCGAGAACCAGGGGCGCCGCACGAGCGGGTGGCTCAGGGCGACGGCGGGCGCGACGAGGGCGCGGACGGCGCGCATGGGGAGCACGAGCGCGCTCTCGGTGACGGCGCGCCCCGCGATCCGCGGCCGCTGCGCGAGGGCCTCGAGAGCGACCTGCGCCCCGAGGGAGACGCCGCCGAGCGCGTCGACGCGCCCGCCGAGCTCGCGGTCGATGAGGGCCACGAGCTCGGAGGCGTTGTCCTCGATCGAGGTGAACGGGCGGTCCGAGCCGGCGTGCCCGTCGAGCACGGGGAGCACGACGCGGTACCCGTTGGCGGCGAGCAGGCCGGCGACTGCCCGGTAGTTCCACCACGAGAGGCCGCCCCCGTGCAGGAGCACCGCCGTCCGCGCGCCCGTGCCGAGCATATGAGTGACCATCTGGATCCTTTCGACGGCGACGTAGCCCGGGCGGCGCCGTTGGAGGCTCCCGCGAGCCTGGGCCGACGCATGGGCGCACGGCTCTTCTCGTCCCGTACGCCCCATTATACGGGCGGCATGCGGGAGTTTTCCACATTGGGCCCTCGGCACGTTCTTCTCGGCATGAGACGCTTTGGAACGCTGGGCAACGGAACGCGCGGGGCGCCGGAAGGTTGTCGACAGCCTCTCGCGAGAATGTGGAAAGGCGCTGGTGGAGGTGCATGCGCGGTTGTTCTTCTCGTCCGCCGTGAAAGCGACGCCGCGGCCGTCGACTGGGCCACGTGCGCTTCGGAAAGCCGCAGGTAGAGGCCACGTAAAGAACTCTTGACGCGCGTTTCTCGCCCTGTGGGGACCGGTGTCGGGACCCTTTGATGGTACGATTCCGCGAGACGTGCCATGGTCTGGCCCGTAAGGGGCCGCGCCGAGGAGAACGGAGGAAGAGCGGGCATGGAGGTCGGCGGGAGGATACGCGAGCTGCGCGCTGCGGCGGGCATGTCGCAGGACGACCTCGCTGCGCGCGTGTACGTGAGCCGCCAGACGATCAGCTCGTGGGAGAACGGCAAGACCTACCCCGACGTCCAGAGCCTGCTCCTGCTCTCCGAGATCTTCGGCGCGACCGTGGACTCCCTCATCAAAGGAGACGTGGAAACCATGAACGAGACCATCGATCGCGATATTGAAACCATGAAGCGTCTGAGCTGCGTAACGCTCGGATTCCTGCTGCTCATGGTGGCAGCGCTCATATGGGTCGCCGTGCAGGCGTTCGCCTGGGACTGGCCGCTCGAGCAAACCGTGCCCACCTTCGTGCTCGCTCTCGTGCTCTGGGGTGTCGCGATGCTCGCAGCGTGCTGGGTTGAGCGCATCAAGAAGGCCCACGACCTCATCACCTACGGCGAGATCCTCGCCTACTGGAGCTGCGAGACGACGTCGCCCCCGACGAGCGCCTGTTCGCCGTGACCAAGCACTTCCTGGCCCACGAGATGGAGCGCGGGTGCAGGGCGTCGGGAGTGAAGCGCATCCGCATACACGACATACGTCATAGTCACGTGAGTCTGCTGATCGAGATGGGCTTCTCCGCGCTTGCCATCGCCGAGCGCATGGGCCACGAGGCGGTGGACATCACCTACCGCTACGCGCATCTGTTCCCCACGAAGCAGGACGAAATGGCAGCCGCGCTCGACGGGGCGAGGGGGTAAGAAGGATGCCGTGCGAGAACAGCGCCCGCAAGCGCAGCAAGACGATGGCGTTCCGCTGCACGCCCGAGGAGCGCAAGCTCATATGCGAGATGGCCGCCTGGAACGGCATGAGCAGGCAGGACTACATCATCGCCAAGCTCACCGATGCTCAGGTTGAGGTGAGGCCCTCCGTGAGCGTTCAGAAGGCGTTGAAGGACTCGATGTCGGAGTTGTCCAAAGAGGTGCATCTGGCGGCCTCCTACGGCGAGCTGAGCGGGTCCTTGCAGCAGAGGGTCGAGCTCGTGATGGGGCTCTTCCTGGCTCTCGGCGAGGGGGGTTGAGGCACCGATGACGGAAGCGCCACCGGTGCCTCGCCTTTGGAAGAGCCGACAACATCCGTCATGGATGCGGGTTCCGACACCGCAGGCATCTTCGAGATGGGACGCGGGTAGAGCCTAGCGCCAGACCTCCAACGCCTTGTTCGCAAGCCATTCGGCGCGATCGGCGATGCTACCCTCGTCCCAAGACTCTTTTTCCAAGGCGCCGGCCATCGTCGCAAGGCCGGCAGGCTCATGGCCTACAGCGTGCCATCCAACATGAGGTTCACCTTGAGCACGTTGACCGTGGGCTCGCCGAAGACGCCCAGGAATCGGCCCTTGGTGC
>CABIWB010000012.1:26853-74468 GCA_902362275.1 Coriobacteriaceae bacterium | reverse complement strand
AGGGCCGATTCCTGGGCGTCTTCGGCGAGCCCACGGTCAACGTGCTCAAGGTGAACCTCATGTTGGATGGCACGCTGTAGGTGAGGGAGTGGCGGATGAGGGCATGACTGACTATCTGAGCCCTCAATTCCACCCCGCCCATCAGCTGCGGTGGAATACGGACTGTTTTGCCTGTCAAAGGCCTTATCTACTTCGTATTCCACCGCAACTTTTTTGTGAGGGTCGGGATTGAAGGTGAGGAGTGCGAGCGAGTGCAGATACGGCAGTTGCTGATACGATAGGTGTGTCAGTAACTGCCGCCGAGCGGCTCAAACGAAAGGAATCCTGTATGGAGTCTTCCGCCTATCCGATGCTCTTTAGTCCGATCAAGGTCGGTACGACCGAGGTCAAGAACCGCGTCTTTATGCCGCCGGTATCTACCAACCTGGCCGATCACGGCTATGTGACCGACGACTTGGTCGATCATTACCGTGCCCGTGCCAAGGGCGGCGTGGGCCTCATCATCACCGAGGTCGTGACGGTCGAGCCCACCTATACCTATCTGCCGGGTGACATGTGCTGCTACGACGACACGTTTATCCCTGGCTGGGAAAAGCTCGCCGCGGCCGTCCACGAGTATGGCTGCAAGATCATGCCGCAGCTCTTCCACCCCGCCTACATGGCCTTTAACGTTCCGGGCACGCCGCGCCTGATCGCTCCGTCCTTTGTGGGCCCGTCTTACGCCCGCGAGGCACCGCGCCCCATCACGGTTGACGAGATCCACGAGCTTACACATCAGTTCGGTGACGCTGCCGTTCGTATGCAGAAAGCCGGCGTCGATGGCGTCGAGGTTCATGCGGCGCACGCCCATGGCATGCTCGGCGGCTTTTTGACCCCGCTCTATAACAAGCGTACCGACGAGTACGGTGGCTCGCTCGACGCCCGCATGCGCTTCTTGCTCGAGGTCATCGCCGAGATTCGCGAGCGCTGCGGCAAGGACTTTATCATCGACGTCCGCATCTCGGGCGATGAGTACACCGACGGCGGTCTGACCCTCAACGACATGATCTATGTCTCGCGTCGCCTGGAGAAGGCTGGTGTCGACATGATCCACGTGTCGGGTGGCACCACTATCAAGCGCGGCTCTGCGATTCCCGCCGCCGGTACCCAGCAGGCCTCGCATGCCGCATGCTCGCGCGAGATCAAAAAGCACGTCAACATTCCCGTCGCCACCGTCGGCCGCATCAACGAGGCCTGGATCGCCGAGGAGCTGATCGAGGACGGCGTCGCCGACATCTGCATGATGGGCCGCGCCAATCTGTGCGATGCCGAGTTCTGCAACAAGGCAGCCGCCGGCAACGCCGACGACATCCGCCCCTGCATTGGCTGCCTGCGCTGCCTGAACGGCATTATGTTCGGCAAGCGCATCTCCTGCACCGTCAACCCGGACGTGGAGCGCGACGAGGCTGGCTATGAGTCTGCCGCCGAGGCCAAGAACGTGCTCGTTGTGGGCGCTGGTCCTGCGGGCATGGAGGCAGCCTACATTGCCGCCAAGCGCGGCCACAACGTGGTGCTCGTGGATAAGCAGGACGAACCGGGCGGCGAGATGCGCATCGCGGCCGTTCCGCCGGCAAAGCAGGAGCTCACCCGCGTGATCAAGTATCAGTACCGTCGCCTGGCCGAGGCGGGCGTCACGTGCGTCTTTGGCACCGAGCTCTCGGCCGATGACATTCAGCGCGACTACGCGGGCTACGAGGTTGTCCTGGCTTATGGTGCCGAGTCCATCGCTCCGGCCTTTATGCAGGGCTTTAAGCAGGTTATGACGGCTGACGACCTGCTGGGCGGCAAGGCTTTCCCGGGCAAGAAGATCGTCATCGTGGGCGGCGGCACCGTTGGCTGCGAGACGGCCGATTATCTGGCCCCGCTGGTCAACGACCTGTCTCCGGCCAACCGCGACGTTACCGTCATCGAGATGACCAAGACGCTTGCCGCCAACGAGGGCGGTGCCGGTCGCGCGGTGCTCATCACGCGCATGCTCTCCAAGGGCGTCCATGTGCTGACCGAGGCCAAGGTGACCGAAATCACCGAGGACACTATCAGCTACGAGAAGGACGGCGAGGTCCACACCATCGCCGACGCCGATACGCTGGTGCTTGCCATGGGCTACCGCCCCAACACCAATCTGGCCGATGACCTTGCCGCTGCCGGCATTGTCACCCACGTGTTGGGCGATGCGCAGAAGTGCGGCAACATCCGCGATGCCATCGGCGATGGCTACAAGGTCGCCTGCGAGCTCTAGTCAACCCTTTGGTGCGATGGGGACAGGTTACTTTGCACCAACTTGATGCATGTAAACCTGGCCCCATCGCACCATTTGATAAAACGCAAGCGGCCGCCGCTTTTGCGTTTTATCAAAGAAAGATCATTGTCGAGCCTTAAATGCCTTTTGTCTGTGCGTCTTCTGCAATCATGTTGCGGTTGTAGACCAGGTACAGATACATCGCATCGTGAACGGCGGTGGGGTTGCGCGCCTCGATGGCGTCGGCCACACCGTGGTGCGTGCGGATGGTCTCCTCGACGAGCTTTTTGCCTGTTACGTCGATAAAGAGGGGAACGGATGCCTTGAGCACACCCATCAGACGGGTAACGACGAGGTTTCCGCCATCCCAGGGCGGCTTCATGGAGTAGCGCCCGTACGCATCGAATATATCCTCTCATAGATGTGCGGCACAAAGAGCCCCGAGTTCATATGAGCTCGGGGCTTTTTCGTTTGGATTGCAGACGTATTGACAGACGAAAACCGTTTGCGTCTTGGATAAATCAGTACGCAAACGGTTTTCGTCTTATAATACGGTTATGAATGGTACGAAACGAGGGGGTTGTGCATATGGTTGTTAGAGAGAGCCCTACAGTCGAATACAAGGAAAGCGTTACGCCGACGTTTCTTAAAACGGTGAGCGCCTATGCAAACTACGGGACGGGCAAGATTGAGTTTGGCGTTGATGACGATGGCGTGGCTGTCGGCCTTGCGGATCCGGTTGCAGAATGCCTGCGCATCGAGAACATGATTAACGACAGTCTTGATCCCACGCCCCGTTACTCGCTTGAGCCCGATGAGAAACACGGGACCGTAATCCTTACGGTTTATGAAGGGCAGGACAAACCCTATCGAAGCGAGGGAAAGGCCTACAGGCGAAACGATTCGGCAACGGTGGAGGTCGACCGGTTTGAGTATGGCAGGCTGACGCTCGAAGGCAGCAACGTAACGTTCGACGCGCTCACGTCGGCTCGCCAGGACTTGAGTTTTCACACGCTCGAGCATAAGTGTGTTGAACACCTCGGCATTTCCGAGCTAACGCCGGATATCATGCGTACGCTCCGCTTGCTCGGCAAGGATGGCTATACCAATGCCGCGGCGATTTTAGCGGATAAGAATGATTTTCCAGGCATCGACTGCGTCCGTTTTGGCGATACCGAGGATGTGATCTTGGATCGCGAGGCGGCGACAAATGTATCCGCAATTGAGCAGGTGGACAGGGCGGTGGCTATGTTTGCACGCTACTACCGTTATGAGCGTATCGAAGGGATGGAGCGCGTCCAAACCGATCGAATTCCTCTTGAGGCATTCCGCGAAGCTGTTGCAAACGCTTTGGTGCATCGGACGTGGGACGTTCGAGCGAACGTTCAAATTGCCCTGTACGATGATCGTGTCGTTGTGACCTCCCCCGGATCGCTGCCCGCCGGTTTGACGACGGAACAATACCTGTATGGGCAGATATCCGTGCTCAGAAACCCCATCGTTGCAGAGGCCTTCTTAAAGCTGGATTACATCGAGAAATTTGGTACGGGAATCGCGCGCATTAGACGTGCCTATCGCGATTCGATCAATCAACCAATTTTTGATGTTCGCGGCGGCATGGTGGCCGTCACATTGCCCGTTACCGATGCCTTTGAAGGGTCCGAGGAAGAGGTTCAGGTTCTCAAGGCCTTGTCGGGCGGGCGAATTATGTCGCGAAGCGAGATTGAAAAACAGACGGGGCTGAGCCGCATGCGGACGTTGGCGGCACTCGAATCTCTGCTTGAACGGAATGCAATCGTAAGGCAGGGAACCGGGCGGGCCACGAAATACGAGCGCTCATAGTCAAAAAGAGCCATGCTACAAGACGGACCCCAAGCCAGCGTTGGCTTGGGGTCCGTTATATCCCGGATGGTAACGGGCCGATTATTGTCAAGTTATAGCAAAGTATAGCGACGTACAGCAAAGTATAGTGAGATATAGCAAGCCGTATAGCGCGCCTTGATTTTCAACCCTTGATTATCAACCGTCCGTATTTCACAGCAACTTATAACAGGCTCGGGGTGCCAATTTGGGGTGCAGTAGTGCTGCGCCACGAAAAGGGCCTATCTACTACGTTTAAGCCGCAGGGGTCAACCATAGCCGGCTCTTTCGAAAATCGACAAGCTGTCTACCTGCGGTTTTGTTTTCACGGTTTTCGGTATGGCCGAGGCTATCCGTGTTAACGTAGTAGATGGGCCACTTTTGTGGCAAGGGGGCCGATCTGCGGGCCAGGGTAGCTAAAAGAGCCCCGTCCCAAAAAGACTGATTGGGAGCTGGGGCGTGTCGATGCGATAGTATTGCATGGTGGTATTCGACAAACCGTGGGCTTCATCCGAGGGCTTTATGGAACAACACCAGCATTATCAGAGTCTGCAAGATCAGGCATACAACGCATTGCGCTCTAAGATCATCTATGCCGAGCTCAAGCCCGGCACGCGCCTTTCGGCGATTGGTTTGGAAAAGGAGACGGGGATCGGGCGCACGCCCATTCGTGAGTCCTTTGTGCGCCTGCGCGAGCAAGAGTTGGTGGAAACGCGTCCCAAGAGCGGCACCTACGTCTCTAAGATCAGCATGGAACACGCCGAGAATGCCTGTTTCTTGCGCGAGAAGCTCGAGAGAAGCGTGCTTATTAAATGCTGTTCGGTCGCTACGCCCGAGCAAAAGCATCGACTCGAGCAGATTCTTGTCGAGTCCGAGTCGCTCGACCATAGTGAAACGCGTCGTTTCTTTGACCTGGACAACCTGTTCCACGAGATGTGTTTTGTGATTGCCGGTCGCCACATGTTGTGGGATTGGATGAAGAGCGTCAACACACATTTTGAGCGATACAACTGGTTGCGTATGGTGTCGCAGGATCTGGATTGGGAGCCGATTCGTCGGCAGCATCGCCGAATTCTCGAGGCTATTAAGAGGGGCGATACCGACACGGCGAGCTATCTGGCGGAGACGCACTTGCATCTGATGCCCGAGGAGCAGGGCCCGGTTATCGCCTTGCATCCCGACTATTTTGAGCTGCCTAAAGACTCGTCTATCTAGCCCATCACCGCATCTGCTCGAGACGCAAAAACGATGCTGCTCACCTACAGCGTTTTGCAACCGAGTATTTTAAAAAATGCCTAAAATGGCTCAGACTGCTGACAATTGGGAAACGGGGTGCGCTATGGCGCAGATGAGAATCAAGGACATTGCCGCCGAGGCGGGCGTGAGCCCGGCCACGGTCTCACGCTATCTCAACAACCGCCCCGGACAGATGACCGAGGAAACCCGTGCTCGCATCGCGGCAGTTATCGAGCGCACCGGCTATCGTCCACGTGCCGCCGCGCGCAATCTGCGCAGCTCGCGCACCAACCTCATCGGCGTAATCTTGGCCGACATCGCCAACCCGTTCTCCAGCGCCATGCTCGAAGGGCTTTCCGCCAGCGCCGCTGCGCGGGGCTGCTCGCTCATGACGGCCATTAGCGGCAACGACCCCGCCAAGGAGGCGGAGTCGCTCGCCAGACTTATCGATGCCGGTGTGGACGGCCTGGTCGTCAATACCTGCGGAGGCAACGACAAGGCGATCGCCGCGGCCGCGGGGCGCCTGCCCGTTGTGTTGCTCGACCGCGATGTTGCCGACGGTGGCATCGATCTGGTGACATCTAACAACCGTGAACTGGTCGCCGGCCTGGTAGACGCCTTGGCTGTCGCGGGCAGCGAGCGCCTGTGCCTACTCACCGAGGCAAGCGACGACAGCCCCGTGCGTCGCGAGCGCGCCGAGGCCTTTGTCGACGAGCTTTCGCGACGCGGCCTTGCGGGCGAGGTCGTCACCCTGGCCGATGGTGGCGCCACGGGCGTTGGCCGCTTGGACGAGACCATCCGTGACTATGCGGGTAAAAAGCTCGGCCTCATTGCCGCCAACGGCCTGGTCTTTCTGCGTCTGACCGAGGCGCTGGCACAGTTGGGACCCTCGTTGCCGGCTGGCCTCAAGATTGCGACGTTTGACGATTACCCCTGGAACCACGTGCTCTTTGGCGGTGTGACCACGGCCGCGCAAGACACCCTCGCCATCGCCGAGCGCGTAGTCGTGCGTCTGTCCGAACGCATCGACATCGTTACCACTACGGTGGGCGATGCCGTAAAGCTCGCCCCCAAGCGCATCGAGATCCCCGGCCACATCGAACACCGCGCCTCGACCTCGCGCTAGCCTGTGTGATAAAATATAGACAATGTCATACAGGAGGTATCCATGGCTGCGTCTGTACTGAGTGTACGAGTGGACTCGTCAATTAAAGATTCATTTGCCGAGCTATGCGAAGAACTCGGCATGACTTCGTCTGTTGCGGTCAATATGTTTATGAGACAGATGCTGCGCGAGCGCTCGCTGCCGTTTGTTCCTTCACTTGGTAAAAACTCTGCGAGCGAAAACGTCGCGGCGGGCATTTTGGATACTGCCCAGATTGAGTCCGCCGTCCGCGAGGCAGCCAGCTCGATTCCCGCCATCAAAACCGTGATTCTTTTTGGTTCGTATGCCCGTGGCGAGGCTCATGCCGATAGTGATATTGACTTGCGTCTCGAAGTCGATCGCGAGCAGGGCTTTGGTCTTTTCGCGCTGTCGGCATTTGGTGAGGCGGTGCGCAAAGAAACCGGGAGGCAGGTCGACCTCGTCTCGAGTGACTGTCTTGATGACGATCTTGCCGCGGCGATCGAGCGCGAAGGAGTGATCCTTTATGATCGCGCGTAAGTCAGACTGCCTTCGCGCCCAAGAGGTTTTGGAGGCCATCTCCGAAACGAACGAGCGCATCAAGGTTTTTGATATCACCGAGGATCAGTTTCTGCATGCGAATGACGTGCGGACAAGGGCGTTGGCGGACTCCCTTTTGATGTGTGCGCTTAGGGTGACGGAAGAGGCGGGCAAGTTGTCAGAACGCTCGCAGCGGCTTCATCCCGAAATTGAATGGCGTGGAATTATCGGCATGAGAAATTATCTTGCGCATGATTACGGCAATGTCGACCGCTCGGTTGTTTGGGATGCAGTGACGATGGAGTTCCCTGCGCTGGAACGAGCCTGTAGGCAAATTGTCTCCGAATCTGAACGATAGTCACTTGTCATATCTGCCTGTTCGCACACGTTTTTTGAGCGCTTGATACGCTTTAACCCTGCGGAAACATTTTTCTGCGATAGTATCTGCGATATAGACCAGTCGAAACCCGCCCGAAAGAAAGGGGAGCGACATGAACCAGCAGAACATCGATTACGTACTCCGCTCTGTAGAGCAGCGTGACATCCGCTTTGTGCGTCTGTGGTTTGTCGACATTCTCGGCCGCCTCAAGAACTTTGCCATTAGCCCCGAGGACCTCGAGGTCGCTTTTGAGGAGGGTATTGGCTTTGACGGCTCCGCCATCGAGGGCTTTGCCTCGCCCGAGGAAGCCGACATGCTGGCGTTTCCCGATGCTTCGACCTTCCAGATTCTGCCGTGGCGCCCGAGCCACAACGGCGTCGCCCGCGTGTTCTGCGACGTGTGCACTCCCGATCGCAAGCCGTTTGCCGGCGACCCGCGCGATGCCCTGCGCCGCATGTTCTATAAGGCCGAGAAGGCTGGCTATCTGCTTAACGTGGGTGCCGAGCTGGAGTATTACTACTTCCCCGACGAGCACACGCCCGAGCCGCTCGACAACGTGGGCTACTTCGATCTTTCGGTGAGCGATGCCGCCCGCGACCTGCGCCGCAACACGGTCCTCACGCTCGAGAAGATGTCCGTGCCCGTGGAGTACACCTTCCATGCCGCCGGCCGCTCGCAGCACGGCATGAGCCTGCGCCACGCCGAGGCCTTGAGCATGTCCGACGCCATCACTACGGCCAAGCTCATCATTAAGCAGCAGGCTTACGAGAGCGGTTGCCACGCCTCCTTTATGCCCAAGCCGTTGGCGGGCGAGGACGGCAGCGCTATGTTCCTGTGCCAGTCGCTATTCGACCACGACGGCAACAACGTCTTTTGGGGCGAGGACGACGAGAAGTACCACCTCTCCGATATCGCCAAGCACTACATGGCCGGCATCCTGGCGCACGCGCGCGAGATCAGCGCCATCACCAACCCCACGGTAAACTCGTACAAGCGCATCACCACGGGCGGCGACTCCGTGCCGCAGTACGCCACGTGGGGCCTGCGCAACCGCGCGAGCATGGTCCGCATCCCGGTCTACAAGCCCGGCAAGCAGCTGTCCACGCGCATCGAGCTGCGCAGTCCCGATCCCATGGCCAATCCGTACCTGGTCAACGCCGTCACGCTGGCGGCTGGTCTGGACGGCATCGAGCGCAAGCTGGAGCTCCCGCCCGAGGCAACGGCCGAGACGCTCAAGCTCACCGACCGCCAGATGGTCGAGGCCGGCTACACGCCGCTGCCGCGTTCGCTCAAAGAGGCGCTCGACGTGTTTGAGGACTCGCAGTTTATGAAGGATGCCCTCGGCGAGCATATCCACAGCTTCTTCCTCAAAAAGAAGCGCGACGAGTGGCATAAGTTTGAGTCTACGATCACCGAGTGGGAGATCAAGCACTACCTGGCGAACTCCTAATCGCGCTGGCTTGTTCCAGTACGATTGAGCTCATTTCTTTGGAGGCCGATATGTCCGAAAAGAGTGCCCTGTTCATGGCGCGCACGACGCGCTTCCACGAGTTTGCCCGCAGCTTGACGACTACCCTGGGTGTCGAGGTGAGCCTGGCAACCCCCGATTCGCCGACTGCGGCGCACGACTTTGACCTGCTGATCCTCGATTCCGATGGCATCCGCAGCGACCGTATCGATCAGATTGCCAAGTGGCTCGACGATCGCGGCGGCGTCCCCATGTTGGTGATCGTCGACGACGAGGCGCTCGGCACCCTGCGCCTGCCCAATCACGCGCATGCCGACTTTGTGTGCCCCACGGCGACGCCCAACGAGCTCAAGGCTCGCGCGCAGCGCTTGATGGGCGAGGAGGAGACCGTCACCGCCGACGATGTGCTCAACATCGATAACCTCGAGATCAACCTTGCCACCTACCAGGTGACGCTCGATAACGAGCCCATCGACCTGACGCTGATGGAGTACTCGCTGCTGAGCTTTTTGGCGACGCATCCCAACCGCGCCTACAGCCGCGAGGTGCTGCTGCACCGCGTATGGGGCTTTGAGTACTGCGGCGGCACGCGCACCGTCGACGTGCACATCCGACGCATCCGCTCCAAGGTGGGCCCGCAGATCGCGGCGCACATCACCACTGTCCGCGGCGTGGGCTATCTGTTTAAGGACTAGCTTTTCACCACAAAGGGGACAGGCACCTTTGAGGTGGTTTTGACGCAGGTGCGGGTTCCTCTCGAATCTGCAGCAGAACTTAAGCCTTCCTAAAAGATTGCGTTCTCATACACGTTCGCCCGCATATTGGGGTACAACTCAACGTGAACAATGATGGCCCGCCACATGTTTGGCGGGCCTTTGGTTATTTGACGAAAGGATCGCAGCTATGAGCGAGTACGATTCCCAGCGTCCCCAGGATGCGGGCAACGCCGGCGAGACCCAGCAGCAGCCGCGCGTACAGGTTGAGTCGACGCCTGCCGGTAGCAACATTCCCTACGTGCAGGCTTACGACACGCAGACCGGCAAGCCGCTGGGCGGCCAACAGGTCGTGAACAAGCACACGGTGGTCAAGACCAAGACCAAAAAGCTGCCGATTTTCATTACAGCGCTCGCCGGCTGCGCATGCGGCGCCCTGCTGGTCATTGCGCTCATTATGAGCGGCACGCTCGATATCGGTGGCGGCAAGAATGCCGTGACGGCGGGCGCTTCGGGTTCGTCGACGCAAAAGATCACCATCGACTCCGAGGACACCACGCTGGCCGAGGCCGTTTCTGCCAAGGCATTGCCCTCCGTGGTTTCCATCACCGCCACTTCGAGCGGTAGTCAGAATGGCTCGCTTTCGCAGTCTGCCGACGAGTCAGATAGTTCGGGCAGCGTCGGTTCGGGCGTGGTGCTCGATACCGAGGGCCACATCCTTACCAACAACCACGTGGTCGACGGCTATGACCAGTACGTGGTGACCATGGACGACGGCACCACCTACGAGGCCGAGTTCGTGGGCAACGATGCCTCGAGCGACCTCGCCGTCATTAAGCTCAAGGATGCTGACGCCTCCAAGCTCACACCGATCGAGATTGGTGATTCCTCCAAGCTCAACGTGGGCGAGTGGGTCATGGCGATCGGTTCGCCGTTCGGCAACGAGCAGTCTGTCTCCACGGGTATCGTCTCGGCGCTCTACCGCTCCACGGCCATGAGCTCTACCAGCGGCAACACCATCTACGCCAACATGATCCAGACCGATGCCGCCATCAACCCGGGCAACTCCGGCGGCGCGCTCGTCAACGACAACGGCGAGCTCGTGGGTATCAACTCGCTCATCGAGAGCTACTCGGGCTCCAGCTCGGGCGTGGGTTTTGCCATTCCCGTTAACTACGCCAAGAACATTGCCGACCAGATTATCGACGGCAAGACGCCGGTGCATCCGTACATGGGCGCTACGCTTTCGAGCGTCAATGCGCTTAACGCCCGCACTAACAAGCTGAGCACCGATAGCGGCGCGTATGTGGCAAGTGTCGTCGAGGACGGTCCTGCCGCCAAGGCCGGCATTCAGGAGGGTGACGTCATCACCAAGCTGGGCGACGACGAGATCACGAGCGCCGATGGCCTGATCATCGCACTGCGCAGCCACGAGGTGGGTGAGGAGGTCGAGATCACACTCATGCGCGGCAAGGAAGAGAAGAAGGTCACTGTCGAGCTGGGCTCCGATGAGGAGCTGCGGAGCCAGCAGCAGGATGACAGCGCGACCGACACCGGCAACGGCGGCATTACCGACGAGCAGCTGCGCCAGTATCTGGAGGAGCTGCTGGGCCAGCAGGGCCAGGGCCAGGGCAACGGCCAGGGGTTCTAACGAGCTGTATCGCACATATCGAAGCCAGAGGGGGCTGTTCCGCCAGCGCGGGACAGCCCCTCTTTTCTTATTGATCCGTTGGGGACGGAGGAAAACGGATCACTTGTGGCTGGCAAGAGGCTTGGTTCGGAATGGCCTGGACAGTTAGTTCAGATACGTATAAATCTGGGGCAGCTTGGGATTCGTTTTGAGCAATTATTTGATTGGGATGGGGCTCGAATGGGTGTTTGGGAGGGAGAGCGGGACGTTTACATGGTTTCGAGGAGCCCAAATTAGTTGAAACAGGGGTGCTCGTGCCTGATCCGGTTCTAGGCTTTATACGTATCTGAACTAACTGTCCACCCCAGTCTGACGGCTGCCGATTCGGTGCGGTTTGAGACCGCTATTCGGCCTTGTTGCGACCGGTGGTACTCTTGTATCCGTTTGAAATCGAGCGAAGGAGTGCCGCTATGGAGCAATCGAGCCTGTTTGGTGACGGCGTGGACATCGATACCGAAACGCCCGCGACCGCGGAAGCCACCGCACCGACTGATGCCCGTGCCCAGGCGGCAACGCGCGCGGCCGAGCTGCGCCACGAGCTCGATTACCACGCGTACCGCTATTACATGCTCGATGCGCCCGAGATCACGGACGCCGCCTTTGACAAAATGCTCGTTGAACTGCAGGAAATCGAGGCGACCTACCCCGATCTGGTAACGCCCGACAGCTATACCCAGCGCGTGGGCGGCTATGTGAGCGAGCAGTTTACGCCGGTCACGCACATGGCACGCATGTATTCCATGGACGATGCCATGGACCTTGACGAGCTCGACGCGTGGCTCCAGCGCACCGAGGATGCCCTCGGTGCTGGTAGTGTTACTTATACCTGCGAGCTTAAGATCGACGGCTTGGGCGTCGCGCTTACCTACCAAAACGGCACCTTCGTACGCGCGGCCACGCGCGGTGACGGCACCACGGGCGAGGATGTGTCGCTCAACGTGCGCACCATCAAGGATGTTCCCATGCACCTGTCCGAGCCGGCGCTCGCCCACATGGGTGCCGACCGCGAGCGTACCATCGAAGTACGCGGCGAGGTCTATATGCCCAAAGGCAGCTTTGTTCGTCTGAATGAAGAGGCCGATGCCGAGGGTCGCGACCCCTTCGCCAACCCGCGCAACGCCGCTGCCGGATCCCTGCGCCAGAAGGATCCCAAGGTCACGGCACGCCGCGACCTGGCCACCTTTATCTATGCCATTGCCGATACCGATCCGCTGCACGTCCACAGCCAGCGCGAGTTCCTCGATTGGTTACGTAGCGCTGGCTTTAGCGTCAACCCCAACGTGGCTCGTTGCGCCACGCCGGCCGAGGTCCACGAGTTCTGCGCCCAGGCCCTCGAGCATCGCGGTGACCTGGACTACGACATCGACGGCGTGGTCGTAAAGGTCGACAGCTTCCAGCAGCAGCTCGACCTGGGCTTTACCGCTCGCGCACCGCGCTGGGCCATTGCCTTTAAGTTCCCGCCCGAGGAAAAGCAGACCGTCCTGCGCGAGATTCGCATCCAGGTGGGCCGCACCGGCGTGCTCACGCCGGTCGCCGAGTTCGATCCGGTGACGGTCGCCGGCTCCACCATCGCGCGCGCCACGCTGCACAACATCGACGAGATCCGCCGCAAAAACGTGCGCGAGGGCGACACTATCATCGTGCACAAGGCGGGCGACGTAATCCCCGAGGTCGTGGGCCCGGTGCTCGACAAGCGCCCGGCCGATTCGGTCGACTGGCATATGCCCGAGATTTGCCCCGCGTGCGGTAGCCTCGTGGTCCACGAGGACGGCGAGGTAGCCTACCGCTGCGTCTCCATCGACTGCCCCGCGCAGCTCAAGGAGCGCCTGCTCCACTGGGTGAGCCGCGGCTGCATGGACGTCGACGGCCTAGGCGACGAGATCGTCGACAAGATGATCGCCGCCGGCCTGATTCACGACGTCGCAGACTTCTACCAGCTCACGGTTGACGACATCGCCGGACTGGGCACGGGACGCACCTATGCCAGCTCCAACAGCAAAAAGGGCGTTAAGAAGGGCGATCCCATTCCGGTGGGCCTCAAGACGGCCGAAAAGATTATCGCCGAGCTCAACAAGTCCAAGAGCCAGCCGCTCGGTCGCGTGCTGTTTGCTTTGGGTATCCGCCATGTGGGTAAGAGCGTGGGCGAGGTCATCGCCGAGCGATTCCTGTCGATTGACAAGCTCATCTTGGCGAGCGAAGAGGACATCGCCGAGTGTGAGGGCATCGGTCCCAAGATTGCGGCGAGCGTCAAGCAGTTCCTGGCCGTGCCCGAGAACCTTGCCGTGCTGGAACGTCTGCGTCAGGCGGGCCTGTCGCTCGAGGTCGACTTGGGCGCCGCTCATGCGCAAGCCGCAGCCGACGCAGGCGTGGCAGGCGAGCTCGCCGACGCCCAGCCGCTCGCGGGCCTGACGTTTGTGCTGACCGGTACGCTCGTCAACCGCACGCGCGACGAGGCGGGCGCGGCGCTCAAGGTGCTTGGCGCCAAGGTTTCGGGCAGCGTGTCGAAGAAGACGAGCTATCTGGTCGCCGGCCCCAAAGCGGGCTCCAAGCTCACTAAGGCCGAGCAGCTCGGCGTACCCGTGCTGGATGAGGCGGTACTTGAACAGATTTTGGCGACGGGTAGGGTCCCGGAGGCATAATGATTTGTTGAGGAACTGCGCAGAGGCTCAGTTCCTCAACATCTCCTTATAGTGTTTGCCTGTTCAATTTCGATATCGTTTCCCTCGTATGATCCAGATGCGTCTACCGACTCAAAGCGTGAGTAGGAAACTCTTGTCCCAACTTTGATTCGGGAAAGCTTGTCTTTGATTCGGCCAGATGAGGGGAATGTAATCCGGGTTTGCTTTCCAGCGTCGGTGTAGCGGGGACTGTTGTCTGTTTGGATTACGAGTTCCGTTCCCTCAATAGAATGAACGCTGCCGGCTCCAAAGACAAGGTAATCATCTCCTCCGCTATAGCGGGCTCTATCTGTGCATGAAGAAACGGATGCAAACATAGCGAAAATCACCAATATCGTAACCAGGGCAAAGGCCGTGGTGCCATAGCATTTTGATGGTGCCATCCGGTCTACCAAAAGACTGTTCCGTTCAATTTGACCATATTGGGCGTTGCATAGTTAATCGCTCGGGGATAAGTGTTCCATCCGTCGAATACTTCGAGCCACTGCAGTTCGATGCCAGAGCTTCCATTATGCCCAGTAAAATAGCCAGTTACCGTGACCGTATGACCTGATAGCTCGACGGATCCTTCGCTGTTCCGGCTGTTGATCCACATATGATACAAGCCGATATTCCCTTGATCGATAGTTGCTCTGTACTGAGCGAATTGAGGCTGATAACCGAAAAATTGAGTATTAAGTGCTCTACCCTTTTGAGCGGCAAGACTTTTAAACGGAACAATTCCATCTGGGATGATCGTGCTTCCGTACTCGACGCCCTGATCATTGGTCTTATACGTTGTTGTGCCAGTGACGTTCCATATTTCTTTATAATAATCGGGATTAAATTGATTAGCGTTTGAACTGGTGAGACCGTAATGCATTGATACAGCGTACAAGGCAGAAACGACGCATGCATACTTATTAGTGCGGGCTTCAACTAATGATTCCGAGACTCCTCGGAACGGTATTCCGTTTAAATCGTCTATTTGGAAATGCAACATCAAGTCATCTTCATTGATAATGACTGCATCCCATGAAGTTGGGTTATTGCTTTGAGGTGCTATACCCTTTTTGGTGACAATCGGGACAGACCGTATATTGTTATAGTTGGTTACACAGTCTCTAGTTCCTGGCACCAAAGTTCCATATTCAATATCGTTGTACGAAATTAGTACGGTTGGGTTTGTGGCCTGTTGGCCGGAATAAGTTGAAATGGCGTTTGATAGAGAAGCTGAAATCGGAAGAATGGTATCGCCGAGGGTTATCTCCTTCAGAAGCCCAGGATATGATGCGTCAAGTATTAAATAACCGTAAGGGCTTCCTTCCCTTGTGACACTGATTTCATAGCCACAGATAAGGCCGATTTGTTGGCATACGGGAACGATTTGCTCGATCTCTAAGTTCGCGGATCCGTCGACGATGGGCAACAGGGAAAGCGCGTAGTCTTGTGCTAGGTCTGAAGTAAAAGCGACGGATGAGTTTGAGTCGGCAGCGAATACTCTTGTTGGGCGTGACGCGGATAAGCCGATGATCGAGGCTAGGCCGAGAAGAAACGAGCGACGTGATTGAACTCTGGGCATAATGTCTCCTGCCTATGGGGGGCAATATGCTGTCATTTTATTTGCTACAAAATACAATCTAATTCGGATTAAGGTAAATGGATGGAATTGCTCGATAAATGGTAGTGATTAGCGGACCGGTATCGCGATCCTCGTCACATACGCTCCCGGGTCGTCGCTGATGATGTCGTCGATGAGGGCGATTTCGCGCGAGGGACCGGCGGGGGACAGGTCGCGCTCGTGCATGTAATCGAGTAAGCGCTCATAGCGCGGGGCCGCCTGACCGTGCGTGCCGCGGAAGCTGACCGTCAGACACCGCGCGGCGGGACGTACTTCGACATCGCCCAGGTAATCGTCCGTGTCATCCAGCAGCAGAAAGACCTCGTCGTAGCCATCAAAGTCGCCGGCGGCCAGGCGTTCGGGCGCGATACCCACACCCAGATTGCCCAGATAGGCAAAGGTTTCGTGCTGCCCCTGCTGAAGCTGGCGGATATGCCATCCCAGCGAATAGGCGTCGGTGGGATTGACGCGCTCGTGCAGCGTGGCGCAGCGAAGTTCGGGTTCCTCGATTTTGCTAATGGTGTCGAGATCAGCATTCAAAGCGCCATGAAGCAAGGCAAGCCGCTGGTCAATCTTGCGCGACATGCGCTCCAACTCACGCCGCCTGTGCTCAATTAACTCCTGTTGCTTGGTCAGTTGCCGTTGCATCAAATCCATATCGCGCGTAGTGACAAACTCGCGAATCTGCGCCAGCGGCAAGTCGAGAACACGCAGGTGGCTAATGGTGTTGAGGGTGGAGAGCTGCCGCGATCCGTAGTAGCGGTACCCACTTGCCGGATCGATGTGCGCCGGGTCCAGTAGGCCCATCTGCTCGTAATGGCGCAACGCGCCCACGCTCAGGTTAAACAGGCGCGCCACCTCGCCAATGCGGAGTAGGCCCTCGGTGTGTTCGCTTGGCATGTCGGTCACAGGACCGCTCCTTTCGGTAAAAACAGGGGAGAGGCGCTAGGCATGCGTTGCCCCGCTATGCCACCAACTTGTCAAAAGCCCCGCGCCGGTTGAGCACGGTAAATGCAATCACGCAGATGACCGCCGACAGCATCGACCCGCACGGCGAGGCGATACCCATGGGGAACAGCGTGTCGGAATAGGCGTTCGACAGCAGCCAGGCGCCGGGCACGCGAATGAGCGCCACGGCCAGCACGTTGTGCGCAAAGCCGATGTAGCTCTTGCCATACGCAGCGAAAAAGCCGCTAAAGCAAATGTGGATGCCGGCAAAGATTGCGTCGAAAATATAGCTGCGCATATAGCCGGTACCGGCGGTGACTACTGCAGCGTCCTTGGCAAAAAAGCCGATAAACGCCGGCGCTACCAGCCACATCAGTACCGTGATCAGGCAGCCGTATACTACCGAAATCGTCATGGCGTCCTTGAGTACCTGACGCGCGCGGTCGCCCTTGCCCGCGCCGGCGTTTTGCGCCGTGAGTGCGCTGACGGTGGCGCCCATGGAGCTCGGCACAATGAACAAAAAGCTGATCATCTTCTCGACCAGGCCCACGGCGGCGGCGTCGACCAGGCCGCGATGGTTGGCGATGACGGTGATAAACATAAACGCCACCTGAATGCAGCCGTCCTGCACGGCCACGGGCACGCCGATCTTAAGAATGCTGCCGAGCACCTCGGGCTGAGGACGTAGGTCGCTGCGCTTAACGTGGATGTTCGTGCGGCGGCTCTTGAGCCACACGAGCGCGAGGGCAACGCTGGCCGTCTGGGCGGTTACCGTGCCGAGTGCCGCGCCCACGGGGCCGAGCCCCATGTGCCCGATAAATAGAAAATCGAGCGCGATGTTGATGATGCATGCCACGCCAATCACGTACATGGGCGAGCGCGAATCGCCCAGCCCGCGAAAGATGGCCGAGAGGATGTTGTATGCGGCGATAAAGGGAATGCCGACAAAGCAGATGCGCAGGTAGGCGGCAGTGCCATCGACTGCCTCGGCCGGCGTGCCAATGAGTGCCACGATCTGCGGGCACAGTGCGAGCAGGACAGCGGCCAGCACCACCGAGACACCCATAAAGAGCGTGATGGTGTTGCCGATGGCGGTCTCGGCTCGGTCAAACCGGCGCGAACCCACGGCGTGGCCGACGACGACCGTCGTTCCCATGGCCAGGCCCACGAGCGTTACGGTAATGATATAGAGCGTCTGCGCGCCATTGCCCACGGCGGTGATGCCGGCAGCGCCGCTAAACTGCCCCATCATGTACAGGTCGGCCATGCCGTAGAGCATCTGCAAAAAGTACGAGAGCATATAAGGCAGGGCAAAGACTGCGATGGTCTTAAGGACATTGCCGCGTGTGAGGTCGTGTTCCATGGGGCGGGGCTTTCTGGCTGGGTCCGTTTTGCTACCAGTGTAGTGAAAACCCTATAACGATTGTAGAGTCAAGGTTTGTGTTGGCAGTGGCGCGAAAAAAGTCACGCTCCGAGCACGATGCTTTGACCCTCCGTGCTCCTCACCTCGTCTCAAACCATCACAACATCCGATGTTTTTCGCCAAAATCGGGAAAAGCATCGAATGTTGTGATGGTTTTTCTGCCACTCGAACGGGCGAAATTGCTTTCTTGCGCACGAAGGCGTGCGGACCCGTGGGCAGGGGAATAAGGTTGGTTATCCGACTCCATTGGAGAGCTCATGGACTTGCCGATCGTCCTGTCCCATAAGACTGCTTGGCTGTACCACAACGTGGCGCGCCCGTCCGAGCCGCTCTCGCGAGCAAGCAGCCTATACGATGAGGACTCGCTTGCTAACGAGGCGGAACCGACCGCGAGCCTGCCCAAATTGGGGCTCGATGCCAAGGGGCTGAGGGCTTCAACGGCAGTTGGGATCGTTACCGACTATCTGGTTTCGCTTGGTATTCCACGAGAAGAGCTCGATCATATCGACACGCTCGTCAACTTCGATTTTGAGCGCTCGACGCCGGCTGGATTTAGGTGCCACGTGTTTGGAGCGCCGGTACCTCCAGACCATCTTATCGAGGTGGCAGAGGGCCTTCTAGTGGTTGATGAGGCCATGTGCTTTGTCCAGGCGGGTTCGTGGATGAGCGAGCCCGAGCAGCTGGAATATGGCTACGAATTCTGCGCCCGATACCATTTGAATTATCTGTCGACAGGCGATTATATCGAGATGGGGCAGAGATATACCGTTGCCGACTTGATTGCTTATTGCAACGAGAACCGATCTCGTCAGGGGGCTGTACGCGCGGCCGCCGTGCTCAAGCGCGTGCACGATGGCGCGCGATCGCCCATGGAGACGGCCACCGCAATCATGGTCGTAGCAAAACGTTCTCAGGGCGGGCTGGGATACGCTAAGATCGAGCTCAACCATCGGGTGGATGTTCCCAACGAGTTCAAATATCTCGCTAAGGCCGGGTATTTCGAGATCGACGTATATGCGCCTGCGAGCGGTACGGGGATTGAATACAACGGTTCGGACCATCTTGATAAACAGCGCAGCGCGTCGGATGCGGAGCGTATGACCGTGCTGAGCGCGCTGGGCTTTAGGATGATCGTCCTCACCGGGACTCAGTTTGCCCACCAGCTGCAATTGCACCGGGCGATGAACGCCATCGCACTCGCTATGGGTCTCAAGTGCGACCGAAGCGAAGCGTTCCAGAAACGTCAAAACGACCTGCGAGAATTTCGAAGCGTTCCAGAAACGTCAAAACGACCTGCGAGAATTTGTGATTCGGCACTGGGACGGCGGCCTTTAGGGGCGCTTTGGTCCTTCTACGGGGTGCCGTGGGCAGGCAAACCATCACAACATTCGACGCTTTTTGCCAAAATCGGGAAAAGCATCGAATGTTGTGATGGACTGTGCTGAGGATGGGTTTGGAAAGCCCGTTTTGCTCGAAGCGCCTTGTCCTGTCGTACGGGTGTCGGCATGATTCTCCCGTGGGGTATTATGTTTTCCGAAGAATAAAACGCCGCGTGAGGGGAGGGCTGCGTGGACGGGCACGTGCAACATGACGGTTTTGGCCGCGATATCAACTACCTGCGCATTGCCGTTACCGACAAGTGCAATTTCCGCTGCATTTACTGCATGCCGGCCGATGGCGTGGCGCCCCGCGCGCACGATGAGCTGCTCAGCGCCGAGGAAATCGCCCGCTTTGTGCACTTGGTGGCGGGGGAGGGCATTCGCCGCGTGCGCCTGACGGGCGGCGAGCCGCTGGTCAGCCGTCGTATCATTCCGCTTATTCGTGACATCCGCGCGATCCCGCAGATCGAGGACATCTCGCTCACCACCAATGGCGCCCTGCTGCCCAAGCTGGCGCCGCAGCTCAAAGATGCCGGGCTTAACCGCGTCAACATTTCGCTCGACACGCTCGACCCTACGCTGTTTGGAAAGATAACGCGCCTGGGCCGGCTCGAGCAGACCATGTCTGGCATCGACGCGGCGCTGGCTTGGGGCTTTGAGCCCGTTAAGGTCAACTGCGTTGTTGTGCGCCGGCTCAGCCAGGATGTGGCGGCCCTCGCACGGCTGACCGTCGACCGCCCCATTCATCTGCGATTTATCGAATATATGCCCATCGGCGACGAGCGCACGAGCTCGCATTGCGCTGTGGACCCGCATGCGCCCGCGCTCAATCCCAAGCTGTGGGATGCGAGCGATACCGTGCCGAGCGACGAGCTGCGGGCGCGCATCAATGCCAGGGTTGCCGCGGCGGGACTGGGCGAGCTCGAGCCGCTCGACATCAACGACGCTCCTGCCGGCGCGGGCCCTGCGCGCTATTGGCACTTTCCGGGCGCGGCGGGAACGGTCGGCTTCATCAGCGCCATGTCCAACCATTTTTGTGCGAACTGCAACCGTCTACGCCTGACGGCAGACGGCAACGTGCGCCCGTGCCTGTTCAGCGATGCCGAGTATTCGGTGCGCGACGCCCTGCGCCGTGGTAATGATATGCAGGTACTTTCGATTTGGCGCGATGCCGTGGCCCACAAACCGCAGGAACACGCGATAATTGAGGGCACACAACGATTTATGTCCCAAATCGGAGGATGATCATATGGCCAAGAGCAGGTACGCCGATGCCACCAAGGCCGCTCGCAGGGCCGCGATGTCTGCCCATAAAGTCACGGCTGCGGCGAATGCTGGTAACGCCGACGCGTCCGCGCAGCCGACTGCCAGTGCTGCCACCGAGCCCGCCCGTGATGCCCGTCGCGACGAGCTGACGCACGTGGACGCCAAGGGCGAGGTTCGCATGGTCGACGTGTCCGACAAGGCCGAGACCTATCGCATTGCCATCGCCGAGGGCACCATCCTCATGCACCCCGAGACGCAGGCCATGGTGCTGCAGGACCGCGCCAAAAAAGGTGACGTGCTTGCCTGCGCGCGCGTGGCGGGCATCATGGCCATCAAGCGCACGAGCGATATCATTCCCATGTGCCATCCGTTGCTCATTACCAAGAGCAAGTGCGACATTGCGCCCATCGCTGCGGCGGGGACGCCGGCCGAGGACGTGCCCGAGGGCTGGGCGCCGGCGCGCACGGACGGGCAGGTTGGCTTTCACGTGCTGGTCACGGCGGGCGTGACGGGCAAGACGGGTATTGAGATGGAGGCCCTGACCGGCGCGAGTGCCGCGTGCCTAACGATCTATGACATGTGCAAAGCGGTCGATCGCGGCATGGAGATCGTTGACGTTCGCCTGTTGCACAAGGAGGGCGGCCGCTCGGGCGTGTGGGATCGCGCAGAGCGTCAGGCCGCTGCTGTTGAGGCCGTGGGGGCCGCGGGCAACGCGCCCGCGAGCGCACCCGTCGCCGTCGCACCCGCAGCTCCGACACCGGCCGTCCCCGCGATCGCGTTTATCGGCTACCAAAACTCGGGCAAGACCACGCTCGTCGAGAAGGTTATCGCCGAGCTCACCCGCCGCGGCCTGCGCGTGGGTTCGCTCAAGCATCATGGGCATCACGGCTTTGATATCGATGTGCCCGCTAAGGACACCTGGCGCCATCACCAGGCCGGATCCAAACACGTGGGCCTCATCTGCGCCACGCGCTGGGCGGAGTACGCCGATACGCGCGAGGAGGACGAGATGCCCGCGCGCGAGCTGCTGTCGCGCTACAACGATGTCGATGTGGTGATCATCGAGGGCTACAAGACCGAGGGCTTCGACAACATCGTCGTCGCGCGCTCCGGTGTCGACCGTTTGCGCGGCAAGAGCTCGCTCGACCTGGTCGACGGTCACACGCTGGCCCTTGCCTGCAACGAGGCCCTGGCACGCCAGGCCTTCGACGCCGGCTTTGCGACCCGAGCCATCAACATCAACGACGCCCGAGCCATCTGCGACCTCATCCAAGACCATCTGGCCTAAAACCTGCCAAAAAGGGACAGGTTTATTTTGGCAGGTTTTATCTGGGCAAACGTCATTTCCACCACAGAGGGGACAGGCACCTTTGTGGTGGTCGGGACTTCCAAACCATCACAACATTCGATGAAAATCTCGATTTTGACGAAAAGCGTCGAATGTTGTGATGGTTTTCGTTGCGGGCGCGACGGTTCTCGTTGTGGGCGGGATGCTTTTCGTTGTGGGCGAGACGGTTTTCGCTATGGACGGTGCGTTTTCGCTGCAGAACCGCCAACCCGTCGCCTGCCAACCGCCGCCCTCGTTACGTTTTCGCTGCATTTGGGTAAAGCACCTGCTCCAAGCGGCCTTGCCTTGTATACTAGAGCGGTTTATCTGTTATGCGGAAGGGAGCGCCTATGGCACTCAGCGAGAAAGACGTGCGCGGCATCGCCGAGTACGCAAAGATCGCACTGACCGATGACGAGCTCGCCCAGATGACGTCCTACATGAACGACGCCGTCCAGATGCTCGAGCCCGTCTTGCAATATGACTTACCCGACGTGGAGCCCACGTTCCATCCTATCGGAAGCCTGTCCAACGTGATGGGCGATGACCTGCGCGAACCCGAGCGCGACCTGCCGCTCGACGTCGCGCTGGAAAACGCTGACAGCGCGCGCGACCGCTACTTCCGTGTGCCGTCCATTTTGGGAGAGGGGGAGAGCGAGTAATGGCACAGAGCTTCGATTCCCTTACCGCTGCCCAGATCGCCGCGGGCGTTGCCGCCGGCGACTTTACTGCTACCGAGGTGGCCCAGGCCTCCCTTGCCGCCATCGAGGCACGTGAGGGCGGGGTCCAGGCATTCCTGCAGGTGGCGCCCGAGCTGGCGCTCGAGGCCGCCGCGCGCGTGGATGCCGACCGTGCCGCAGGAAAGCCGCTGCCCCCGCTCGCGGGCGTGCCGCTGGCCATCAAGGACAACATGAACCTTGTGGGCACGCGCACCACCTGCGCCTCCCGCATGCTCGGGGACTACCAGAGCGTCTACACCGCCACCTGCGTCCAGCGCATGCTCGATGCCGGCTGCCTGCCCATGGGCAAGGCCAACATGGACGAGTTTGCCTTTGGCAGCTCTACCGAGAGCTCGGCGTTCCACCGCACCAACAACCCCTGGGATACCGAGCGCGTGCCCGGCGGCTCCTCGGGCGGCTCCGCTGCCGCCGTCGCCGCGGGCGAGGTCGCGCTCTCGCTGGGCTCGGACACCGGCGGCTCCATTCGCCAGCCGGCGTCGTTGTGCGGCGTGGTGGGCTTTAAGCCCACGTATGGCGCCGTGAGCCGTTACGGCGTGGTTGCCTTTGGCTCGTCGCTCGACCAGGTGGGCCCCTTTGGCCGCACGGTCGAGGACGTCGCGCTGGCTATGAACGCGCTTACCGGTGCGGGCCACGATCCGTACGACTGCACCAGTCAGGATTGCGCCGTCGACTTTACTGAGCATCTCAACGACAGCATCGAGGGCAAGCGCGTGGGCATCATCCCTGCGTTCATGGAGACCGAGGGCCTGACGCCCGAGGTCAAGGCCGCTGTTCAGCGCGCCGCCCAGGAGCTGCAGAATCAGGGCGCCGAGCTGGTCGAGGTCGACCTGCCGCACCTGGATGCCGCCATCGCTGCCTACTACGTCATCGGCCCGGCCGAGGCGTTCTCCAACCTGGCCCGTTTCGATGGCATTCGCTACGGCTATCAGGAGGAGGGCTGCGCCAACCTGTCCGACCAGAGCTCGCTTTCGCGCGCCCACGGCTTTGGCGCCGAGGCCAAGCGCCGTCAGATGCTCGGCGCCTACCTGCTGAGCTCGGGCGTGTACGACAAGTACTACTACGCTGCGCAAAAGGCCCGCACGCTCATCACGCAGGACTACGACGCCGCGTATGCCAAGGTGGACACCATCCTCATGCCCGCCTCGCCGCGCACGGCCTTTAAGTTTGGCGAGATCAGCGACCCCACGCAGATGTACCTTTCGGACCTGTACACCATCTCGCTCAACATTTGCGGCAACGGTGGTATCTCGGTGCCGCTGGGCCTGGGCGAGGATACTCAGTTGCCCGTTTCTGCTCAGCTGGTGGGTCCGGCCTTTAAGGACCGTCAGCTGCTCACGTTTGCCCGCGCCCTGGAGCGCGGCTTTGCCGATGCCGCTACGGGTGTGCCCGCGCTTTCCGTCGCGCCCGATTTTGCCGGGAAGGGAGGCGAGCTGTAATGAAGGAGCTTTCCGAGGTCCTGCAGGATTGGGAGGCCGTGATCGGTCTGGAGATCCATACCGAGCTCACCGCACTCGATACCAAGATGTTCTGCAACTGCAAGCTCAGCCACGATGACGAGCCCAACGCCAACGTCTGCCCGGTGTGCCTGGGCCTGCCCGGCGCCCTGCCGGTGCCCAACAAGCGCGCCATCGAGAGCATCGTCAAAGCGGGTCTCGCCACCAACTGCGAGATCCAGCGTCACTCGATGTTCTACCGCAAGCACTACTTCTATCCCGACATGGCCAAGAACTTCCAGACCACGCAGGGTCCGGTCGCCTTTGCCATGTACGGCCATCTGGATCTGGATGTGACCGGTCGCGGTGCCGCCGAGCGCCCCGACTGCGCATTTGGCGAGGCCGAGGCCCAGAGCCTGGCGAGCGCTTCGGCCAACGCCGAGGGCCTGTCCACGTCCATGACGTCGACCATGCGCGAGGGCGCCCAGCGCGCCGGCCACCTGGCCAGCTATGACGCGTCCAACCTGCAGATGCCCGAGCGTCGCGAGGACGGTTCCTACACGGTGCCCATCCGCATCCTGCGCATCCACATGGAGGAGGACGCCGCCAAGATGGTCCACGTGGGCGGCGCCGAGGGCCGCATTACCGCCGCGGCCGAGTCGCTCGTCGACTACAACCGCTGCGGCACGCCTTTGATTGAACTCGTGACTGAGCCCGACTTGCGTACGCCTGAGGAAGCGCGCCTGTTTATGGAGAAGCTCCGTCGCATCTTTGTGACGCTGGGCATTTCGGACTGCTCCATGGAGAAGGGTTCCATGCGCTGCGACGGCAACGTGTCGCTGCGTCGCCGCGGCGAGACCAAGCTGGGCACCAAGACCGAGCTTAAGAACCTCAACTCGTTTAAGAGCCTGCATGATGGCCTTGCCTACGAGATCTGCCGTCAGGCCGAGGTGCTCGAGGAGGGCGGCATCATCTATCAGGAGACCCGCCACTGGGAGCCCAGTCGCAAGCGCACCGTAGTCATGCGTGTGAAGGAAACGGCCGACGACTATCGCCTGTTCCCCGATCCCGACCTGGCGCCGTTCGATCTGGACGACGAGTTCATCGACCGCTGCCGTAGCGAGATTCCCGAGCTGCCCGATGCCAAGCGCGTCCGTTTTGAGGCCGACTTTGGTATTAAGGCGGCGGACGCCGAGCAGATTGCCGGCGACCCCGAGTTTGCCGAGTTCTTTGAGGCCGCCGCTGCCGGTATGGCTGGCAAGGAGGCTCAGACGGTCGCAAACCTGCTGGTCAACGAGATGATCGCCCATCTTAAGGGCGCAGGCGTCTCGCTGGCCGAGTCCGGCATCGCGCCGGCTCAGGTGGCAGCTCTTGCCAAGTTGCTCGCGACCGATGCCATCAGCTCCAACCAGGCGCACGAGGTTTTTGAGGCCATGGCCCAGACCGGCGATGACCCCAACAAGATCGTCGACGAGCGCGGTATGCGTCAGGTGAGCGATGCCGGCGCGCTGCAGCCGATCGTGGACGAGGTGCTGGCAAACTGTGCCGATCAGGCGCAGCAGTATCGTGACGGCAACCAGAAGGTCATCGGCTTTTTGGTGGGCCAGTGCATGAAGGCGAGCCGCGGCAAGGGCAATCCGAAGCTCTTCAACGAGTTGCTGAGAACGTCGCTCTCGTAAACGGGAACCCGGGAGCCCCGGCAGGGCGGGTGCTTCCTCAAAATTTCGAACAGTCCTGCGCAAGACGAAGGCCACATTAAGTGGCCTTCTTTGCGTGCGGAACTCATTTTGAGCAAACACCCGCCCTGCCGGGGCTCCCGGGTTCTGCAACGACTCGGCCGTTCGGGTCGGGCGGGCTGAGCGGAATATAAAGAATGAGGGCGCCGTTGGCGCCCTCATTCTTTATATATGTTGGGAACGCCAGGTGGTGGGGGTGGTGCCGGTGTATTGTTTGAAGGCTTGGGTGAAGGCGGCCTGCTGGGGGTAGTCGAGCCGCTCTGCCACCTGCGCTATCGTAAGCGAGCTATCTGCCAAAAGGTCCTGTGCTCGCTCCATACGGCGTCTGCGAATGTAGGCGCCCAGGGATTCGCCAGTTTGGGCCTTAAAGGTGGCGCATAGTTTGGAGCGGCTTGTGTAGAGCCTCTCGGCCACCTCGTTGATACCCACATGTCTGCCTTTGTCGAGCGCGCGCTCAATCATTGCCGTTGCTTCTTCGGCAATGGTTATGCTAACGCGTGTGTCTGCCGCCTGCCGAGCCTGCTTGTGGGCCGCGCGCGAACAGGCGAGCTCCGCGACCATGGTCTCCACGATGCCCTGCATATAGACGTGTCCGCCTACGGTGCGGGCGCGGTCCTCGTTAATCCGGCGCAGCGTGTGGCAGATGGCAGACGTCGCCTCCTCGTGCCATGGCTCGGCAAACGCCTCAAAGATCCCCGCGAACTCGGTGGGATAGCGGTGCTCCAGTTCGTCAAAATATCCAGGCAAAAAGAGCACCGAGCGTGAGTGGTAGAGTTGCCCTGCAAACAATGGGCTTAATTCCTCGCCACAGCTATCTTGGATAAAGCTGCAAACGGCATTGTTTGGCCACGGTCCATGCAATGGTTTAAGGATCGCGGGCGTTATGCCAGCCTCGGGCATGCATGTAAGTGTGGGCGCGCTGACCTCGCTCATGCAGGCGTATGGCTCGGGTGTGTATTCGGCCAGGTACATATCGTGCGTCGGGGTGATGAAATGCTCCATGACGATGCAGGCAGGGGAGAGAGGCATGATCCATGCGCGGCCGTGCGCCCGGTCGTTTGCCACCTCGCCGGTAAAGACGGCGCCCTTGCCGGAAAGCTCCAGGCCAAACTGCTCAAACTGTGGTGCGTAGAGCTCAGTTATGTCGGTCGCGGCCCGATGCATTTTCAAAAGCGTCCCCTTCCTTTGCAGAAACGTCCACGCCTGGCTCGATTGTGAGCCATGGCTAACATATCAATGATAAGTTGATTACGGTTAACTCTCAAGCCGTTAGAAAGGAATCTCATGGCAAAGGGATCAAAAAGTGAAGGCGGCGGTATCGGCGAGCTGCTTGCATATGCCGGCGACCGCAAATTCCTAACGTATTTGGGCATGGCCCTCTCGGCGCTCTCGCAGCTGCTGAGCTTTGGACCGTACGTGTGCATCTGGTTTGTCGCGCGAGAGCTTATCGCTGTGGCGCCTAACTGGAGTGAAGCCACCGATATCGCGATGTATGGCTGGTGGGCCGTGGGTTTTGCCCTGGCAAGCATCGTAGTTTATTTCGTGGGGCTCATGTGTACGCACCTGTCTGCGTTTCGCTGCGCGTCCAATATCCGCAAGACTACGAGCGAGCACCTGCTTAATCTGCCGCTTGGCTACTTTGACACGCACGCCACCGGTGAGCTGCGCCGTATTGTAGACGGATGCGCCGCCTCCACCGAGACCCTGCTCGCGCACATGCTGCCCGATATCGCCGGCGCCACTGCCATGGTCGCAGGCTTGCTCGTGCTGCTTTTCGCCCTCGATTGGCGCTTGGGGGCGGCATGCCTTATCTCGGTCGTCGTTTCGTTTGGCGCCATGGCCACCATGATGGGCGGCAAGGGCGGCGAGTTTATGAAGGCCTACATGGGAGCGCTGGTCAAGATGAACAAGACCGGCACCGAATACGTACGCGGCATCCCCGTGGTCAAGGTGTTTCAGCAGACGGTCTACTCCTTTAAGGCCTTCCACGATGCGATCGCCGAATACGCCGACATGGCACAAAACTATTCGGGCACGTTCTGCCGAGGTCCGCAGGTACTCAACCTTACCGCGCTCAATGGTCTTGTGGCATTCCTGTTGCCCGTGGCGTTGCTGTTGGCACCGGGTGAGACGGACTTCGCGCATTTTATGGTCAACTTCACGTTTTACGCGATATTTTCGGCCGTGGTGCCGACGGCCATGACCAAGCTCATGTTTGTGGGCGAGGCCTCTCAGATGAGTGCTGATTCGCTGGCTCGCATTCGAAGCGTCATGGATTCCAAGCAGCTCTCCGTGCCCGCCCAACCCAAGCACCCTGCCGGCGGCGACGTGCGATTTGAGGACGTGAGCTTTACGTACGAGGGTGCCGAAGCACCTGCTGTCAGCCATGTGAGTTTTAGCGTTTCCGCTGGTAGCACCCTCGCCCTGGTGGGTCCCTCGGGTGGCGGTAAGTCAACCTGCGCAAGCCTGATCCCGCGTTTTTGGGATGTTTCCTCGGGTCGAGTGCTCGTAGGCGGTGTGGACGTTCGCGATATGGATCCGCACGAGCTTATGGACCAGGTCGCCTTCGTGTTCCAGACCAACCAGCTGTTCCGGCAAACACTTGCCGATAACGTGCGCGCCTCCAAGCCTACGGCCACTGACGACGAAGTGCGTGCGGCCCTCTCCGCAGCTCAGTGCGACGACATTGTGGCCAAGCTCCCGCAGGGCATCAATACCATGCTCGGTGCCGGCGGAGCATATCTTTCGGGCGGCGAGGTCCAGCGCGTGGCCCTCGCCCGCGCGATCCTTAAAGACGCGCCTATCGTGGTGCTCGATGAGGCCACGGCGTTTGCCGATCCCGAGAACGAGGCGCTCATTCAGCGCGCCTTTAGCAAGCTGGCGGCGGGTCGCACGGTCATTATGATTGCGCACCGGCTTTCGACCGTGGTGGGCGCAGACCAAATCGTGGTGCTCAACCAGGGCAGCGTGCAGGAGTCGGGTACCCATGCCGAGTTGCTGTCCCAAAATGGCCTGTATGCCAAGATGTGGGCCGAATACGAACAGGCCGCGAGCTGGAAAATCACTGCAGCGACCGTGGATGCCGCCGTCACGAAGGGAGGCGAGGCCTAAATGTTCGCCTCATTCCAAAAGAAGTATTTCCTATCCGATAAAGGCGTCGCCGGCGTAAAACGCGGCATTTTCTGGACCACGCTCACCAATCTCATTACCATGGCCGGCATGGGCTTTTTATTCCTGGTCATGGCCGGCTTTGTCGAGCATCTCGTCAGCGGGGCTGACTTGCCGGATGCCCTGCCGATCGTGGGCGGCCTCCTGGTCTTTTTTGTGTTGCTCTTCGCTTCTAACTGGCAGCAGTATTACTACACCTACTGCATCTTTTACGAGGAGTGCGGCAAGCAGCGTATGGAGATTGCCGAGCGCTTGCGCAAACTGCCGCTGTCGTTTTTTGGTCGTCGTGATCTGGCCGATTTAACCGAGACCATCATGGGTGACGTCCAGGCCATGGAGCACGCCTACAGCCACGTGCTGGGAGAGCTTTGGGGTGCCATCATCGCAAGCGCCATTGTGTTCGTGGCGTCGCTGTTCTTTTGCTGGCAGCTGGCGATCGCGGCGTTTTGGAGCGTTCCCGTGGCCTTTGCCGTGCTGTATCTAACACGCGGCCCCATGACTCCGGTGTTCGATCGCGTGCGCGCCGAGAAGGTCAAGGTTACCGAGGCGATTCAAGAGACGCTCGACTGCGTTCGCGAGATCCGCGCCACCAACCAAGAGGCCCATTATCTTGAGGGACTCAACGTTGTGATCGATGCCGAGGAGCGCGAGACCACCAAGGGCGAGCTCGCTAACGGGCTTTTGGTCAACTCCGCCTTTGTCATCCTGCGTCTGGGCATTGCCACCACGCTGGTCACGGGTGCCGCGGTGGTCGCATCCGGGCAGGTCGACTTCTTGGTGATGTTTGCCTTCCTGCTTATGGTGAGCCGTATCTATGCGCCCTTTGACCAGGCGTTAATGTTAATGTCCGAGCTGTTTGCCGCCGAGGCGTCTGCCAAGCGCATGCGTTCCATCATGGAAGAGCCTGTGGCGCGGGGCAGCGAGAAATTTGAGCCCGCGGGCCACGATGTGGTGTTCGATCACGTGGCATTTGGCTATGGTGCGGGCGAGGACGGACGCGCCGGCGAGAAAGTTCTTACCGATGTGAGCTTTACGGCCAAGGAAGGCGAGGTCACGGCACTAGTCGGTCCTTCGGGCTCTGGCAAGTCTACGGTGAGCCGCCTGGCCGCGCGCTTTTGGGATGCCACCGCGGGCAAGGTTACCGTGGGTGGCGTGGATGTTGCGAGCGTGGATCCCGAGGTACTGCTGCGCGACTACGCCATTGTGTTCCAAGACGTACTGCTCTTTGACGACACAGTGATGGGAAACATCCGCCTCGGGCGTCGTGACGCCACCGATGAGGAAGTCTTGGCTGCCGCACATGCCGCCAACTGCGATGAGTTCGTGAGTCGTATGCCGCAGGGCTACGACACCATGATCGGCGAGAACGGCTCCAAGCTCTCCGGCGGCGAGCGCCAGCGCATCTCCATCGCTCGTGCGCTGCTTAAGGACGCGCCCATCGTGCTGTTGGACGAGGCGACGGCAAGCTTGGATGTGGAGAACGAGACCGTGGTGCAGCAGGCGCTCTCCCGTCTGCTTGCAGGTAAGACGGTTATCGTTATTGCCCACCGTATGCGTACGGTGGAAAATGCCGACAAAATCGTTGTGCTCAAGGATGGAGTGGTTGCCGAACAGGGCACTCCGGCGCAGCTCAAGGCAGCAGGCGGAGAATTCGCCCGCATGGTTGCGCTGCAAAAGGAGTCGGCGGACTGGCAGCTGTAGGACTGTGGCAAGGGCGGGGGCGGATACCCGTGGGAGTGCGGATTTGCGTCGTGGTGGGTGAACCGCCGAGTACCGGGCGGTCTGGACTGCATGTTTTCAAAAAGTTAGCCATAGTTGACCAAATAGTTATACTAAACTAGTCTCAAAAGTGTGCTCGAGCAAACTAATGAACTCGGGTGCTAAGGCACCATGCCGCGCTTGTGCGGCAAAAGGGAGAAGCAACATGAAGAAGTCGACGTTTAACACCCTGCTTGTCGGTGGCGGTTTTCTGCTTGGCACGGCCGGCATCAAGCTGCTCACCAGCGCTCCGGTAAAGAACGCTTGCGTGCAGGGCATCGCGTGCGGTATGCGCGTCAAGAACTGCTACCAGGACATGGTCGAGCAGGCCAAGGCCAATGTCGACGACATGGTTGCCGAGGCTGCCTACATCACTCAGAGCGAGGCTGCTGCTGACGAGGCAGCCGAGTAACGCTCCTAGGCACAAACTATGAGATTCTCGATTATTAACGAGATCCCCGGCAGGACCCGTCTTCAATTGGCGGGTCCTGTGCCAGAGAGCGATCTCGATGCACTTCTTAAGCTCAGCGGCGATATCGACGGCGTGCACAAGGTGCGCGTTTATGGCCGTATCGGCCAGATGGCGCTCGAATATGATGAGCAGTGTCGTGCGGGCGTGCTCGACGCCTTGGGTGCGCTCGATGCCCAGGCCATTGCCGACGCAAAGACGGGTTACGTGATGCAGCTTGAGCCACGCAAGCACAAGCTCGTCATGGATCTTGCCACACTTATCGGCGTCCACTACGCGCGTCGCTGGTTCCTACCTACGCCGCTGCGTGCCATCTTTGTCGTGGCCGGTTACATGACCTTTTTGCGCGCCGCTCTCCACGAGCTCGCGCAACCGCGCCTGACCGTCCCCGTGCTCGACGCCTCGGCTATTGGCATCTCGTTTGTTAAGCGCGACGTCAATACCGCGGGCCAGACGATGTTCCTGCTCAACGTGGGCGAGTTGCTCGAGGACTACACGCGTGCCATGAGCGAAAACGAGCTCATTAACTCGCTGCTCGACGTTCCCGACAAGGCGCAAAAAGTGGTCGGCGACACCGAGGTGAGCGTTGCCGCCACCGAGCTTGAGCCTGGCGACTTGGTCGCCGTTCGCACCGGCATGTCCATCTGCATCGACGGCGTGGTCGAGCGGGGAAGCGCCATGGTTAACCAGGCGACCCTGACCGGCGAGCCGCTTGCCGTCGAGCGCAGCGCGGGCGACGATGTATTCGCCGGCACCGTCGTGGAAGACGGCAGTATCTTGGTGCGCGTGCGCGCCAACACGGCGCAGACCAAGCTGCGCTCGATTGTTTCGCTCGTGCAGACGGCCGACTCGCTCAAGTCCGAGGGTCAGTCGCACATGGAGGATCTCGCCAACAAGATCGTTCCGTGGAACTTCCTGCTCGCGGGCCTGGTTGCGCTCACCACGCGTAGCCTCATCAAGACCTCGGCGGCGCTGATGGTCGACTACTCGTGCGCGCTCAAGCTCACGGGTTCCGTTGCCGTCATGACTGCCATGAGCGATGCCGCCAAGATGGGCGTCATGGTCAAGGGCGCGAAGTACTTTGAGTCGTTTGCCAAGGCCGACACCATTGTGTTTGATAAGACCGGCACGCTCACCGAGGCACAGCCGCGTCTTGCCTGCGTGCTTACCACCGATGGCTGGAGCGAGGACGAGGTTCTGCGCCTTTCTGCCTGCCTGGAGGAGCATTTCCCGCATCCGGTGGCGCGTGCCGTGGTCAACGCCGCCCGCGAGCGCGGGCTCGAGCACCGCGAGCGCCATGCTGCCGTCGAGTACATCGTGGCGCACGGCATCGCTTCGTCCATTGAAGGGCGTCGCGCCATCATCGGTTCCGCGCACTTTGTATTTGAGGACGAGGCTGCGCAGCTCGAGTCCGACATTAAGGAGCGAATTGAGTCCCAGATGCAGGGCCTGTCGCCGCTGTATCTGGCGGTCGACGGCACCGTTGTGGGCGTGCTCGGTATCGAGGACCCGCTTAAGCCCGGGGTCCGCGAGGCCATCGCCGACTTGCACGCGTTGGGCGTTAAGCACGTGGTCATGCTCACGGGCGACTCGGAGCGTACGGCCGAGCGCATTGCTCGCGAGGCAGGTGTCGACGAGTTTAAGGCTGAGCTGTTGCCCGAGGACAAGTACGCGTATGTTGAGCGCATTAAGGGCGAGGGGCGCCACGTTGCCATGGTGGGCGACGGCGTCAACGATTCGCCGGCGCTGGGCCTGGCCGATGTGGGCCTGGCGATGGGCGGCGGAAGCGACATCGCCAAGGAGGTCGCCGATATCATCCTGACCGATACGGATCTGGCCGCAATCGTGCGCCTGCGCCGCATGAGCCAGGGGCTTATCGACCGTCTGACGAGTTCGTATTCCAAGGTGATGCTCACCAACTCAGCACTCTTGGCACTGGGCATTACCGGCATGATTACTCCGCAGACGTCGTCACTACTGCACAACGGCTCAACGATCGCCTACAGCCTGGGCAACGCAAAGGCTTACCTGCGTTAGCGCTTTCAATTGAGTATATGGCCTGCATTCGGGCGGCACCGCAGCCGCCAGGGTGCAGGCCTTCTTTTGTTTGACGAGATGTTAGCTCAGATATATGCTCGTGCTAGCAATGCTAGCAAATGCTGAAGGTGAGGTTGAGATGGCTACCGTTGGCGGCATGGCACAGGTGAACGTTCGCGTGGATCGCCAGGTCAAGAACCGTGCCGAGGAAGCGCTGCAGCTTTCGGGCAGGTCACTGCCCGAGCTCATCAAAAAGGTGGTGGCCAAGGCCGCGCAGGGTGGCGGGCAGTGTGAGGAAGTGCTTGCGGCCGTCGACGACCGGCAGCAGGCCGTCGCGCCCGATACTCCGTTCGTCGCGTCGTGGGCAGCGGCAGACCGGCTCTATGCAGACTTGGGCATCGCTGCGTCGCCCGTATCCGGCGATCGCGGTTGGGACACAATCTATTCCGAAGCCATGGATGAGCATTATCGCCAAAAGGGGATGATCCAGTGAGTGGGGCGCCTCTCAAGATCATGGTGGACGCCAACGTGTGGGTTGATTCGTTTTGCGTCGACCATGCCGAGTCGCTTGCCGCGCGTGCGTTTATTGGGCAGGCAACGGAGACAGGGGCGTTGCTGTACTTCCCGGTGCATATCGCTAAGGACGTGCTGTACGTTGTCCAACACGAGCTGAAGCGTAGCGTTCTTGCCGGCGGGGGAGCACTCGACGAGGCATCTGCCCGTGCAATTGGCGATGCGGCGCTGGCGTTCGTTCGGAATATGACCGAAAACGCTATGGCCGTGGGCGCTGATGCATCCGATCTGTGGCTAGCCGACAAATATCTGACGCTCCATCGCGATTACGAGGACAATTTGGTACTCGCCGCATGCAAACGCGCCCAGGTTGATTACTTGGTGACCAACGATCGCAAACTGCTCGAACATGCCGATCTTGCAGCAAAGACGCCGCGTCAAATGATGCCGATTCTTGCTTTGGCCGAACGCGGCGGCGCGGCTATCGGTTGACGCGAACTGTTTGCGGGCCTCTTGGACGACGATGCGCCAAGGGACCCGCGTCTGCTATTTACAAAAGCTCGGCCTTAATGGCGGGACTTTCTGCGAGCTGCTCGGCTACCTTTTCGTCGGAGCTGTCGAGTGCTGCCAGGCTGCGGTAGACCCACTCGTTGACCTGGGTGTTTTTGACGCCTGCGGTCTGCATAAGGGCGCCTACCTCGCGGATTGCTGCGAGCAGATCGGCTTTGGGACCCGCGAGCTCGACCTCGACGCCGTGGTAGGCGGTCACGCCGCGGTTTTCGCTCACGTGGTCGATAAAGCCCTCGACGGTCTCAAGCTGCTGGGCGAGAGCAGCGTCATCGTCAGCGTCCAGCGCGACGAGTGCGTTCGAAACCGTGAGGGCGGGATGTCCGCAGGGGACAAAGCCTTCGATGACATCCATTGCTTCGGTGATGGTTGAGCCCAGGCCTGCGAGGGCATTGACGAGTTGCTGTTTGGTGTCCATAACGGTCCTTTCGACGGGTCAATTTTGCTTGGCGAAAATATACGTGACGCGATCGGTAGCAAAAGTGCGAAGTGCGGCGCACATTGGGGTCTTCACAGCTCGTGCATAGAACAGCTGTCCGCTTTCAGAACGTGGTAAGATAGCTATCCACGAGCGGGGTTCATCCCGCGTGTTCCTTGAAAAGTCGACGGTTATCGGGTGTTTGCAGACTCGATACCATCCAGACTTTCCCAACATTCGGGGGCGACTGGTTTCGACACGATAGCTCTGAGAGAGGAAGCAAGCCGAGGTCTCCTCGCCTCGTTAAACAGGGGTACCGTCAAATTGAATTGACAACAACTCTTCTTTTGAGCCTATGGCTCTCGCTGCTTAATTTATAGCGGCGCGTCAACCCGGTGATTTCCCCGCCACCGGTGCGACGTCATGTTAGGGGAATGCTCCTGCGCACGTAATCGGTATGGCGCAGGCTAAGACCGAACCGGTTAGGACGCCGCGAGCGTGTCGCTGCGCGCAAAGCGTCCGAGACTAAACCAGCGACTGAGCTTGGAGATACCAATCAGGGGGCTTTCGTGGACCGGAGTTCGATTCTCCGCGCCTCCACCATAAGTAACAGGCAGGTAGATACTCATATCTACCTGCCTTTTTATTTCTAGTCCGCACCGCGGAGAATCGAACTCTGTGCAGGGCGCGAGCGTTAAGCAAACGCGGAGCGTTTGTAGCGAGCGGGCGAGGGCGCCGGCAGGCGGCCGAAGCCGGTGCGGATTTGCGAAGCAAATACGCGGATTCTCCGCGCAAAGCTTCAGCCAGATATAGATGAGATGCCGATTAAGCTCCGGCTGCCATGCCCCGCACCAACGCAAGCCCCAAACCGCGGAGAATCGAACTCTATGCAGGGCGCGGGCGTAAAGAAAACGCCGCAGCAACGCAGAGTGGGACGCGCTTTCCCAATGGCAGCCCAGGCGGAAAGCACGTCCCGGAATCCGCGCTCAGACTGGGACGTAGTTTCCGGATGATGCCTCAAGCGGAAACTGCGACCCGGAATTTGCTCTGAGACCGGGACGCGCTTTCCCAACGGCCGCTCATGATCGTTGTGGAGCAGTCAATTTGGGACGGGGCTTTTTTAGCTATCCTTTGACTGCCGATGAATCATCTGGAGCTGGGATAACGATCAGTCGGCATATAGGGGTAGCTAAAAAAGCCCCGTCCCAAATTGACTGCTCTGGGGGTTGGCTTGATCGTCCCGCCCCCTCAACTCCAAAACCTGCGCTCTCGCCATCCCAAAACTGGGTAGAAGAAAGCCAAAACGCAATCGCAGGAGGTCAATATGACTGCAGAAGATAAGGCAAAGAACGCCGGCAAGGTCGCGCTCGTCTTGGAGGGCGGTAGTTTTCGCGGGCAGTTTACCGCAGGCGTGCTCGACGTTCTCATGGAGGCTGGCGTCGAGATTCCGGCTGTCTACGGTGTATCGGCCGGCGCTCTCAACGGCGTGAACTACAAGTCGCACCAGATCGGCCGTGCCAACCGCATCAACCTGGCTTTCTGCAACGACAGCCGCTTCATGGGCGCCGCATCGTTTGCGTCCACGGGCTCTATTGTGGGTTACGACTTCATCTTCAACGATGTCCAGGACCGCCTGGATCCCTTTGACAATGAGACGTTCGACGCAAGCCCCATCGAGATGTACGCCGTCGCTACGGACATGCTCTTTGGAACCGCCACGTACCTCCCGGTCAAAAGCGCCGTGCTCGATCTCGACGCCGTGCGCGCCTCGACGTCGTTGCCGCTGGTGACGCCGCCGGTCGAGATTGACGGGCACAAATACGTCGACGGCGGCGTGGCCGATTCGGTTCCTATCGAGCATGTGCTCGAGGAGGCGGGCTTCGATCGCGCGGTCGTCATCGTCACGCAGGACCGTTCGTATGAGAAAAAGCCCTACGAGTTTTTGCCGGCCGCGCGTGCGCGTTATGCCGACTACCCCTATCTGCTCGAGGCTATCGAGACGCGCCACGACCGCTACAACATCCAGCGCATGCACCTGTGGAAGTATGAGCGCGAGGGCCGCGCGTTGGTCGTCGCTCCGCAAAAGCCGGTCGAGGTCGGCCATGTCGAGCACGATTCGGCAAAGCTCCTCGACCTGTATATCCAGGGCCGTCAGGAGGCAAAGCGCCTGCTCGCGGAAATCCAAGAGTTCGTTGAGCGCTAGCGACGGCGAACCCTCAAAAAATGACAACAGCTAAAGAGCTGGAAAATCACGGCTCGCGGATGACATGTGCAGAAACTCTGGTCGGAGACAAAATACCTGTTGACTCGTACGGCGAGCGGGGTAATATGGACGGGTTACTTGCAGAGCCCCGTGAATCTCTGTAACAACACGTACTGTACATGGAGGAGTCTAAGTGATTTCGAAATCGACTCACTACGCCAAGCAGGGCGAGGTCCAGCGCAACTGGGTTCTCGTCGACGCCGATGGTGCTGTCCTGGGCCGTCTTGCCACCCAGATCGCAATGATCCTGCGCGGTAAGAACAAGCCCCAGTTCACGCCCAACAGCGACTGCGGCGACTTCGTTGTCGTCATCAACGCCGATAAGGTCCAGCTTACCGGTAACAAGGCCGACACGAAGACCTATTATCGCCACAGCGGCTACAACGGCGGCCTCAAGGCTGAGAGCTTCCGCCAGGCTATGGAGAAGCACCCGGAGAAGGTCATTGAGCGCGCCGTTCGCGGTATGCTGCCCAAGACCACCCTCGGCCGTGCCCAGATGACCAAGCTTAAGGTCTACGCTGGTGCCGAGCATCCGCATGCTGCCCAGAACCCCACGAAGATTGAGCTGGAGGCTTAAAGATGGCTGAGAACACCGTTGTCTACCAGGGTACCGGCCGTCGTAAGAACGCCGTCGCCCGCGTCCGTCTCGTCCCCGGCACCGGCAAGGTGACCATCAACAAGCGTGACGCCGAGCAGTATTTCGGCCGTCATCAGCTCGTTGAGAACGCCCTTGCTCCCTTCAAGGTGACCGACACCGCCGGTCAGTTCGACGTTATCGCTCTGTGCGATGGCGGCGGCATCTCCGGTCAGTCCGGCGCTCTGCGCCTGGGCATCGCTCGCGCTCTTCTGAACGCTGGCGACTACCGTGCTGACCTCAAGAAGGCCGGTTTCCTTACGCGCGATGCTCGCGTGGTCGAGCGCAAGAAGTACGGCCTCAAGAAGGCCCGCCGCGCTCCCCAGTTCTCCAAGCGCTAAGGTTTTATCTCCTTTCGAGATACAATGTACAAGCGGGGCCTGCCGATTCCTCGGCGGGTCCCGCTTTTCTTTTTCGACTAGGGTGGGCGGTTGCATATCGCCTGCTAGGGAAGGAGCGATCCTATGCCCCAGAACATCTTCGGTACCGACGGCGTCCGTGGCGTCGCCAACGCCGATCTTTCGTGTGACCTCGCGTTTCGCCTGGGTCGCGCGGCGACCAAGTTTCTTGGTCCGGACATCTGCATCGGCCGTGACACGCGCCTTTCGGGCACCATGCTCGAGAGCGCTCTGACCGCCGGCATTATGGCCGAGGGCGGCCGTCCGCACTGCTGCGGCGTCATCCCCACGCCTGCCGTGGCACTGCTCACCGTTCAGAACGAGCTCGACGGCGGCATCGTCATCTCTGCTTCGCATAATCCGCCGGAGTTCAACGGCATCAAGTTCTTTAGCCGCAAGGGTATGAAGCTTCCCGATGCTGTCGAGGAAGAGATCAGCGCCTGGGTCATGTCCGAGGAAGCCATGGCTGCCGACACGCTGCCGACTGGCGCCGGCGTGGGCCACATCATCAAGATGAAGGACGCCCGCAAGGCATATGTCGACCACGCCATCAGCACCCTCGACGGCCTTAAGCTCGACGGCCTGGTCGTTGCCGTTGACTGCGGCCACGGTGCTTCTTGCCAGACCACGCCCGCCGCACTGCAGCGCCTAGGTGCCACGGTGCACGCTATCAACACCGATTACTGCGGCACTGACATTAACGTTGAGTGCGGCTCTACGCACCTCGAGCCCCTGCGCGAGCTCGTGCTGCGCACCCATGCTGACATCGGTCTGGCCCACGACGGCGACGCCGACCGCGTACTGTTCGTGGACAGCGAGGGCAACGAGATCGACGGTGACTACATCCTGGCTATCTGCGGTTCTGACCTCGCCGCTCGCGGCAAGCTCGCTAACTCCGAGATCGTTTCGACCGTCATGTGCAACCTGGGCTTCTCCATCGCTATGAAGGAGCAGGGCTTCGAGATGGTCCAGACCGCCGTGGGCGACCGCTACGTTCTGGAGCGCATGCTCGCGGACGGCGCCGTCATCGGCGGCGAACAGTCCGGCCACATCATCTTCCTGGAGCACAACACCACCGGCGACGGCCTGGTGACGGCTCTGCAGCTGCTGGCCGTGCTCAAGCGCACCGGTCGTACCCTCACCGATCTTTCCGGCATCATGAAGAAGTACCCGCAGGTGCTCGTCAACGTGCATTCCGACAACAAGGCCGGCTTGGACGATTGTCAGCCCATCTGGGATGCCGTCGCTACTGCCGAGAAGGAGCTTGATGGCCGCGGCCGCATTCTGGTGCGCCCGAGCGGTACCGAGCCGCTGGTCCGTGTGATGGCCGAGGCCGAGACGCACGAGTTGACCCAGCGCGTTGTTGACGACATCGTCGAGGTTGTCAAGCGCGAACTTCCCTAATGGTCAAAAACCGTTGCCAAGTGGTAAACTGTTAAGATTATTTTGATTGATTGGTATGTCCGAGGGGGAGCATGTTCACTAAAGTCCTAAGGTCTTTTGGTATGCGTGGTCGAGTCCTTACGCTGGATGCTCCCATCTCGGGCGACGTCATTCCGCTTTCCGAGGTAAACGATCAGACGTTTGCCACCGGCCTTTTGGGCCAGGGCGTGGCGATTCAGCCCACCGGAACGCGTGTGATTGCACCGGCTGACGCCAAGGTCGAGGCCATTTTTCCCACGGGACACGCCGTTGCGCTTAACACGGTCGATGGCTTGGACGTGCTCATCCACGTTGGTTTGGACACTGTTCAGCTCGAGGGCAAGCACTTTACCGTACATGCGCAAGTGGGTGACATCGTCCATAAGGGTGATGTGCTCATCGAGTTCGATCGCGAGGCAATTGCTGCCGAGGGCTACGATGTGACGGTTCCCATCTTGGTGTGCAACTCCGTTGAGTTCTCAAGCATCAAGGGCTCCGTTGGCGTGCATGTCGAAGAGATGGACCAACTCATCGTTGCTCGCGAGCGCTAGCAAGTGCACGTGGCCATTAGCCTACAATTCAAACACGTTTACGGAGGGCGCCCTTGAAAGAGGACGCCCTCCGTGGCAAGATGGGATTTGTCCGAGGCTAAACAGCTTTGGGTCACCGTGGACGGGCAGGGGCCTCGACGCGGTTAGACACGAGACACATACATTACGCGACCTCGCCCTGGTGGCCGCACACGTTGGTTGCGGCCGACGCGGGCCGCGGGCAAGTGCTTGTAAGGGAGCCTTGCCTCTCTTGTACGAGAAAGGACGCGTAATGAAGATCATTAAAGCTAAAGACTACGAGGATATGAGCCGCAAGGCCGCCAATATTATCTCGGCCCAGGTTATCCTCAAGCCCGACTGTGTGCTGGGCCTTGCCACCGGCTCCACCCCGATCGGTGCCTACAAGCAGCTCGCTGCTTGGTACGAGAAGGGCGACGTCGACTTTGCCGAGGTCAGCACCTACAACCTGGACGAGTATCGCGGCCTTTCGCACGACGATCCCCAGAGCTATCACTACTTCATGCGCGAGAACTTCTTCGATCACATCAACATCGACCTGAACAACACGCATGTGCCCGATGGCTCCAACCCCGACGCCGCCGCTGCCTGCTCTGAGTACGACAAGATTGTCGCCGCCGCCGGTTACCCGGATCTGCAGCTGCTCGGCATTGGCAACAACGGCCACATCGGCTTCAACGAGCCCGATGACCACTTCTCCAAGGGTACGCACTGCGTCGACCTCACCGAGAGCACCATTCAGGCCAACAGCCGCCTGTTCGACAGCATCGACGATGTTCCCCGTCAGGCCTACACCATGGGTACCCAGACCATCATGTATGCCCGCATGATCCTGGTCGTCGCCAACGGCGAGGCCAAGGCTCAGGCTGTGCATGACATGTGCTATGGTCCGGTTACACCCGAGTGCCCGGCTTCGATCCTGCAGCTGCACACCAACTGCGTTGTCGTTGCCGACGAGGCCGCCCTTTCGCTCTGCGAGTAGCGCGAATCCTGCGGCTTGACATAGCCTTGCCTAAGGCCTCCGCTTTGCGGGGGCCTTTTTGCTATCCCTTTTTGCCCACTTGACCAAAAACTTGCCGTAAGCTTGACGAATACCGGATGTCCAACAGCTTGATTCATTCCATATCAGATTCTATGCAAAAATGCCACTAGAAGGTCGTAGACGGTAGCGGGTGCTAGGCGAGTTGAATGACATGGCTGAACCTTGTTCATCTGCGTTACACTGCCGCTTAGATGGGACAAGCTGACAAGCTCATTTACCTGCTTAAAGACCGATTAGTCGGGGGATTAATAACAATCGGCCCTCGCTGTACAAAAACTTGCCGCTTGCGTACCAAAAGACAACCTAAAACACAAGGTCGCTCTATTCATAGCGCGGCTTGTATGGTCTTGCGGCTACAGTGTCCATACGGTCGAGTTGAGGAGCGGTCATGGTAAACGATTTGAGCGGTATAGACGACCTCGAGCTGATGCCGCTGGGCGGAGGCTATATGGTGCGACGCGAACGCTTGATGAATGAGCTTATCGCCAAGGGCCGAAAGGCCGGCATCGTGGTTCTTTATGCGCCCGACGGGTTTGGGAAGACCTCGGTGCTGCTGCAGTACACCCATGAGGTTAAATGCGACCCGACGCGAGGCCCCGTGCGGATTATCGAGGCCGATCGCGCCATTGGGCGCGAGGTGTTTATGCAGCTCGAGGTGGTTACCGAAGAACTCAAAGACAAACCGCACTCCCTTATCGCGATTGATAATGTGCCAAACCTCGATCAGCACGATACCGAAGACCTCATCGACAGGATTCGCGGCCTGCGCGCTATGGGGGTTGGGGTCTTTATCTCCTGCCGTCCTTCAAATCGTCAGCTGATTCATGGGCTGGGCGATTCGGTTAAGATCAATGCGCAGATGCTCAAGGTGCATGCCTATGAGTATTCGGCGTGGGCATCGGCGTTTTCGATCAGCACATCGCTCGACTTCTATCAGCTCACGCAGGGCGTGCCCGAGCTCGTTTCGGCATTGCAGACGGGTCTGTATGGCCAAGGCGACGTAGCCGGCCTGCTCGAAAACGAGATTGTCAACGTATATGGCGCGGCACTTGCCGATCTGGCTTCGCTCGACAATAATGCGCTGTTTTGCGTGGCATGTCTCATGGTTTTGATGGGCGAGGGCAATATCGCAGAACTCGAGGCCTGTGGGGTGAGGCTGTCGATGGTCGACCAGTCCTATTTTGTGCGCGACTACCCGATCTTTGGCTTGGATCCCGCCGAGCGGAGTTTTACGTGTCTGGGCACGGAGGATAACGGACGCTTGCGCTTGCGTAAGTTGGTGGCCGAGGTCCGCCCCGAACTTGTTCCGAGGGCGGCCCGGATTTTGCTTAAGGCGGGCCGATGCGATGCGGCGATGGGCCTGGCGGACGCCTTTTTGGACCGTGAAGCGGTCCTTGAACTTGCTGGGCAGTATGGGGTCGATCTGGCTCTGACGGGGCACGGGGCCGATATCTGCCGAGCGGCGCTGGGCACGATCGATGCCGACGATCCGGCTCCAGAGTCAACGCCTGCCGAAGCGCTTGGCGTATATCTGGCAGCGGTCAGCGTGTCCAATACAAAGCTCGCTCGCTATATGGCATCGGTCGTCGAACGCGGGGGCGAACGGGCGGCCTGCGAAATAGACCCTGTTTCATGGAGGGTGGCCCAGACACTGACGGCTGTTTGCTATGGGGACAACGGGCTTGGGCTTCCTACGAACCTGGCCGTGCCAGAAATAGAGACGTCCCATACCGCACTCGATATGTTGTCTGCGCATATCGAGGTCAAACGCTGCCTGACCGAGCGGGGAAATGACGGCGGCGTTCTACAGCAGCTCAAAACGAGCAAGGCCTACGACTGCGAGCTCGACATCGCGGGGATTGTTATACGGGCCGATAGCATGCTGGTGGAGCTCTTTGACGGGTCGTTTGCGGGAACCGACGAGCGCGACGACGAGATGACGGTGGTGCGGGAGGCGCTCGACGTACGTGGGCTTAAGGCGATGGCTATCTGGGTGCGCATGGTGTTGGCGGCACGGCGGCTCCTTTCCGGCTTGCCGGTAACCGACGACGCGGCGTTCAACGAGCTCGATCGTTTTGCCGTGCGCATGCGCGACAACCAGATTCAGCTGTTTGGCCTGTTGCTAGAAGGCTGGCAGTCGCTGGCAGAGGGACGGCCGGTTAATGCAAAGTTCCGTGCGGTCCAAGTGCTCAAACTTGCCGAGGAGTCGATTGGGTACATGCGCGATAACGCATTGCTGCTGGAGCGCGCGGCATATCTGCGTAACACCTCGATGGTTTCGGTACGCGAGGAAGCGGAGCTGCTCGATATAAGCCAGACGCAGGTTGGTGGCGCAGAAGCCTGGATGGTGGCGCTGCATTTGGCCTGTGCGGGCCGAGACAGCGATCTTGCGGCCTGGATGTCCATGAATCGTGCGGGGATTCTAGAGCCATCGTATCGGCTCTTTGCGCGCCTTGCCATGCATTGTCTGGGCGAGCCGGCGGCCAGGATACGCAAGAAGCTTCCCGTGCGCGAGCTGTCGCGGTACTCGCTGCGCGACGATTTGGAAGGGGAGGGCGAGCGCCTATTCCAGGCCGGCGAGGTTGAAGCCGTTGATACCATCGACCATATCGAGATTCGCATGTTTGGTGCGTTTCGCGCCGAGCGCGACGGGTTTCCCATCACGGACAAAATGTGGCGCCGCAAGAAGGCGGCGACGCTTGCCGAGCGGCTTGCGCTGGGCATGGATGCGCTCGTCGATCGTGAGACGCTGGCCATGGAGCTGTGGCCCCATGCCGAGTTCAATAGCGCCCGCAACAACCTGTACTCGACGATATCGCGCTTGCGGTCGGCTTTGGGGCCGACGCCGGATGGCAAGTCATGCGTGCTCATCCAAAATGAATGCATTGGGCTCAACGGCGACTACGTCAAGACCGATGTACGGCTGTTTGACCAGATAAGCCGCGAGGTTTTGGGAAATCGCACGGGTGCGCGCGGGCCCCATCTGGTCGAGTTGTGCCTTAAGATTGAGCAGCTTTATGCCGGACCGTTGTATGTTCCCAATGGCTGTAATCCCACCTACTTTTTGCGCATGCGGCGCATTATGCAGTCAAAGTACATCGATTGCATGATTAAGGGAGCAAATGCCGCTCTAGAAGAAAACGATCTGCAGTCGGCGATTTGGCTGGCGGAGTCGGGGCTTCGGCAGGAAACGGCGCGTGAGGATATGGTGCGCTGCGCCATACGCGTCTACAGTGCGGCGGGGCGACGGCGCGATATCGTCGAGCTGTACAGCGGGCATATGCACCATCTGAGGGAGCAGGTCAATGGCGTGCCCGAGCCCGAGACGCGGCGTCTATACGAGCGCTTGGTGGAGGGGCGGCTCAATCGCGTGCTGGTCGAGCGATAAAAAACGGGCGCCCGAAGTACTTGGGCACCCGTAAGCTTGCTATGTGTTGGCTCGCCGATCACTGGCTCTTAGACGAGCTTGATCTTCTCGATGTCCTTGCGCGAGGACTCGCGATACAGCGAGAACTTGCGGCCGATAACCTGGACGACATCGGCGTGGCAACGCTCGGCGAGCTCCTCGGCGGCCTCGCGGGCGGAAAGGCTGGAGCCATCGAGCACGGAGCACTTAACGAGCTCGTGCTTCTCTAGGTAGGCGACCGTCTGCTCGACGGTGCCCTCGTTGACGTCGGACTTGCCGATGATGATGGCGGGGTTGAGGTGATGGGCCATGCTGCGAAGCTGCTTGACCTGTGCTCCTGTCAGTGCCATGGGTTCTCGCTTTCTATGTATGGGGCGCCCCGCGACGGGGCCTTAATCTACGTGAGCTGTCCCACGATAGCGCAGGAACGGCGCGGTGTGGAGCGCGTTTGCCCAGTTCAAAAAGAATGCGGATGCCGAGTGAGTGGGCGGTGCGGGCTGCGAACAGGCTATGAGCTGGGCGCAGAGACCGGCTCCCATGCAATAAACGCCCAACGGACCTTGCGGACGTGGTCGAGCATGTAGCGTCCCTGCGGCACACCCTTGGAGCCCGGCTCACCGGCATGGGGGTTCTCAATCATGTGCTGGGCGATGTAGTCGCGCAGGCGGTCGATCTTATCCTCGTTGCCATGCTCGAGCATACGGGAAAAGTCCGCCACGCCCGCTTCAAGGCTGTCGAAGGTATCGCGACGCGGCGATTCAAAGTACGTGATCTGCGGCAGGGCACCCATCTGAATGAGGATGTTGAAGGCGTACACAAAGCCATTACTGCAGGTAACCGAGGCGCCGATAGCGTTCATCAAGTGCAGATCATAGCGCGGGCTGGAGTTAGCGACCATCGTGACAGCACAACGGTGACGAGCCGTACGGTCGAGCTTGGCAAGCGCACCTTTTAGATTGGTCGTCGTAACCGACCGACTGGCAAAGGCAGCATCCACCGTTTTTGCGACCGGTCCAACCAAATCCCAATCATCATCCCAAGCAAGCTCAAGCGGCGTAATGAGATCCTCGAGCCCATAGTACTCAATACCAGCATCAAGCGTGCCCAACATAGCAGGGGAAAAGTCAGCAGCAATCACAGGATGCCCAGCCTGAGCAAGCGGAATAGCGATCGACCCAGCCCCGCACCCCATATCCAGCACGGATTCACCAGGCTTTAACGCCAACAGCTTCATAAAGGCCCGGGCATACGGGGCAGTCTCCAACGGCCGAAAATGCCGAGCCCGCTTATCCCATTCAAAAGAATCATCAGCCCGCTGCCGATCAGCTTGCAGACGCATCCATTCGCCGTTCCAATCCGCAGCAAGCAGCTCAGATTGAATTACACCATCAGCCACGGGCCATCCCCCTCACAACAAAAAAGCGGCCCCTCCCAAAAGAAGAGCCGCAACAAGCATATATCAGAAAAAGAACCGTTCCAACGCTAAACCGCCGCACCAGCCAAGTGGTGCAGGAGCGAAGCAACTGCAACCGGGATAGAACCCAACTGAGCTCCCGTTGTGCGGGAGCCCCGGGGAGGGCAAATATATAAGGTCGATCGCGAGTTCCGCACGAGCCGGAGAGCACTTAATGCGCTCTCCGTGCGAGTCGGGACTGTCCGAGCAGGCGACCTTATATATTTGCCCTCCCCGGGGCTCCTCGCCAGCACCCCTCAGCTAGTTCTTGAGCGAGTTCAGCGGCGCCGGGAAGCGTCCGCCACGGTGGGCAAGCACGGTGCCGGCGTTGGGGTTCACCGGCATGATGGGCGCACGGCCGAACAGGCCGCCGTACTCGACGCAGTCGCCCACGCCCTTGCCGATGGCAGGAATCACGCGGACGGCCGTGGTCTTGTTGTTGATGACGCCGATGGCCATCTCGTCGGCGATGATGCCGGCGATGGTCTCGACCGGGGTGTCGCCGGGGATGGCGATCATGTCCAGGCCAACGGAGCACACGCAGGTCATGGCCTCGAGCTTCTCGAGCGAAAGCGCGCCGGCTTCGACGGCGGCGATCATGCCGGCGTCCTCGGACACGGGGATGAAAGCGCCGGAGAGACCGCCCACGCTGGAACTGGCCATGACGCCGCCCTTCTTGACGGCATCGTTGAGCATAGCGAGCGCGCAGGTCGTGCCCGGGCCACCGCAGGTGCCCACACCGATGATCTCGAGGATGCGGGCAACGGAGTCGCCGATGGCAGGCGTGGGAGCCAGCGACAGGTCGACAATGCCCTTCTCGACTCCCAGGCGATGGGCGGCCTCGCGGCTCATGAGCTCGCCGGCGCGGGTGATCTTAAAGGCGGTCTGCTTAATCTTTTCGGCAACCTCCATCATCGAGGCGGAGTCGGGGAGCGTCTCCAAGGCAGCAGCCATAACGCCGGGGCCCGAGACACCAACGTTGATGACGGCGTCGGCCTCGCCACCGCCATGGACGGCGCCCGCCATAAACGGGGAGTCCTCGACCATGTTGGCAAAGCAGACAAACTTGGAAGCGCCGACGGAATCCTGGTCGGCCGTGAGCTTGGCGGCGTCGATGATGGTCTGCGCGGCCATCAGCACGGCGTCCATGTTGATGCCAGCGCGCAGGCTGGCGACGTTGACGCTGGAGCAGACGCGGCTCGTGGTGGCGAGCGCCTGGGGGATGGACTGGATGACGCGGCGGTCGGCGTCGCCGATGCCCTTCTGGACGAGTGCGGAGAAGCCGCCCAGGTAATCGATACCGAGCGTCTCTGCCGCGCGGTCGAGGGCGTGCGCGATAGGGGTGAGGTCCTCATCCTTGCAGCACGCGGCGATCTGCGCCACCGGGGTGACGGAAACGCGCTTGTTGACGATGGGGATACCGTATTCGCGCTCGAGGTTCTCGGCGGTCTCGACCAGATGCTCAGCCGTGTGCGTCACGTGGTCGTAGATCTTCGTGCACATGCGGTCGAGGTTCTCGTCACCGCAACCCATGAGCGAAACACCCATGGTGATGGTCCTGATGTCGAGGTTCTGCTCCTCAACCATGCCGCGGGTTTCCGCGATTTCTGCGGGCGTGATCGCCATCCTTGCGCTCCTATCTGCCAAAACGAGCATAGTCTTTTCTATTCTAACGTGCCGC
>CABIWB010000012.1:0-26826 GCA_902362275.1 Coriobacteriaceae bacterium | reverse complement strand
GCGGCACGTTTTAGTGCTCGGTTGTTTCCGTTGTGTTACTGCCCAAAGACCTCTTCGGCGATACGAGCGCTTTCGGCGGCGTCCTTGGCGTAGTAGTCCGCGCCGATCTGCTTGGCGTATTCGGGGGTGAGCACGGCGCCGCCCACGATGATCTTGACGCCCGGCACCTCGGCATGAAGCAGCTTGATGGTCTCCTCCATGGCGACGACCGTGGTAGTCATAAGCGCCGAGAGGCCGACGAGCTTAATGTCACGCTCCTGTACGGTCTTGAGCACCTCTTGCGGGTCGACGTCGCGGCCTAGGTCAAAGACGGTGTAGCCGTAGTTATCGAGCAGCATTTTGACGATGTTCTTGCCAATATCGTGGATGTCGCCCTTGACGGTTGCCACGCAGATCTTGCCCTTGTCGGCGATCTCGCCGGCGGGCATCAGGTGCTTGATGGTGTCGAAGCCCACGCGTGCGGCCTCGGCTGAGGCCATAAGCTGCGGCAAGAAGAACTTGCCCTGGTCAAAGAGGACGCCCACCTCGTCGAGGGCGGGGATAAAGTGATTGTTGATGAGGTCCATGGCGTCGTGGTCTGCCAGCAGACGCTCGGTCTCGGCAGCGATCTCGCCTTTGCGGCCCGAGACGACCATGCGACGAATCGGGTCGTCGTTGCCGTCGTTGCCGTCGGTGCCGGCGGTGCCCGCGGCAGGCGCGGCATCATTCGATGCGGCCTGAGCCGCTGCCGGGTTGGCGGCGATCTTGTACGGATCGGTCCAGCCGGCGTAGCGCTCGATGTATCCGGTCGAGCCCTCGTCCTCAACGCTCAGGACGCGATAGCTGTAGACGGTATCCATAAAGCGCTTGGAGCCCGGGTTCATGATGGGGGCGTCAAGGCCCGCGCCAAAAGCTGCGGCCAAAAAGACCGAGCCCAGCAGCGGGCGAGCGGGCAGGCCAAAGCTGATGTTCGACACGCCGAGCGCGCATTTGACGCCCAGGCGCTCCTTGCACAGAGACATGGCACGCAGGATCTGCTCGGCTTGGCGCTGGTTGGTCGAGGCGGTCATGACCAGGCAGTCGATGAGGATGCGGTCCGGTCCGATGCCGTAGCGGGCGGCCTCGGCCACGATGCGCTCGGCGATGGCAAAGCGGGCCTCGGCGGTATCGGGGATGCCACCTTCGTCGAGCGTAAGGCCGACAACGTTGGTGCCGTAGTGGGCGACCAGCGGAAAGATCTCATCCATGATCTGCTGCTTGCCATTGACCGAGTTGATGATGGGCTTGCCGGCGTAGCGGCGCACGGCGGCCTCGACGGCTGCGGGGTCGGTGGAGTCGATCTGCAACGGCAGCAGCGTGGAACCCTGGAGCTGCTCGGTGGCCTGCTGGATGATCTTGACCTCGTCGATCTCGGGCAGGCCCACGTTAACGTCCAGGATGTCGGCGCCCTGTTCCTGCTGGCTGATGCCCTGGCTCACCACGTAGTCCAGGTCGCCGTCACGCAGGGCCTGCTGCAGGCGCTTTTTGCCGGTGGGGTTGATGCGCTCGCCGATGACAGCGATCTTGTGGCCGTCGCAGGGAAGGTCCACCACGGTCTGGGCGCTCGTGACCGACATGCTGGGCTTGCGGTGACGCGGGCTGGGCGTGTGGTTGTCGATGAGGGTGCGAAGTGCCGCCATGTGCGCCGGCGTGGTGCCGCAGCAGCCGCCTACGACGCTCACGCCGTCCTCGATCATGCCGGCGACGGCCTCGGCGTACTCGGGTGCCTTGACATCAAAGACGGTGTTGCCGTCGTCGTCCACGCGGGGCAGTCCTGCGTTGGCCTGCACCATGATGGGCTTGTCGGTAACGGTGAGCATGCGCGCAGCGAGTCCTTGGAGCTCGGCCGGGCCCTGACTGCAGTTGATGCCCAGGACATCGGCGCCGATGGCGTCGAGCGTGATGGCGGCGACTTCGGGGCTCGTTCCCAGGAAGGTACGGCCGTCTTCCTCGAAGGTCATGGTGGCAAAGACGGGCAGGTCGGAGTTCTCGCGGCAGGCAAGGACTGCCGCCTTGATCTCGGCCAGGTCGGTCATAGTCTCGATAATAAAGAGGTCGACGCCCGCAGCGACGCCAGCGCGCACTTCCTCGACAAAGAGGTCGTAGGCCTCGTCAAAGCTGAGGGTGCCCAGGGGGCGCAGCAGCGCGCCGATGGGGCCGATATCGCCGGCGACGTAGCGGGCGCCGGCCTCGCGGGCGCAGGTGACGGCCGCGGCAAAGACGTCTGCCACGGTGGCGGTACCGTCGAGCTTGTGGGCATTGGCGCCAAAGGTGTTGGCGGTGATCACGTCACAGCCAGCCTCGGCATATTGACGTTGGATATCGGTGATAACCTGGGGCTCCTCAAAGTTGAGCAGCTCGGGCAGGGCGCCTGCCTTCATGCCGGCGGCCTGCAACATGGTGCCCATGCCGCCGTCGAACAGCAGGTGCCTCGTGCCCTCGATGGCCGCACGCAGGCGTTCATCCTTAATGCGCAGATCGTCGATCGTGCGCGTCTTGTACGCGGCACCGTTGCAGCGCGCAGTATTGACAGGTGCCGCCAGCGCAGCACCGTCAGAATCATGAGTGATAAGCGGAGTAAACATCGAGGGCTCCTAATGGCTGGAATAGCAGGTGGTGTGGGCGGCGCGGAAGCGGCAGTGCTCACGCATGCGGCAGATATTGCAGGTGGGGCGACTCTGGGCGTCGTGAACCTCGCCGTCAAACAGACCGATCACCGCGGTTACGCTCTTGGTGGGCATGAGCAGGCTGGTAGGTGTGACGGTCAGGCCGATGAGCCGTGTGGCGTTGAGCGCATTTACGATCGAGCGCTGGGCCGAGAGCGGGCAGTCGCCGTAGCCGGGACTAAAGCGCCAGTTGCCGGCGAGTCCGTGTGCGGCGGCCGCAGTCTTGACTTGCTGGTCCATCTGCTCGACGGCGGCTTCCACATAGGCGGAGCACGCGGCATCGAGCACGGCTCCCTCTAGGGGCTGCTGGGCTCCCGTGGTGCGCAGGCGACGCTCGGCGTCCATGCCGAGGGTGCATGCCATGAGCGCGGCAAAGCGGGCATCTTTGAGATGTCGATAGATATCGCGACCTCGCAGTTCAACGTTGGTGCCAACCAGACGGATGCTGGGTTCTCCCTGCTCGTCCACGCCCGTGGCATCGACGGCAAATACGCGGCGCACGCCACGGGGCTCAATGTCCAGCTCAAGGTGCTCGACCACAAGCTCAATACGTCGTGACAGCTCGGGCTCAATCTGCTGGCCGCCGTAACCCAGATACCGCAGCATCTCGGCACGGTCGACACGGGGATGGTGCGCAGCATCGACACGGTAAAGCGCCGGCGACGCAAGGTCGGCCGGCACTTCGACAGCGGTTGTATCGATGTTCGGTTTTTCCATTACCCCAGGCGCTCCATAATGGTCGCGGCGATCGCAGGACGGTTCATAGTGTACAGGTGCAGGCCGTCGGCGCCGTGCTCCTTGAGGTCGCAAAGCTGGTGGGCGGCATAATCTACACCGGCTGCCTGCAGGCTCTCGGGGTCGTTCTCGTACTTGGCGAGAATCTTGATGACGGGGGAGGGCAGCGACGCGCCGCACATAAAGACCATGCGGCTGATCTGCGACTTGCCCATAAACGGCATGATGCCCGCGGTAATGGGCACGGTGATACCGGCCTTGTCGGCAAGCTCGCGGAAGCGATAGAAGCACTCGTTATCAAAGAAGAGCTGCGTCACAAAGAAGCTCGCGCCGGCGTCCTGTTTTTGCTTGAGGTGTTCGACCGAGGCGTTGAGGTCCTCACAGGCAATGTGGCCCTCGGGGTAGGCTGCGGCGCCCACACAAAAGCCGGCGTCGACAAGCTCGGGGATGAGGTCGCGGGCGTAGGCGTAGTCGGAGGCGGGCTTGTCGTCCTCGGTCGCGCCAGCGGGCAGGTCGCCGCGCAGGGCCAGCACGTTTTCCACGCCGGCGGTGCGGTACTCATCGATCTTGGCGGCGATATCGGCGTGGGTACGGCCCACACAGGTGAGGTGCGCCACCGAGGGCGTATCGAATTCGCTCGTAATCATATGCGCGATGGGGGCGGTGGTGGCACCGTTGCCCGAGCCGCCAGCGGAACAAGTGACCGAGACAAAGCTCGGCGAAAGCTTGCACAGACTGCCTGCCACCTTGCGAGCCGTATCGAGGGTGAGCTCGCCCTTGGGCGGGAACATCTCAAAAGAAACGGGCGTGGTGCCCTGGGATGCTGCCTGCTTAAAAACCTCGTCGACGCGCATATCGTGCTCCTCTAGATACGTAATAGTGTGATGTGTTGTAAGGATTCTACAGCACCACTGTGTCACGGTGGAGTTTCACTCGCTATTTGAGGATACCAATCAAAGATGCCTTGCTATCGGCTTTATCTATAACAGAGCGGCTAATCTAGGTACGGACTATAAAGACTGGTATCTGATGCGAAATACCAGTTAATAGAGCTCCATCCCAAATTGACTGCCCTTAAACCATGGGGAGAGGTCTGCAATTTATACAGTTGATTGGCTGTTGAGGGTGGCAATACCGCCGCGATGCGGTAACCTCATTGATTGGTTTCGCGACGGCAACATAACGGTAATGTCGCGGAAACACGGCGAGTCTAAGCTATGACTCGTTCGTTAGTAATCAACACCGCTTCTCACGCGGTGCCGATACGAAGGGAGTTCCGTATGGCCGATCTTACTGACCGCTTCGGGACCATGGTGTTCTCTGAGGAAGTCATGAAGGACTACCTCCCCAAGGACATTTGGAAGCGCCTCGCTGCAACACTCGAGGACGGTGAGCCGCTCGACCTGGACGTGGCCAACGCCGTCGCCCACGCCATGAAGGTCTGGGCCATTTCCAAGGGCGCCACGCACTATGCTCACTGGTTCCAGCCGCTTTCGGGCATTACTTCCGAGAAGCACGACAGCTTCCTGGAGCCCAACCACAACGGCACCGCCATTACCAAGTTTACGGGCAAGAACCTCATCCAGGGCGAGCCCGATGCCTCGAGCTTCCCCAACGGCGGCCTGCGCGCCACCTTCGAGGCCCGTGGCTACACTGCCTGGGATCCCACCAGCTCTGCCTTTATTAAGGATGAGGTCCTCTGCATTCCCACCGCTTTCTGCTCTTACACGGGCGAGGCCCTGGACAAGAAGACCCCGCTGCTGCGCTCTATGACTGCGCTCGATCGCGAGGCCAAGCGCGTTTTGGCCCTCTTTGGCAAGACCCCCAAGAAGGTTGTGCCTTCCGTCGGCGATGAGCAGGAGTACTTCCTGATCAAGAAGGACGCCTATCGCAAGCGCAAGGACCTGGTCATCACCGGTCGCACTCTCTTTGGCGCCAACCCCTGCAAGGGCCAGGAGCTCGAGGAGCACTACTTTGGCGCTATCCGTCCTACCGTCTCGGCCTATATGAAAGACCTGGACGAGGAGCTGTGGGCGCTTGGCATTCCCGCTAAGACCAAGCACAACGAGGTCGCTCCCTGCCAGCACGAGCTCGCACCGGTCTATGAAGAGGTCAACGAGGCCATCGACCAGAACCTGATCATGATGGAGAAGATGAAGCTCATCGCCTCCCGCCACGATCTGGTCTGCCTGCTGCACGAGAAGCCCTTCGAGGGCATTAACGGCTCGGGTAAGCACAACAACTGGTCTATCGGCACCGAGTCCGAGAACCTGCTCGATCCGGGCGACACCCCGCTCGACAACCTGCAGTTCATCGTCTTCCTCACCGCGGTGATCGAGTCTGTCGATAACTACCAGGAGCTCCTGCGCGCTTCTGTCGCCTCTGCCGGCAACGACCACCGTCTGGGCGCCAACGAGGCTCCCCCGGCGATTGTCTCCATCTTCCTGGGCGACCAGCTCACCGAGGTTGTCGAGAAGATCATCGACGGCAAGGCTTCCGTCCATGCCACCCACGGCGTGCTCGACCTGGGCGCCGATGCCCTGCCCAAGCTTATGCAGGACAACACCGACCGTAACCGCACCTCTCCGTTCGCCTTCACCGGCAACAAGTTCGAGTTCCGTGCCTGCGGCTCCGAGCAGAACGTCTCTGATCCCAACATGGTCCTGGACGCTGCCGTTGCCAAGTCGCTCAAGGCTTTCGCCGATGCCCTTGAGGGCACGCCCGAGGACAAGTTCCAGGACGCCGCGCTCGAGTACTGCAAGAAGGTCCTGACCGACCACCAGCGCATCCTCTTCTCCGGTGATGGCTACTCCGACGAGTGGCCCATCGAGGCCGAGAAGCGTGGCCTTGCCAACAACAAGACAACCGCGGACGCTCTGCCCGCCTTTGTCTCCGAGAAGGCTCTTGCCCTGTTCGACGAGATGGGCGTTCTCACCAAGGCCGAGGCCCAGTGCCGCTACGACTGCAAGCTCGAGAAGTACAACAAGCTCATGAACATCGAGGCCACCACGATGGTTCGCGAGGCACGTCGTACCTATCGTCCGGTCATCACCGCCTATGCCACCAAGGTCGCTAAGGGCCTTGAGGCTATCCGCGCCGCCGGCGCCGAGGCCGCCATGCAGTGCGAGCAGAACACGCTCAACAAGCTCTGCAACGGTATTACTGCCATCAACGACTCCATCAAGGCCCTCGATGCCGTGCATAAGAAGGCCGAGGCCCTCGATGGCCAGGAGCAGGCCAACGTATACGCGCACGAGGTTGCTCCCGCTATGGCTACGCTGCGTGCCGCCGTGGACGCCATGGAGGAGATCGTGGCCGCCGACTACTGGCCGGTTCCGACCTACGACGACATCCTGTTCTACGTGTAGAGCGTAACTGACATATCGTCACGCTATTGAGCCGGGGTCCGCATCGCGCGGGCCCCGGCTTTTTGTTTGCGAAGGACGCTTTGGAGTCCGGTTTGCAACTGATTCGCCCACGCAATAAGGGGTCGTGGGCAAAAAACGTCAAATATGAGTACTATCACAAGTCCTATAGCATTATCTTTTTGCAAAATATGCAGTGTTACGCAACATATGTCCAAGTACTTAGCTGATAAACGCCTGCAATTCTTCCGCCGTAGGACGCCTTGTGTCCAAATTGTCTTCTGACGGCATGAAATCGCTGTTACTAAATTGGTAACAGTACTCATATTTGCTATTTTTTGTCCAAGGGCCCTTGGACGACAGTGCGATTTTATGCCTTCGGGGTTCGAATCCCGGCATATCGGTAGCAAAAAGCCCGTCACTGCGGGGGTAACGGGCTTCTCAGTTTAAATGGTGCCCCCAGCGGGATTCGAACCCGCGATATCCACCTTGAAAGGGTGGCGTCCTTGGCCGCTAGACGATGGGGACAGCGGGAAAGAGTATAGCAGACTTTTTTGCCAGCGCGTATATCGTTGACAAACTGGAAAACCACCACAAAGGTGCCTCTCCCTTTGTGGTGGTGGGGTGCTAGGGGAGGAGCTTCATCGCGGCGTCGTGGGCGGCGTGCTCGTAAGCGTCGTCGAGGGGTTTGAGCGGCAGCAGAGCGTTGGCCTGTGCATCGCCACGGCGCTCGAGGGCGTGGGCGATGAGCCAGTCGGCGAGCTCGGGGTTCTTGGGGAGCGCCGGTCCGTGCAGGTACGTGCCGATGACGCCCTTGTAGATGAGGCCCTCAAAGCCATCGTCGCCGTTGTTACCGGTGCCCGTGACCACAGACGTTCCGAGCGGCATGGCCTCTGCGTCGAGCAAGGTGCGGCCGCCGTGGTTCTCGAATCCCACAAAGGGCTCGGGTGCCAGGTCGGTCTTGACGGCGACGTTGCCGATCAGGCGGTCGGAGCCGCGCACGGTTTCGGCGGCAATAACGCCCAGACCTTCAATGCGATTTTCACCCATATAGTACGAACGGCCGAGCAGCTGATAGCTGCCGCAGATAGCGAGCAGCGAGCCGCCATCCTCAACATAGGCAGCGACCTTGTCTTTTTGAGCGAGCAGCTCGTGCGCCACGGCAAGCTGGTCGCGATCGGAGCCACCGCCCATCATGACGATGTCGGCGTCGGTGAGATCGAGCGTCTCGCCCATGCGGACTTCGTCCACGAGCACGGGAATGCCGCGCCAGGCGCAGCGGCGCTCGAGGGCGATGACGTTGCCGCCGTCGCCATAGAGGTTGAGGGCATCGGGATACAGGTAGACGATGCGCAGCGGGCGCGAAAGCTCGACCGGCACAATGTCGGTGGGGACAGCGCTGCCATCGGCGCGCGTTGCGGCGTGGGAGGCGACCGAGCTCGCATCGGTGTCCTTAAGCTCGTCGAGCTCCTTGACCAGCGGCGGGAAGGCCGTGTAGTTGGCGACGGCGTAGAAAGTATCGACAGCCTCCTCGTCTGCCACGGCGCCGATCGCCTGCTCGATATTCGAGATGATGCCGGCGTCGATGCCGGCGTACTTCAGGCGTACCTGCATATCGTGCGCGCGCGTACCTCCGACAAAGGCGACAAGCCCTGGGGTATCAGCGATGCGCTCGAAGTCAACGTCGTAGATCCACGAGACATCGTGGCCGTCGGCGTCGTTGTCGTTCAGGAAGAAGGCGCAGAGCCTGCCGCCTGCCGTTTTAATGGACTGGATCTGGCGATCGAAGCCCACGGGATTTTTGGCCAGGTTTGCCTCGACGGTACGGCCGGCGATCTCCCAGCGGCCCATGCGTCCGCCGGCGGGGACGTAGGCATCGAGCGTGGGCTGCAGATGCGCCGAGTCCACGCCCAATTCGTGCGCCGCAAAGAAGGCGGCGGCAACGTTATAGACCATGTATAGGCCGTTGTAGCGCGTGGTGATGTGCGTGGCGGGCGCTTTGGCCTCGGGTCCAAAGGTCAGGTCAAAGCCGTAGCCGTTGCAGGTGAGCTCAACGTCCGTCACACGACGGAGCAGCGCGGGACGACTCCAGCCGCACGAAGGACAATGATAAGCGCCGAGCTGGCCGTACTGCACATAGTCGTACTCCAGCGGCGCGTTGCACTGCGAGCAAAAACGCGAGTCGCTAATGCGATCGGACTCGGTGCCCGTGGCACCGTCGATGCCAAAGGCGATGCTCGTGTTGGGGACGCGTGCGGCGATCGAGGCGCACAGCGGATCGTCGGCGTTATAGATGAGCGTCGTTGCCGGCGAAAGCTCCAGCGCGTGGGCGATGACGTCCTGGGTGTGATCGATCTCGCCATAGCGATCCAGCTGGTCGCGGAACAGGTTGAGCAGAACAAAGTACGTCGGCTTGAGCTTGGGCAGGACGCGCACGGTGTAGAGCTCATCGCATTCAAAAACGCCCACGCGCTTGCCGCCGGACCGCTTGAGGCCACTGCGCGCCTCGAGCAACGCGCCCACCACGCCCGGCTCCATGTTGTTGCCAGCGCGGTTGCATACCACGGTGGCGCCGCTGGCGGCAACGGCGTCGGCAATGAGGTTGGAGGTGGTGGTCTTACCGTTGGTACCGGTGATCACCACGCTGCAGTCGACAAAACTCGCGAGGTCGCTCAGCAGCTCGGGGTCGATCTTCATGGCGATGCGGCCGGGGAGTACGCCGCCTTGGCGCTTAAGGATGGAGCGCAGCCCCCAGCGGGCGATATCGCTCGAGGTGCAGGCGAGAGATGAGCGGAAGTTCATGAAGCCGTTCCTAACGTGAATGACATGGTCGTGGCGTTTGCGTCGTTAAAAGCCATAACGGCGCGCAAATTCCTGGGCAAGCTGTGACACGTCTTCACAGGCATTGGCCCAGGGGGCAAAGTCGGGAGTGTCCGAGATAATACCGTCCGCTTCCCAAACGGCCTGGTGCGAAAGATCCCAGGGATCGCGCGGCTCGGGCCGGCAGGGAAGGTACGGCGTCTGGTACATGGGGTTCAGCAAGAAGAACGCGCCGCCCTCGCAACGGTTGGCAAACTCGCGCAGCGCGCGTGTCGCCGGGCGCATCTTGTTCGTTTTGAACAATAGGATTGTGCGGGCGAGCAGATACCAAGGAGAGTTCTCGAGCGCGTCAGCCCCGATCTCTTCCTCGAGTTGGTGGGCTAGGGCAAAAAAGCCGTCCTCGTCTTCCAGACGAGCGAGGGCGAGCAACACGGTGCCTGCGGCTCGGGTGGGATAGCCTTCTGCTTTAAGGACGCGGCGGGCGTAGTTGGCGGCAGCACGGTAGCGAGCGCTCGCCATACATAGCTGCGAGATGGCCTCGAGTGTATGAAGCCACCCGATAAGAGCCGGCTCGCTCACGGTAAGGTCTGCTGCAGTGACACCGTCGGCCAAAACATTATTGGCCCAGTAGTGCGGGGCTTCCATGTCGAACCCGGGCACGCTTTGCTGCAGGTAATCGGCCGTGGTCGCCTCGAGCTTCATCAGGTCACCCAGGCAGGCGTCAACGGGCGTGTCGGCCAGGATGATGGCGAGCAGCTGCGCGTCGACGGCCAGTGCATCGACGCGGACAATTTTGAGCAGCTCATCGCGCATGTCGTCGAACAGGCGATTACGCGTCTGTTCGAACTCCTCGTCACTGCCCATGTCCTCGATGCGATGGAGCTCGTCGAGCAGGTGGCGATGAACACCGGCATAGGACAGCAGTGCCTGGGCATGCTCGGTCTGCGCATACTTATGAGGGTTGACGCTCACGTCGTTATGGACAAGCTCGCGTGCTGCATCGGTGAGTTCGGGGTGCGACGCCAGATAGGTGCGCTCCAGGTAGGCGGGGATGTAGACGCTCGGATCCATTAGAGGTCTCCTCCCTTAAACGGCAAACCCTGCTCGGCCGCCCGCAGTATGCGCTCATCGATTTGGGAACGCACGATATCGTTGGTGGCGACCCAGGCGGCAAAACTGGCGTTGTCGGGGGCGCCCAGGCCCTCCTGCAGTACCGGCGTCGCCTCGGACAGCGCAAGGACAAGTTCGTCGGTGGAGCCCACACCCACGTTGACGCGGGCATAGACGCCATCGGGAAACTCGGTTTGGAAGTAGAGTGCCTCGGCTGCGTGCGGACACGAGCGCGCAAGGATGCGCAAATAGTGCTCGGCGCCCTCGTAGTCCAGCTCGCGCCAGGCAGCGCTCATCAGCGCGATGAGCGTCCACGGGTCCAAGTCGCGCTCCGCATCCTTGGGACGACGGCGCAGCGGCGTGTTGGCGAGATAGGGGACGGAGTGGGCAGAGCGAAAGCGCTTGAGCTCCTCGGCGGGGTATTCGAGCTTTGCCATGGCGAGCATCACGGTGTGGCGGACACCGGCGGGGTCGTTGGGCGCAAAGTCGAGGCTGCGGTTTGCGGCTTCGAGCGACATGCGATAGCGGCCGCTAATGAGCGCGCGTGACGCAAGGGCGGCAAGCCAGCGCAGATAGGGGCGGCGCGTAAGGTCGCCTGCGGCCTCACGCTCGTAGGGGTCCTGCGCCGAGGCGATTTTGAGCGCCAGGTCATGCTCCACCTCGTCGCACTTGGACACCAGATACTGCACGTATTCCTCGTTGGATTCGGCGGTGAGGGCGGTCAGCATGCGCTGAGCGTCCCAGTTGGTGGGGTCGAGCGCGGCTGCCTCGCGGAGCATGTTCTCGGCAGCTGCCTCTTCCTGCTCTGCCTGGGTATCGTCAGGGATAAAGGGAATGCGGTAGTCGACAGCCTCGACCACCTTGGCAATGAGGTGCCCGGCGCGGTCGCGGTCGTGCACGATGAGCGGTGCGGGGTTGCGGGTGAATTGTTCCATCAGATGCTCTACGGCGGCAGCGTCGGTGAGCGGGATATTGTCGCGGCGCAAGGCCTCAAGAACGAGGCGATGGCAATCCTCTTGAATGGGATCGAATGCCATGGGGCCTCCTTTGCTGCGGTTAGGGTTCAAATGTTTCTATATAAAGTTCTAGTTTACCCGCATGTGGCACAACGGGGGTGCCGCACTTGGACTTGCACCTTTGCACCACGAAGACGGATGTCGCACAAATGTCGGCACCTTGGACGACCGAGTGGTATCACGGTGCCGCAAACGGTCGATTTTTGGCGGCGAACGGTGCATATTTTGGAGGGGCACGGTCCTGCCCGGGATATGTAGTCAACCTTGATAAAACGTTTGCCCAGCTTGGGAGTATGAATGCCGCACAAGGGTCTTCAGGGATAGAAAAAACGTTTCATCATTGGCGGCTTTAGGTGAATAACTGACCAACCAGAACGGTAAAATAGTGTTTGTCTGAGCGTTGAGACGTTTAGACATCGCGCATTGTCATCGCCGGCAACGCGCAAACCGGTCCTAACGGAGCCAATTGGGTGCTCCGTTATATACGCAAGTCTAAGAGGGGCTTGTTTAGGAGGCACAGTATGGGACGTTTTACCAATCCTCGCGATCTGTACTTTGGTGAGGGCGCTCGCCACGAGGTGAAGAACCTCAAGGGCAAGAAGGCCATCATCGTTTCTGGCGGCAGCTCTATGCGCCGCGGCGGGTTCCTGCAGGACGTCGAGAACGACCTTAAGGAAGGCGGCTTCGAGGTTAAGCTGTTCGAGGGCGTCGAGTCCGACCCGTCCATTGAGACGGTCATGAAGGGCGCCGAGGCCATGCGCGAGTTCGAGCCCGACTGGATTATCGCCATCGGCGGCGGCTCGCCCATCGATGCCGCTAAGGCCATGTGGGTCTTCTACGAGTATCCCGAGGAGTCCTTCGATAACATCATCCAGCCGTTCAGCTTCCCCGAGCTGCGTCAGAAGGCTCATTTCTGCGCCATCTCCTCTACCTCCGGCACCGCTACCGAGGTCACCGCGTTCTCCGTCATTACCGACTACGCCAAGGGCATCAAGTACCCGCTGGCCGACTTCAACATCACCCCTGATGTCGCCATCGTCGACCCGGAGCTCACCTACACCATGCCCGCCAAGCTGTGCGCTCACACCGGCATGGACGCTCTGACCCACTGCATGGAGGCCTACGTTTCCACCTGCGCCTCTATGTTCACCGACGCCAACGCTCTGCACGGCATCCGCGAGATCGTCGAGTGGCTGCCCAAGTCCTATGCTGGCGACCATGAGGCCCGTCAGCACATGCACGAGGCTCAGTGCATCGCCGGCATCGCCTTCTCCTCGGGCCTGCTCGGCATCGTTCACTCCATGGCTCACAAGACCGGTGCTGCCTTCGAGAACGGCCACATCATCCACGGTGCTGCTAACGCCATGTACCTGGGCAAGGTCATCCAGTGGAACTCCAAGGACCCGCGTGCTGCCGAGCGTTACGCTTACGTGGCCAAGGAGATCCTGCACCTTCCCGGCGAGACCAACGAGGAGCTCATCGCTGCGCTCGTCCAGAAGATCCGCGACCTCAACGACCAGCTCAACATTCCGCAGTCCATCAAGGATTACGCGAATGGTGGCGTGAAGGTCGACGCCGAGAACCCGCAGATGGTTTCCGAGGAGGAGTTCCTCGCCAAGCTGCCCGAGATCGCCGCGAACGCCGAGCAGGACGCCTGCACGCCCGAGAACCCGCGTGAGACCAAGGCTGCTGACTTCGAGAAGATCCTCAAGGCCTGCTACTACGACACCGACATCGATTTCTAATCGACTCTTGTTATCGTAACGAGGGGCTCCGCACGTATCTGTACGGAGCCCCTTTCTTTTTTAGAGAATGGGATAGTTATGGCTGCAATTTTCAATAGCCCCAGCAAGTACATCCAGGGCCCGGACGAGCTGGCCAAGCTCGGCTCCTATGTCGAGCCGCTCGGTGCTAAGGCCCTCGTCATCGTGACACCTTCGGGCAAGAAGCGCGTCGGTGCCAAGATCGAGGGCGGTTTTGCCGTGGCCAAGGCCGAGCTGCTGTTTGAGGACTTTAACGGCGAGTGCTCCAAGGGCGAGGTCGATCGCCTGGTTGCGCTCGCTCGCGACAACGGTTGCGACATCATCGTCGGCGTCGGTGGCGGCAAGATCCTCGACACCGCGAAGGCCGTCGCCTATTACCTGGAGTCCCCGGTTATCATTTGCCCCACCATTGCCTCGACCGATGCACCGTGCTCGGCACTTTCGGTGCTTTACACCGATGACGGCCAGTTTGATAAGTACCTCTTCCTTAAGGCAAACCCCAATATCGTCCTGATGGATACGACGGTTATCGCGGCGAGCCCGGTGCGCCTGACGGTTTCCGGTATGGGCGATGCGCTCGCAACCTACTTCGAGGCCCAGGCGACGCACGATGCCGACGGCGGCACCTGCGCTGGCGGCAAGGGCGGCATGGCTGGTCTGGCGCTCGCCAAGCTCTGCTACGAGACGCTTATGGCTGACGGTGTCAAGGCCAAGGTTGCGCTGGAGAAGGGTGCGCTCACGCCTGCCGTCGAGCACATCATCGAGGCCAATACGCTGCTTTCGGGCATTGGCTTTGAGAGCTCGGGCCTTGCTGCCGCTCATGCCATCCACAATGGCCTGACGATGCTGCCCGAGTGCCACAGCATGTATCACGGCGAGAAGGTCGCCTTCGGCACCATCGTCCAGCTGGTACTCGAGGATGCCCCGACCGAGAAGCTCGAGGAAGTCTTGGGCTTCTGCATTGAGCTGGGCCTGCCGGTCACGATGAAGGAACTTGGCGTTGCCGAGCTTACGCGCGAGCAGGCCATGATTGTTGCCGAGGCCGCGTGCGCGCCCGAGGACACCATGTGCAATATGCCGTTTGAGGTGACGCCCGAGATGGTCGCAAACGCCATCCTGGGTGCCGACGCACTGGGCCACTACTATCTCATGGATGAGTAAATCAAGCTAAGGAAGGGGCAAAGCCAACAGATGGCTTTGCCCCTTTTTGCTATGGTGCAAAGGGGTCAGGGTACTTTGCACCAATCGTTGTTTGATGAAGGGTGGATTCTCGTATGGCGCTTCCTATGGTTTATGGCGGCCCCGGTCGGTATGTTCAGGGACCGGGGGAGCTTTCGCGCCAGGGCAGGTATTTGTCATGGTTGGGCTGCGCTGCCTATGTCTTGTTTGACCAGGGCACCGAGGATCGGCTGTGCAGGCAGATCGTCGATGGATTTCTGGATGAAGATCTAAGCGAGCCGTTCTTTAAGATTTACAACGGTCCGTGTACGGAAGATGCCGTTGTCGAAATGGCCAAGGAAGCCCGGGCCGAGTATTGCGACATGGTGGTGGGCATTGGCGGCGGCAAGATGCTCGATATCGCCAAGGCCGTTGCGTTTTATGCCGAGTTGCCGTTGTGCGTATGTCCCACGGCGGCGTCGATGGACGGCCCGTGCAGCGCGATTTCGGTGCTGTATCACGAGGATGGGTCGTTCGACCGCTACCTGATGCTCGAGAAGAATCCAGACCTGGTCGTGGTCGATACCAACGTGGTCGCGGCGGCCCCGCTGCGTATGACGGTCGCTGGTATGGGCGATGCGCTGGCAACGTATTTCGAGGCGCGTTCGTGCGCCGCGGCGCACGGCGCCAACGAGCACGGTGGCGCGCCGGGACACTTGGCCTTGGTTGCGGCTCGTGCCTGCTATGACACACTCATGGAGTGCGGCGTCGCTGCCAAGCGCGATCTCAAAAAGGGCCGTACATCGCCAGCGGTTGAGCGCTTGATCGAGTGCAATATTCTGCTCTCGGGTGTTGGCTTTGAGAGTGGTGGCCTAGCGCTTGCCCATGCCATAGCCAACGGCCTGACGATTCTGCCCGAGTGCAAGGCCATGCATGGTGAGGCCGTGGCATTTGGCCTGGTGGTGCAGCTGCGCCTGGAGCGTGCGCCCGAGCTTGATCAGGTGCTCGAGTTTTGCCAGCGCGTTGGTCTACCGACGACGCTCGCGGAGCTGGGACTTGGCGAGATTTCCGATACCGACCTGATGAGCGTTGCGGATGCGGTCTTTAGAAACGAGCGCAATATGGCCAACGAGCAGGCCAAGGTGACCAAACAGAAGCTCGTGCAGCTCATGTGCGAGGCATAGCTTGGCGCTTGATTGACCTTGTGCAATCGGGGCGGCGATAGGCCATGGGTTATTTCCCTCAAGGTGCACCGCGTGTAATTTGCCCGAGGTGTGGGCCGATAGCGTATCATTATCTCTTGCTTGTTTGCACTGCTCAGGGAGGGGCCGCGCATGGCGCAGGAACACGATCTGTTTGATGACATTATCGAGATCAGCAAGGGTTTCGACTTTCTTAAAAACCCGCTTGGCGGCGTGACCGATGCACTCGATCCCTCGGCGCCGCAGTGGAATCCTGCCGACTACAAGGAGCGTCCGCGCGGCAACACCATTCCGTGCCTGACCTGCAAAAACGAAAAGAGCGGCTGCACCGCGTGCATGGACGTGTGCCCGGTCAACGCTATCGAGGTCGAGGAAGACGCCATCGAGATCCTCGACTCCTGTCGCAAGTGCGGCCTGTGCGCCGCTGCCTGTCCGACCGAGGCAATCATCTCGCCGCGTCTGGCGCCCAAAAACCTGTATGACGATATCGTCTCTGCTGCTACGAGCCACGAGACCGCCTACGTTACCTGCACGCGCGCCCTTAAGCGCATGCCGCGCGAAAACGAGGTCGTCGTCGCCTGCGTGGGCGATATTACGGCCGAGACCTGGTTCTCGGTACTGGCCGACTATCCCAACGTGAGCGTCTACCTGCCGTTGGGCGTGTGCGATAAGTGCCGCAACACCGGCGGTGAGGACATTCTGGGCGAGGCGATTGCGAAGGCCGAGGAGTGGTCCGGCACGGGTATGGGCTTGGAGGTCGACCCCAAGAGCCTCAAATGCCATAAGCGCCGCGAGTACGAGCGCAAGGAGTACATGGATAAGATTGCCCGCACTACGGGCCTGACGGTGACCAAGCTCAATCCGGCGACGGCGGCGCTGGCCTCGGTGACGCAGAAGTTGAAGGCTCACCGTCACCAGATCACGCAGCTCGAGCGCACGCTCAACACCATGTGCGGCACCACGACGACCAAGCGTCGCCGTTCGCTCACGCACGGGCGGCAGCTGGTGCTCTCGACGCTGCAAAACCACCCCGAGCTTGCCCAGAACATGCAGGTGAGCACGCCGGAGTGCGATTTTGACAAGTGCACGTCGTGCGGCGAGTGCGTCAATGTATGCCCCACGTTCGCCTGCGATTTGGTGGGAAGCGGCCGCTTTGCGTTGGAGTCGACGTATTGCTTGGGCTGCGGTGCCTGCGTCAAGGTGTGCCCCGAGCATGCGCTCAAGTTGGTTGAGCATGACGCGTCCAATCTGGTCGTCGTCGACCCCGAGGCCGAGGAAAAGGCCGCCCAGAAGGCGAAGGCTCACGAAGAAGCTGAGAAGGTCAAGGCCGAAGCAAAGGCCAAGCTCGACAAGATGCTCGATCAGGTGGAGAAGCTCGCGGACTAGCCAGCGACCCCAATCTCTGCTTCATTTGCGCCGCCGCGGTGTCCGGATTCGCCCGGATGCTGCGGCGGCGCTATACTTATACAGTTTGAAGTACCTGTACCAAAAGGAGCTGTCGTGTCCCTTTCCATCGGTATCGTGGGCCTGCCCAACGTGGGCAAGTCGACGCTGTTCACCGCGCTTACCAAAAAGACCGGCCTTGCCGCCAACTACCCGTTCGCCACGATCGACCCCAACGTGGGTATCGTTGACGTGCCCGATAGCCGCCTGCAAAAGCTTGCCGACATTGTCAACCCGGGCCGCATTGTGCCGGCGACGGTCGAGTTTGTCGACATCGCAGGCCTGGTGAAGGGTGCCAACGAGGGCGAGGGCCTGGGCAACCAGTTCCTGGCCAACATTCGCGAGACCGACGCCATCTGCGAGGTCGTGCGCTACTTTAAGGACCCCAACGTTATGCGCGAGGTGGGCCGCACGGGCGAGTTCGTCGACCCCGCCGGTGACGCCGATACCATCATGACCGAGCTCATCCTGGCCGACATGGGCACGCTCGAGAAACAGCTGCCCAAGCTCGAGAAGGAGGCCAAGCGCGACAAGGAGCTCATGCCCAAGTTCGAGGTGGCCAAGCGCCTGCTTGCCTGGCTCAACGAGGGCAAGCGCGCCGCGTCCATGGAGATGACCGACGAGGAGCGCGCCGCCGCCAAGGGCCTGTTCCTGCTCACCATGAAGCCCATCCTGTATGTGGCCAACGTGGACGAGGACATGCTCAACGAGGACCTGGCGCCCATCGATGGCGTCAAGCCGCTGCCGATCTGCGCCAAGATCGAGGCCGAGCTTTCCGAGCTCGATCCCGAGGATGCGGCCGACTACCTGGAGAGCCTGGGCCTGGAGCAGCCCGGTCTGGACGTGCTCGCGCAGGCAGCCTACAAGCTGCTCGGCCTGCAGTCGTTCTTTACGGCTGGCGAAATGGAGGTCAAGGCCTGGACGGTTCGTCAGGGTGCGACCGCCCCGCAGGCCGCCGGCGTCATCCACACCGATTTTGAGCGCGGCTTTATTAAGGCCGAGGTTATTGGCTACGACGACTACATCGAGCTCGGCGGCGAGCAGGGCGCCAAGGCTGCCGGCAAGCTGCGTATTGAGGGCAAGGACTATGTCATGGCCGATGGCGACGTCGTGCACTTCCGCTTTAACGTGTAAGGACGACGCATATGTTTAAATATGGCAAAAAAGCCGGCTACATGGGTATTGCGCTGCTCGTACTTGCGGTGATTCCGCTGGTGGTCGCAGCGTGTGTGATCCCCAACATTGGCCCTGAGGTGGCAACGAAGTTTAACGCAGCCGGCGAGGTGACGCGCTGGGGCAAGAGCTACGAGCTGCTGGCACTGCCGGTGCTCAACCTGCTGCTGAGCGTGGCAACGTACTTTACGGCGGGACGCCAGGCCAAGAACAATGAGGACTCTGCCGCCATGGCGCGCATCGTGTGCGAGCGCTACCTGCGCAACGGTTGCGTCACGGGTGTGTTCCTCAACGTGATCAACGTTTACTTTATATACTCGGCGATTACCGGAACGGGCTTTGGCTTTGGTTTCTAGCTTGTCCTTTTAGGCAACGAGCCTGCACGCATATTCAATGGCTGCTGCGAGGCCGCCGCTCGATCGTGGTTTAAAGACCATATCGGCGGCGGCCTCGTTTTCGTATCCGGCGCCACGAAGGGCGAGTGCGATGCCGGCTTCTAAAAGGAGCGGCAGGCCGCGTTGGCTGGTTGCGATTACGGCAGCCTGATTGAGCGAGCAGCTGTGCGCCTGGCATTGGGTAGCAAGTTCACCTTGCGCCGGGCAAGGGGCCAGAACGGCGGCGACGCGACTTGATAGCAATGCAAATGCTGTGCGCTCATCGGGCGAAAGGCAATCAGCTTCAACGACGACGAGCTTGGGCGGTGCGCTGTTTGTGCGAAGCGCGGCTCGGTGCATGCGAACCGAAGAACCCGACATAGAAAACTCCTGTGTATTCGGCAAAACGTAAACTATAGTTTACGTTTATGTTCGGCCCCATTTCAAACTCGTCTGCATGGACGAACGTGCGAAACAGATTCTTGGCAGGCGGGTTGAAGAGACACGCAGGGACCTTGGTATCTCCAAGGTTGATTTTTGTGTGGCGACAGGAATCAGCCGACCCTACCTCGACCGAATCGAAGATGGGACGGCAAATTTCACGCTCAAGGTTCTATTTAAGATCGCGCCCGCACTCGGCATGACGGTGTCAGAGCTTCTCGAGGGTATCGGATAGGGCGTTCCCCCGCTGTATTTGACGCTCTTTGGGCGGGTCCCCCTGGTTGCGATGTGCAAAATCGCGAGTATTCAGCACCAGTTCGGCCGTAGATGGTAGCTCGAGCGGCTGGCTTTGCCTTTTTGGCAGTAGTTAATCCACATACTAAATAAAAATGAGGAATAAATATTTACTAGACGGAACCATCGTCCTAAAAGTTCGTCTAACAATCGGCCGATTCTATGCCTCCGGCGGAGAAATTGCAGAATACTCCGATTTTTGCACGGCCCGAGGGGGACCACCTGTCGTTTAAGGTTGCGATAAGTGGAGCTGCCTTAGAGATTACGCCATCGGGATACGGTCGTGGTTGACTTGGCTGTAGAACAGGCGCTGGATTTCGGCGGCATGGCGTGACTGGCCGAGTGCCCACATGGTCTTGGCCACGAGCGTCTCGGTGGTCATGTCATCGCCACGCAGAATGCCCGGATGATCGGCGTAAGCACGGCCGACCTCATAAACGCCCAGATCGAGGCCCTCTTCGGGGACCTGCGTGGTCATAACGACGGTGCGGCCCGAATCGACCCAGCGGAAAATCGCCTCCTGGAATGACTCGCCGGACTCGCCAAACTCGGGAATACCGCCAATGCCAAAGGTCTCAAGAATTACAGCATCGTAGCTATCGGCTAGGGCGTCCAGGATACCCGGGTTCACGCCGGGCGTAAGCTTAAGGACAAACACGCGCGGGTCGATGCTGTCGTAGAAACGCACCGGGTTTTCGCCCTGATGAGTGCCGTGGAGCCCGTTGCGCACGATGCGGTCGTTGCGGATGTAGGCAATGGGCGGATAGTTGACGCTAATGAACGCGTTAAAGCTCATGGTGCGCTGCTTGCGGGCGCGCGTGCCGGCAATGGCGACGCCGCCAAACACAATCGACACATCGTGCGAGTGTTCGTCGAGCGCATAGAGCAGGCTCTGGTACAGGTTGAGCTTGGCGTCGGTAAAGGGATTGCCCATGGGCTTTTGCGAGCCGGTGAGCACGATGGGCTTGGGACTGTCCTGAATTAGGTAGGAAAGCGCTGCCGCGGTGTAGCTCATGGTGTCGGTGCCGTGCAGAATCACGAAGCCGTCGTGGTCGGCATAACCCTCGACGATGACGTCGCGGATACGCATCCAGTCACTGGGGCGCATATTGGTGCTGTCGATGTTCATGGGCTGCACGACGTCGAGCTCGCAGAGGCCCGAGATCTCGGGGACGCTCTGGGCGAGCTCCTCACCGGTCAGGGCGGGGGAGAGGCCGTTGCCGTCCTCGGTCGATGCGATGGTGCCGCCCGTGGCGATGAGAAGGATGCGCTTCATGCTGGTATTCCTATCGTATTTGCCGCCGCAGAGGCGGAGTCGTTCGGCAGTATTGTGGCACAGGGCGTCCAATGTTCAAACGTATTACATCATCTGTAACGTTTGGTAACACTTCAATCGCCGTCAAATAGGGCCCAGGTCGTGCGTTTGCCGTGCGCTGATGGCTGCGAGGGACGAGAACCCCCATACAACGTGTACACTATGAAAGTTATTTTCGTTCATTCACGCGGGTGGGCACCGGCTCCCCGCCAACAAGAGGGGGAAACCATGGATCAAAAGGCTTCCGCAAAGGTCCTCGTACTCGACTTTGGTGCGCAGTACGGTCAGCTCATTGCCCGTCGCGTCCGCGACCTCAACGTGTATTCCGAGATCGTTCCCTGCGACATCTCGGCCGATGAGATTCGCGAGATGAACGCCTCTGCGCTCATCCTTTCCGGCGGCCCGGCTTCTGTGTATGCCGAGGACGCTCCGTCCATCGATCCCGCCATCTTTGACCTTGGCCTTCCCGTCCTGGGCTTTTGCTACGGCCATCAGATCACGGCCGTGACGCTCGGCGGCAAGGTCGGCCACTCCGAGGTGGGCGAGTACGGCCGCGCCACCATCACGCGCACGGCTGGTGCCAAGCTCTTTAACTCCACGCCTATGGAGCAGACCGTGTGGATGAGCCACCGTGACGCCGTGTCCGAGGTACCCGAGGGCTTTACCGTTACCGCCAGCACCGACGTGTGCCCGGTTGCCGCCATGGAGTGCGTCGAGCGCAAGATCTTCACCACGCAGTTCCACCCCGAGGTCAAGCACTCCGAGTACGGTCAGCAGCTGCTGAGCAACTTCCTGTTTGAGATCTGCGGTCTGGAGCCCAACTGGAGCATGGACAACCTGGTCGAGACCATGACGGCCGAGTTCCGCGAGAAGGTCGGCGACGACCGCGTGATTCTGGCCCTGTCCGGTGGCGTCGACTCCTCCGTCGTGGCTGCGCTGGGCGCTCGTGCCGTGGGCAAGCAGATGACCTGCGTGTTCATCAACCACGGCCTGCTGCGCAAGGGCGAGCCCGAGCAGGTGGAGGAGGTCTTCACCAAGCAGTTTGACGTCGACTTTATCCACGTCCATGCCGAGGACCGTTATGCCGAGCTTTTAGCCGGCGTGACCGAGCCCGAGGAGAAGCGCCGCATCATCGGTACGCAGTTCTGGAAAGAGTTCTTCGCCGTGGCGCAGCAGCTCGAGACCGACGGCAAGCCTGTCAAGTATCTGGCTCAGGGCACCATCTACCCCGACATCATCGAGTCCGGCGCTCGCAAGACGGGCGGCAAGACGGCCACCATCAAGAGCCACCACAACCTGATCCCGTTCCCCGAGGGCGTACACTTCGACCTTATTGAGCCGCTCGATCACTTCTTTAAGGACGAGGTCCGCGCGCTTGGTCTGGCGCTTGGCCTGCCGGGTCACATCGTGTTCCGTCAGCCTTTCCCGGGCCCGGGTCTGGCTATCCGTATCATCGGCGCGGTCGATAAGGAGAAACTCGAGATTCTCAAGAACGCCGACGCCATCGTGCGCGAGGAACTCGACGCCTACAACCAGCGTCTGTTTGAGCAGACCGGCGAGCGCAACTCCGAGCACAGCTGCTGGCAGTACTTTGCGGTCCTGCCCGACATCAAGTCCGTCGGCGTTATGGGTGACGAGCGCACCTATCAGCGTCCGATCATCCTGCGCGCCGTCGAGTCCAACGACGCCATGACCGCCGACTGGGCCAAGCTGCCCTACGACGTGCTGGCGAGGATCTCCGGCCGCATCGTCGCCGAGGTCCCCGGCGCCAACCGCGTCTGCTACGACATCACGAGCAAGCCCCCCGCGACCATCGAGTGGGAATAACGGGAACTGGCTTCTGAACTCGCGTTTTGGTGCTGCCGAATACCGCCTGATACTGTTTCGGCATCGCCGCAGGGCAAAGCCACCAGCGAAATAGCGGGAATAACAGCCTCCGGACCTTCTGGTTCGGAGGCTTTCTTTATTTCAAGACTTTAGTCTGCTGGCCGCGCAGCGGCCAGCTTTAAACCACCCGCTACGCGGGTGGAGACAAACGGCTTTACAAAGCCACCCCTCCGACCGATATTGACGATTGCTCAGGCCGTCAAGAATTCGAGTCGAAGGGGCGGCCGCCATGGCCCAGAAGGCCTACGGCCTTTCCCACACGAAGTGGATGTGCAAGTGCCACATCGTGTTCACGCCGAAGTATAGGCGCAAAGTGATCTACAACCAAATCAGGAGCGACATAGGGGAGATCCTCGGGAAGCCGTGCGAGTACAAGGGGGTCGAGATAATCGAGGGGCACCTGATGCCCGACCACGTGCACGTGCTGCTGGCGATCCCGCCGAAGTACAGCGTCGCGAGCGTCATGGGCCACCTGAAGGGGGAGAGCTCGCTGATGATATTCGACAGGCACGCCAGCCTCGAGTACAAGTCCGGCAACAGGAAGTTCTGGGCGGAGGGCTACTGCGTGTCCACCGTCGGCCTGAACGAGGCGACGATCGCCAAGTACATCAGGGAGCAGGAGTCCCACGACATCGCGCTGGACAGGCTGAGCGTGAGGGAGTACGAGGACCCCTTCAAGAGGGGGTGATCCTGCCGGTTCGACCGGCGCGCCACGGGTCAAGATGCACTGGGCCTGGACGAAGTCCGGGCCCGCGCCTTTAGACGCGAGCCCGGGGCCCGTGGGTTATACCCTAAGAGCAAACCACCCTTTTTAAGGGTGGTTCTGATTTTCAGGGCCTTAGCTGCCAGCTAAGGCGTACGGCTCATGGCCGTTTCGTGAAGGCCCGACCAGCTCGACCCATCCCCGCTTCCGCCGCGCGTACCAGCCGCAATCAGGCGGTCCAATCGTTGCGCAGACGAAAACGCACACGAGACCGCGCAGGCGCATCGCGCGGAAAGATTGGAGGAACCATGGCGCACGCTACGAAATGCGCCGCGCCCGAGGACAACCGGGGCCGCGACGAGTGGATGACGGTGATCGAAATACAGGAATACATGGAGGCGAGCCGAAGCAAGGCGTACGACCTCATCTGGTCGGGAGAGATCGACTCGTACAGGCTCGGAAGGAAGCTCCTGGTTTCGAGGGCGTCAGTGGACGCCTATATCGAGTCGAGGAGCGGCAGGAAATGACGGCGGCGACCGCCCCGGGAGCCGCCCGCGGCCGGGCACGCGAGGGAGCCTCGGAGACGAAAGGAGCTCGAGGACGGCCATGGCCAAGAGCATTAGCAGGAGCCAGGTGAGGCTCATCGCATCGACCAACGCGATATTCAGCGCCGACGAGGTGTGCGCGATGCTGCGCATCAGCCGCGACGCCATGTACTGGCTCGCCAAGGACCCCGACGACCCGTTCCCGATCCGCTACATCGGCGGCAAGACGCGCGACGGCATCGTGCTGCACGACGAGCTCGTCGCACGGGTCGAGCGGAACAGCGTCGTCGGCTCGCCCAGAAGGGGCTAGCGCCGATGGCGGCCGCAGGCCCGAAGGGGCGCGACGGCCCCTCTCCGCGCGAGTTCACGGCGGTACGGCACTTCATGATGGCGGACCTGGGCCTCTCCGGCCTTCCCCTGCTTGTCTACGCGCGCATCTTCGGCTTCTGCGATGCCGGGTGCGGCTACTTCGAGAGCAAGGGCGGCCTGGCCCGATTCCTCAACGTGCAGGAGCGCAGCGTTCACCGCGCCATCCGCGACCTGCTCGACCGGGGCCTCATCGAGGAATGCGGCGTGCACGCCCTGGCGCGCAGGCACGCCACCAAACGGTACCGCATCGTGCGCGAAAGGGTGACGAAATGACAGGGTTCGCCGCGAACAAGGATGACGAACCGTCAGGATTCGCAGCCCGAACCCCTGACGAGATGACAGGGAAACCCCTGACGATATGCCACCCAATAAGCAAAAGGGACAACAAGGACTTCAGAAGATAAGGAAAGGGCGCCTGATGGACCAAGCGGGACTCATCACCTTGGAGCAGGCCCGGGCGGCCGGGCTCTCCTTCGACGAGCCGGAGCCGAGGGCGTGCCCGCACTGCGGCGCCGCCCTCGGGGTTTCGGGTCGGAGGGGCGGAGGCGTGCGGCATGAGTTGGCACGGACGGCTTTCACGTGCCGCTTGCGGCCGATGTGCGCACGGGACCGCTGGCGGTGAGGCTTTCGTTGCGCGGAACGGCTACGGTGCTGCGCGACACGTCCGTTGAGAGAAGGAGACGAGCCGATGTTGGGCTACGAAGAGAAGTTGGAGCGCATCGAGCTCATCGATGCCGTATGCGACGCCGGGAGGCTTGCGAAGGGACTTGACCAGTTGCTCGAGTCCCTGGCGCATGCCGACCAGCTGGACCCACTCGACGCCGAGGGGATCCTGGCCCTGAGGTCGATAAGCGAGAAGTGCGCCGCGCACATCGGCGACGCGGCACGCATCCTGGAGGCGCAGAACAAGATCCTCTACGCCGAAGAGCGGACAAACGCCAAGCCTTGCGGAAACCAATGAGCGCAGCTCGAATCAGAAGCTGTTCTCTAAACCAACTAGGGTTTACTTTGCCGCTCGAATAAAGCTTGAAAAGCGGCACGTCGGAGACGGGACTGCTGCTCGACCGCCTACTCCATCCCGCCCATCAGTTGCGGTGAAATACGGACTGTTTCGGCTGTCAAAGGCCTCATCTACTCCGTATCCCACCGCAACTTCTTGTGGGGTGGGCTAGAGACGCTGCATGCGGTACCCGACACCCATGTGCGTCTGAATCATCTTGGGGTGAGAGGGGTCTGCCTCGATCTTCTTGCGCAGGCTGCGCATGAACACGCGCAGGCTCGCCAGATCGCTGTCCCAGCTCGTGCCCCATATCTCGCGGGTGATGAAGGTGTGGGTGAGCACCTTGTCGACGTTTTTCGCCAGAAGGACGAGCAATTTGTACTCGGTTGGGGTGAGCGGGAGCTCGCGTCCGTCTTTCGTCGCGTATCCCGCGGCGTAGTCGATATGCAGCGGACCGTTGTCGAACGTGCTCGCCTCTGCCGACTCGCTCGACGCCATCGAGGAGCGCCTCAAATTCGCACGGACGCGCGCGAGCAGCTCATCCACAGAAAAGGGCTTGGTGAGGTAGTCGTCTGCCCCCGCGTCAAGTGCCGCAATCTTGTCGGAATCTTCGGTGCGCGCCGAAATGACGATAATGGGGACTGCCGACCAGCTTCGGATCTTCGCGATGACCTCGATACCGTCAATGTCGGGAAGGCCGAGGTCGAGCATGATGAGGCTGGGGCCGTGCGACACCGCATCCATGATGGCGGCCTGGCCGTTGCAGACCTTGCTCACGACATAGCCGTGGAGGTCAAGCGCGGTCGAAACGAGGTTTTGAACGGTCGGGTCATCTTCGACCAGGAGGACGCGTGGCTTGGCGGCATTATTCATGAATCTCGATCTCCTCGGCGGGCAGGGTAAAACGGAAGACGGCCCCATGGGGGTGGTTGTCGCGAACTTCGATGACGCCGCCATGCGCCTCCACGATGGAGCGGCAGAGCGACAGCCCGAGGCCGATGCTCCGACGCGAATCCACGGGCCGCGTGTTGCTTGAGGTGAAGAAGCGCTCAAAGATATGAGGCTTGTCGCAGTCCGGCACGCCCGGCCCATCGTCCGCGACGTCCACCACGACGAACGCGCCCTCGCGACGTGCGCTGATGGTGACGGTCGAGTCCTCGGGCGTGTATTTGAAGGCGTTCATGATGAGATTCGTAAGCACCTGCATGATGAGATGGACGTCGATGCGCACCAGCAGGATGTCGTCAGTGTGCTCGATGGTGACGGTGCGTCCGCGCGATGCCTGGGCGACATGGCTGAGGGCGGCCTCGATGACCTCGTCGATGAGCTCGGATGTGAGGTTGAGGCGAATGGTGCCGTCCTCGACGCGCGTGATGGCGAGGAGGTTCTCCACGGTATCGATAAGCCAGAGGGAGTCGTGGTAGATGGC
>CABIWB010000011.1:80016-92399 GCA_902362275.1 Coriobacteriaceae bacterium | reverse complement strand
TAGAATGACGGCATTCTAGGTGATTCTCGGTTCCTTGGGCAGCCTGCGGCTACCCTCGAGAACCGAGCTCTACACCAACATTCGGGACACTACCCAGGTGCGGTAAGGGCTACCGCACGGGCCGATACTCAAAGCCCATTGTGGCATCCCGAGCCCGCGGAAAGAAGCTGCGCCGCGGGGGAGGCGACCCAAATGGCTTTCTCATATCGTCTTACGTTGCTTCGAACGTTGCTTGAGTGCCTCGGAAAGCCCGACGAGCGCTGTGAAGAACGAGACCAAAGCGGTCAGAAGTCTCACAAAATCAATCAGATCGGTCATGGGCATCACCTCCCATCAGATGGAGGGCGTTGCCCGGCACATGGAACTGCCGCCAACAGTATCAATTCTATCAAAGCGCAGCTAGATATGCGAATGTTTGTTCGTATTTCAAGAGACCAGCGTCACCTGTGACAAAGGGGCTGTCCCTTTGTCACATTATTCGATTACGGTGCAGGAATTCTGCTTGTGCATGGTGGCAAGCATGTGTTTGGGAACGGCGTGAACCATGCAACTGCCGATAGTTGCGCTCGCGGCGTCCTTGGCTGCCTCGCTTGCGTTTTTGGTCGCGTAGCTGTGGCGGAAGCGTTTGAGCATGGCAATGTCGTTGCCGCCGTCGCCGTAGACCGCGACCTCGTCCTCGGCAATGCCGTAGTAGCCCGCCAGCCAGGCCACGCTCTCGCCCTTGTTGCATGCCACATCCGTGATCTCAAACATCACCGGGTCAAACGGCGCGTTGACCACGCGGTCCGAGCGCTCGGCCAAATACGCCTTAAGGTCGCGCTCCAGCTCGGGCGAGATCACACGGCAGTTGATCTTGCACACATCGTGGCGCAGAATGTCACCGATCGACTGGTCGAAATACTGTTCCTCGTGGTACCCGCCACGTGCACGCATGCCGCGCATCACGATGCGCTTGATAGGACTGTCCTTTTTAAAGCCCGCCTGATGCATCTCGAACGAGCCGCTCGAGAACATGCCATCGGGCGTGGAGCAATCAAAGCAAATGTCCGGGAACTCCTTGAGCAGCTCCTCGGTGATCTGCGGATCGATGGTCCAGGTCTTGAGCACCTCGCCATGACTGTCGCGCACGATGGAGCCGTTAGAGCAGCAGGCGTCAAGCGCCAGGCCCGTAAAGCCATGCTCGCCGACCGGCAGCGTCGAGCGCCCGGTCGCGGGAACCACATGCAGGCCAGCCTCGGTCAGCTCGCGAATGGCACGGCGGATGGTCCCATCCGCTTCGTGCAGGGCGTTCAGCAGCGTTCCGTCTAAATCACTCGCGAACATCTTGATCATGGGCATGCCTCTCCTTCGTCTGCACGATATTGTAGACGAAGGAGAGGCATGCCCAAACAATGCCGTCACGGCGCGACGCGCCACTGCCTCCACAAATTCACGGTGCCCCAGTGCCTTAAGACATTCGCCATAAGCGACTTTTCAGCCGATAAAACAGCGCCGTCGTCAACGTCAGCACCGCAAACATGCCTGCGAATACAATCGCCGGTGTCCATCGATCATATGCGAGCCCGTAAACCAATTGGCCAATAGGCGTTGCACAGGAAAGCATCATATAAACGAGTGCCAGCACTTTTCCGCAGAGTTCCTTTGGCGCTGACCGCTGAACAAATGAAACAATTTCGACCGATGCAATGCTTGCCCACGCCATGACCCATGCCGAGCCGGCCGCAAGCGCGGCAAACGCTAATTCATCAGGACCGCTCAGTAGCGTGACAATAATCGGTACGACTCCAAAACAAATCATCGCAACATATCGACATATGCCCTTGAAGGAAAAACGATGCGGCCAAATACCGACCAAACCACTGCCGACAAGACCACCTAAGCCCATAGCCACCTCAATAATCCCAACAAAGGATGATTGCATTCCGAGATGCTTTGCAACAATAACGGGAGCACCAATCGTTAACCCAACTAACGCAAGGTTCAAAATAGCCGCAAGCAAAAACACAACGAGCAATGATGCGTTTTGAAACAGGTACCGAATCGACTCCCGAAAATCGCTTCGGCATGTCGAGCAAGTCGTACTGTCCCCTGTCATTCCAGATGAGGCATTTTGCTTGAGTGCGCCCCCGAACAGTAGGGCTGACATCGCAAACGTCAACGCCGCGGTTTCGCATAGAGCATCGATACCAAAGCACCCATAGACTGCCGTCCCGACTACAGGCCCCAAGATATTGCTCGCCATGGTTATCTGCGAGACCAACGCAGTGGCACGCTCAACCTTTTCTGGGCCCGTCATGCGCACCGTCTCAATTTGAAGCATCGGTTTCAGCAGCGATTGGATGCCATATTGGACGCAAAGCATTGCTACCACGACAACGGCAAGAGGCAGCGAACGCTTCATGGGGATAAACAACAGTGATGCAGCCATCAGAACAATGCCGAGCACCACAAGGGCCCCGCGATGACTTCCGCGATCCGCCAAGATTCCGCCAGCCGGAGTCGCAAGCACGCCCGGCACGAACGCTATCGCCGCGACGGCACCATATAACGTTGATGAGCCGCTGCAGTCGAACAAGTAAAGCGGGCACGCAAAGCACAGTGCCGACAACATCGAATACGCGCACAGCTGTGCAACAAGAAGACCGAAAAGCCTGATAGATTGCACTGTTTTTTGCGTCAACGAGACGCTACTCCTCCGCATTCCAGCCATAAGCCTGCCCCCTATACATACCATTAGTATGTATTTAATGACTTGAAAAGGGCAGCCGTGGCTACCCTTATAAATCAATTACATACCGTCAGTATCTATATTACCACCCAGCACGGTTCCATACGTCCCATATCTGAGCCGTTGTCTGGAGCACTTCATTACCCAAATCGAGCCCCACCGCGGCCGCCATCTGCGCCAAACATTGCGCGCGAGCGAGCATTCGACCCTTGTTCTCAAGCGGACGGAACAGCGGCAACAGCCAAAGATTCGCCAACAACGATACCGCCTCCGCCGCTTCGCGTGGGCATGCACACGCAATGGAGCCGTCGGCGATGCCCTCCTCGATCACTGGCAGGAGATAGCCATCGGCCGACTCGTCAAACGAACCTTGGTACTGCATCGCCAGCAGCCGCGAGCTTTTTACCGGATCTGCCGCAGGATGCATGCGAGCCCATAGATCGATTTGCGGAACGACGGACTCGGGCGCATAAAGTCGTTTGAGCTTTTGGGCTCCCGTCATATTGCCAGCACCGAGTGTCGCGCGGCGGCGCTCAACAATCGGAGCCATTGCCCGATCAAATGCGGCGTTGAAAATCTCTTCTTTGCTCTTAAAGTGATGATAGATAGCACCCTTGGTCATGCCATCGAGGCGGTCGACGATATCTTGAATGCTCGTCCCCTCATAACCCTGTGCGCAGAATAGCTCCAGCGCCGCGTCGAGAATCTTCGCGACCGTCTCCTCGGGATATTTATTACGACCCATAATCCGTCCATCCGCAACGCAAGTCTTGTGCCTCATTGCAGCATTTTAACGTTGCGGATGACAGGTGGTCGATCCTACACCGCGGCGGGGCCGTGTTCGCCGGTGCGAATACGGATGACTTCTTCGACCGGCTCGACCCAAATCTTGCCGTCTCCAACGGCACCGGTGCGGGCGGCATTGCAGATGATGTCGACAATGCCGTCGACGTGCTCATCGGCGCAGATAAGGGTGAACTGCACCTTAGGGATCGTGTTGACAAGCAACTCGTTGCCGCGCACGTATTCCTTCCAGCCATGCTGTGCGCCGCAGCCCTGAACCTGGTTGATAGTCATACCGCGAACATCGGCAGCAAACAGTGCGTCTTTGAGAACCTCAAGCTTCTCCTGGCGCACGATAGCCGTAATTATCTTCATAGTGAATTCCTCTCTTCAATAAAAGAAATGAATTGTCCTTCACATGGCACGGGTTTTCCAGGTGCCGCAAACCAACCTCAGAGATCAATAAGTTCAACTGACTGGTCTTAGCAGGTTTCCCAAGTGCCGCAGATTGCCGTGAAAGAGGAGCGAAGCGTACTTAAGTACGTGAGCGACGATCGAACGGCAAGGTGCGGTGCTTGGGGAAGCTGCTAATCGAGTCCGGAGAAAGAAGGATAGGCGCTCTCGCCGTGCTGACTTGCATCCAAGCCCAGCGCCTCGTCGGCCTCGTCCACGCGCAGGCTGCCGCGGAACAGCGCCTTGACCACCGCGGCAATCACCAAGTCGAGCACCAGCACAATAGCGACCGTCACCACAATGCCCAGGATTTGCGAGATGAGCAGCGACATGTCACCCGTGTAGAACAGGCCGCCCTTACCGGTCCACGAAAGCTCCGGCACGCAGAACAGACCCGTGAGCACGCCGCCCAAGATGCCGCCGATACCATGGCAGCCAAACGCGTCGAGCGCATCGTCGTAGCCGAACCTGGTCTTGAGATGGCTGATGGCCAGGTAACAGACGGGAGAGACGATCAGGCCCATGACCAGCGCCGCCCACGGCTCGACAAAGCCCGCGCCCGGCGTGACCACCACAAGGCCCGCAACCAGACCGGTGCTGGCGCCCACCAGCGTGGGACGACCGGTGTGCACGCGCTCGACGGCAAGCCACGAGACCATGCCCGCCGCGCTGGCCGTCACGGTGTTGAGGATGGCGAGCGCCGCCACGGCGTCGGCCTTAAACTCGCTGCCGCCGTTAAATCCAAACCAGCCAAACCAAAGCAGGCCGGCGCCCAGTGCTACAAACGGCACGTTATGCGGACGATAGCTCACCATGCCAAAACCGCGACGACGGCCGAGCATTAAGCAGAGGATCAGGCCGGTAAGACCGGACGAAATGTGCACCACGTCGCCGCCGGCAAAGTCGAGCGCGCCGATGATGTCGCCGATAAAGGAACCCTCGCCGCCCCAAACCATGTGGGCGAGCGGCGCATAGACCACAAGCAGCCAAATGCCCAGGAAGGCCGTCATGGCACCAAACTTAACGCGGCCGGCCAGGCTGCCCGTGACGATAGCAGCAGTGATCATGGCAAACGCCATCTGGAAGGCGATGTTGATAATCTCCGGGTAGACGGCGCCGTCCGACGCGGTGCCCTCGGCCGCCTGCAGCACCTGGTTGAGTACCGGCAGGCACAGCAGCTGGTCAAGGCCTCCAATAAACGGGCTGGAACCGTCGCCGCCGTAGGCCAGCGACCAGCCGGCAACAATCCACAGCACACCAACCAGGCCAATGGCGCCAAAGCACATAAGCATGGTGTTGATGACATTTTTGCGCCTGGACAGGCCGCCATAGAAAAACGCCAGGCCCGGTGTCATTAAAAACACGAGCATGGTGCAGATGAGCATAAACGTTGTCGATCCCGTATCGTACATTCGTCCCCCTTGGTCGCATGAACGTTGTCGGCGCCCATAATGCGGCCGAGGGGCAACTGGTGTAGACCAGATACGGCGTTGTTAAACGCTGCGTTGTCGAATGGAAACGGTGCCGCAATCTTGGAAACGGCGCGGCAACGGGCGCGAAACGAACGGGAAATACGCGAGCAAGGAAGCCGTGAGCGCGCCCGCCCCGCCTAGCGCCGGAACAGCTCGCGAGCTCGGTCGCGGAGATCGGTGGCCCGGATGACGCCCTCGTAGCGATTGATGCGCAAGCGCGGGAAGGCGTTAAAGAAGCGTAGGTCGCGGCGGCTGAGTGACACGCTCGGCACCGGACGGCTCATGCGCTTGCCGGTACGGAGACGGGTGAGCGACGGACGGGGCACGCTCGGCGCAGCATCGGCCACGCGGCGGGCAGCGAGCGCCAGGCCGCGAGCACCATCCGAGATAAACGTCGGCATCGAAGCCTTCTCGCGCAGGGCATCGAGCGCCGCGTCGCCCAGCTCGGCCAGCCAAGCGTTAACGGCGCGACCGCGGATATGCGTCTGCGCCACCGAGTCGATCGCCGAATCGGGAATACGTTCGAGCACAGAGTCGGAGGCGTCGGCAAGCGACTCATTGATGCGGTCGGCAAGGTCGGCGCGCACGCGCTCCAGCTGATCGGACAGACGCCGCCAGCTCGCCAGCGAGCACAACGCGTCGACCATCATCGTGACCGCGACGATAAAGGCGGACAACCGCAGAATCAGCACCGGCAGATGGCCAAGCAGCCCCAGCAATGCCGGCTCCACTAAACGGCAAATACACAACGCACCCAAGCCAAACGCGCAGGCCCAGTACAGACAGATGCGTCCGTGCAAGTTAAACGGCAGGTGCGAGTAATCCCAAAAGCGAGCGCCCGTTGTTTTTTCCAACAGCACGCCTACGCTGTACTCAATCACGCTGCATACGAGCGCTGCAGCGACAAACTGGCTCGACGCATCCGGAATCCCGCGCAGCAAAAGCCAGCAGGCAATACCGCCCACACCATAGATAGGACAACACGGCCCCAGCAAAAAGCCACTGTTGGCAAATCGTCCGTGATTGAGCATGGCGCAGACCGTCGATTCCCATGCCCAACCGCAAAACCCGTAAAAGGCAAACGAGAGCACCAGTGCCGAGAGCGGGCAGGCGGCAAGCGTCGCGCCGCCAAAAGCCATATCAATCGCGGTTCCCACCGTCTACCCACTCCTCTTTTCGTTCGATTCTTTGCTCGAGCCGTCACTCGAGCCCTCGTTCAAATCGTTCGCGCCGCCTTTGCGCGGCAGACGGACGGCAATCGTCTCGCGCAGCGCGCACCATTTATCCGCCAGGCACACAATCCATGCCTCACGACACGTCGGCGGCACCGGTACCAGCGGAAACATATGCCGTACGATAATATTCCGCTCGCGCGGCGTCAGCTCAAAATCTTCCTCCGCACGCGCCAAGGCAAAAAACGGGTGGCGAAAGCCATGCAGCCGATGGCTTGGGTCGGGATCGTGCCAGTCATAGAGAAAGTAATCGTGCAGCAGGGCCCCGCGCAGCAGCGATAAGCGGTCGACGGAGATACCGACGCGGCTCAGGCGCTCGGCAAAGGACAGACTTGCCCGCGCCACCGAGGTCGCATGTGCATAAACCGTCAGATCGCCATGTTGGATAAACTCATGCATCAGGTCCAAGCGGCCCGCCTGGGCAAGCTGACGGGCGGCATCGTCGACCTCGCGCGCGATTTTCTCGGCACGAACGGTATCGGACATGCGGCCTCCTTCCGGCGGCGCTCGGCGGCAAGCCGCGGCCTGCACGCAATGAATAAAATCATCATCGAATCTACCAGTATGGCATCGGACAAAACGTTTTGCCCCACCAGTTGGCGAATTACCGCGCCGCCGTCACATATCAAACGCCAAAATGTGCGAGACTGTCTTGTGCAATTGTGCCGGCCGAGGGAGTGCCGGCGCACGATTCGCATGGAGTAACCCACAACGATGCTGCTTACGCAAACGACAACGCCCGAGGACGTCAAGGCTCTCGATCGCGCCGAGCTTCCGCTGCTCTGCGGCGAGATCCGCCACGCCATCCTCGAAAGCTCCGCCGCCGTCGGCGGGCACGTTGCCCCCAACCTGGGCGTCGTTGAGCTTACGGTCGCGCTCCATCGCGTGTTTAACTCCCCCACCGACAAAATTGTCTTTGACGTGTCACACCAGACCTATGCCCACAAGGCGCTGACTGGGCGCGCGTACACTTATATCGACCCGGCACGCTACGGCGAGGTCTCTGGCTTTGCCAATCCCGACGAGTCCGAACACGACCTGTTCGCCATGGGCCACACCTCCACGTCGGTGAGCCTGGGCTGCGGCTTGGCGCACGCTCGTGACCTGGCGGGCGATGCGTACAACGTCATCACCATCATTGGCGACGGTTCGCTTTCGGGCGGCCTGGCGTTTGAGGGCTTTAACAATGCCGCCGAGCTCGACAGCAACCTGATCATCATCGTCAACGATAACGACCAGTCCATTGCCGAGAACCATGGCGGCCTGTATCGCAATCTGGCCGAGCTGCGCGCCAGCAACGGCACCTGTGAGCGCAACGTTTTCCGCGCGATGGGGCTCGACTACCGCTATCTGGACGCCGGTAACGATGTGTTGGCCCTGGTCAACGCGCTGCAGGAACTGCGCAATATCGATCATCCCATCGTGCTGCACGTCTCCACCGCCAAGGGCAAGGGCTTTGAGCCGGCCCAGAGCGACCCCGAGCGCTGGCACCACGTGGGTCCGTTTGACATGGCGACTTGGCGCAAGCTCTGCCCGGGCCATCCGAGCGAGCCTGCGCCGCGCACCTATGCCGACATTACGGGCGAGGCGCTCAGCGCCGCCATCGAGCACGATTCGCAGGTTGTCGCTATCACGGCTGCCACGCCCTATATCATGGGCTTTACACCTGAGCTTCGCGCTGTCGCCGGCAAACAGTTCGTCGATGTGGGCATTGCCGAGGAGCACGCCGTGACCTTTGCCACCGCGCTTGCGCGCTCGGGCGCCAAGCCAGTCTTTGGTGTGTACGGCACGTTTTTGCAGCGCGCCTACGACGAACTGTGGCACGACCTGTGCCTCAACGACGCCCCCGCAACCATCCTGGTATTTGGCGCGTCAATCTTTGGCACCACGTCCGAGACGCACCTTTCGTTCTTTGATATTTCCATGCTGGGCGGTCTTCCCAACATGCACTACTTGGCGCCGGCCTGCATGGAGGAATATCTGTCCATGCTGAGCTGGTCGCTCGACCACCGCGAGCATCCCGTAGCGATCCGTGTACCGGGCATTGGCCTGGTAAGCCGCCCCGATCTGGCGCCTGCCGAGGACACCGACTACAGCGCCGTTCGCTACAACGTGGTGCGCCAGGGTCGCGACGTAGCAGTACTCGCACTTGGCGACTTCTTTGAGCTGGGCGAGCGCGTGGCAAATCGCTTGGCTGCCGAGTACGGCATCGAGGCCACGCTCGTCAACCCTCGCTTTGCAACCGAGCTTGACCGCGAGTTCCTCGACAGCCTTGCCGCCGAGCATCGCGTTGTCATCACCCTCGAGGACGGCATCTTGGACGGCGGCTGGGGCGAGCGCGTCGCGTGCTATCTGGCATGCACGCCGTTTCGCACGCGCACCTTCGGCATCGCCAAGGGCTTCCCCGACCGTTACGACCCCAACGAGCTGCTCGCTCAGAACGGCATGACGGTCGAGAACATGGCCGCCGAAGCCGTAAGGCTACTGAACGAGTAAAAAACCTCCGCAAGGGAAGCACCCCCTGCGGAGGTTTTTATTTTCGCGGCGCGATTATCTCAATCTGTAACATTTATGGACCGAATTCCCGTCTAACTGTTACAGATCTAGACAAAACGTCTTAGTCCCCGACGTTTGTCTCAATCTATAACAGTTAGAAACCTTTTGGCCGTCCAGATGTTACAGACCGAGGCATTCAAATCCCCCTGAAGAGAAAATCTCGATCTGTAACAGTCACTCGGCAAAAATGGCTGCAGATGTTACAGATCGAGACAAAACAGCAAGGCATGCCGCTGCATCGGTCAGAACCACCACAAAGGTGCCTGTCCCTTTTTGGTAGGTACAATAACCCATAAAGTAAGTATGTTTCTGAGTTATTTCGTGTTGACCCATCTGAGCGCGATAGGGTATAACTCTACTCAACCGCTAGGGATTTTATTGAGAAAGGTGTTCTACTATGAGCAAGAACCTCTCCCAGCAGGTCGTTCTCGACCGCCGCGGCTTCGTTGCCGCCACCTTCGCAACCGTCGCCGGCCTTGGTCTTGCCGGCTGCTCCGACACCTGCGCCGAGGCTGAAAAGGGCTCCGCTGCCTCTTCCAAGAGCTCCGAAGATACCGAGGCTTCCACCACGCTCGACGCCAAGGCATTCGACAAGCTCGTCGACAACGGCCCCAAGGCCGATGACGACGCTATCGCCGCCAGCACCTGGGCCACGGCCGTCAAGGACGCCGGCGTCTTTAAGATCGGTGGCGTTCAGACTTCCACACTCTTCTCCCTCCTCAACGAGAAAGACGGCCAGACCCGCGGCTTCGACGCCGGTATCGCGCAGCTCCTGTCCAACTACATTCTGGGCGAAAACAAGGTCGAGATCACCCAGGTGACCTCGGACACGCGCGAGTCCGTCCTGCAGAACGGCCAGGTCGACGCCGTCTTTGCCACCTACACCATCACTGACGAGCGCAAGAAGCTCGTCTCCTTTGCCGGCCCCTACTACTACACCCAGCAGGCCATCCTGGTACTCGCCGATAACGACGACATCAAGAGCGTCGACGACCTGGCCGACAAGAACGTCGCCGTCCAGTCCGGCTCCAACGGCCCTGCCATCCTGGAGGAGCTCGCACCCAAGGCCAGCCAGCAGGAGTTCAAGACCGACGAGGAGGCCCGCCAGGCACTCCAGCAGGGTCGCGTTGACGCCTACGTCATCGATAACAATATGCAGCAGAGCGCCCTGGTCCGCGAGCCCGGTAAGTACAAGATTGCCGGCAAGCCCTTCGGCAGCAAGGAGCCCTATGGTATCGGCCTGCCGCTCGATTCCGACGGCGTCGCCTTTGTCAACGACTTCCTTAAGAAGATCGAGGACGATGGCACCTGGACCGAGCTGTGGCAGATCTGCATCGGCGACCGTACGGGCGACACCAATGTTCCCGAGCTGCCCGAGATCGGCGCCTAGGCAGCGAGTCTAGTAACGGCCGCAACGAAACCATACGGAAACGCACGATGCGCTTTATTGCGCTAAACTGTTTCCTCACTGAGTTGTCGGGGCTTCCGTACACACGGGAGCCCCTTTCCTTATCGGCGGGAGGTCCGCATGAGTCTCTCCGAACTCTGGTCGCTCTATGGCCAGAACTATATCGACGCGCTGCTAGCAACCTGGGGCATGACGCTTGAGTCGTTTGCCATCGCCATGGTGTTGGCCGTCGCCGTCACCGTGATGCGCGTGTCGCCGCTCAAGCCGCTGCGCGTCTTTGGTGACCTGTATGTCCAGGTCTTCCGTAACATCCCCGGCATCGCACTGCTCATTATCGTCGTCTATGCGCTGCCGCCGCTCAAGGTCGTCCTGCCCTACCGCACCTGCGTTATCGTCGCCACAGTACTCTTGGGTTCTGCCTTTGGCTCCGAGAACTTCATGAGTGGCATCAACACCGTTGGCGTCGGTCAGGTCGAAGCCGCACGTTCGCTCGGCATGAGCTTCAATCGCATCCTCGCCAAGATCGTGATTCCGCAGGCACTGCGCTCAAGCGTGCTGCCCATGACCAACCTCTTTATCGCCGTCATGCTCACCACCGCGCTCGGCAGCCAGGTGCCGCTTAAACCGCAGGAGCTCACCGGCGTGGTGAGCTACATCAACACGCGCTCGCTCGGCGGCGTCGCCGCGTTCTTTATCTCGGCGCTCGGCTACCTGGGCACGGCCTTTGTGGTGAGCCACATTGGCAACTACATCGATAAGAAGGTGAGGATCCTCCGATGAGCAAGCATTCCACCTCCGCGCTCACCATGCGCGATGCGCTCTACGAGGCTCCCGGCCCCAAGATGCGCGCCAAGATTCGCATCGGCACCGCCATCTCGCTTGTTGCCGTCGCCGCGCTCGCCGTCCTGGTACTGCAGCGCTTTTATGTGACCGGCCAGCTTTCAGTCCACTATTGGTATTTCTTTACGCATCTCACCACCTGGAAGTTCCTGCTTGCCGGCTTTGAGGGCACCGTTAAAGTCGCACTCACTGCCGGCGTCATTGCGCTGGTACTGGGCTTAGCCCTTATGCTCGGCCGCACCAGCGGCATCAAGCCGCTACAGCTGGTCTGCCGCGCGCTCACCGATTTCTTCCGCGGTGTGCCGAGTCTGCTGTTCATCTACTTCTTCTTTTTGGTGCTGCCCCAATACAAGATCGCGCTACCATCGTTTTGGATGCTCACGCTTCCCGTCGCGCTCGCCGCAGCTGGCGTACTTGCCGAGATCTTCCGTGCCGGCGTCAACGCCGTGCCGCGCGGCCAGGTCGAAGCCGCCCAGGCGCTCGGTCTCTCCAAAGCTAAAATCACCTTTAAAATCGTGTTGCCGCAGGCTATTCGGTTTATCATTCCGTCGTTGATTTCGCAGCTTGTGGTCGTAGTCAAAGACACCACCGTCGCCTATGTGGTGAGCTACCCCGACCTCATGCAAAACGCCCGCGTGCTCATTACCAACTACGACGCCCTCGTGTCGGTCTACCTGGTTATCGCGGTCATCTACATCCTCATCAACGTCGCGATCAACAAGGCCGCTGTCTATGTTTCGCACAAGACCGGCGCGACCATCATCCGCTAACGCTTTACCATTTCGAGTCATAAGGAGCCGAGCACCATGGCACAGAGCACCTCTTCCACCGGCAATCAGCCGCTGATCGAGCTCAGACACGTCGATAAGCACTACGGCGATCTACACGTCCTCAACGACATCAATCTCTCG
>CABIWB010000011.1:52838-79906 GCA_902362275.1 Coriobacteriaceae bacterium | reverse complement strand
GGTCCCTCGGGCTCGGGCAAGTCGACCATGTGCCGCACCATCAACCGCCTGGAAACCATCGACTCGGGCGAGATCCTCATCGAGGGCGAGCCCCTGCCGCAAGAAGGCAAGGATCTTGCCCGCATGCGCGCCGAGCTGGGCATGGTGTTTCAGCAGTTCAACCTGTTCGCACATATGACCGTACTGCAGAACGTCATGCTGGGACCGGTCGATGTGCTGGGTGTCTCCAAGGACGAGGCCCGCGAGCGCGCCATGGACCTGCTGAGCCGCGTGGGCGTTGCCGAGCAGGCCGATAAGGTACCCGCACAGCTCTCGGGCGGCCAGCAGCAGCGCGTGGCCATCGCCCGCTCGCTTGCCATGCAGCCCAAGGCCATGCTTTTTGACGAGCCCACAAGCGCCCTCGATCCCGAAATGATCAACGAGGTGCTCGAGGTCATGGTCCGTCTGGCCCAGCAGGGCATGACGATGATCGTCATTACGCACGAGATGAACTTCGCCCGTCGCGTGGCCGACCGTGTCGTGTTTATGGCCGACGGCCAGATCGTGGAAACCGGCACACCCGACGAGTTCTTCGACCATCCCCAGACCAAGCGTGCCCAGGACTTCCTCAACTCCATCAAGGGCCACTAACCCAATTGCCACGCGGGCAAATTCATCAGTAACGTTTGCCCCGCGCCACCCCTGTGCCATGTCCACCCGGATTCGAAAGCCGCAACCATGATCGGAACCCGCACCTCATCGTCCTACACCCCGCATGTCGACGTCGACCCCGCCGACCGCCCACTCATCCTCGTCGCACCGCGTTGGGAAGAGGCAAAGCCTTTTTTGAGCGAGACGCTCTCCCCCAACGAGGAAATCGCAAGTGTCTTTGTCGATGCCATTCTTGCCGCCGGCGGCCTGCCGCTGCAGATGTCCATCACCGAGGACATTGAGGTTATCCGTCATTACGTCGATATCGCCGACGGCATCGCCATTCCCGGCGGCCCGGACGTCAACCCCAAACGCTGGGGCGACGAGCGTCCTTACGACCCCACGCTGTGCTGCGAAATTCGCGACCGCTTTGAGTTTAAGCTGGTTAACGAGGTGTTTCGCGCCAAGAAGCCGCTCTTTACCACCTGCCGCGGCACGCAGTTGCTCAATGTCGCCACTGGCGGCACCCTGTGCATGGACGTGCCGAGCCTGGGCGCTCGCGAGGGCCGCACGCAGTGGCGCCATACCCACGTGCTCAACGACCCCGTGCACCCCGTCGAGGTCGTGCCGGGCTCGCTGCTGGAGCGCGCGGTTGGCGGGCACAGGCTGATCCAGACCAACTCGGCACATCACTGCTGCGTCGACCGTCTGGGTAAAAGCACGCACTTGGTCGCCAAGGCAACCGACGGCGTTCCCGAATGCATCGAAGTCGAAGGCCAGCCTTTCTGCCTGGGCGTACAATGGCATCCCGAGTACACGTGGAAGACGCTCGAGACCGACTTTAACCTGTGGAAGTCGTTTGTCGAGGCAGCGGCCAAGGTCAAGCAGGCTCGTTAACTCGCGAACCACTCAGGTTAAAGCCTCCTATGCCAGCGGGGCGGACACCAGCAACGGTGCCCGCCCCACTGTATTTGGTATGCTCGGTATGATTATCCCTCACAAACAATCAAAGAAATCTCGACCGCAATTGGTCGACGGTAAAGCAAATGGCAAGAACGCTTGCTACGTTAATCAGGCAGTCAATTAAAATCGAGGTGCATTGACCATCCTCCAACGGGGTCACGCCGCAAATCCACATGAGCATCGAGGACGGAAACGGAAGCATGGAATTGGCTCCGAGCTGTATGTAGATCGTTACGACATTGACAAGCAACAGCATGCCAATAGGACCGAAGCCGGACCCAAAATAGGAAACAACGATCACGCAAGAGACCACGTATGCAAGGCAGACCGCACTCGCCAGAAGAAGTCGATCGCAAAACATATTCAGGTTGAAACACTGCTGAGCATCCAAAACGATTGCGCAGTTAAGGCAGTACAAAACGACGCTCGACAAGACAAAAGCGCCCAAAAGGGCAAAAGAAGACAGCACCACTCGTGCAACGATAGCGCACACACGCTTCCCTCCCCGAGCCTCCGACAACCCCCACGGCTCCTCAATAAAGCCCGAACTGACAAAGCGCGGCACAATGCAAGCCGCGATGAACGGAAAGAACAACGCATGAGCCAACGGGGCTACGTTGAACAGCAGACCGCGAAAAACCTCTGAATTACCAAATAGAAGGACATCCTCTGCCGATAGCCGAAGCGTCGGGTCTGGGAAAAAGCCCAAGAAACTGCTCTCACGGAGGCTACAGAACCACATCGGGAAAGAATTAAGCTGCAATACCACCATGCACGCATAAATTACCAGGATTAAGGCGTACGTCCATTTGCTCACATGCTTCAATTCTGAATGAAGGAATCTTCTAGTCTGACGAGCCATTGAGCACACCCCCAGCACAAAAGCTCACGAGAGCGTAAATCAATACCGATAGGCAGCTGGCTGCCGCGCCATACCCCAGAAGCGTCAGCTGCCCCATATCGCTATACCCAAGGGCACATCCGACTCCAAGGTACGGCCCCGGAAGAAAGAAGATCCATCGCAAGGACGGTATGGGCGTCTGAAGGTAAGTTCCGTAGAGCGTCAAGCTCATGACAAATCCAATAATTATCGCAGCCCCGCTCAATACAGCGCTGCCTGTAATCCGATAGATGGTCGTCGTCTCCAACGCAACCGATATCACCAATACGGCGTTGACTATCATTGCGGGCAAAAATACAGTTAGCATGTCGTGCGAGTAGTTATGCCCTCCACGTATTATGGCTATTGCAAAAAGAAGAAGGCAAAGCGCACTATATGCTGCGCCAATTATTAAAGCAGACGAAAATGCATGGGCTAGAGCCCCATAAAAGCGGCTGAGACCTTTTGCCAAAGAAATTCGGCAGCCCTCTTCATAGCCACGCTCCTGTAGAATTACCAGGCAAACGATGAGCGGCACAAGCAGAGATGTGCCGGCAAAGGCGCTACGCACAAGGGACTCTTCGGGTGCAGAAGGATCGATTACATTCCAGCAGAAGCCAATATCCTCCCAAAAAACGCTATTGCCAAAGGCGAGCAACGTTGTTCCGTTTTTTAGAAAGATACCGAAGAGAAGGCCGAACGCCAGCATGAGCGCAAGACCAAACTTCGCCGGAAATATCCTGTGCAAACGCATCATATCTGCCTTTATGGGATGGATCGCCCGCTTCATAGCGAGACCGCCTTCATCAAGCGCCTGTAATACTCTTTTAGGGACGACGCCTCATCCCTTATGACGTCCATCGATTCCTTTTTTTGCAGTTCGCCGTCATGAATAAACAGGCAGCTTGTTGCAACCGATGCCAACTCATCCAAATCATGACTAGAGATGAGCATGGTCTTACCCTGCTCTCGATTCAATCGACCGATAAGGGCCCATATACTCTCGATGCCCAACGGATCCAATCCATTTGCCGGCTCATCGAAAATTAGTACGTCGGTGTCGCCCAATAAAGCCGTAGCTATATCCAGTCGCCGTTTCATTCCCAGAGAAAAACTGCTCACGCTCTTTTTCTCATCGACGTCCAGCCCGACTAGGCCCAAGACGCGAGGAACCTCACGTTTCTCATCGAGCCCCCATTCCGCACATCGGATCCGAAGATTCTCAGCCGCACTGAGGGATTGGTATGCTCCGCAGGAATCTGGCACATAGCCGACACGCGTCCGCATCAGGCTCAGTTCTTTTTTCGACTTGCCTCCAAAGAGCTCCACGCTCCCCGACGATGGCTCACAGAGGCCCAGCACTATTTTAATAAGCGTGCTTTTGCCCGCCCCGTTTGCACCAACAAGGGCGCAAAGCTCAGACTGATCCACCTCGAAGGAAACGTCATGCAATACACGCCGTTTTCCATAGCGCTTTGACACCTTTGATAGCTTTATCGCTGATGCACTCATTGGCCTCCCGTTCTGCTTGATAGCAAAACCGCTGCTGCCAGACTGTCGCCTGGCAGCAGCCGCAACTGCTAGAGATTAACTAAACAGAAGTTTTTGCTGCAGTTATTGACGCAAGTGCGTGCTCCACAGAATGTCTTGCAGTAACCGTTGCACCCACCACCAGGGTCCACATAACTCGGTTTGACAATCCAGCTCATATCGTTCCTCCTTTCTATTATCGCTTTTACTTTGTGTTATTGTTTATCGATAACTTATATTTGTCAAGATAATTTAAAGAGATGGGGCCCGCGCTAGACACGGGCCCCATCACACCAATATCTCGTTATAGCTGCTCGCTATATGCTACTCGTCGCTCAAATCTACAGCAAAGACTGATGTCGGAAGCGACGCCTCATTGCCTCCACCATTCCGCATCTGTCTCACGACATTTTTTGCACGCTCAACAATAAGCTCCTCAAGCTCTTTCTCACTCACCCGCCGAATAATATCTCCCGGTTGACAGTCAAGTTCATCGCAAATATCGAGAAGCGTCTTAAGGCGAATAGCTTTAATTTTTCCGTTTCTTAGCTTAGAAATATTAGCCGGAGTATGCCCCGTGGCACGAATCAGATCAGCACTGGTCTTTCCGGTCTTAAGCAGCTGCGTCTCAAGCTCGATGATGAGATAGCTCATGCTTCCTCCTACACAAGCTCGTCAGACTGCTCTTGGAGCAGCGAGGCATAACTCCAGATCACCGAGATACACAGACAGACAGCCGCGCCGATAAGCGACCCCGCATCAAAGGCAACGCCTTGGCAAATCTCAATAACGAAGGAATGAGGCACGACGTAAAGCTCCAGCCCACCAATGGTAAGATTGACCGATCCGTAGGCACCAATAAGCGAAACCGCGGCGTTAACAGCAAAGGCAAGCGCAAGAACACGGATAAGCCGCACATGCGTCTTGGTAAAGGGCGAGACGCCTCGCGAGATGTTACGGCTGATCCCACACAGAACGACAAGCGAAATACCCACGACGAGTGCCAGGCACAGTCCGCTTGGGATAACGATGCACCCGCCATCGAGAAGCGTCACGACGCCGAAAGAATCGACAGAAGCAACGTTTGCAACCGCATACCAGATCACGTAAACAACCAACGCGGCAAAAGCGACGAGCATCCCTGCAAAAACGGCTGCCATGCAAAAGCCAAGCTTCCTGATATTTTCTCCCGCTTTGGCCATACGCTGAACGCTGTTAGACATACACTCACCCTCATCGACTCTATCGTTATTCGAACAGTTTATCGAACAACGATATTGATTGCATGCGGAAAGCCCCGCCAGTGCGCATAGCCCATTCACTAATCAGAAGGGGTGAGAGTGGATTTTTGGACACGTATCGAACGAGAGTGGATAATCTCCCACTTCGAGGCCACCACCGGGCCTAAAACGGGAGATTATCCACTCTCATAGTCATCAAGGCTCGCAGCCTCTTATTCGGCCGCCTCGCGCAGGGCCGACATCGTAGCCGCATATTGCTGCTGCAGCGCATGCATTCCCTCGCGAGCGCCGTCAACGGCATCGGCGCCGCGCAGCGCCTCGGTCACCACAACCGCCGGCTCGTACAGATTATCAAATCCCAGGTTCTGGCTCACGCCCTTGAGTGTGTGCGCTGCCATAAACGCACCTTCGGCGTCTCCCGCCGCCATGGCGGCCTCCAGCTTGTCCATGCTCTCGTCATCCAAAAACTTGAGGGCAAAGCGGGCAAGCATTTCCCCGCCCATCAGCCGAGCGCACGCGTCATCATAATTAGCGCCGATCTTCTCATACGCCTCACGCATGGAAATCATGGATTGAAACTCCTTTGGTCAAACTAAATCGTGGGAAACGCGACAACATCGGCGGGGCGTACCAACGTCTCGGCAATACGGTCTTGCACCTCGAGCAGGCAGTCGAGCAACAGCGGGTTAAAGGTACCGCACTTACCGTCCAGGATCATCTGGATTGCTTCCTCGTGCGGGATAGCGTCCTTGTACACACGCACGCTCGTCAGCGCATCATACACGTCGGCCACCGAAACCACCTGCGCGGCAATGGGAATCTCGTCGCCCTTAAGGCCATCGGGATAACCCTTGCCGTCCCAGCGCTCGTGATGCCAACGCACAATCTGGTACGCATATTCCATAAGCGCATTGCCAACGTGATGGCGGCCCAGCTCAAGCAACATGTCGGCGCCCATCGTGGTATGCGTCTTCATAATCTCGAACTCCTCGGGCGTAAGGCGCCCGGGTTTGTTGAGAATCGCATCGTCAATCGACATCTTGCCGATATCGTGCAGCGCCGAAGCCAGGGCGATCGTGGAGCGTTCCTCATTGTCAAGGGAGATCGTGTGGCTACGCTGGACCAGACAGCCAAGCAGCAGCTCGGTCAGCTTCTCGATGTTCGTAACGTGCCTGCCGTTCTCGCCGTTGCGAAGCTCCATGACGCCGGCCATGATGTCGATGAGCATGCGACTGTTCTTGACGCGCTCGTTGTACTGCTGGGACAGCAGGTTCGTCAGGCGGCGCTGTTTGGCGTATAGGCGGATGGTGTTGCTTACGCGGCGGCGCACGACACGGGAGTCAAACGGGCGATTGATATAGTCCGAGGCGCCCAGCTCGTACGCGCGCAGAACCATATCATCGGAATCTTCGCTCGAAATCATGATGACAGGCAGATTGTCACTAACCGATCGGCGCGACAGATCGGCCAGCACCTCAAAGCCGCTCATGCACGACATGACAATGTCCAACATCACGAGCGACAACTCATCACCATAGCGGTCGACCATGTCGAGCGCCGTACGACCGTTATCGGCCTCGAGGATGCAATACTCGTCCTTGAGCATCTCGTTGAGAATGGCTCGGTTCATCTCGGAGTCATCGACAATAAGCACCAAAGGCTTTTCGCTTTGGAAGGCCTCGATGGAATCGGCATCGGTCACGACCGTACCGGCTTTTGCCTTAGCGCGGCTCAATAACTGGACAGCGCGGCCAACGCCCTCATCGACCGTCTCGCCATGGATGCGAACGCCACCAACACATGCCGTCAAGCTCACGTACTCATGGCCCGGAATAATCGTGGCATGAACGGCATCGGATACCTGACGCAGGCGACGGGCGAAGTCATCGGAGGGAATATCGGGCATAACGGCCACAAACTTGTCGCAGCCATAGCGCACAAGCTCGTCAGTCGAACGAATACCGCTGCGTATGGCTGTCGCCACAGCACCGAGCGCAAGGTCGCCGGCATGACGGCCACATGTATCGTTGAAGACCCTAAAATCATCAAGGTCGATCACCGCAACGCCGGCCTTCATGCGGGCGCTACGGAGCTTTTCCTCGTAATATCGGCGATTGCGCACACTCGTCAGCACGTCGGTGTAGACAAGGTCCTCTTCTGCAGCCTCTTGCTCATCAATCGGACGCACCATCAGCAAGACGTGAGGCTCGCCCTCGACCTTCAGAGGACGCAGACGGGCGCGATACTCAACACCATCGTTGAGCAGTTGCTCCGATACATCATCGGAACCTGCCAAGGCTTCAAGACTCGACTGACGCAGACAAGGGCAGCGATCGCCGGCGAGCAAGCAGTTAGGCTCGCTCTTAATCTGATCGGCCGACAGCAAACGCACCACGGGGCAGGTCTTCGCGACACGGGCGACCTCGGCGGCAGCCTCCTCGTCGGTTAGATTGACCTCGTGATTATTGAGCATCTTGGCTCCTTCCATCGTTGTCTTGGCAACGGTGTACATCAATTCGTACAAGGGTAGCACCTCGAAGCCACAGGTGGGTCCTGATTATCGTTACATTTTTATGACCCGGCAGGCGGTATGGATGGAGCGACAGACACGTGATTGAGGACGTGATTATTAACAAGCCGGAAACGCTCAGGACATCTACGCCCTCGAAACATCGTCTGTGCTACGAATCCAAGATATCGCGAATGGCCTGGGCTGCAGCGCTCGGGCGATCGCGCAAGCCGTTATGGGCGCCGGGGAGCGTTACGATGGGGCAGCCTAAGAGTGCAGCTGCGGCACGCGCCCCCTCTTCGCGGGGCGTCCCGATCGAGAGCTCGCCCAGACATACGGCGGCGACAGCCCCCGATGCGCGAACCTTCTCCCAATCGGGGACATACGTCATGTTGGTCGCGTATTCGTTTGCCATAAAGCAGCGACCGTTACGCAGGGCATGTTCGGCCTCCGCCGACGTCAACTTGGGGGCCTCGGGGTCCGAATCGCCGATGGCACTCAAGAAGAGCACGAGGGCTCGCGAGATCTTTCCCGCATCAATCATCTTAAGCACAACCGGACTCGTGCCCAAGCCGACGCCCTTGCCCGACACGGCAGGCTCGTGCAGGATGGCGCGTCGGACCAGTTCGGGGCGCGCGCCCAGCACCTCGAGCGCCATCAACGCACCGGCGCTGTGGGCGAGGATATCGCAGGGCGTACCGACGCGCTCGATCACCGCGGCGAGATCTTTGGCCTGCGCGGCGACGTCATAGGAGCTATCGGCCGCCACGGAGCTCTCGCCGGAGCCGCGCCGGTCGTATGTGATAACGCGGCGGATGCGACCGAGCTCGCAAGCGAACCCGTCAAAGAACGTCTTGTCCACGCATGCCCCGTGCACGCACACGATCGGCACGGCATCTGCGCAGACGTCCTGCCCGCAAACCTCTCGACATACGAGCGTCGCTCCCTCGTTCTCAACGGCAAAATCCATGAACCCCTGCTTTCCTCAATCGAATTAACGGAACTATCGCACTCGTCCCGCAAGGAAGATCTCGGTACATTGAGAACGCCAAGCAACGCACCCAGAACCGTGAATCACTGCGCCAGTACGATCGCTATAGCCAAATTGCGTTCGTTGGTGATGGAGACAAGCAACTCGGAGACACCGGCCTCTTCCAGCACCGGGGCCATTCGGCCCGCGAACGTGATGTGCGGCGCGCCGTTATCATCTTCCAGCGTCTCGACGATCCGAAAATCAAAGCCATCGGTCGTAAGCTGCGCCAGCGCTTTGAATGTGGCCTCCTTGACGGCAAACTTGCCGGCGAGGGTCTGTGCAGGGTCATGGCACTCAGCTGCCTGCGCGCGCTCCGCAGCGGTAAAGGTGCGCCGAACGAACGAGCCGTCCATATCGGCACAAAGCCGGCGCATCTCCTCGATATCGACCGCATCGATCCCGATGCCCTTGATCACGGTATCCCCCATTTCACAAACCGGAACAATGCCCCGAACAACGAAGCCTGGCTGCATTGTCCCACAAAACGAAAACTGTCCCGGCTCACGTCCAGATTCCGGCACTCAACGGCTGAGATCCGACTTACAGGATGCGATGGGTCTTTCTCGATGGCCCATCGCGCTTGCGCTTCCAAAGGGATACGGAGGTCCTGCTGGCCCCGAAACGGCATGCAGTTTGCCTGCACGTATGGCCGTCGTCGATGCAAGCGAGAACCTCGCTGACAACTTTCTGAGAGTACGCCACGGCTTTCTCCTTCGAGACAGCTCTCCAGCTTTATGGGCGCACCCCAAAATCCGAATTCAGAGATACAAAAATGGGCCGCCGATGCTGGGCGGCCCATTGCACGGAGCACAACTTGTTTTGAGAGCTACTTGTACAGCTCACGCATCTTCTTGCGCTGCGCCAGAGCGTACAGGCCCAGTGCCAGACACGACGCCATGGCCAAAAGGCTCAGGCAGAACATGACGTTATAGCCGTTCGGCAGGTCGCACACCCATCCCCACAGCACGGCGGACACGGCTCCGAACAACGACCCCACCATAGACACCTTGGAGTAGATGGACGTGTAGTCGCGCTCGCCGAACACGGTACGCGTGAGCAACGGGGTCTGCACCGTGGTACACGAGTACACCAGACCGAAAAGGAACGAACCCACCAGCAGCGCCACGCTCTCCCCCGGCAGCAGCATTATGGCCAGGATACCCACCATACCGGACAGAATGCCGCAACTCAGCGCAACCTTGGCGCTGCGGTCGGCGATCGTGCCTAACACGACCTTGCCGATAGCCTGCCCGCCCATGCACAGCGATGCGATCAAACCGGTGAGCGCAGCCAGATGCCCCATACCGGAGTCGACGAGGCTCGACACGAACGACGGCAGGAACTGGTAGACGTTCTGGTTCAAGGTGATCAGCCCGCAAAACGCCGCCAGCGCGTAAAACGCCGGCTTCTTGAGCGCCACCGCGCAATCAACGCCGCGCACGGCCACGTGGCCTTCGCCTTTTGCGCCCGCAATGTCGGAAGCGCCGTAGGGCTCGAGGCCCTTATCGGCAGGTTTCGAGCGAACCACGAACAACGTGAACGGCAACGTTACGACTAAGATGATCACGCCAAACACCAAGTAGCCGGTGCGCCACCCTTCAGGGCCGGAGGCGATGAGCGCGCTGCCCACGGGATTGAAAATGACGCCGCCGATACCGGTGAACGCCATGCAGAGCCCCACAAAGAAGCCCACACGCTTGACGCACCAGGCGTTGATGAGCGAAGGCACGGCAAGGTACAGCAGGGGCGCGAGGCCGAGACCGAGCAAAGCCCCCACAACGTAGAACTGCCACATCTCGTTGAACATCGAGAACGCGATGAGACCACAGCCGCACATCGCGACGCACGCCGACAGGATGATGCGCATGTCGAATCGGCCCATGAGCTTGCCAGCTACGGGAAGGCTTACCATCATGAAAGCGTTAAGAATCGAGAAGTACAGGGAGAACTCAGCCTTGCTCACACCGAAAAACGAGCTTACGGGCGTGAAGAAGATGCCGGCGCACGACAGCACCAGCGCGCACGGCACGCAAGTGAGCGCGATGCCGCAGGCGACGATGAGGTAGGCGTAGTGAAAACCGCTTTTGCCCAGGGCGGTCGCAGGGGACGAAGCCATATGAAGCGCTCCCCTATGCCATCACGTCATCGAAGGCACCGGGCATCTGGAAGCCCTTCCAAGAGGGCTCACCGGTGTAAGTCATGACCTCTTCGGTGCCCTCGAGGGCGCGGATGGCACCGGACGCGAGGGCGTCCATCTCGAAGTCGCCGCCGTAGATCTTGACCGGGGCGATCCACTCGACGCGCTCGCGCACATAACCGGTGAAGTACGGGTCATTGGAGACACCGCCGGTCAGAACGATGCCGTCGACCTTACCCTTGAGTGCGGCAGCGAAAGCACCAATGTACTTGGCGACCTGGTATGCCATGGCGTCATAGACAATCTTGGCCCACTCGTCGCCTTCCTCGATACGCTTATCGATAATGCGAGCGTCATCGGTTCCGCACAGGCCCAGGAGACCACCGGTCTTGCCGATCACGCCATTCATCTGCTTTTGGCTCGCGCCTTCGGAGAACGCGAGCTTGACGACGGGCTTAAGCGGCGCATCGCCCGAGCGGTTGGGCGCGAAAGGGCCGGAGCCTTCGAGCACGTCGTTGGTATCAATCATGCTGCCGTGGTTGTGGCAGGCCACAGAAAGACCGCCGCCCACATGCGCAACAATGAAATTGCCTTCGCCATACGTGGTGCCGAGCTCGGTGGCGCAGCGGATAGCGCATTCCTTCTGATTGAGGCAATGCACGTGGCTCTTGCGGTAAACACCGGGGTAACCGGTAATGCGGGCGACATCCTCGAGCTCGTCGGTATCGGGCTGGTTGACAGCGTACGCGGGCTTGTTCACCTGCTGGGCGAAGGCATGCAGCAGCGGAGCACCCAGGATGGCGGGATGGTTGACGCCGGCATGCAACACACTCTCGCACACGGTGTCGTCGATTTTGAAGATACCGCCGATCGTGGGGCCCATTGCGCCGCAGTAGCCGGAGAACGCATCGATGTCCTCGAGCTTGACACCGTGCTCGGCAAGAGCGGCCAGAATCGTCTCCTTGCGGTACTCAAACTGATCGGCCGCCTGATCGAACTTGGCAAGCTCCTCGGCAGGATGCGTGACGTTCAGGCGGAAGAGAGCCTCGGTGCCGTCGAACACGGCGACCTTGGTGGAAGTGGAACCCGGTGAGAGGGTCAGGATCTTGTAGGACATATCGTTACCTTTCTTGGTTTTCTAAAAGCTGGCCGACAACCACCAGCACGACCGACGTCGCGTACCCGATACCCACGAGCTGCGGATACGTAGCCAGCCACGCCTCCACGAGCCCAACACCGGCCGTGTTGAGGTAGGCCATCGTAAGCGAGATGCACGTCACGAAGACGAGGTTCTCGACAAAGACCGACACGACCCAGCGCCACGTTCTGCCCTCGAGGGGCGACGTCGCAGCAGCGGCAAGGCCGGGTACGGGCAGCACAAGCTGCAGAAGGACGTTGGTAAAGAACGCCGCCGCACAACCGGGGTACCAGCTCACGAACTCCAGTGGGGCGCCAGCCAGCAACGTGGCCGACGTGTTGATGACCAGCGCGAGCACAAGGTCGCACAGAACGGTCTGAAGACTCCAGCGCGTCATCTCTCACCTCTCAGTCGGGATAAACTCTATCTGCCTCACCGCGGGGCCCAAGATGTGCTCGAAGCCCTCGCGGAGGACGCGGCGCGCCACACAAAGAAACCCATCGGGTCGCGCCGCAAGCGTGGTATCCATGGTCTGCGCGCGGTACGCCTCCATATCGGCGGCATCTTCCAGGTAGCCGTGGTAAGCACCTTCGACCGGGTACCAGCTGCACGCAAGCCCCGCACCCTCCAGCCGCGCGCGCAGCGCCTCGGCCTGGGGCATGAGCGGATCGCCTGCAACCGGGTAGATCCAACACGGCGGGAACTCTTTACATGCTTGGGAATCGAGGGACAGCGGCGACACGATCGGGTCGCACGGGTCGAGCTCGCCGGCGTACCACACGTTGAACGCATGGGCCATCTCGGCCGATAGGCCTATGGCGTCGCCGTTGCACGGAATGGACTCGGACGCGTCGACGTACGGGTAGTGCAGAATGCATCCCGCAGGAGCGACGCTCCCCTTTCGCGCCAGCTCGACCGAGGCGGTCAGGGCCAGGCACGCTCCGGCGCTGCACCCCATCAGGTACACGCGCGACGCGTCGACCTCGATACCCAGACGCCCCGCGCAAGCGGCCTCGACCGCGGCGACCACGTCGTCACGCTGCGACGGCGCGGGGCTTTCGGGCGCCAAGCGGTAGCCGACGCCGATGACGTTCACGTCGAACGAGTCGCAGACCCATTGACGCAGGGCGTCGCCCTTGCGGGCATCGCCCAGGGCAAACCCGCCTCCGTGGATCTCCACGATCAGGGGGCGCCCACTGCATGATGCGGCCCTGTGTACCCACACATCACACAACGGCCCCGCACTACCGGACGGCACGCAAACACCCGACAGACTACGACCTCGCAAGGCACGTTCCGACTCGGCCCTCAGGTAGCGCACCGTGCGGTACGCCACCTGGGACGCAACATCAGACATAACAGCCTAGCGGGCGGACAGCACGAGCATCGCGATATCGCCCACGATTTCGTCGACGGTCGCGCCGCGCGAGGAGTCGGCCACAGGGCACTTGAAGCCCGAGAGGTTGTGGCCAAAACCCTGGCCATGGGCAAAACGCTGGATGATCTTTACTGCGATGTTGGCGGCGTTGAGGTCGGGGAAGACCAGCACGTTGGCACGGCCGGCCACGTCAGACTCGCCGGTAACCTTCTTGGCGGCCACCTTGGGGTCGATGGCGGCATCGAGCTGGAACTCACCGTCGACCGCGATGTCTGCGCGGCGCTCACGAACGAGCGAGATGGCCTCGCGTACGCGGTCGACCGACTCGCCGGTACCCGACCCCATGGTCGAGAACGACAGGAAGCCAACGCGAGGCTCCCAACCCATCAAAGACTTCACCTGGTCAGCAGCCGAGATGGCGATGGACGCAAGCTCCGAGGCGTTGGGCTCGGGATTCAGACCGCAGTCCGTGAGCGCGATGACCTCGCCCTCGGGGCCTGCGAACCCGGGCGTCTCTACGAGCGCGACAATGCTGGGAACGTCGACGCCCTCAGCCATGCCGATGATGGTCTGAGCGGCAAGCAGCACGTCGCCGGTGGTGTTGGTGTGACCGCAGAACGTGCAGTCCACGTCACCGAGCTCCTCCATCATCATGGCCCAGTACATGGGGTTCTTGGCCTTGCGGCGAGCACCCTTGGCAGAGATAAGACGCGCACCGGCGGCCATGTAGCGATCGGCCAAGGCCTCAAGTGCCTCGGCATCCTCGGTGTCGACGACCTCCATGCCGTCAAGCGACACGCCCACGCGCTCGGCGGTCTGTTCAATCACGGCGACGGAGCTCACCAGCACCGGCGTTCCGATGCCCTCGTCCGCGACGCGGCGAGCGGCCAGCAGCGTGTTGTCGGCCTCGCACTCGGGCAGGGCCACGCGCTTGGGCGCGCCCTTGGCGTCCTCGATCAGCTTTTCGATAAGCGCAGCCATGACGACCTACATCGAGAGCTTGTCGTCGATGAGCTGAGCGGCGTCGGCAAAGCTCTCCATCTTGTTGAGCTCCATAAAGGGAACCTCGACCTCGTACTCGTCCTCAAGCGCAGAGGCGAACTGGACGATGTTGACGGACTTGCAGCCCAGGCCGGCAAAGGTGGTGTCGCCGGACAGCTCGGAGGCGTCGACGCCAAAGATCTCGACAGCCTTCTCGACAAGGATATCCACTACTTCCTGCTGAAACTCATCCATGGTTTCTTCCTTTCACATGCCAGGCAACCCGTGCAGGTTGCCCTGTTTACCGTTGACGGCCGGACTGGGACTGCCCGGCCGTCTTGAAGAGAGATGCGGCCAGAGAGCCGCGCGCGGGGAGGCTATCCGCGCCAGACGTAGTCGCCGACCTGATACTTGGCAGGGACGACGGGGATCTGCAGGTAGGAATCGTGCTGACCGCCGGTGTGGATGACGTGCATACCGTCACCGTTGTCGACGGCGTGGTTCATATCGGTGTCGTGGAACCACTCGGTCTTGATGAAGCGGCCGGCCAGCGTCACGACGAGCTTCTCGCCGGCGTGCCAGATACGGGAGTGCGGGTACATCTCGATGTCCACGGGCACGATCTCGCCGGGCTTCATGCGCTCCTCGCCGGCGTGCGTGTGCACGGGCTGGAAGTCGGTGGCCAGCTTGGGATCGAGCTCGCGGTGGCTGCAGCGCAGGAAACCCCAGGCGCCGCGGTAGGGTGCGCCCATGACGCGGATGGGCACGTAGTTGCCCTCAGCGTCCTGCTTGGTGACCCAGGGGAAAAGGTCCATGTTGTCGTAGCCGCGGCACTCGACGTTCAGGTGCAGCTTCATGAAACCGGTGATCTCGGTGTCCTCGGTAAAGGTCATCACGAACGAGGTGGTCTCGGTCTTGGGATCGTAGACGACCTCGGACTCGGTCGAGGGGTTCTCGTAGGACGCGGAGCCGTCGGCGGCGTTGAGGTAGACCTTACGGTACTCGGTGCGCTTGAGCGGGAAGGTTTCCTCGGCGCGCTTGGAAGCGTAGTCGTAGTCGTAGGCGTCCATGACGTCGATGCGCACGCGCGGGGTGAACTCCCAGCCGTTGTGGATGTCCTTGAGGTAGCGGTCGAAGAACTTCTTCAGGTCCTCGAGGTTCTCGGAGTTGTAGCTATCGGGCCACTCGAAGTCGCGGTGGGCGCGCATCCACTTCTTGGGCGAGCGGATGCGGCGGAAGCCCTCGAAGGCGCCACGCAGGTGGTGGTGTACCCAACCGGCGGTGACGTACGTGGGGATGCGGATCTTGTTCCAGTCGACGATCTTGTCCTTGTAGTACCCGTTCAGGAAGGGGTACTTGGCGACCATCGCAGGCGTGTCCTCGATGTAACCGTTAACGGCGAGCGCGTCGATGATGTGGGTCTCGTAGTCGGGGTTGGGAATACCGCCGCAGAAGTAGGACTCGCGATACAGGTCGCCCGAACCCTCCCAAGCAGCGAGGCACGCCAGGTGAGGCGGACGCTGCGCGGCGATGCGCCAGTGAGCCATGCACACCCCGGAGTTGCCCAGCATAGTGGCCTTGCCGTTGCACCACTCCTGAGCGGTGATCCACTCGATAAAGTCGTATCCGTCCTGGGCGTCCTGGGTGCCCCACAGGTGCACGTCGCCCTCGGAGTTGCCGATGCCACGCGGGTCGACGTTGGCCACGGCGTAGCCGAAGCGGCACCAGTAGCCGGGGTCGGGAGACTCAAACTTGGCATACTGGGAAACCGTTTTGGGCGGCACACCCATGAGCTGCCAGGAATCCATGCCCTCGCTGGGGTTCTTACCAAAGGGTCCGAACGCGCAGATGACAGGCACCTTCTCGGTGGTGTTGGCGGGACGGTAGATATCGCAGTAGATGGTCACGCCGTCGCGCAGGACGCAGGCCTGATCGCGCTCGCACATGACGCCGGGGATCTCGGTCATGTAGGTGTGGGGCTGGTACTTGGCGCAAAAGCCCATGGTAGCGACCATCTCGCCGTCGGAGGCGTCGCCGCTCTCGCGCAGGCGGCGCTTGATCTCGTCGAGCTCCTCGCGGGTCTTGCCGGGGTTGCCCTTGGCAAACGGGACCTCGAACGTCTCGTCGCCGAACGTCATCGTCTTGATGATGCCGGGCTGCTTGGAATCTGCCATACACATATCCCTTCTCTTCATATCCGGCACCTGCAAAAACCCTTCGCAGATGCTCCTGATTGCTACTTAGATAATGCTGCTGCGCGGGTTTTGACGCACTGTGTGCGCGCACAAACCTACACGTTGTGCAGGGCGGATGTTGTACGCATCGCCATATAAAGCGACCGGACCGCGCCCGCGATCCGGTCGCTTGGCACGTTATGGCAGTTCTCGCACAAAGATTGGAGCATCACCGCGGTGGCGCAGCTCGCTGCCTAACGCCTCTTACAGGGGATGGGGCGAGGCGGCGTGCGGGGCTTGTCGGCACCCGCCCGGATGATCGCACCCTCCTCGCAGGCGGCGACGCACGCACCGCACTTGGTGCAGGCCTTCTGGTCGATGACGTGCACGAAGCGGTTCTTGCCGAGAATCGCCTCCTCCTCGCACACGTCCGCGCATTCGCCGCAGCCCACGCACTTGTCGGGCAGGATGTGGAAGGTCATGAAAGCGTCGCACTCGCCGGCGTCGCAGGCTTTGCGGCTGTAGTGACGCTCGATCTCGGTACCGAACAGCTCGATCGCGCTCTTGGCCGCGCGGGCCAAAGCCGACCCTTGCTCGCACAGGCTCTGGGCCTCCATCACGGGGGCCAGGTCGCGCACGAGCTCGACGTCGCCGCTGCGGCCACGGCCGTTGCAGACATCGGTGAGGATGGCGGTGATTTGATGGCCTCCCTCGTAACCGTACACGCAGCGCCCGCAGCACTCGCGACGGTTGGCCTCGCACACCTCGCGCAGAGCGCGGGCCATGCAGTTCTTGGCCCCGTAGACGCGCACGTAGTCGCTCGTCATCTCCACGGTGGCGTCCGGAGCGTAAAACGTCGACGCGGGGAACCCTACGTAGACGGCCTTGGGCGATGCGACACCCGCAGCCTCGGCCAGATTGGCGCACGTCACGGTGGCCGCAAGCTCGACGGGCTCTGCAGCGCCGTCAACCCACACCCAGCGCTTGCCGTCTGCGGCCATCAGCTCGGCCGCAGAGACCACGCGGGCCTCGGAAGACGTGCCCGCGGGTGCAGACGGCATCATGCGGCGGTCCTCAAGGTACGCGCACACGGCGGACTCGTTGCCCCAGATATAACCCAGGGACGGGTCGCAGCCCACCACGCGGGCGGCACCGTCGAGCTCTCGGGCGAGCTTCTCGGCGACGGTACAGGCGGAGCTCACGAGCACGACGACTTCACCGGTAAGCGAGCGGACGGCCGCGGCGGCGGCGTCGACGTCGCGCTCGAGCAGGGTCTGGGCAACAGGGGCCTGCGCGTAGACGGGCATGAAGTTTACGATGGTTGTCATGTCCATACCTCCTAAAACTCGTTCCACAGGCGCGGGGCGTGCAGGGTCAGGCGCAGGTCGCACTGCAGGCAGCGGCTGGCCTCGCAGATGGCCTCGGCCTCGGAGTACGGGCACTCGAACGCATCGAAGCTCTTTGCACGCTCGGCGCCGTCCGCTATCTCGGGCTCGACGCGCCCGGCCTCGAAGGCCTCGGGACGCGGGCCGATCCACGGGTTGGGAGCCTCGTGCGTGGTCAGGCACGCCGAGATGTCGCCGTCGCCACCCAGAGCGCGGTCGATGGAGGCGGCGCACGTGCGACCGGCCTCGATCGCGGCGATGACGGACTTGGTGCCCGTCACGCAGTCGCCGGCGCTCCACACGCCCTCGACGCTCGTGCGGCCCTCGTCGTCGGCCACGATGTAGAGACCGTGCGTGAGCTCGAGACCCATGTCGAGGGTGCCCTCGGGCTTCTGGCCCACGGCAAAGACCACGTGATCGGCGGGCAAGGTCAGCTCGCCGCCGTCGACCAGCTCGGTCACGGGCCTGCGGTCCTCGTCGAAGTAGAACTTGGCAATCTTGTGCACGGTTACCGAACCGACACGGCCGCTACCGGGCTCGGACTCGTTGATAGACGTGAACGCGTAGGCGTCGTGCAAAACGATGCCCTCTTCGGCGCCCTCGGCACGCTCCTCGGGAGTCGACGTCATGGCGTCGACGGCCTCGAGACAGGCCATGTGCACGCTCGCGGCGCCCAGGCGCACGGCGGTGCGGGCGCAGTCGTAGGCCACGTTGCCGCCACCCAGCACGACCACGTCGCCCGAGGCGTCCATGGACTCGCCGTTGCGGGCGGCTTTGAGGAAATCGGTGTTGACGTAGACGCCGTCGAGGTCGCACCCGGGCATACCCAGACGAACGCCCGCATGGGTGCCGACCGCCACGAGGACCGCGTCGTACCCCTGTCCGAGCAACCCAACGGGATCGCCCACGCGCTCGGAGCACCTGATCTGGATACGCGGCTCGGCGTCAGTCGCCTGCGTGGTCTCGAGGATCGCAGCGACCTCGCCGTCGACCACGGCATCGGGCAGGCGGTAGGCCGGGATACCGTAGCGCATCTGGCCGCCAGTCTTCTCGTTGGCCTCGAACACCGTGACGGCATGACCCTTCTGAGCTAGGAACTGCGCAGCGGTCAGGCCGGCGGGACCGGCTCCCACCACGGCTACCTTCTTGCCGGTGAGAGGCTCGTGACGTACGAGTTCTTTCCACGCACCGTCGTCGCGCACGGCTGCCGCGCGCTTGAGGCGGCACACCGACACGGGCGCTTGGTCGAGCTCGTTGTGCTTGCAGGCCGACTCGCAGTTGTGGGTGCAGATGGAGCCCAGAGTCTCGGGAAAGGGCACCTTCTCGCGCACGACGGCGGCTGCCTCGCCCCACTTGCCCTCGCGGATGCGGCGTAGGTAATCGGGGATGTCGATATGTGCCGGGCAGGTACCGCGGCAGGACACGACTGCGTCGGCACGGCTCGAGCCGGCGGATGCCTCGCGCAGCGTGTCGACGATGGAACCGGTGGGGCACACCTCGACACAGGCGCCGCAGAAGCGGCAGCCCGCCTCTTCGAGCGACACGAGCCCGTCGGTGCCGATGCGGATGCCCTTCTCGGTGTGCTGGTAGCCAAGCACGCCGACGCCGCGCAGGTCGTTGCAGGCGCGCACGCAGCGGCCGCAACGGATGCAACGGGTGAACATATGGGTGATGAGGGGGTTGGACTCGTCGGTCGACACGACGCGGCTCTTAACGCGCCACTTCGTGGGCGAGACGCCCATGTACTGGTACATGGACTGTAGCTCGCAGGTGCCGTACTTGGGACAGCCGGTGCAATCGGTGGGGTGCGTGGCCAAGATGAGTTCCATGGCCGTCTTGCGCACGCGCTCGGCGCCCGGCGCGGCGGAGTCGACCACCATGCCGTCAGCCACCTCGGTCTTGCAGGCGCACACGGGCTCATCGGACCCGTCGACGCACACCATGCACAGACGGCAACCGCCGACCGCCTCCAGATCGGGATGCTTGCACAAATGCGGGATGAAGATGCCCGCGTCGAGCGCGGCGTCGAGGACGGTTGTCCCCTCGTCCGCCTCGACCTGCTGGCCATTAATCGTCAGCTTCACGTTGTTCCTCCCTTGTCGCAGGGGTTTCTTTGCAAAAAGCGCGCCCGGCAGGCCGCAGGACCCGACGGGCGCACCGAGTTCGCACAGGATGCCCCGTGCGCACGCTTTTAGTATTCGAAGAGCTTGGCTGCGGCGTTCTCACCGGCAATGCGGCCGGAGTTGAGGCAGAAGCCCATGGTGTTGCCGGGAATGCAGAAGTTGTAGGAGTCGCCGTAAATGGTACAGGCGTCGGTGCCCACGCAGTACAGGCCGTCGATGACGTGGGACTCCTCGTCCATGACCTCCATCTTGTGGTTGATGAGCACGCCGCCCAGGGTACCGTACGCGCCCATGTACTGCTTGCAGCAGTAGAAGGGGCCCTTCTCCAGGGGCTGCATGAACTCGCGCTCCTTCTCGAACAGGCTGTCCCAGCCCTCGGCGCACATGTCGTTGTACTCCTCGACGTTTGCGATCAGGCCATCGACGTCGATACCGGCCTTCTCGGCGAGCTCCTCGAGGGTATCGGCCTGGCAGATGGGCTCGTAGCCGTCGGCCAAATCGCGCTCCCACTGCTCCTCGAAGCCCTCGTACAGGTCGTGCGGGTGGATGTGGGAGATGATGTCGGGACCGTTCTTCTTCCAGCGCTTGAGCATCTTGGCGTCGAAGATGGCATAGCCGACCTTGCCGGGCAGGTGATTGATGGCGTTGCCGGTGAAGGTGGTGTTGTAGATCTCGTCCTCGGGCATGAAGCGCTCGCCGTTGCGGTCGCACCAGTAGCAGGGCTGACGGAACGCACCCTCGATGTAGAAGTGGTTCATGTTGTCGGGGATCTGGTACATGAGCTCCATGGTGACGGGCGTGTGGCCGGCGCCGACCTCGTGGCACATGTTGATACCGTCGCCGTCCATGCCGGGGATGGCGAAGGAGAAGAGGTTCTTACCCCAGTCGAGGCCGATCTTCTCCTTGATGAGCTGGGTGTTGTGGCCGAAACCGCCGGTTGCGACGATGACGCTCTTGCAGGAGATCTCGATCTCTTCACCGTTCTTCTCGGTGGCGCGGACGCCGCAGACGGCACCCTCGTCGTTGGTGATGAGGGAGGAAGCGGGGGTCTCGAGCATGAACTCGACGCCCAGCTCCTGGGCGCGCTCGGTCATACGCTTGGTCATGGTCGTTGCGGCGCGGGGACCGGGCTCGGAGCCGTCCTCGGGCCGTACGACATGCCAGGTGTACTCGCCGTCGGCGTAAGCACGGTTGCGCTCGCGGGCGCGGAAGGCGGGGCGGACGGAGTCAAACTCGACGCCCATGTCCATGAGCCACTGGATGGTGTCGCCGGACTTGAAGTAGTAGGCACGAACGAGACGGGCGTCGACCTGGTAATGGGTAAAGAACATGTGGCGACGGAACAGCTCGCCGGGGGTGACCTCGATCATGGCTGCCTTCTGGATGGGGGAACCCGCAGCGGCGGGGCCCATGCCCATATTGGCGGCACCGCCGGTGTTGGCGGCCTTCTCGAGGGTGATGACGCGGGCGCCAGACTCGGCGGCTGCGACGGACGCGGCCAGACCGGACAGGCCGGCTGCGACGACGACTACGTCGGTTTCGAGCTGCTTCATATCTTCTCCTTTACGTTGGGGCCGAATGCCCCGCCGATAGAACTTCGTTATCTATAAGCCTGGACCTGGGCAGACACAGGCTCAATGTGCGCACGCACAAACATCCAAGCGAACCGTCTAGTGCATCTGTGGCTCGGGATCGCTCATGAGGTTGCGGGCGATGGACTCGGCCTGACGTGCCCACACGAACGAGACGACGTAGCCGACGATCCAGCACTGGGGAAGCGACCCCATGAGCGCAAAGGGGAACGCGGCCAGGGGCATGCCCTGCATGACGATAGCGTTCACATAGGTGAGGATGATCGCGTTGATGGCGACGTAGACGGTGTTGACGACCAGGTTGAGCAGCAGACCGAACTTAAGGCCGTCGGACGGCTTGGCACCGCAGGTGCCGGCAAAGGCGAAGCCCCACTTCTCGGACGGGACGAACCAACCAATGAAGAACGAGATGACGTAAGACATGGCGGTGTTCATAAGCGTCGACTGGATGAACGCGGGCATGAACGCCTCGGCGGGCAGCCCCGCAGACGAGATTCCGATGTAGCTGGCGACCAGCGAGATGGAGATGGCGATGGGGATATTGGTAAGAAGGACCTTGACGAGCTTGGTCGAATTCTTCATAGGCATGGCGGTCAACCTTCCGATATAAGCGGACAAAATACGGACCCTACCAAATAGGGTTTCTTGGCAGGGCCCGCTGGGGAGCAAACTATGTGTTAGTCACGCTCGGGCATGACGGGCTGGATGGCATCGCGGTAGAAGGCGACACGCTCCTTGTACTCGGGCGTCTTCTTCATCTCGGCCAGGATGCCCTCGTTGCGGCCGATGTCCTCGCCATGGATCTTCTTACCGGAGATGGTGTCGTGGGCCTTGTGCAGGTCCTCGTCCTTATAGGAGACGGTTACGACGCCGTCGACGACATCCACGGTGCCCTCGAGACCACACACGCAGCAGATGGCACGGTTCTCGCCGGGGACCAGGTAGAAGTCGTTGCAGTTGCAGTGGGGGCAGACGCCCTTCTTGCCCTTGAACTCGGCGTGCTCGATGTCCTTGGCGGCCTCGGCGATGTTGGTGCCGATCTCACGGGCGCGCTCGATGAGCTCGTCCTGCATAAGGGCGGTCTTGGCCCAGGGCACCCACTCGTTGTCGATGACCTTCCAAGCGGGGGTCATGGACTGGATCTGGTGCTCGGACTCGACGTGGGTGCCCCAGTCAGAACCGCCGATGCCGATGTAGGACACGACCTTGGGGCTCATGATCGCGGGGTTAGGCGCGTTCTCGGGCTTGCCCATCTTGTTGGCGATCTCGGTGCAGATGTAGTTGTTGCCGGTGTCCATGCGGGGCCCGAAGCGGTCCATGATGGTGTGGAAGAGGCCCGAAGCGCCGGTCTCGAAGATGGGGTCGCACATGATGACGCCGTCAGCGTTGAACATCTTGAATGCCAGCCAGTCGAAGTCGTCCTTGTGCATGCACATGTTGCCGCGGCCGCTCATAAGGGCCTTGACGCAGGCGATGCAGCCGGTGCAGTGCTTGATATTGAGGTCCATCGCACGGATGAACTCGATCTCGCAGCCAGCCTCCTGGGCGGCGAGCAGAGCGACCTTGCAGATGGTATCGTTGTTGCCGTTTTTGGTACCGAACGATACGCCGACGATCTTAGTCATACGACCAATCCCTTCCCTTGCGAATGGGCCCTGTGCCCTTTCTGTCTGGGTTTCTCCTGTACCATGAGTATCCGACGCAAGGGCGAGCACCCGCTATGTGTGCCCGATTAAGCATTGGCTTGGCGTGGACGCGGCGCTTGTGCGCGCGTACAATTTCAAACGAACCGAGCCGCTAGCAAACTGCGAGCGGTATATAACCGACCGCGAACGTTGAGCTGGAGGCTCCATGAAAATTCGCTCGATCCTCGCCGAACTCGAAGTCGTCGATTGTCGAGCGGCGACCGAGTTCGCTCTCAACCAAGAGGTCGTATGCATTACCGCCGTCGACTTGGCCGCCCGGGCGAGTGAAGCTCGTGTCACCCCTTTGGGCATGCGAGAGCTCGTCTTGTGCCGCCCGGGCGACTTCGGCGGACCGTGGACACCGCCGGGGACCGTATCGCTCGTCCTCTACCACGCGGCAATTCCCGACGACGCCGTGCATGCCGGCACGTCGTGCATCGTTGCAGCCACGTCGCTCCCCATAAGCAAGGCGTTCGAGCGCTTTGACCGCATACCCCAGCAGGTCGTAGCCATCGACGCCATGAAGGGCCGTCTGTTCGACACCTTCCAGCACACGCACAACATCCGCCAGTTCGTCCAACGCGCCTACAACGTCTTAGGGCTGCCCACCATTGTGGTCAACACCGATGGTCGCATCCTCGCCCACGTGGGCGAGTTCTCCGATGCGCGCGAGGATATCGCCGCCCAGCTCAAGACAGGCTACATCGCACCTGAAGTCCAGGCCGTCATCGACCGTGACCGCATCGTCGAAAACGCCCGTGCCAAGCACTACCCCGACGCGAGCCACGACGTCTCGAACGACGAGAACTGGGTCACGAGCGTCGTCTACTACAAGCGCTTGGAACTCGGTCGGTTTGACGTCTACAAGCCCCAGGGAGCCTTTACCGGCTACGACCTGGAGCTTATCGACTATGCGGGTTCCTTGGCGGGCATCATCATCGACCGCATGACCGATGTGGCCACCAACTCCAACCAAGGGGCGTCGGTCCTGTCGGATATTCTCGACGGGCGGTTCACCCAAACCAAAGACGCGACGGGCAGGCTCGCCGACGCCGGCGTCGACACCTCCGGTGCCTATGCCATGCTCACCGTCGAAGGGGAGCGGCTATTCGCCTCCCCCACGTACAGCTCGCATGTCGGGCGCCTTATGAAAGACGTTTTTCCCCACGGCATCTGGGTCACCCACCGCAACACGTTCTGTATGCTGCTCCCCATGCCGCACATCGACGGCCCGGCGTTTCCCTATTACGAGAAGCTCGAGGAGCTTACGCTCGACAACCCCCCCGCTTGCGGCGCTGCTGGTCAACAACTCGCTGCGCGCCTATGTGAGCGAGCCGTTCGAAAACATCCTACTGTGCCCGGTTGGCTTTGAAGAGTGCATCCAGCTTTCGTCGGCCGTCGACGACGACTCCATCGTCTCGCTGCACTGGCACCATCGCCTGCGCGCCATGGCCGTCTCCGTCGCCAACGCAAGCCATCGCGGAACGCGCCTGCTATGCGATCAGCGTATCCTCGCCGCGCTCGACTACGACCGTGCCAAGGGTACCGAGTACATCGCAACCATCAAGGCGTTTCTGGAGCATCCCGGCGACGCGACCGCGGCGTCGAACGAGCTGTACGTCCACCGCAACACGTTCTTCTACCGTTTGCGCAAGGCCCGCGAAATGTTCTCCATACCGCTCGATACCGGCGAGGACATGCTCAGCGCACGTTTCACCATTGAGGTCGCGCTCTCCATGCCCGATCTTCTCGATCGAGGGCTGGAGTAACGGATAAGGGCTAGCGATTGTACCTATCACACTTCTTCCGCCACCTCGGAAGCTCGCTTTTGATCTCGGCGATCCATGTGTAATCCATGGATGTCAGTTCTCGCCCCTTATGCGATTGCTAGAGGAGGTCGAACGCGAGGGGACAGAGCTCATTTCGGCTTAATCAATAGCACCCAGGCACGCGGGCTGCACGTCGGCGACGATGCTATGCTTAAGCTCAACTGTCTTGAGGAGCATGTGCCTATGTCTACGTTTTTAAATGCAAGTCCGATCTTTGGGCCTGTCCGCAGCCGTCGCCTGGGGCTTTCGCTCGGCGTCAATATGATGCCGGCTAGCGGCAAAATCTGCACGTTCGACTGCATCTACTGCGAAAACGGCTTTAACGGCGAGCGCCCGTGCCATGAGCCATACAACACAGCAGCCGTGGTGCTCGATGCGCTCGAGGCCAAGCTGCGCGAGATGGCAGCCGAGGGCGAGCTCCCCGATGTGATCACCTTCGCAGGCAACGGCGAGCCCACCGCCGCACCGGAGTTTCCGCAGGCTATTGCCGGCGCCGTCGCGCTGCGCGACCAGCTTGCCCCAAACACCAAGATTGCCGTGCTTTCCAACGGCACACGCGCCGACCGTCCCCAGGTACACGATGCGCTCATGATGGTCGACGACAACATCCTCAAACTCGATACGGTCGACCCGGCATTTATCCAGCTGCTCGACCAGCCCGTTGGCCCCTACGATGTAGAGCACCAGATCGAAACGTTCGCAAGCTTTGACGGTCACGTTATTATCCAGACGATCTTTTTGACCGGCGAGTATCAGGGCAAGCTCATCGACAACACCGGCGAGGAGTACGTTGCCCCCTGGCTCGCGGCGCTTGAGCGCATTCGTCCGCAGGAGGCGACCATCTACACGGTAGCGCGCGAGACACCGATCGCCGGCCTTGCCAAAGCGGCGCCCGAGGTGCTCGACGCCATTGCCGCGCGCGTGCGCGCCCTCGGCATCCCCTGCCAGGTGAGCTACTAGCAAAACCACGCAGCAGCTAGCACCCGCCATCCCGCCCCATCAGTTGCGGTGATATAGTTCCTATTTGTGCTGTTAAACCGCTTAAATCGGAACTATATCACCGCAACTTTTATGGACGCGTGGGTGGGCTATACTAGCTGCGAATGAAAGGAAGTTAGCCATGTTTGACAACGGACCCGTACCCGGCCGCAACGATGCTTGCTGGTGCGGCAGCGGCAAAAAATACAAGAAATGCCATAGCGCCTTTGATGAGCGCCTCGAGCGCTTGTGGGAAGAGGGCTGGGAGGTTCTACCCCGCACGCTCTACAAGACGCCCGCCGATATCGAGGGCATCAAGCGCTCGGCCGCCATCAACGTGGGCGTGCTCGATTACGTAGGCGAGCACATCGCCGCGGGCATGACCACCAACCAGATCGACCAGATGATCTATGACTACACCGTCGAGCACGGTGGTACGCCGGCCGACCTCAACTATGAGGGCTATCCCAAGAGCGTATGCACCTCGATCAACGATGTGGTCTGTCACGGTATCCCCTGCGATACGGACGTGCTGCACGAGGGCGACATCATCAACGTGGACTGCTCCACGATCCTGGACGGTTACTTTAGTGATTCGAGCCGTATGTTCTGCATCGGCGAGGTCTCGGCCGAGCGCCAGCGCCTGGTCGACGTCACCCGCGCCAGCGTGGAGGCTGGCCTTGCCGCCGTCAAGCCGTGGCTGCCGCTGTCCGTGATGGCCGAGGCTGTGCAAAAGACCGTCGAGGACGCCGGCTTTAGCGTGGTGCGCGAGTACGGCGGACACGGAATCGGTAAGGATTTCCACGAGGACCCGTTTGTGGGCTTTACCACCGAGGCGCCCGATGTGGACACCATCATGGCTCCGGGCATGGTCTTTACCAT
>CABIWB010000011.1:34160-52619 GCA_902362275.1 Coriobacteriaceae bacterium | reverse complement strand
CCCCGGCGTTTTTATAGCGTTTTACCAGATATAACCTGCCAAAATAAACCTGTCCCTTTTTGGCAGGCTGAGCGGAGAGGACTACTTGTGAACATCCTGGTTTTGTTGCCCATCAACGATCGTCACCGCGCGATCCTCGAGTCGAGCGCTCCGGGCGAGGACTTTATCTACACGAGCGCCGACGCCGCCACACGTGAACAGGTCGCCGATGCCGACGTGATCCTGGGTAACATTGACCCTGACATGCTCACGGCATGCGAGCATCTCCAGCTGTTGCAATTGCAGACCGCCGGCTATGACGACTATCTCGCCGCCGGCACCGTGCCGGCTGAAGCCAAGCTGTCTTGCTCAATCGGCGCCTACGGTCAGGCCGTGAGCGAGCATATGTTTGCCATGGTCCTTTCCATGATGAAGCGCCTGCCCGGCTATCACGATTTGCAGCGCGAGCATCGCTGGGAGGATTTGGGGCCGGTCACCTCGCTCAAAAACGCCAACGTGCTGGTACTGGGCGCGGGCGATATCGGCGGCCACTTTGCCACGCTCTGCCGCGGCATGGGTGCGCACGTCCGCGGCATCAAGCGTCATCCGCTCGTCTATCCCATTGTGTTTGAGGACATGGACGGAATGGATGCCCTGTCTGAGCGCTTGGCGGAGGCAGACGTCGTCGCATCCTTTATGCCGAGCACACCCGAGACCCGCGGCCTGGCGAACGCCGAGTTCTTCGCCGCGATGAAACCGGGCGCCTTCTTTGCCAACGGCGGCCGCGGCGATCTTGTGATTGCCGACGATCTGATTGCCGCTCTTGAGTCCGGACACCTTGCCGGTGCCGCGGTCGATGTCACCGACCCTGAGCCACTGCCCGCAACAAGCCCGCTGTGGGATGCGCCCAACATGCTCATCACGCCGCACATCTCGGGCTGGTTCCACCTGGCCGCCACGCTCAACAACGTCGTCGACATCGCAGCGGAGAACCTGCGTCACCTGCAGGCCGGCGAGACCCTGCGCTGCTGGATCGAACACTGATTGTTCCGGCGTTTTGCCAAACGCCGGAACCCCTCGACGCTGCGAGCCCGCCGTTTGGCCAATCTGCCGTTCAATTTCAAAGGCGCGACCAGAAGGTCAGCGCCTTTTCATTTCACGGCACCTTGGCTCAAACGGCGGGCTCTCGCTGACTTTTATTCGACCTGCGGCGTCTCAACAGTTCCGTCTAACCATTGGCATTTTCCCAGATAAAACCTGCCAAAATGAACCTGTCCCTTTTTGGTAGGTTTGGTGCAATGGGGTCAGGTTGGCTTGCGCCATACCGGTAGTTCTGTCTGCGACACTCTCGCCGAAGTGATATCAAACATACGTCTAGCGTTTTCGACACTTCGCTTATTAGAGCCAGTCCGTCTCCTCGTCATAGCGGTCCGAATAGGCGTTACGCTTGAGTTCTTCAGCACTCGTTGGTCGCGCATTGGACACGTCGACCCCTGACTCATGGCAAGCGGCGACGAACAGCTGTAAACCCCGATCAATAAGCTGAGCCCCACACTCGGCCTTCATTTCTTCGGCTCGCATTTACAGCTCCACGCTTTCGGCGCCGTTGATGGTTAGGTTGCGCTCGTAGAAGGCGGTGAGGGCGCGGATGGCGTACATCACGTCGCGTACGCCGCCGGTCTCGTAGCTCGAGTGCATGGCAAGCTGCGGCAGGCCCACGTCCACGGCATGCATGCTCGCCTGCATATTAGACAGATTGCCCAGGGTAGAACCGCCGGCCATATCGCTCTTGTTGGCGAAGGCCTGCGTGGGCACGTCGGCGTCATCGCAAATGGCCTGGAACACCGCGCGGCTAAAGGCATCGGTGCAGTAGTGCTGGTTGGAGGCCTCCTTGATGACGATGCCGCCGTTGAGCACAACCCGGTTGCGGGCGTCGCACTTCTCGGCGTGGTTGGGGTGCACGGCATGCGCGTTGTCGCAGCTCACGAGCATCGAAGCGGCAAGCGCACGGTGGTACAACTCGTCGTCAAAGCCCAGCGACCCGTTGATGCGGCGCAGCGCGTCGGCCAAGAACGTCGACATGGCGCCCTGCTTGGTCTCGGAGCCGACCTCCTCGTTATCAAAGCAGCAAAAAACCGAAACGTCGTGCGCGTTCTCAGCACCCAAAAATGCCTGCAGTGAGGCGTAGGCGCAGGCCAGGTCGTCGAGCTTGGGCGTCGAGATGAACTCGTCGGCCCAGCCCCAAATGCGCGCATCCTGACGGTTAACCAGGAACAAATCGCGGCCCAGAATTTGCTCGGGCTCAACATCCAGCTCGTCGGCGATCAGGGCGTCAAAGTCGCCCTGCTTAAGGTCACCAGCGCTGATGAGCGGGCACAGGTCAACGGCTCGGTTGGGAGCAAAGCTCTCGTTAACGCCACGGTTCATGTGGATGGCAAGGCTCGGAATAATGGCAACCTCGCGCTCGGTGGCAAGCAGGCGGCTCTCAATACGGTCGCCCTCGCGCACCAGTACGCGACCCGCGAGCGCCAGCGGGCGATCGAACCAGGTGTAGTCGATCATGCCGCCGTAGGCCTCGGTGTTCAGGCGCAGCGTCTCGCCCGCGCCGTCGAGCTCGGGCACGGCCTTAACCTTAAACGTCGGCGAATCGCCGTGTGACGCCGTGAGTTGAAAATGATAGTCGCCGGCAACGCCGCCCTCGCCCCACGTAGCGGCCAGGTCCTCGCCCACCTTAAAGGCAACAACGCTCGAGGTGTTGCGCTGCGTGTAATAACGCCCGCCCGGCTCGATGTCCCACGCCGCATTCTCGGGCAGGTAGGTAAAGCCCGCCTCGTCGAGCTCGGCCATAATGGTCGCCGCCGTATGGAACATGCTGGGGCATGCCTCGATAAAGTCGATAAGATCGTTAGCGGCCTCGATATCGTCGGCCGTCACGTGCGCGCGCTCGGGCGTTTCCTGATCCGTCATGCTCTCCCCTTTCGCTGGGTTGATTGTCCCCTCCAGCATACCCCGCCACGCCAGCGCCGCACTCTTCATTCCGTGCTTAATTCCGCGTTGCCCACCGGCTTGCGAATTTCTAACATTGCTTACATTTCTATACGCTTGAGCTAACACGTTTTGCCCCCGTATCAACAGTGTGCGGGGGTAAACTTATGCGCATGTTATAACTTGCCCGGAAGGATTCATCATGCTTAGGATCGGTCTTCTTACCAGTGGCGGCGACTGCCAGGCGCTCAACGCCACCATGCGCGGCATCGTCAAAACGCTCATGACCAATAGCGAAGAACCTATCGAGATCTACGGTTTTGAGGACGGCTACCAGGGCCTTATCTACAGCAGGTTCCGCGTCATGTCGCCCGCCGATTTTAGCGGCATCCTCACCCGCGGCGGCACCATCCTGGGCACGAGCCGTACGCCGTTCAAGCGTCTGGACATTCCCGAGGCCGACGGCGTCGAGAAGGTGCCCGCGATGGTCCACACCTATCACAAGCTACAGCTCGACTGCCTGTTTATGCTGGGCGGCAACGGCTCCACCAAGACCGCCAACCGCCTGCGCGAAGAGGGCCTCAACGTTATCGCCCTGCCCAAGACCATCGACAACGACACCTGGGGCACCGAGATGACGTTTGGCTTTACGAGCGCCATCGACGTCGCCACCAAGTGCATCGACGACATTCACACCACCGCTTCGAGCCACGGTCGCGTGTTCGTCATCGAGATCATGGGACACAAGGTCGGCTGGATTCCGCTATATGCCGGCGTCGCGGGCGGCGCGGATGTCATCCTGATTCCCGAGATCCCCTACGACATGGACCAGGTCATCAAGACCATCGAGCATCGCATGGAAACCGGCAGCCGCTTTACCATCGTGGCCGTCGCCGAGGGCGCTATCTCCAAGGAGGACGCGGCGCTGTCCAAGAAGGAGTACAAGAAGAAGCTTGCCGCACGTACGAGCCCGTCGATTGTCTACGACATCGCCAAGGAGATCGAGGCCAAGACCGGTCGCGAGACCCGCGTCGCCATCCCCGGCCACACGCAGCGCGGCGGTCAGCCCGACGCCCAGGACCGCATCTTTGCGACCCAGTGCGGCGTCGAGGCCGCGCTGGGCTGCCTACGCGGCGAGTTTGGCTACATGATTGCCCTGCGTGACGGCAAGATGTGCCACATGCCGCTCGAGGATGTCGCCGGCAAGCTCAAGTATGTCGATCCCCAGAGCGACCTGGTACGCGAGGCCAAGGCGTTGGGCATCAGCTTCGGCGACGAATAGCCTCGGCTGGAACCGCCCCCATCGGAGACCCCAGGGCTTACCTCCCAAATCGTCCTCGGACATGTCAGGACCCCGCCGTGCGCTTCGCGCGGCGGGGTCCTTCCGTCCTGCGGAAAGATTTGGGAGGTAAGCCCTGGGGTCTCCTGCGGTAACTGGGGAGGCCGGGGCTATTCGTCTTCTTGCTACGGGTGCCTGGTGTAGGATGCGACGTGCATTTTTGGGAGTTTTCAGCAGCCGAGGGTGCCTGCATACTGGATTTTGGGCGAAAGGCAGGCACCATGGGGCACATCCTGTGGAAAATGAGCGGCTCTTGAGGCGCTGGGGTTCAGAATCGGGGCTTTCAGCGCAGTTTTGCGCGCCTGCGGACTCCGGGATGCTGAATACTCCAGATTTTGCACGCCGCCCCCGGGGGTACCTGTGGGCAAAAAGCAATCGCCCCGCCGTAATATGCATTTTTCGGTGCGGTTTATGCAGTACAGCGGCTGTGGATGCGCATGTCGCTCAGCGTTCTTGCCGACCGATGCAACGTCGTGCGTAGCCCTTAATGTCTTCGGTGAAACCGTCAAGGTCGTCGAGCGTGATCACGTTATCGGAAAGCAAGTTGGCAATCTCATAATGCATGGTGCTGCGGCGAATATCGTTTGCTAGCACTCCCGAGGACAGCTTGTCCCTATTGATGCGCTCTTCTAGCGCCCAAAATCTACTAGACGCTTCGCTGCCGCCGTTTAGTATCTCGATGTATTGGCCGATGAGCATTTCCATATAGCTTTCTTGCCATTTTGGGAGCAGCGCCTTAAACAGCTTCCAGTCGCTTTCAGTCACCTCGCCCATATTGCCTCCGTTCGCCAAACAGACTTAGCCATTCGATTTTTATTCTATTTGGTATTTTCGCTCGCAGCCGTGGATGAGGGGACCATCGGTCTTCGAGTTCGAGCTTGAATGAACCGTTTGCTACAAAATGCGCCTAATTACTACGATGATTCGAATGCCTTCGACCATGCCGAAAAGGGTGACAGTAAAACCGCAGGTAGAAAGCTTGCCGATTTTTGAAAAAGATGGATGTGGTCGGCCTCATCGAGTTCATCGTAGTAAATCGGCCTTTTCTTGGCATGCAGTGAGTTAAATGCCAGTTCCCGTGCTGGAATTGCCCGCCCCATTCGTGAGTTGCGGTGAAATAGGGACTGTTAGACGCTCCAAGGTCCTCAACAGTCCGTATTTCACCGCAACTTGGAAGGGGCGTGCGGCGTTGTCCAAGCATTGCTGACGGGTTGGAGCGGCTTAGGCTTGTTTGCGGCGTTTCCATTGCTTTCGGCACCAGCGCATGAGTGCTTTTACAACTGGGATGGTGATGAGGATGACCCATGCGGGATGGGGCTGCGCCAAGCAAAGCCACATATAGAGGAACCAGGCAATGGCGGCTGTTGGATAGACGCCGCCGATTAGCTTAGATAGATGACGTCGGTCGATGAAGTCGCCCATCGCATAGTAGACGGAAATCAGAAAGACCAGAAAGAACCCCATGCTCCACGTGCCGCAGATGATGCCGAGCGCGAGATAGGCGAGGACGACAAGTGCAGGAAAGGGAAACTTGTTCCATGTGCGACCGAGCTTGGTATGGAAATGCTTGCCATGATGGTCGAGCTTGTCGTGTGCCTCTTTCCAGCTCGAAAAGGTCTCGCCGTCGATGGTAACGGTGCCGTCGGCATTGGTATGTACGCTGTGTCCATCGTCCTCTAGCGTATCGATATGCAATCCGCCCGGCCCGACATGGACCTCTTCACCCTTGCGCTCGTTAGCCACATGGATACCATTCCAGCCAACATGGACCTCTTCGCCCTTCTCGGGATCAATAACGTGGATACCATGCGCGAGAGAAATATCGACAAGTGGCTTATCACCGCAATTCGTATGCTCAGTAGAAGTCTCGGTGCCTTCAACCTCGTCGGAATTATTTGCGTCAAGGTCATCGTCGGTCGAAGTTTCGACATCGCCAGCCGCTTCCCCATACAGCAGTTCATCCAACGACACGCCATACAGCGCGGCGAGTGCAATAAGGTTATCGGTATCGGGCGAGGATTCGCTGCGCTCCCATTTGCTGACAGCCTGGCGGCTTACGCCAAGCTGAGCAGCAAGCGCCTCTTGAGAAAGCCCGGCAGCTTTGCGACGATCGACGAGACACTGTGCCATCGCAAGATCCATGACAGTTCCTTTCATGTTGCGACCGTAATCGAATGAGCCGAGTATGCCGAGAACAACCGGTAGCGACCACCATTTCTAGTTAGAATCTGCCCCAACCCTACCGCAACTACGAGTAGCAACCCCTAATGGCCTGCCATTTCATGACAAATGTCAGTACGCATAACAGCCAAGAGCCCTCTCAATATGTTGCGGTGGAATAGTTCCTGTTTTATGGCTCTGCTATGCCAAACGGGAACTATTCCACCGCAACTTACTATCAGGCCACGCACCCGCAGAGTAGCTACGGGTGCCTAGGGTAGGATGCGGCGTGCATTTTTGGGAGTATTCAGCAGCCGAGGGTGCCTGCATACTGGATTTTGGGCGAAAGGCAGGCACCATGGGCCGCATCCTGTAAAAAAACGAGCGGCTCTAGAGGCGTTGGGACTCAGAATCGGGGCTTTCAGCGCAGTTTTGCACCCCCGCCCCCGCGCCCGCGGACCCCGGGATGCTGAATACTCCGGAATTTGCACGGCGCCCCCTGGGGTACCTGTGGGCAAAAAGCAACCGCTCCGTCAAAGTATGCATTTGACGGAGCGGTTTATGCAAAAATGCTGCTGCGGGCGCGTCGGCAACTCGCTAGAACTTGAATCCAAGGACAGGTTACTCGGCGCTCTTGAGGGCGCCGACCATGTCGATCTTGTTGAGCGTTCGGTTGGTGACGAGGTTGACGATAAACGTAAAGACAAAGGAAAGCACTACGGCGAGCACATAACTCAGCGGCTCGACCTCAACGTCAAAGTAGAGCGACGGCATCTGCAGAATGTACGTAAAGCTCTCGGCCAGCAGGCTACCCAGTGGAACGCCCAGCGCGGCACCAATCGCCGTCAAAATCAGCGTCTCCTTGTTGACGTAGTGGTGCACCTCGCCGCGACGGAAGCCCAGCACCTTGATGGTTGCCAGTTCGCGCTCGCGCTCCGAAATGTTGGTGTTGGACAGCGTAAACACCACCACAAACGATAGGCACGCCGCCATAAAGGTTACGAGCGCCACGACCGAATTGATAATCGTAAAGTTCGCATCAGCGTTCTCCTGATGCTCGGCCGTACTCGAAATCGTAAGCCAGCCGTCACTCTTAAGCTTCTTGCTAAACGCAATCTGGTCGGCCGACGAGCCCTTCAGCAACGCAAGGACACCGTTAAGGCGCGCGCTTCGACCGAACGCGCGCTCATAGGTGCCCTGCGTCATAAAGAGTGTGTTGCCCAGATAGTTGAGCGAAATGTCGCTGACTTTGACCTTAGCAACATTGAGCGACGAATCCTGGACGCGCGCCGCATCACCCGGCTGAATCCCCAGCGCCAGCTGTGAACTCTTGCTCAGATACACATCTCCGTCACGCAAAGACAGCGACTCTTTGGACTCGTCCTCAAGGCGCACGTAATCGTCCAGATCGTTCACGCGGTCATCGGGCACCACGATTAACAGCACCGTCTCGCTTTTGCCGCCAAACGTAAAGGTGACGTTGTCGGTCATAATCGGCAGCGTCGAAGTCACGGTCACGTTGGAATCATTGGCCGCGCTGCGCTCGTCCAACGCCACGCACGTCTGCGAAAAATCGTCGGGATTGGCGACCGCCAGCAGGTCGTAGCGCGTGATATGCCCGTACTGTTTGGGCGAAAGCGCCACCGACGTGTCACGGATGCCCATTCCGCAGATCACGAGCGCTGTGCAGCCGGCGATACCGAAGATGGTCATAAAGGCGCGCTTTTTGTAGCGGAACAGGTTACGCGCCGCCACCTTGTTTAAGAAGCCCATGCGGCGCCAAATAAAGCCGATGCGCTCAAGCAAGATGCGCGAGCCGGCGCGCGGGGCCTTGGGACGCATGAGCGAGGCTGGGGGCTCGGCCATCTCGTGGCGGCAGGCGATAATCGTAGCGCCCACCACGCCCACGGCAAACAGCGCCACCGACACGAGTGAAGACACGATATCGTACGAAAGCAGCATCTGGGGCAGCGAGTACATGTCGTCGAACACCGTAAACAAGAACAGTGGCAGGCCCACAAAGCCGATGATGTTGCCGAGCACGCCGCCGATCAGACATGCCCACAGCGCATAGTCCACGTATTTGGACAGGATGCGCTCGCGTGAATAGCCAAGCGCCTTGTACAGGCCAATAAGCGTGCGCTCCTCCTCGACCATGCGCGTGGCGGTGGTGAGGCTGATGAGCACGGCGACGATAAAGAAGATAAACGGGAACACCGTGGCGATGGCCTCGATCGAAGAACTGTCGCTCTCGACGCTCGAGTAGCTTGCGATGTTACCGCGGTCCTGAATGTACCAAGTGCATTCACCCAGATTGGAAAGCTCGGCGCGGGCATCGGCGAATTGCTGATCGGCGGCGGCGCGGCGCTGGTCCAACTCGGCCTGAGCTTGGACGCGCTCCTCGCTGCCCTCGGCCATGCGGTTGATGCTATCCTGCTCAATCCCAAAGAGCATGGCGGCCTGGCGCTCAGCCGCATCCAAGCTTGCCGGCGTGTCAACCGTCAGCTCCTGGACGCGCGCCTTTTCACGCTCCTCGCGGATCTTCTCGATATTGCCCTTGACCTCATTGATCTTTGCCGTGTAGGCATCCGAGTAGGAGTTGAGGCTCTTGGCTCCCTCGACGATCACGTGGACCGCGGAGTAGGACGATGATGTCGCGGCATCCTCGCTCACATAGAACTTATAGTCCGCAGCCGAAGCGGCACGGAAGGCGTTGACTGTCGAGTCGGAGCTCACATCAGTGGGGTCGAGGACCTCGGCCGTAATGGTGTAATCGCCCGCGGCAAACTGATCCTTGGCACTTTGGTTGGACGAGCTCGCGTCATTGGCGGCAAAACTCACGGTATCGCCGAGCTTTTTGCCCGAAGCCTTCAGGAACTTCGAAGTTACCGCCACCTCATCGGCGCTCTCGGGCAAATCGCCGTTCACGAGCACTGGCTGATCGATGTTCTCCTTGGAGAGACTTTGCACGACCACGCGCTCGCGCGTTGTGCCCACGGCGGTGTAGGCGGTCTCGGTGTAGATACCCTCGGCCGTCTCGACGCCGTCGATCTCTTGGATAGCCGCGAGATCGTCGCGCGTAAGGCCACAGGTCGACTGCACGTTAATGTCATAGACATTCTGCTGGTCAAAATAGGCGTCGACCGAATCGCACAAATCCTCGCAGCCCGCCTTAAGGCCGCACATCACACTCACGCCGAGCGCGGTGATGACCACGATGGACAAGAAGCGCTTAAGACTGCCGCGGATTGTGCGGTAGATGCCACGGCGAAATACCGTCGGCACCATATCGTTTGAGCTTTGGGCGGTACGGTAGGTCGCGAGCTCCCGGTCGCGACTCACGTGATCCGTATCGTGATTTTGGCTGTTATGGCGATCTTGGTCCATGGGCGCTACCACTCGATCGTCTCGATAGGCACGGGATTTTGTTGAACTGTCTCGCTCTCCACGCGACCACTCTTAAAGCGGATCAGACGATCGGCCATGGGCGCGAGCGCGGAGTTGTGCGTGATGATGATGACCGTAATGCCCTGCTTGCGGCAGGTATCCTGCAACAGCTGCAAAATCTGCTTACCGGTTTTGTAGTCGAGTGCACCCGTGGGCTCGTCGCACAGGAGCAGCTTGGGATTCTTGGCCAGTGCGCGTGCAATGGACACGCGCTGCTGCTCGCCGCCCGAAAGCTGCGCCGGAAAGTTGGCGAGGCGCCCGCCCAGGCCAACCTGGCGAAGCGTCTGTTCGGCATCGAGCGAATCGGGGCAAATCTGCGCCGCAAGCTCGACATTTTCGAGCGCCGTCAGGTTGGGGACCAGATTGTAGAACTGGAAGACAAAGCCGACGTCGGCACGGCGGTATTCCACGAGCTGCGCCTCGTTGGCGGAGCTCACGTCGCGCCCGTCCACCGTCACGGTGCCGGAGGTTACCGTATCCATGCCGCCCAGGATGTTGAGCGCCGTGGTCTTGCCGGCACCCGAGGCGCCCAGGATAATGGCGAGCTCACCGCGCTCAACGGTAAAGCTCGCGCCGTCGAGCGCGTGAATGCGGGCATCGCCCTCGCCGTACGCCTTGATGACGTCTTTGAATTCGATATAAGCCATCGATTAATTCCCATCTGGTCGGATAACTCTTTAGTATTACCCATTTCACGCCGACCAAAAAGGGACAGGTTCATTTTGGCAGGTTTTATATGGGGAAACGGGGAGCGCAGGCAAGCGCCGGGAAGGCAGAGAAATCATCGACGGGGTCAGGCCGACCGCCAAACACAACGCACGCATCTCTATCTGTCAGCATAATCATTCGAACAGCTGTTCGTTTCTATGATATGATTCCGTTATCTAAGCAGGCCAATACGCAGAAAGGCGGCCAACATGGCGTTCGACTTTAAGAAGGAATGCAAGGAGCTCTACAAACCTGCAAGCAAGCCGAGCATCGTAACTGTCCCGCCTATGAGCTACGTTGCCGTTCGCGGAAAGGGCGACCCAAATACCGAAGGTGGCGAGTATCAAAACGCCCTGCCGCTGCTTTACGGCATCGCCTATACCGTCAAGATGTCGAAGAAAGGCTCAAGGAGTATCGAGGGCTATTTCGACTTTGTGGTACCGCCGCTCGAGGGTTTCTGGTGGCAAGACTCCCCGAGCGGCGACATCGATTATGTACGCAAGGACGATTTCAACTTTATCTCGTGCATTCGCCTGCCCGATTTCGTCACCCGAGATGACTTTGACTGGGCAGTCGCGGAAGCCACGACCAAAAAGAAACTTGACTTTTCTGCCGTCGAGCTGCTTAAAGTTGACGAGGGCCTCTGCGTTCAATGCATGCACACCGGGCCCTACGACAACGAACCGGCGACCGTAGGCGCTATGAATGAATACACGACCGAGCAGGGCTATGTCCCCGACTTCTCAGACACCCGTTTCCATCACGAAATCTATCTCTCCGATCCACGCAAATGTGCACCGGAGAAACTTAAGACTGTGGTTCGTCATCCTATCAAGCGCGCTGAATAGCGTGGAGCGTCATCTCACGCGCTAGGTTTTAAGCCAGCCAACCAGCCGCCTCCTAGGCCGTCCGGTAATTATCTTGACGCGGCCCGTCGCATCTTATAAGTTTGTTTTGCTAAAGCTGGAAAGCCTCTCAACGATGCGCAACTCCAGCTCTTTTTCTATCAAGAGGCTTAAATGAAATACCGGAAGTCGCGGATATCCATCAACGAACAAATAGCACTATTGACAGAATACAGGGGTCTTAAGTGCTCTGATCAAAGCGAACTCGAGCGAGCTTTGGTCGAAGTCGGCCACTACAGACTGTCGGCCTACTGGTTTCCCTGCAAAACCAAATGCAAGTCCGGGATTACCATCTTTCGCGAAGGCACAACATTCGAAACCATCATCTACACGTATGAATTTGACCGAGCCCTCCGGCAGTTAATGTTTGATGCGGTCGGCAGAATTGAGATCTACCTCAAAAGCAGCATTGCCTATCTTGCCTCTGAGGAACGCGGGCCTTTCTGTTACCCAGATGTCGCCATAACGAGGCTCAACTCGGCATGTCCATCGCGCTTTGCGCCGCGCTGGGCTACGCAGCCGTCTTTGGCAGCGCCACCAATACGCTGCTCGCACCCATCCTGATTGGCTGCGAAGTCTTCGGTTTCGGTAATCTGCCGGCATTCTTCATCGTCTGCGTCGTGGCTTACCTGTTCAACATGGATAAGTCCATCTACGCCCTGCAGAAGCGGGCGTAGAAAGATGTCCAAGCAGGTGGTCTCAACCGGAAACGGCGTCCCACTCTGAGGCTGTATTCCGGGACACGGTTTCCGCTCGAGACGCCATTCGGAAAGCGTGTCCCGTTCTTTCACGGCATCTTGGCTATGCAAAGTGCTCGAGCGTTACTCCTCGTACGCGCCCTCAAGCCGAAGCAGCCACTCCTTGCGATCAAGCCCGCCGGCATATCCGTTGAGCGAACCATCGGCGGCAACCACGCGATGGCACGGCACAATAATCGAAATGGGATTACGCGCGACCGCGGCCCCCACGGCACGGGAAGACACAACGGGGTCCTCGTTTCCCGGTACACGATGTCGAGCCGCAACACGCTGGGCAATCTCGCCATACGTGGCGACCTCGCCACGCGGAATAGAAAGCAGCTCGTACCAAACTTCACGCTGAAACGCCGTGCCAATCAAATGCAACGGCGGCGTAAACCGAGGTTCCTGCCCTGCAAAATAAGCATTCAACCAAGCCCAAGAACGCTCGAGCACCGAGGAGGCCGCACCATTTGCGGGATTCACCGACGACATGCCACCGGTACCGGAAACCGCGTCGGCGCCTTCAACATGTTCGGAGTCTTCCCGGAGAAGCGTGGAGCCAAAATGCTCCTGCCCCTCAAACCAAAGTCCCGTCAGACCGCGGCCATCAGCGGCAAGCAAGATTTCGCCCAAAGGCGAAGCAAACGTCGTCGTGACCACCAGCGGCTCCTTTCAAAACTCCGCAACATAATACCGCGAATTGTGCAGACAACCCCAATCGACCCCAGAGTCACCCTAGGCAGCAGGCGCGAACGCGCCGCAGCTGCCGGCCGCGCTCCGCAGTCCCCCAAGGCGGCAGGCGCAAAGCGCCGAGGCCGCCGCCGGGATCAGGGCCCGCAACGGCCACGTGCCTCATCAGCCCAGCGGCCCCAACCAACAACGGCCCCATCGCAGGCCGCTCGCAGCAGCGTCATTGCAGGCGGGGGCCGGGCTTAGTTTTCAGAACACTCCGCAGACCAGTGCGGCGCCTTGTCCGCGGCTCCGAAGGAGCAGGACAAGGCGCCGCACATGGTCGAGGACGTTCTGAAAACTAAGCCCGGCCCCCGCCGGACAAGTCACACTACTCGCAGAGCAGCTTGGCGATCTGGACGGCGTTGGTTGCCGCGCCCTTACGGATTTGGTCGCCGCAGCACCAGAAGGTGATACCGCGCGCGGCCTCGGGGTTCGAGATGTCGCGACGCACGCGACCGACCCAAATCAGGTCCTGGTCGGACGTATCCATCGGCATGGGGAAGCGGTCATGTGCATCCTCGGCAGCCATGTCGTCAACCAGCTTCACGCCCGGAGCGGCAGCCAGCGCAGCACGGGCCTCGTCAACCGTAATATCACGCTCAAACTCAAGCGTAATGCTCTCGGAGTGCGAGCGCAGCACAGGCACGCGCACGCAGGTGCAGTTCACGCGCAGCTCGGGCAGGTGCATGATCTTACGGCCCTCGTTCTGCAGCTTCATCTCCTCGGAGGTAAAGCCCTCCTCCTTGACGCCGCCGATCTGCGGAATCAGGTTGCTCGCCAGCTGGGCGGCGAAGGCGCGCGGCTCGGGAATCTCCTCGCCACGGCCCAGGGCGGCAAGCTGTGCTTCGAGCTCGGCCATACCGGGGGCACCGGCGCCCGAAGCTGCCTGATACGTGGACACGATCATACGCTTTACGCCGGCAAGCTGGTGCAGCGGCCAGGTGGGAACCAGGCCGATAATGGTCGCGCAGTTGGGGTTGGCGATAAGGCCGTGATGCCACTTGATATCGTCGGCGTTGATCTCGGGCACGACCAGCGGCACCTCGGGATCCATGCGGAAGGCGTGGCTGTTGTCGACCACGACGGCGCCGCGCTTGACGGCCTCGGGCAGCAGCTCCTTGGCGATATCGTCGCCGGCAGCGCCGAGCACGATGTCGCAGCCCTCAAAGGCCTCGGGGCAAGCCTCTTCAATCACGATCTGCTCTCCGCGGAACTCGACGGTCTTGCCCGCGGAGCGTGCACTTGCCAGCAGCTTGAGCTTGCCGACCGGGAACTCCTGCTCGTTGAGGCACTCGAGCATCTGGGTGCCTACAGCTCCCGTCGCGCCCAAAATAGCAACCGTGTACTGTTTCATGCTTCCCCCTTTAAAGGTTGTGGCTTTTGCCCGCACGCCGAGCAGGCATTATTGTTGCCAGTGTATACAAAAACGGGGCGGACACGAAACCCGCCCCGTCGAAACGAAACCGAAACGAAACGCCCCGCCGTAGATTTATGAGACATGTCCAAAAAAATCAACGGGATGGCAGCTACTTGTGGAGCGCGGCCAGAGCGGGATCGACCGGCGCGGGAGCCTCCAGGTCGGAGACCTTCACAATGCCGTTCTCATCGGAGAAGGCACGGTAAATGGTCCGAATCGCTAGGTCGAAGTCCTTCTCCTCGACACCGATAATGATGTTGATCTCGTCACAGCTCTGCGAAATCATACGCACGCTCACGCCGGCCTGGCCAAGCATGCCAAACAGGTGGCCCGAGATACCTGCGCGGCCGCGCAGGTTACGGCCGACGGTCGCGATGAGCGCCAGACCCTCGACAACCTCGATCTCGAGCGGCTCGACCTCCTGCTGAATGTCACCAACGAGCGAGTACAGCGAATCGTGCACGTCCTGCTCCTGCACCACGGCGCCAAAACGGTCGACACCGGTGGGCATGTGCTCGACGGAAACGTCATAGCGTTCGAACACCGAAAGTGCACGGCGCATAAAGCCAACGCGGGGCTTGGTGCGGTCGCGGGCCACGTTAATGGCAACAAAACCGCGCTTGCCGGTCACGCCGGTAATGATGGGCTCTGCCTCGCCCTCGTCGGCCGTCTCGCTAATGATGGTACCGGGGTCCTGTGGCGCATTGGTGTTCTTGATGACCAGCGGAATACCAGCCTCGCGCACGGGAAACACAGCTTCCTCGTGCAGAACGCTCGCACCCATGTACGAAAGCTCGCGCAGCTCCTCGTAGGTAACGCGCGCAATGGGCTGAGCCTCGGGAACAATGCGAGGATCGGCAGAATAGAAGCCAGAAACGTCGGTCCAGTTCTCGTACAGGTCGGCGCCCAGGCACTTGGCCAGGATTGAGCCGGAAATATCGCCGCCGCCACGGTCGAGCAGCTTGATCTGGCCCTCACGCGTCGCGCCGTAGAAACCGGGCATAACAAAGCCGCCCTGCTGGCCGTACTCCTGCACCAGCTCGGAGGTGCGATTCATGCTGAGCGTACCGTCGTGATGGAACGCCACAACCGTCGCGGCGTCCAAGAACGGTAGGCCCAGGTACTCGGCCATCAGGCGGGCGGTAAAGTACTCGCCACGGCTCACAAGCTCCTCGGTGGAGTAGCCGCCCGAGCGGGCGCGCTCGGCAAAGGCCGCGAACTCCTCACGGATGGGATAGGTGAGCTCCAGCTCGTCAGCGATATCAAAATAGCGCTGGCCAATGTCCTCAAGCAGCTCCTCACACGACACGTGGTACTTAACGTGCGCGTTAACCAGATAGAGCAGGTCGGTCACCTTGGTGTCACCCTTAAAACGGCGACCGCAGGCGGAAACCACCACAAAACGGCGAGCCGGATCGGCATCGACGATGGCCTTGATCTTCTTGAAGTGTTCGGCGTCGGCGACCGACGAGCCGCCAAACTTGGCAATTTTTATCATGGCGTGGAGGTTACCTTTCTAAAAGCCTCTGCAAACCTGTTTTGCGCGCTCTGATACCATGGTTTCACCGATTGGGACCAAGGTATCCGAGGAGCACTGTTATATGGGAACTTATCATAGTACACGAGGACGCACTTTATCATGCTCAAGTAAGGTGGCAATCCGCACCGGCATAGCTCCCGACGGGGGTTTGTTTGTCTCGGACGAGCTTGGCACCCAGCAGGTCGATATCAGCTCGCTTGCCCATAAATCGTACTTTGAAATCGCTCAAAATGTGTTGGGAATGTTACTGAACGATTACACGGACGAAGAAATTTCGGCGTGTGTCGACGAGGCATACCGCGGCACGTTCGCGAGTGAAGAGGTCACGCCGCTCGTCAAGCTCGACGCAGCACCGGGCACCGACGCCCCTCAGACCTATGTGATGGAGCTCTTTGGCGGCCCCACGAGCGCCTTCAAGGACGTCGCCCTGCAGATGCTCCCCCGCCTCATGGCCCGCACTTCCGCCCAGGACGGCGGCGCCGAGCGCATCATGATCGTCACCGCCACGTCGGGCGACACGGGCAAGGCAGCACTCGCCGGCTTTGCCAACGCCCCGGGCACGGGCATCACCGTCTTTTATCCCGAGGGCAAAGTCAGCCGCGTGCAGAATCTGCAGATGTCCACTCAGGAGGGCGATAACGTCGCCGTCTGCGGCATTCGCGGCAACTTCGACGACGCCCAGAGTGCCGTCAAGCGCATCTTTGCCGATAAGGAGCTTGCCGAGCGTCTGGAGGCCGCCGGCACGGTGCTTTCGAGCGCCAACTCCATCAACGTCGGCCGCCTGGTGCCGCAGGTCGTCTACTACTTTGCCGCCTATGCTCAGCTGCTGCGCGCCGGCGCCATCGAGGCCGGCGACGCCGTGGAGTTCTGCGTACCGACCGGCAACTTTGGCGATATCCTGGCCGGTTACTATGCCAAGCGCATGGGTCTGCCCGTCGCCAAGCTTATCGTCGCGAGCGACAAGAACAACGTGCTGGCTGACTTCCTGACCACCGGCGTCTACGACCGCAACCGCCCGTTCTTCACGACCATCTCGCCTTCGATGGACATCCTCATCAGCTCTAACCTGGAGCGCATGCTCTACTTCCTGTCCGATGGCGACTGTGAGCTCGTTGCCGGCCTTATGGAGCAGCTGGCACAGACTGGTCGCTACGAGGTTCCCGCCGATCTGCTGGCAAAGATTCAGAGCGTCTTTGGCTGCGGCTGGGCCAGCGAGGACGAGGTCCGCGCCGCCATCAAGAGCTGCTGGGATGCAAACGGCTACGTGATCGACCCGCACACCGCTTGCGGCTATCACGTCTTTGAAAAGGTCGCTCCCGCCGAGGGCGCCAAGGCCCGCGTGCTGCTTTCGACCGCCAGCCCCTACAAGTTCCCGCGCGCCTGCTGCGACGCCCTGGGGCTCGACGTTCCCGAGGACGACTTTGAGGCTATGCGCGTGCTCGAGCAGGCAACCAACACGGTTGCCCCGGCACAGCTCGCCGAGCTCGAGTCCAAGCCCGTCCTCTTCGAAGACGTCTGCGACGTAGCCGACATGGCCAACTACGTAGAGCAGGCTGCAAAAAAGATGGCTACCAACTAAACCCTTACTAGGCGCCGGCGAAAGCCGGCGCACCTTCTTTTATCAGATACTCACCGGGATAATGACGAGCTGACATGCGGGTCTGCCTGTTTAGTTCGTCGCGAGTTCCGCACGAGCCGGAAAGCACTTAATGTGCTTTCCGAGCGAGCCAGGACTGCCCGAGCAGCGAACTAAACAGGCAGACCGCCCAGGAGATTCCCATGATCAAAATCACCGTCCCCGCCACCAGCGCGAACCTAGGCATTGGCTACGACACCCTCGGCATGGCCGTCAGCCTCTACTCGCACTTCACCTTCGAGCGCGCCGACAAGCTCACCATCACGGGCTGCCCCGAGGAATTCCAAAACGAGAACAACCTGGTCTACGTTAGCTTTGTCGATGCACTGGCCGCATGGGGCGAGCCGGCCTTCCCCGTCGCCATCGACATTCAGACTGACGTTCCCGTCGCCCGCGGCCTGGGCTCCAGCTCCACCTGTGTCGTCGCCGGCATTATGGCCGCCGCCGCGCTGACAGGCCACACCGTCGACCGTGCCGAGCTCGTCCGCATTGCCACCGAGGTCGAGGGCCATCCCGATAACGTCGCCCCCGCTATCCTGGGCGGCGCCGTCTGCTCCTTTACGCCGACCGATTCGCTCCCCCAGTGCCTGCGCTACGAGGTGAGCGATCGCCTGCGTTTTATTACCGTGATTCCTCCCTACGAGGTGCATACGAGCGAGGCGCGCAAGGTCGTGCCGCAGGAGGTTCCGCTCTCCACCGCTGTATGGCAGATGGGCCGCATCGCCGGCATGACGCGCGGTCTTGAGTCCGGCAACCTCGACCTGATTGCCGCCGCCAATGACGACCGCATCCAGGAGCCCTATCGCCGCCGCCTCATCCCCGACTACAACGCAGTGCGCGACACCTGCCTTAACGGCGGCGCTAAGACCAT
>CABIWB010000011.1:17086-33828 GCA_902362275.1 Coriobacteriaceae bacterium | reverse complement strand
GCCTCTGGCCTCCCCTACGTTAACTTCACTGGCGGCGGCCACAGGGACCTACGCTCTGGAAAGTCGCCGGGCTGATTTTTTAGCTTCTATTTGATAAAGGCGCACTTCCCAGCATCTCATTCGCCCTATAGCTCTGTTTTAATTTCTAATTGATGATCGATGCGTGGCGTCATCTAATTATCTTCGCTACTCAAAACAGCCCCAAGTTTACGTACTAGCGTCTCAACAGTAATTCCGAGTGCATCCGCATAGACAAACTGCTCATAAACCCTAAGGCTACGTTCCCCGGTCTCGACCTTTGAGATGAACGACTGAGGTACCCCCAGTTTCTTTGCGAGTTCAACCTGAGTGATACCTTGCTCCCGACGAATCTGGGAAAGGCATTTTCCGCATGTCCTGTTAGCATCAACGTTCATGCCGTTTACGCTATATTCCATTTTGATATATCCCAAACTGGGATATATTTATGTCACCAGCCATTCCGCTTATCAAAAATGCCCATTGCAGATTCATAGCTAGGAAGGAGCCTCGATAAACATGAATGACGAGATGAAGGAGCCCGACGAGGAAAAGGCACTCAGTGAGTCCGACGAACGGAAGCCAGATTTCAAAGCCGAGCAGTTTTCTGATGGTGCTAGCGACACCCCCTCCTCTGAAATTCCGCCATCAAACGAAGATGACGGCGCACGCAAAAATGAAGAAAACGACTCACTTCTAACGCGGGCCATTCATAAATTAGGCAATAAAAAACGAGCGGCAATCGCAGCTGCCGTGGCAGTTGTCATCATCTTCAGTTTGCCCATGATGTTTCCTCAGTTGTTTTGCACTCACAAGCTATGGGCCAATGCAACCTGTACAAGCCCTCGCACATGTAAAAGTTGCGGCAAAACCGAGGGGGGACCGCTTGGACACGAATGGGAAGAAGCAACGTGCACGGTTCCGAAGACCTGTCAACGCTGCGGTAAAACCGAGGGGGAACCCCTTGGGCATCAACCGGGCTCGTGGACTACCGAAGTTGACTACGTGGACGCCACCTCAAAGGAAATACGAGAATGCGAAAAATGCGGAGAGGTCGTTGACACCCGCAACGAGAAGGAAATCACATCTTTTCTTGGCGACGGAAAGTTTTCAATTTCCCCAAAAGGCTTTATTGATCGACTTAACGAGGAATTCTCCGATATCCCCAATTGCAGCAGCATGAATGCGGATTACGAACTAGACGATAGCGGCATGGGGCTCGAACTTCAGATCAAAAACGGTTCAAAGATTGCCGGTATTGGAGGCTTCTTTTCGGACTCGAGTAACCCGGTGCTACTCAGCTATCTTGGATCCGAAAACTGCTTCAAAAACATAGTCATGTACTTCGAAAACTCCGACTATGCCGCGGCGACAGCATTGGCAACTATACAAGCAATCGATCCAACACTTTCGTTTTCAGACGCCAAGGAAGTTGGTGCTGCCTGCGTAGATACGCCAACTGTCAAAAATGGAATTACGTATGCAATCGTAGCTTCGAATGGAGAGTACTGGCTAAGCGCTCGAATTGAATAATTTTCTTTGATTACTAAATTCAGACGCCTCTTACTCGCGATATATTAAAACTCAACCCCTGGCAGCATCGTCAATCGAAAATTGCCCCGCCGAGCACTTTAGCTTGGCGGGGCATTTCAATATAAAAGCGGATTTAAATATCAACAAGGCCTGCACGCTCCAACGAGACAGCCGGCTTCGCTGCTCAAATTGCCCTTGGTGAACCACAAGTTGAGCAATCAGTGGCCAGAATCCCCTTTAGGCGGCGCTTGTTTCTTTGTATTCGAAGACTGGTTCTAGGAGGTCTTCGATGTTACAGTGGAGGGCTTTTGCTATAGCTCTTACGGTTGTTACCGAGGCTTCGTTGATGTTTCGTTGGCGCTGTTCGTACATTTGGATTGAGCGGAGCGATACGCCTGATTCGTATGCCAGGTCTTGTTGGGTTTTCTTAAGCTTCTTTCTTGCTAACGCAAGTTTTGTTCGCCTGGACGCTTTCTTCGCCATATCGCAGACGAGGCGAGCCACACGTTCCTCCGAGGCTTCGTGCCAGGGGTAGTACAGACTGCGTAGCACATCAAATGGAACGACATGCAGCAAATCTTCGAAAGACTCTCCTAGGCGCCACTGAAGGTATGCCAATATCCAGCCTGTCCAATATTCCGGTGTCTTTTCGAATCGGTAGGTTCGATTTGGCATCGGCCTTGATTGATAGCCCGACCTTTCGGCGATAAGCGCGAACAGCTCAACGCCCGATTTTCCCGACACTACCCATGCGTTGCCGCGTTCGAACTCGCGAGCTACGCCGCTCAGGCAAAAGAGTTCAGCAACTTCCGATCCTTCTGCTCCATAATCGTTAACGGCATAGTCAAAGCAGTCGCCGAGATTGTTCATTGCATCCTCGAGATAGTAGACGGGGTATGTTCTACTCGGCCCACAATCCGTTAACTCTTGGATCATTTAAATCAACCCTCCCTGCCATTAAATCCCTAATGTAGACACCCTCAGAGTCGAATCCATTCACAGTTTCCAAGTACTTGCGCCGCGCGTTCTGCTCTCGCTTAAAGCGCTTGGGATAATACTCAGATCCCAACGCCTGCTTCCATTCGCAGAATCTGATTGCTGAGAACGCACGCTCACTCATAAGCGCATATTGAATGCCCAAATCCCCCAAAAACATAATGCGCTGCAATTGCCTGAGCGAAATCATGCCGTTGACAAACTGTCTTGCAAACGAGAAATAGGAATCGTCGGCGCGATAGCCTCGAATAACGTCATAGGGAGAAATATCAATCAGGCAGTTATCCAGCAGATAACGAAGTCCTTCGCGCGCTAGCGGTGTCGAAACATTGAACTCCCTATTGTTAGCCAAAATCGCAAGCCAATTGAGGATTGAAAACTCCCCGGACTCCAAATCCAAGACCGCGAGACCATCAATATCGAGCTCATATCGATTCGCGATACCATCGGACTCGGTCCGACATGCCCACTCCATTGCCATTTCCTCATGTGGCGTGCAATAAAACCCACACCCATAGTCATTGAATTGTCTGCATTTATCCAACGACGGATGCTCGACAACAACCTCCGACCCGTGCCAAAGCTCCATATCGACCTCCAAACAAAAATATCACCCCAGTGATAGTGTAGCAATAACTATCACTGGGGTGATATAGATGGATGCAAACTATTGCCTGCCAAGAGCCCTTATTAGAGGCAAGCCTCGGCGATGCGGCGCTTGAGTTCATCGATGCCGGTACCGGTCTGGGAGCTTGTGATGATCACGTTCTCGGCCGGGACGTTGAGCTGCTTTTTGATGGCTGCTGCCTGGCGGGCCTGCTGGGTGCGGCTGAGCTTGTCGGCTTTGGTGAGGCAGACGATAAAGTTGAACTCGTTGCCCTGCAGGTAGTCGATCATGTCATGGTCGAGTTTACTGGGGTCGTGGCGAATGTCCACCAGCGACACAACCAGGTTAAAGCTGCGCTCTGAGTCGAAGAAGTCGCCGATAAGCTCGGCCCAGCGGTCGCGCTCGGCCTTGGAACGACGGGCGAAACCGTAGCCCGGCAGGTCCACAAAGTGCACGTCGTCGGCCTCGAAGAAATTGATGTTGCTCGTCTTGCCCGGCGTGCTCGAAACCTTGACCAAGTTCTTGCGGCCAAATAGCTTGTTCATGATGGAGGACTTGCCCACGTTGGAGCGGCCGACGAAGCTCACCTCAGGGCAGGTGGACTCGGGAATCTGCGAAACCTTGCCGTAGCTGGCAACGAACTTGGCAAGCTGATAGTTAATGGAATCGGCCATGGACACTCCTTGGTCGTAGGTTCTTACAAATAGACGCGCTATTGCGCAGCGGCAATGCGGCGGACGATATCGAGTGTGATGTCACTTGCGACACGCGCGTACTCGAACAGATCGAACTCGCGCTCGCAAATTGCATCGTACGCCTCGTCACAATTATCGCTGATAGCGCGCAACACCAGGCAATCGACACCATTTTTGGTTGCGACATGGGCAATTGCCGCGCCCTCCATGCCGACACAATCGGCATGCGTCGCCTCGATAGCGTCGTTGCGCATGGTGGCGCCCGTCACAAAGCGGTTACCCGTGGCAATCGTGCCGACCAGGAACTGCTTGGTGCCCTCGTTCGAAGCGACTGCATTTTTCGAAGCGTCAACAAACCCACGCTCAGCAAGCACGTCGGCGGCAATATCGACCAGCGCGGGCGTCGAGCCAAACTCCTCGAGCCCCGGTGCGGACTCGGCGATAAGCGCGGTATCGGTATCCAGATAGCGTAGGCGTTTGCCAATGACCACGTCGTCGATATGGAGCTTGGGGTTCAAACCGCCCGCAATGCCCGAAAACACAACAGCCTGCGGAGCATACTTGCTAATGAGGTGCTGTGTTGCAGCGGCGGCGTTCACCGTGCCCATACCCGCCGTTGTGGCGACAACCGTCAGGCCGTCGAGCTCACCGCTCACAACGGTCAAGCCTGCCTCCCGTGCCTCGCAAACGTCGCTCAGCTCTTCCTTAATCTGCATGATTTCTTTTTCGAGCGCACCGATAATCGCGATGGTAGCCATACCATTCCCCAAACCTATACGAAATTCTCAACCAAGGTATGGTACCAGCATTTTGTTTGACCTCGCCAAACGAACACGCTAAGCCAGTGCAGCTCGCGTATCAAACAGAGCCTTTGCAATCGCGGCCGTAACCTCGCTCGAACGGTCACTCCACGGCATCGATGTCATGACGCTCATGACATAGGTACGGCCATCGATGTCGATGAGGCCTGCATCGCATGTCGAATAGTAACCATCCTCGCTAATCCAGCCTGCCTTGTTGCGCACCAAAACCTGCTCGTCCGCAATGCCATCGCGAATAAACGAGCGCGATGTTGATGCCAGAAGGCCCGACAACCACTGTGAAGTCTCGGTATCCATGCTCAGATACTCGCTCATCTCACGCCATAACCTCGCAGAAGTGCGCGGGCAGTAGGTCGGAAAATCACTCATCGGATCCAGTGCCGTTTCGTCATCAACACCCAGATTGGCAATCCAATCCTCATAGCCATCATGGTCAAACGCCGCGCGTAACGCAATAAACGAATCGTTATCCGAATTAACGACCGCGGTCTCGATCAGGTCGCGCACCGCCTGCCAGCCCATACTGTAACCACCATACGTGGCTAAAGGCCAATCGAGCGACACCTGACCCGATTCGACCAACGTCTCGCAAATATAGAGCGCATACAGCGCCTTGTAACTGCTCGCTCCATACACCTCGGCATCGGCGTTATACGTCACGCCTCTACCGCTCGATAGGTCGTAGAACACTACGCCCACTTCACCCAGCTCCTGCGCCCGACACAGGGCATCCTGGAGCGAGGCAAGGCTCTCATCCTCCAAGGCAGGAGTCTTGTTATCCACCAACGAGAAGGTCCGAACGGTATCACCCGAAGGGATATCGTTGAAGTCCGCCTTCGAAAGTCTCGTCTTGAGATCTGCCGTCGACAGAGCTTGATCTGCCGACGCTTTGGACTTTGAAACCTTCTCGTTTTGCAGCTGTACCGTTGACGCATCTGGGCGCCCCGTTCGCTCCGAGGCGTAGGTTTTAACGGTAATTCCGAGGATAATAACCGCCGACGTTAGCATCCCAATAGCGGCAATCTTCCTCACGCGGATGCGAGCGCCGGCAAGGCCACGCGAAGACGTGCCCTTCGTCTTATATCTGCTGCCATGCTGCGGCACATACTCGTCCCGCGATGCGATGTTTCGCACGTGGTCTCCTGACTGCCACCGTTTATATACGAGCAGCATGATACCGAGCAGGCATTTCTTTCCAAAGATATTCAGCAGCGTTTAAGGTGTCTTTAAAGAAACCACAAGCGTATTTATCCAAATGGCACGATTCTGTTGCGCATCTCACCGCAACCCAGAGAGCAGTCTTTTAAGGACGGGGCTCTTTAGCAATCAACTAGGTGCCCAGGGGCACTCATTTAAGTCTGTCCCCAATGAGTGCCCTTGGGGAACGAAAATGGCATGCTATCCGATAGCGTTTTTGAGCTCCGCACGGCGCTTTTTCATGCCGGTCATAACGGCATTGCGCAGCTCGGGCATGCGCGCGGTATCCATCTGGGGCACGCCCTCGAGCTTATAGGGAATGCCCAGTTGCTCGTACTTGACGACACCCATCGTGTGATATGGCAGCATTTCCAGGCCCACCACGTTGTGCCATGGAGCGATGAGGCGACCGAGCTTCTCGCACTCCTCCACCGTGTCGGTAATGCCCGGCACAACCACGTGGCGGATAACGACCTTGATCTTGCGACGGGCAAGCTCATCGCCAAACGCCAGGATACGTGCAGGATCGCAGCCGGTCAGCTTTTTATGCTCAGCCGGATCGGCATGCTTGATGTCGAGCAGCACCATGTCGGTCTCGTTGAGAACGGCATCGAACTTCTCGGGATGCTGAGGGTCGAAGGCGTAGCCACAGCTATCCATGCAGGTATGTACACGACCATCGGGGTTGTTGTGCATTGCACGGAACAGGTCGGCCAAAAACTCGGGCTGCAGAAGTGGCTCGCCGCCCGAAACCGTAATTCCGCCGCTGCGGTAAAACTCATGGTTACTCTGGAACTCGTCCATAAGGTGCTCGACGGTCACCATGGTGCCGCCGCTAACCGACCAAGTATCGGGATTGTGACAATACGCACAGCGCATGGGACAGCCCTGAACAAACACCACAAAGCGGATGCCGGGTCCGTCGACCGTTCCCATCGTCTCGATTGAATGCACGCGGCCTAGGGCAAATGCGGAATCCTCAGGACGAGCGTCCACACCCTCAAGCGTCATCTCAGCCATTCCCGCTACCTTGCCTCTCCTTGGATGCAACCAATTAAAATGCCAGAGCCATTCTAGCCCATGCGCTTGCGTTTAAACGTCTCGGGCTAGAATGGCACGTTTTAATCTATCCCCCATCACCATGGCTGGGGTCTACGTCGAGATGTCAGGCTGAAGAACGCTCGCCTGCGGCCTTTACGCCTTAAGCGTGAGCACCGCACCGAAGGCGGTCGGGCCACAGTGGCTCGAGATGACGCCGCCGACTTGAGTCCAGGTAACGTCCTTAAAGCCCAGGTCATGCGCATAGACTTCCATGCCATCGCGCAGCTCCTGGGAAAGGCCCACCGAATACGCCAGGCCAATGTGCGAGTAGTCAATCTCGCCCTTCGCAACCATGTGGTCAATGAAGGCGCGGGCGCACTTGAGCATAGAACCGCGGAACTTCTTGGTCGCCACGAACTTACCGCCCGTCACCTCAATGCAGGGCTTAATCTTGAGCAGATGGGCACCAAGGAATGCGACGTTGGACAAGCGACCGCCCGCCTTAAGGAAGGCAAGGTCCGTAGGAACAAAACCCAGCAACACGCGGTCCATGACGGAGTTCGTAAATGCAAAGATCTCGTCAACGGTGGCATCGGGATGAGCCTCAATATACTTGGCGGTCTCGACGACAACGAGCGACTGGCCCACCGAGACAAAGCGCGTGTCCATGGAGAACACGTAGTCGCGCCCCTGAACCGCAATCTTAGAGGACTGATGCGAACAGGTCGTGGCCTCGGAATACGCAAGGTGCAGAATAGTCGCATCGGGCTGCTCGGCATGGATGCGATCGTACACGTGCGCAAAATCTGCCGGCGCGCAGCCGCTGGTCTTGGGCATCACGCCAAACTCGTTGCAGCGCGAATAAATCTCGAGCGGATCGATCGAGCCGTCCTCGACGGTCTCGTCACCAATCGTGACATGCATAGGTACGCGCACGATACCGTAGCGTTCGCAGAGCTCCGGCGTCACATCCGAACCAGACCCAACCACGATTACGTACTTGCCCATTATCATCACGACCCATCTCAACATTGGCTTTTCAACACATGGCACGCGCCGCCGCACTGTTGCACAACGGCGGCAGAGCGCCAAAGAGACGCCGCCCCTTGCACACAACAAAGGACAGCGTCTCCCTGGAAAAACTCCGTGCTAATCTGAGATTCTACACGGTTTATTACTAAGTGTTACTTACTCCGCAAACGGTCGCTATACGCGATAAACGGTAGTTCGCTGCGGCAACTGCGACACATTCCGCCCAGCAAGTCCAATCGTGCTCCACACACGGTTAATGCGCGAGGCGGTAGAAATTCATCGATGCCGCGCCCTCGGCGTGCAGCTCCATCGCCGGAACCGCCGGCGAATAGGTACGGCTCGTAAGTGCCGCCTCGCCGCCATTTGCAAAAATCTCGACCATCGTAGTGTCCGAAAGCACGCGCAGGTCGCGAAGCTCGCTGAGCTCAATCGACCTCTGGTCGCGCCCATAGCCTTCGTCACCCATGTCGAGGGTAAGCATCCCGTCTGCATAGCGCACAAAGACACCCTTGCGGATTTCGAGCTCGACCATCTTGGCGCCCTCGCAGGAAACCACAAGATCAAACAGGCGGCCCGGCTCCTCAACGGTTTCACCGCCTATCGCGCGAACGCAGTCACCGCGCATCCTCTCAATCTCGTGCGCCGGCCGCTGGCAGAGCTTACCATCGCGTATGCTCAGCTCTCGCGGCACCGTCAACGCGCACTGCCACCCGCGCGCCACCGTCGGGTTTTCTGCCGTCGCGTCGGGGCAACCCGACCATCCGATCATCAAACGCCGGCCTGCAGTATCCTCAAAGGACTGCGGAGCATAGAAATCAAAACCGGCATCGACCATCGGGGGCATGCCCTGCCCGACGATTTTAAAGCTCGGCGCCTCCCAATCGGCCTCGATGGAGAACCACACGCACTGATGCGGATTGCGGTAATGCCAACCATCGGCAGGCACACCCTGCGGACAGCAAACGAGAATAAGCTCGCCATCGAGCTCAAACAGATCGGGGCACTCCCACATAAAGCCAAACTTCTCGTCCAACTCAATGCGCGTCGCATAGCTCCAGTCCTCAAGATTGCGCGAGGTATAGACAAGCACGCACCCGCGATCGTCTTTCGTACGAGCGCCGAGAACCATGTAGTAGATACCGTTGTGTTCAAGGATCTTGGGGTCGCGCACGTGCGTACCGATATCGTCGGGGTAATCGACCGGCCCAACAGCTATGCGCTTCTCGCCCAATTCGTCGGGATTCTCGGCAACCACATGAATCTGGTTTTGCTCACGGCCCGTCAACACGTAGTCGTAATCATCGCGGTCAAAATGCTTGACGTTGCCGGTATAGAAGTAGTGAATCTTGCCGTCGTGTACAAAGGCAGAACCAGAATACGCTCCGCTCGAATCCAAATCGGAATCGGGGAACAGCACAGGGCCGCGATTCTCGTACGTCACAAAATCCTTTGTTGTCAGATGATTCCAAAGCACTGGACCGCCATGCGCAGCATCGAATGGATCGTATTGGTGATAGATGTGATACGTATCACCGATCTGCACCAAACCGTTGGGGTCGTTGAGCCAGCCAAGCTCAGGCTCCACATGGAACAGGAGCCTATCGGGGTCGGACGCGATGCGACCCGCCGTCTCATCCTGTCCGGCACGCCACTGCTCATAGTCCGCGCGTGTCACCTTATTTTTTTGATTAAACATCGCCGTTGACTTTCTCGTCTATGGGGAAGGACGCTCGACTCACACGAGTCGAACGCCCTTCCCCAAATGGACTTATCCTCAGATTACGCTGAACGGCTCAACTAGAAGCTGACATCAAAGCCAGCACCAGCGCCCTCTTCATCAGTGGTCGGCACGCCCTTTGCCTTGTTGTAGGCAAAGATCAAGACGATCGGCACGATAAAGGCGATGAGATTGCCAGCCACATACCACACGAGCGTCTCGGGCGTGACGATGAGCAGGCCAAGCACGCCGGTCAGACCCTGACCGATGGCGCGCACCTCAAAGAGCTTCACGAAGGCACCGCCGCAGCCTGCACCGATGCAAGCGCAGATGAACGGGATGATCGAGTAGCGCATGTTTGCAGCAAAGATTGCGGGCTCGGAGATACCGACCAGCGTCGGGATAAAGGACGACATGCAGATGTTGCGCTCTTTGGAATGCTTCTTGTGAATGAGGTACATGCCGATGGCGCCGCCGCCCTGGGCGATGATGGAAACCGACCAGATGGCCTGGATGTAGTTGAAGCCAGTCGTGGCGACGAGGTTTGCCTCGATACCCTGGATGAACTGATGCGTACCGGTAACGACGAGCGGCTGCAGGAATGCGGCAAAGACAAAGGCACCGAAGACGCCCATCCTGTTGTACAGGATATCGATTACACCGGCGAGGACGTCGCCGATCAGGTTGCCGAGCGGGCCGAACACGGTGAACAGGGCGACGTTAGCAAGAATCAGGGTAACGGTCGGGACAAAGACGAACGAGACGACCTCGGGGATGTACTTCTGGGCAATCTTTTCGACCTTGGCCATAAACCAGGCAGTCAGGATTGCAGGGAACACGCCGCCCTGGAAAGCAACCATGGGAATGGAGAGCGGACCAAAGTTCCAGTACTCAGCACCCGTCGGATCCATAACGAACGTGTTGCGGTTCATAAGGCTCGGGTGAACCATGACGATACCGACGAGGATGCCCAGAATCGGGTTACCGCCAAAACGCTTCACCGCGCTGTACATAACCAGGACAGGCAGGTAGTCAAACGTGGTGGCGATAATGGCAAAGAAGCTTGCGAGGTTCTTGAGGAACTCGCTGTGGTCGGCAAGGCTGCCCTCCATGCCAAAGAGGCCGTTGGCAACGATCAGCGACTTAAGGCCGATGATGATAGCAGCGCCGACGAAAGCGGGAATGATGGGGATAAAGATATCCGAGAATACCTTGAGGACCGAGAAGAACTTGCCCTTCTTGTCCGCCTCGGCGCCCTTGACCTCGGAAGCGCTGATCTCCTTAACGCCCGTCAGAGCCATAAACTCATCGTAGACCTTGTTGACGGTACCGGTACCGAAGATGATCATGAGCTGGCCGCTGTTGTACAGCACGCCCTTGACGCCATCGATGTTCTCGAGCTCGGCCTTGTTGTACTTGCTCGTATCCTTGAGCACCAGACGCAGACGGGTCACGCAATGCGTGGCGCCCTCGATGTTCTCCAGTCCGCCGACGTTGTCGACGACTTGCTGGGACACTGCCTTGTAGTCCATGTTCCTCTCCATTCCCTTACGAAATCATAAAACGTTTTGATGCCATTACAGAGACGCGATCGTTGCATTTGCGCACTTGAGCGTACCGTCGGTGACCGTCAGTGCCACACCCTGGCCCTGCTTGTTGCAGAAGCGCGCGTTAAGCGCAACATCATCGACAAAGATGGTCGCGATATCGTCGTCAACGACCAGGCGCACATGATGAGTGCCCTCGCCCTTAAAGAACAACGGACGCTCGAGGCCCATGTTGTTGACCTGGAACCACGGATACTGGGGGGCCGCCGTAAACTCGAGCTTGCCCTCACGCAGGTTGGCGCGGAACTCATAGGCAAGACCGGACTCGGCGTCCTCGGCAAGCTTCACCGAGAAGCCGGCAGCGTCACCGGCGAGCTCGATGTCGGCATCGAGCATATAGGTGGAACCGGCATCCGCGGCGAGCACCTGCTCGACCTTGCCCGACTCGCAGGAAAGCTCAAAGGCCTCGACTGCCTTAGCCTCGCCAAAGGCGCCAAGCATGCTGTCAGGGAGCTTGGTGCCGAGCGTTCCGTCGGCACGCTGAACGATCTCGAGAGGCATAAAGGTGCCACCCCACAGGTAAGAGCTGGGATCGCCACCCTCGTCACGCGTAGGAACCCAACCAAAGAGAACGCGGCGCTCGCCATCAAATGCGGTACGCGCGGCATAGTACGCGCGGCCATCGAATGAATCGTCAGCAGGAGTGATCCAAGGACCGTTGATGGAGCGAGACATGCGGTAACGGGTCTTGTTGCCATCACTGTACTCGGAGAACACCAGATACCACCAGTCGCCCATCTTAAAGAGATCAGGCATCTCGAACATGGTGTAAAGGCCCGGATTCCACCAGTCGCCCTGGAACTCCCAGGTATCCAGGTCCTTGGAGGTGAACTTGACCAGACGCCCGGTCATCAGACGCTTGTCCTCGCCCACGCGCGTGCCGAGGATGAGCATGTACTCTTCGTTCTCCTCATCCCAAAGCACAAAGGGATCGCGCCAGTTGCGGTCATCGTAACCTTCCTGGGGCGGAAGCAGCGTCTCGGCGATGTTCTTCTCCCACTTGACGGCGTCGTCACTCGTTGCGTGAAGAAGAACCTGCTTCATCAAACGTGCGCGGACCTTATCGCGATTGCAACCAGTGTAGAGCGCATGGTACTTGTCGCCCACCTTAAACACCGTGCCGGCATAAACATACTGGTCGACTTCCTCGTCGCCGCCACGCTCAAGGCTCTCGCCAAAGTCCTTGTAGTTGACGAAATCCTTGGTCGTCGCGAGTGCCCAACCAAACGGCTCTCCGAAAGGACCGGGGTTTCGCGTGTCACGCTGGTGATAGAGATAGAACGTGCCGTCCTCGCCGTACGGCATGATGTCGCCTACCCAAATTCCCTCAGGCTGGTAATACACCTTGTGCATCCGAGACTTCCTTTCCCACAAGATACTAACTCGGTACAACTGCAAGATATGTCAATCGTTTTCATATGTCAAACGTTTTCACACTAATACGTCTTTTCGCAGTTCCAGTCGTCGGCAAACGGTTGACATATGGCGGCGAACGGTCATCAGAGGCGTTTGAGGAATTCTTTTGGCACGGGATGAACTACGCGGTTTTGCCCTCAATGAGTTCAACGGGGAGCTTGGTATTCGATTCGGGCTTTTCACCGTTAACAAGAGCGATGATGGATTGCGCCGCGAGCTCTCCGATGCGATCGATATCTTGACGTACGGTTGTTAAGTCAGGCATAAACGTCATAGTTCGGCGGGCACCATCCGCGCCCACGACCTTAATATCGTCTGGAGCGCTCAAGCCGCGCTGCTCCATCACGTTGAGACAGATGGCCGCCATCGTATCGTCTCCCGCAAAGATGCCGTCAATATCGGGGTTCTCATCGAGGATCTTCGCAACGACCGCGCCCTTTTCGTCGTCGGGCTTAACGAACTCAACCTCACGGACAAGCGCGGACAAACCGGCCTGCTCAACAACATCGAGGTAGGCATCGGTACGCTTATTGGCAGGCATGCGCATGCGGCTATTGCTGCGCAGGCACAGGATACGCCTGCAGCCGTCATCAATCAGACGGCGCGTGGCGAGCTCGCCAATGCCATAGCTGTCACTTGCAATCTGGACAGAGCCCTCGCCAAGATCGCAGTCGATGCCAACCAGGCTCAAGCCCATCTCGGCATATGCCTCGGCACCGATATTGAGGGAGTTGACGATGACGCCGTCGACCATATTGCGGCGGAGCATGTCGATATAGGAACGCTCAAGATCAGGTCGATTGGCGCTGTTGCACAGCAACATCTTAAAGCCGTTTTCCGCTAACGTGCGCTCGACCGCCTGCACAACCTGAGCATGGAACGGGCTGCTCACAAAGGGAACGATCATGCCGATAAGGTTCAGGCGACCGTTGAGCATGGCACGGGCGATATCGTTGGGCGTATAGTTGATGCGCTCCATCGCGGCATGGACCTTATCGCGGGTTTCTTGGCTAATATAGCCGCGATTATTAAGCACGCGAGATACCGTAGTGGGCGAAACCCCCGCCACCGCTGCAACTTCCTTGATGCCAGGCTTAGCAGAATCCTTAGAACGAGCGCCCTCGCGAGCCATAGCACCCTCCCCCATCAACATGTCATACGTTTACATACGAACAAAGCATACCCCAACAACAGCGGGAAGACGGTAACAGTACAAGTAAGTAAACGACTCATCCAAATAATTAGGAGAGTTTCGCCTAAAGGGTGACTACACAGGACCCCGCCGGGGCTGCTTGGGCTATCTCCCAAAATATTCCGCAGGACGCAAGAAGCCCTCGCCGCACGAAGTGCGCAGCGAGGGTTTCTTGCATGTCCGAGGACGTTTTGGGAGGTAACCCAAACAGCCCCGGCGATCCTGCGGGAGTTAAACCCCTTTAGAACTTGTCGTGGAAGGTACGCGCAATGACCTCGTCCTGCTGCTCCTTGGTGAGCGTGTGGAAGTTCACGGCATAGCCGGAAACGCGGATGGTCAGCTGCGGGTACTTCTCGGGGTGAGCCTGAGCGTCGAGCAGCGTCTCACGGTTGAAGACGTTGATGTTCAGGTGGTGGCCACCCTTCTCGGCGTAAGCGTCGAGCATGTGGACCAGGTTATCGGCCTGAGTCTCGGAAACTTCAGAAACCTTCATAATGTGTCTCCTTCGATCGATAGGCGCCGGCCGAAACCGGCGCACTAATCAGTAATCGTTATTGTTAGTATAGCACTAACAATAGTTACTCGCCCAGCTGATCAAGGTCGATATCGCCAAAGAACACCTGGTCCTCCTTGCCGAGCGCACTCGGGATGATGGAGAAGGTGTTGGAGATGCCGTCCTGAGCATCGCGGAACGGGAGCTTGGAAACCGAAGACAGCGAAGCGATGGCGCCGTGGCTATCGCGCTTGTGCATGGGGTTAGCACCCGGGGCGAACGGCTGGCCAGCCTTGCGGCCGTCGGGCGTGGAGCCGGTCTTCTTACCGTACACGACGTTGGAGGTAATGGTCAGAACCGAGGTCGTGGGCACGGAGTTGCGGTAGGTGTCGTTCATGCGGATGTACTCCATGAACTGGTGCACAACGTCGTGAGCGATCTGGTCGACGCGGTCGTCGTCGTTACCGTACTTGGGGAACTCGCCCTCGGTCTCGAAGTCGACGATGATGCCGTTCTCATCACGGACGGGGTGGACCTTGGCGTACTTGATGGCGGACAGGGAGTCAGCCACGACGGAAAGGCCAGCGATGCCCGTAGCGAACCAGCGGTGCACGTGCTTGTCGTGCAGAGCCATCTGGATGCGCTCGTAGCAATACTTGTCGTGCATGTAGTGAATGATGTTCAGCGAGTTGACGTACACGCCAGCGAGCCACTTCATCATGTCGTTGTACTTGGCCACAACGTCGTCGTAATCGAGCGTATCGCCCTCGACGGCGCGATACTTGGGGCCGACCTGCTTCTTGGAGACCTCGTCAACACCGCCGTTGAGTGCGTAGAGCAGGCACTTGGCAAGGTTGGCGCGGGCGCCGAAGAACTGCATCTCCTTGCCGATGCGCATGGAGGACACGCAGCAGGCAATGCCGTAGTCGTCGCCGTGATAGACGCGCATGAGGTCGTCGTTCTCGTACTGGATCGAGGAGCTGGCGACGGAAGTCTTGGCGCAGAACTTCTTGAAGTTCTCGGGCAGACGGGTCGACCACAGAACGGTCATGTTGGGCTCGGGGCTGGTGCCCATGTTCTCGAGCGTGTGCAGGTAGCGGTAGCTCATCTTGGTAACGAGCGTACGGCCGTCAACACCCATGCCGCCGATGGACTCGGTGACCCACTGCGGATCGCCAGTAAACAGGGCCTGGTACTCGGGGGTACGGGCAAACTTGACCATGCGGAGCTTCATGATGAAGTGATCCACGAACTCCTGGATCTGCTCCTCGGTGAAGGTACCGTTGGCAAGGTCGCGCTCGGCGTAGATGTCGATGAACGTAGAGGTACGGCCGATGGACATAGCGGCGCCGTTCTGCTCCTTGACGGCAGCGAGGTAGGCGAAGTACATCCACTGGATGGCCTCCTGCGTGTTGGTAGCAGGGTTGGAAATGTCGAAACCATAGGTCTCGGCCATCATCTTGAGCTCGCCGAGGGCGCGGATCTGCTCCTGCAGCTCCTCGCGATCGCGGATGTTGTCGGCGGTCATGACCGTCGGGGTGGAAGCCTTCTGGGCCTCCTTGTCCTTGATCAGGTAGTCGACGCCGTACAGGGCAACACGACGGTAGTCGCCGATGATGCGGCCGCGGCCATAGCCATCGGGCAGACCGGTGATGATGTGAGCCGAGCGGCAAGCACGCATCTCGGGGGTGTAGACATCGAAGACGCCAGCGTTGTGGGTCTTGCGCTCGAAGGTGTAGCGCTCGACAACGTTCTCATCGACCTTATAGCCGTGCTGGCTGGCAGCCTGGCAAGCGATGCGGATACCGCCGTTGACGTGCAGCGCGCGCTTGAGCGGCTTGTCGGTCTGGAGGCCGACGATGGTCTCCTTCTCGCGGTGGGCGTTATCGATGTAGCCAGCGGGGTGGCTCACGATACCCGTGACGGTCTTGGTGTCCATATCGAGGACACCGCCCTGCTCGCGCTCCTTAAGCAGCAGGTCGAGAACCTCGCCCCACAGCTCCTTGGTACGCTCAGTCGGGCCGGCGAGGAACGACTCGTCGCCCTCGTAGGGGGTGTAGTTCTTCTGGATGAAGTCTCGAACGTCAACCTCTCCCGTCCAAATGCCTTCCTTGAAGCCTTCCCATGCCTCCTGCATTGTGTAACCACGCTCCTAGTTACGTGTAATGCGGCGCTCTCTCACACCGCTGCTTATTGAATTCTTGAATGTTCGGCTTGCACTACCGGCTTCTTCCGTTCTTCACCACACGTTGGTGCAGGGAAAACGTCTGTCCACCTTGGAACTACAACCCAAAACCCAAGATTTCACCCGTCTGAGAAGGATAACATAGCGGCCCTCTCCATCTGGGCTATTATATGTTTCTTTTTTTATATCATA
>CABIWB010000011.1:0-16884 GCA_902362275.1 Coriobacteriaceae bacterium | reverse complement strand
GGCCGCCCTGTGGCGTAGCTAGTTTTTAGCTTTGATTACCGCTTGGCATTAGGCGGCTGCGGCGGCCTTGTCGGTCGTTGCCTTGCTATCGCCGTTGCCCTGGCCCTCAAAATGCTTGTAGCACCAGCTGGTGACCAGCGGGGTCAAAATAGCCGTAACGATTGCGCAGGCAGCAACCTGTGCCGTAGCCGTCGCGAGCACCGCACCGCCGTACATGGCCCCGTTGACGCTTGCCATGGCAGCAGGCGTGGCCACATTGGCTCCGGCGCAGCTCGAAATGGCCGCACCTGCGACACCCGTACCACCCGTGAGCTTATCGACCGCGATGACGGGAATTGCAAAGATCACCGAGCAGATCACGCCGAGCAGGATGCCGGGAAGACCGCCGTTGATAAGCTGGCCAAAAGTCATGGTCGAGCCCATGGCAAAGAAGACGAGCACGATGATGGCGGAAAGTGCCGGTGCCATCATCTTCTTAAAGCTGGGGAACAGGTTACCCAGAATAATGCCGACGACGATCGGCAGAATGGCGCCCACGAGCGACCAGCCGATCGGGGCCTGGCCGGCAGCGCCGAGCACGATCATCGTGACCGGAGGGCCGACAACCAGCGTGGTGATGGCGACAGCGCCACGCTCAGCCTCGTTGCCCATGGTACCCATCAGCCCAGCGTACATAGCGTTGTTGGCGCCGGTGCAAGCCGCCAGCATCACCATGGCAGAGATGCCAAACAAGTTGTCGTTGAACACATAAAGGATGAGCAGCGACATGGCAACGACCACGATCTGCTTGACGGCGATGATGATGGCGCCGCGGGCAGCGGCGGCAGGAGCGCTCTTAAACGAAATCGTCGTACCGACGATGAGCAAAAAAGCGCCCACGAGCGGGCCAGCGCCCTGCTGGGTCATGCCAAGCGTAAAGCTGCCGAGCGTTTTGAACAGGTCGGGGAATAGCGTGTTGAGCAGACAGCCCAACAGAAGCGGCACCAAGATATTGGCGCCCGGGATGGAGGACATCTTAAAGAACGGCTCCTTTGCCGCCGGCGCCTCCACCGCAGTCGATTCACTCATATATATCTCCTTTGGATGCATGCGAATCGTAGCCGCATGCGCCTATATCAGAAAGAAGGCGACGGTCCCGAGTCGCAGGAGCCGTCGCCGAATAATCGTCGCGGAGTATTACCCGTCCAGAACGATGCCACCGTCGCAGTCACCGATCTCGCCGTTCACGAAGCTGGCGAGGTCGGAAGCGAAGAACAGCACCATCTGCGCAGGCTCGCTGGCCTGGGCGGCGCGGCCCAGAGGAATACCGTTGATGATGCGCTGAGAGTTCTCGTCAGAGAGGATCGAGGTCATATCGGTAAGCGTGAGCGACGGGCATACAGCGTTGCAGCGAACGCCAAACTTGCCGCCTTCCTTGGCGACTGCCTTGGTTAGACCGTTAACACCGGCCTTGGAGCTCGCGTAAGCCGCGGTGCCGAGCAGGCCGCCGCCGATCTTGCCAGCAACAGAGCTCACGTTGACGATAGTGCCGGCATGGGCCGCCTTAAAGTGCGGGTACACGGCGTTCATCATGGTAAAGGTGCCGTTGAGGTTGATGTCGATGGTACGGCGCCACTCGGTGTCATCGATCTCGTCGAACTTCTTGGTGCTGATGACGCCAGCGCAGTTAATCAGGATGTTGGTCTGCGGCAGATCGGTGAAAATCTGCTCGACGGTCTCGCGCGCCTTGGGTGCATCGGCGACATCGAGCTGATAGAACTTGTTGCCCTCGCCAAGCTCGGCCACAGCGGCCTCGCCCTTAGCAGCGTTCCTTGCGATGAGCGCGACGTGTCCGCCGCCCGCAACGATACCCTTGGCAATCTCGAGGCCAATGCCCTGAGTGCCACCGGTAACGATCGCGGTCTTGCCCATGAAGTCAAATGCCATGACTCCATCCCCCTTTATGTAAGGTGTCTCCTTGCGGGAAGTTGGAGCATCGCACGTGGCGATTATATGAGTCCCAGTCGTCATGGTGGTGACAACCCCTCGCCTAACCGCGTGCATGATAGTTCTTTAAAACGCTTCAGCAATTGAATGATTTTAAGTCTTTATGCGCTCTTTATATTGCCCACTGTATGAGGCCCGCGTATGGGGGTATCATCTTTCACCGAAAATAGTTTCTAGTGTTAGGGGTTTTCGGTGGAAGATACCGATTTCCATGAACTTGGGAGTCAGCTCCTTACCGAGTTTGGCGGCATTCACCAGCGCGTTTCGCGCTTTGTGGACAAAGCTCTCAGCGGCGAGATGGCTGTCATGCGCGCCCTTATGCTCGCTGGCGGTTCGCTCACGCCGAGCGAACTCGCCGATCGCGCCTGGGTCTCGAACGCCCGCATCGCCAATATCCTACGCGCTCTCGAAGCCAAGGGTTGGGTTGAGCGTGAGCACTCAAAGACCGACCGTCGTCGCGTACACGTCATAGTGACCGACAAGGGATTCCAGGATCTCGAAATCAAACGCCGGGAATTCGAGGACCGCACCGCGGCTTTCCTCGAGCAGCTCGGCGAAACAGATACCCAAGAGATGGTGCGCCTTCTTAGACGTGCCAACGAAATTATCGACCGCAATCAAGAAAGGAGAGATGCCGAGTGAGGATTCTCAAGCTCTTTAAAAAGCATATCCTGGCACTGTTCACAGCTATCGTACTCATCGTAATCAGCTGCAACGCCGACCTGGCACTGCCTACCTATATGAGCGATATCGTCGACGTGGGCGTGCAGCAAGGCGGTATCGCCTCGCCCGTACCCGACACCATCCGCGCCGAATCGCTCGACGACCTCGAACTCTTTATGAGCGCCAAGGACGCCAAGGCTGTGGAGGCCGTGTTTAGCAAGGCAGACAATAACGGCATTCGAACGTACAAGGGCACCGAGGAAGAACGTGCCGATGGAGGCAAGATTGCCGACATTATGAGCCTGCCCGAAACAGTCGTCCTTTCGCTCAACCAGGGCATTGACGCCAGCTCCATGGACGACATGATGGGCACGTCCGGTGAGAAAGACAACAGCGGTGCCCAGGCCATGCCCACCCCCGAGCAGATGGCTGCCATGACACCCGAACAGCTCGCCGAGATGCAGCAGAAGGCCGCAGCCGCGCAGAGCATGCAAAAGCAGATCGACGCCGACGGCGGCAAGATCACCATGAAGAGTCTGCGCCTGGGTGTCGAGGGCGGTCTGGTAGACCAAAGCAAGCTCGTCGAGGGCGCCAACCAAATGGCAGACAAAATGGGCTCCATGTCAGGCTCCATCGTCACCCAGCGCGCCGTGAGCTATGTACAGGACGAGTACAAGGCACAGGGCATCGACCCCGCCGACGTGCAGAACGCCTATCTGGGCCGCATGGCGACCACGATGTTTGGTCTGTGTCTGGTGTCGCTGGTCGCCACCATCCTGACCGGCGCCGTGGCTTCGCGCACCGCCTGCTCCATCGCCCGCGACCTGCGCCGCGAGACCTTCAATAAGGTCATGCACTTCTCGCCGGCCGAGGTTGGCAAGTTTAGCCAGGCTTCTCTCATTACCCGCTGCACCAACGACATTCAGCAGATTCAGATGGCAGCGACCCTGTTCATCCGCATGTGTCTTATGGCTCCCGTCATGGGCATCGTCGCCGTCATGCGCGTCCTTGCCAACCACACCGGCCTTGAGTGGACTATCGCCGTGGCCATCATCGCGGTCTCGGCCGTCGTCGGCGTGCTCATGGGCCTCACCATGCCCAAGTTCAAAAAGATGCAGGGTTTTGTTGACCGCGTGAACCTTACCGCCCGCGAGCTGCTCGACGGCCTCATGCCCATCCGCTCGTTCAACCGCGAGGAGCACGAGCTCGAGCGCTTTGACAAAGCCTCGCTCGACCTGATGACCACGCAGCTCTACACCAACCGCGCCATGAGCTTTATGATGCCGCTCATGATGCTCGTCATGAACTGCGTCACCGTGCTGATCGTGTGGTTTGGCGCGCAGGGCGTGTCCGACGGCGTGATGCAGGTTGGCAACATGATGGCGTTTATCTCCTACACCATGCAGATCGTCATGGCGTTTATGATCCTCACCATGGTTTCGGTCATCCTGCCCCGCGCCGAGGTCGCAGCCGAGCGCGTGGAAGAGGTCATCACCTGCCCCACGAGCATCAACGACCCCTCCTCGCCCAAACTGCCCGCGACCAGCGCGTCACGCGGTGAGCTCACCTTCCGCGACGTGAGCTTCCAGTATCCCGATGCCCGCGCCGATGTCATCAGCGGCGTGAACTTCACCACGCATGCCGGTCAGATGCTCGGCATCATTGGCTCCACGGGCTCGGGCAAGTCCACGCTCGTGCAGCTGATTCCGCGCCTGTACGACGTCACAGGCGGCAGCATTTCGCTCGACGGCATCGACGTGCGTGACATGACCCTTTCCGAGCTACGCCGCCGTATTGGTTATATCCCGCAGCAGGGTCGCCTGTTCTCGGGCACCGTCGAGAGCAACCTCAAGTTTGCCGGCGATATGGTGAGTGACGAGGATATGCGCCAGGCGGCACGCGTCGCCCAGGCGGAGGACTTTATCGCCGAGCGCGAGGGCGGCTACGACTCCCCCATCAGCCAGGGCGGATCCAATGTCTCGGGCGGCCAGCGCCAGCGCCTGGCCATCGCCCGCGCGTTGGCCAAAAAGCCCGAGGTTGTGGTGTTCGATGACTCGTTTAGCGCCCTCGACTACAAGACCGACGCGCGCCTGCGCGAAGAGCTGGCCAAAAACGTTACCGACGCCGCACTCGTGGTCGTGGCCCAGCGCATCGCGACCATCATGCACGCCGATCAAATCATCGTGCTCGACGACGGCCACGTGGTGGGCACCGGCACGCACGAGGAGCTGCTGCGCAGCTGCCCGGCGTACCTGGAGATCGCACAGTCGCAGCTTTCCGCCGAGGAGCTGGGGCTTACCCAAGAAGAAATTGCAGCCGTCATGGAAGGAGGCGAGCGCTAATGGCAGACGAGACCAAGACTCAGATTCCCAAGCCCACCCGCCAGCGTGGTCCCATGGGCCGCATGGGCGGCATGCGTCGCGGCGAAAAGGCCAAGGACTTTAAGGGCACCATGAGGCAGCTGCTCGGCTATATCGGCCAGCACAAGATTGCCGTGTTTGCCGCCGTCGCCTTTGCCGTGTGCTCGGTCATCTTTAACATTGTGGGGCCCAAAGTACTTGGCCAGGTTACGACCAAGCTGTTCGAGGGCCTGGTTGCCAAGGTAAACGGTACCGGCGACGTTGACTTTGCCTGGATCGCCAAGACGCTTGGCTTTTTGCTCTGCCTGTATCTGGCAAGCTCTATTTGCAGCCTCATCCAAGGCTGGCTTATGACCGGCGTCACGCAAAAGATTTGCTACCGCATGCGCAAGGAGATCGCCGCCAAGATCGCTGTCGTTCCGATGAGCTACTTCAACGGCCACAGCAAGGGCGACGTGCTCAGCCGCATCACCAACGACGTCGATACGCTGGGCCAGTCGCTCAACCAGAGCGTGACGCAGCTCATCACGTCGGTGACGCAGATTATCGGCGTGCTCGTCATGATGCTATCGATCAGCCTGCCGCTCACCGGCGTCACCGTGCTCACGCTGCCGGCAGCCGCAATTATCTTGATGGTGATGATTCACTTCTCGCAGCCGTACTTCCGCGAGCAGCAGCAGGTCCTGGGCACCGTCAACGGCATCATCGAGGAGGACTTTGCCGGCCAGAACGTCATTCAGGTGTTCGACCGCGCCGAGGCCTCAATCGAGGAGTTCGACCGTCAAAACGACCGCCTGTTTATTAGTGGCTGGCGCTCGCAGTTCCTGTCGGGCCTGATGATGCCGCTTATGAGCCTGGTGGGCAACATGGGCTATGTGGGCGTCGTCGTGGTGGGCGCGCAGCTCGCGCTGACCGGCAATGCCACGCCCGGCGACATCCAGAGCTTTATCCAGTACGTTCGCAACTTTACGCAACCCGTACAGCAGCTGGGCAACGTGAGCAACACGATGCAGTCGATGGCCGCCGCCACCGAGCGTGTGTTTGAGTTCCTCGCCGCGCCCGAAGAGGAGCAGAAGGCCGACGCCCAGATTCCCGAGAAGCGCCCCGGCCATGTGGAGTTTGATCACGTCAAGTTTGGCTACACGCCCGACAAGACCATCATCCACGACTTTAGCTGCGAGGCGCAACCCGGCCAGACCATCGCCATCGTCGGCCCCACCGGCGCCGGCAAGACCACGCTCATCAAGCTGCTGCAGCGCTTCTACGATGTGGACGGCGGCTCGCTGCGCGTCGAGGGTATCGACGTGCGCGACTGGGACCGCGCGGCACTGCGCGGCGAGTTTGCCATGGTGTTGCAGGATACGTGGCTGTTCAACGGCACCATTCGCGAGAACATTCGCTACGGACGTCCCGATGCGAGCGATGCCGAGGTCGAAGCCGCTGCACGCGCCGCACGCTGCGACCACTTTATCCATACGCTCGCCGGCGGTTACGACTTTATGATCAACGAAGAGGGCACCAACCTCTCGCAGGGTCAGCGCCAGCTCGTGACCATCGCCCGCGCCATTCTGGCCGACCGTCCGGCGCTGATTTTGGACGAGGCGACCTCCAACGTCGACACCCGTACCGAGGAGCTTATTCAGCGCGCCATGGATGCGCTGATGCAGGGCCGTACCAGCTTTGTCATCGCGCACCGCCTGTCCACGATCCGCAACGCCGACGTGATTCTGGTAATCCGCGACGGTGACATCGTCGAGAAGGGCACGCACGACGAGCTGCTCGCCCAGGGCGGCTTCTACGCCGACCTGTACAACTCGCAGTTCGACGAAGCGGCGTAAAAACCGGCGGCAAACAACCGCAATGCCAAGAAAACGGGGGCGCAGGACAACCTGCACCCCCGTTTTTTTTGCTCTGCGGCCCTCAAACCGCCTCCCCTGGGACCTGATTGGCAGCCCCTTCGAGGCCCCGTGGGCAAAAAATGGCAAATTTGAGTACTGATACCTTTTTAGTAACAGCCAAAACAGCCCCAAATGCCGTTTTCACGGCTTACACGCGTCCCTAAATTGATCAAACAATCCTATAGCGAACTTATATGTGTTTGCGTTAATGAACATATTTTGCTGTTATGTCTATTATTTTGCGAAGGCAATATGATACTAGGTTAGCAACCGTACTCATATTTGGCATTTTTTGCCCACAGGGTATTTCCTGGGGAACTGACAACAGCCTTAGGGTCCCGCGCGGCGCCGCTCCCTCCCGGCATTCGCCAACGTTTACCCAGATAAAACCTGCCAAAATAAACCTGTCTCTTTTTGGTAGGTTTCGGGGTGACAAGGACTTGCACTTTAGCGTGCGACAGCGGATAATGCCGAGCATTCGACAATACGCTTATTGCTCATTCTATAGATTGAGGAGACCCCTATGGCCATGGAATTCAAACGCAGGCTGCCGATCCCCATGGAGATCCGCGAGGAAATGCCACTTTCTGCCGAGCTTACCGCCAAAAAGCAGGCATTTGACGCCGAGGTCGCCAAAGTCTTTACCGGCGAGGACGCACGTAAGGTGCTCATCATCGGCCCGTGCTCTGCCGACCGCGAGGATTCGGTGCTCGAGTATATGAACCGACTGGCCAAGACCGCCGAAGAGGTCAAGGACAAGCTCATCATCATTCCGCGCGTCTACACCAATAAGCCGCGCACCAAGGGCACCGGCTACAAGGGTCTTCTGCACAACCCCAACCCCGAGGCTCCCGACGACCTGCTCGAGGGCGTCAAGGCCATCCGCCACATGCACCTGCGCGTCATCGAGGAGACCGGCTTCTTTACCGCCGATGAGATGCTCTACCCGTCCAACTACCAATACCTCGTCGACCTGCTGAGCTATGTTGCCGTGGGCGCACGCTCGGTCGAGAACCAGGAGCATCGCCTGGTGTCGAGCGGCATTTCGGTACCCGTCGGCATGAAGAATCCCACTGCCGGCTCTACCACCGTTATGCTCAACTCCATTTACGCCGCGCAGGCGCACCAGAGCTTCATCTTCCGCAACTGGGAGGTCGAGTGCGACGGCAACCCGCTCGCACACGCCGTTATGCGTGGCTACATCGGTCTCGATGGGCGTACCTACCCCAACTACCACTACGAACACCTGGAGCGCCTGGCCGAGCGCTATACCGAGCATGCCGGCTACGCCAATCCGGCAGCGATCATCGACTGCAACCATGACAACTCGGGCAAGCGTCCGCTGGAGCAGTACCGCATTTGCAAGGAGGTGCTCGACAGCTGCCGCCGCAACGAGTCCATCTCTAAGCTGGTCAAGGGCTTTATGATCGAGTCCTACCTGGAGGACGGCAACCAGCCGGTCGACGGCGGCGTCTTTGGCAAGTCGATCACCGACCCGTGCCTGGGCTGGGAAAAGACCGACTACCTCATCCACGAGATCGCGGAACGTATTTAGTTACGCGGTTTTACCAAACCGCGTAACTGCTCGACGCTGCAAACCCGCCAGAACGGCAATCTGCCTTTCAGCTTCGACGGCATGACCAAAAGGTCAATGCCGCCTCGCTTCAAGGCACCTTGCTCGCTCTGGCGGGTTTTCGCTGACGTTTTTCGACCTGCATCGTTGCCAAGGTTGGCACCAATGACTAATGCGGTAACTAGCTACGTCGGTCCGCTTGACCGGCTGGGTTTCTGAGGTGCGGCAGATTCCCGCGAAAGAGGAGGGCATAGACCTTAAGGGTCATGCCCGACGATTGAAGGGCAAGGTGCCGTGCCTCGGGAAGACAGACAGTTACGCCGAGGGTTCCTGCTGCGTAATGCAGTGGATATTTCCACCACCGAAGACGACCTGCTCGGACTGAACGCCGACGCACTTGTAGACGCCCTCGCCCCAGACCTCGTCGTAGATCTTCTGGAGCGTGTCAACGGCAAGCTGATCGTTCTCGTCGCCGTACTGCGGGACGATAACGCCGTGGTTGGTGACCAGGTAGTTCATGTAGGAGGCGATCAGCGGCTCGTTGGCAACGCGCGGCTCGGCGTTCTCGTCGGCATCGATGGTGTCGCAGGAAGCCTGGTCCATGAACAGCGGGTTCACAGGCATACAGAGCTTGTAGACCTTCATCTTGCGGCCCTTGGCGTCAACGGCGTTGGAGAGGGTCTCGTAGACAGCGTGGCACTGCTCGTAGAACGGATACTCGGGATCGTCGGTCCAGATGCAAGCCATGACGCCCGGAGCGATGAACGTAGCGACATCATCGATGTGGCCGTTGGTCTCCTCGGGGTCGATGCCCTCCTTAACCCAGATGACCTTCTCGACACCCAGGTAATCCTTGAGGTGCTCGTCCATATAGGCGCGAAGTTCCTCACTCCAGGGCTCAAACTTCCTCTTGAACTTGGGCCAGATGGACTCGGGATCCTCTTCCTCCTCCAGAACCGCAGAGCAGGTGCGGCCTGGGGAAAGCAGGCACTGGTCGGTCACGACCACAGTGCCTTCGCCGTCGACGGTAATGGAACCGCCCTCGAGGATCATGTCATCGGGACGATAGCGACGGCAGCCGGAAAGCTCAGCCATCTTAAGGGCAATCTGCTCGTCCTTGTCCCACGGGAAATAGAGGCCGTCGACGAGGCCGCCGTAGGCGTTGAAGTGCCAGTGGTTGGCGCGCTTATCGCCCTTGCCATTGATAACAAAAGTGGCAGCGGTGTCGCGGAACCAAGCGTCGTCGGTGGTCATCTCGATAACGGTGACGTTCTCGTCTTCCTCAAAGGCGGCCTTGCAGTTGGCGTAGTCGGCCTGGTTGGCGCACATGGTGACCGGGGTGAACTCGGCAATAGCGCGAGCGATGGCGGCATACTGCTTCTGGGCCGGCTTGGCACCATGGGCCCAAGTGTCGGTGCGATGGGGCCAACCCATCCACACGCGATCCTGCGGGGCGAATTCAGCAGGCATAAAAAAGCCATCGGCCTTAGGGGTGGACTCGGACTCGGTGATCGTACGCATAAGATTTCCTCCAAATCGAACGATCGCTTGCTGCGGGCGGGTTACCCTCAGCCTAAAACCAAGAGATGGTAGGCGCCCGTTCCCTGGCAAAGGTCGGGGCGCCTGGCACCGGTTTTCACGGATGTCGCACCGGCAAGCGACGACGTAACCCGGTGCACGGAGACAAAACGCACGAAGGATACGGAAGAGAGATTGGGGCGGGCGGTGGTTACCGGAGCAATAGCTCACACCCGCCTCAGAGAAAGGTTAGCAAACCTGTTGCTTGGGCACGCCTCCGAAGAGGCTAGAACGTCCCGAGTCGGGAGCGACAAGCCCGACGAAGCGTACGTTGGTACGCGAGGAAGGTTGGAGCCCCGAATCCGGGTGCTCTAGTCCTCCTCGGACTCCTCAGCGAGGCGCTGAGCAGCCAGCTCGGGAGTGAGACCCTTGTACTCGGTCTCGCGGCCCTTAGCGCTGACGACGCGGACAACCTCGCCAATAAGCAAGAGCACGATGAAGATGACGATCATCGGGACCTTATCGCCAATCTCATCGACAGAGAACGGAATCAGCGTTGCAACGATAGCCAGAATCAGCTCGATGCAGGGAATAGCCAGCATGACCTTCATCATGGCTCCCTTAAACGGGAACGTAAAGATACGCTCACGGTTGGGGTCGTTCTTACGAAGGTTGAGGAATGCCGGGAACATCGGGATGTAGGTCAGCAGCAGGAAGACAACGGAGGTACCGAAGAGCATCCAGAAGACACCGTTGGAGATGGCGTCGATGGGAACCAGCTGCAGGCACAGCACCAGGGAGGCAACGATGGCGTTGACCAGGTTGGCGCCGTTGGGCATGTCGTCATCCGAGATCATCGAGGTGAAGACCTTGGGCATGTTGCCATGCTCGGCAGCATAGCGAGCAACGGAGTTGACGCCGAAGGACCAGGCAGCCATGTTGGCGAACAGCGTGATCAGGAAGGCGATGCAGATGACCTTAAAGATCATGGAATCGCCCACAATAGTCTGGACAGCGTAAATCATGCCGTAGTCGGGATCGATGGAATCGGCCGACACAGCAGCGCCGATGCCAAAGCCAGCGAACAGATAGATCACGGCGATGGACAGGCCGCCGACGATGATAGCCTTGGGGATATCGCGAGCGGGATCGGCCATATCGTCGGTCATGGTGCAAATGACCTCGAAGCCCATGAAGTTAAAGATGATGATCGACAGGTAGCCAAGCGCGTTGGTGTTGGTGAGCTCGGGCAAGAAGGTGGCAGCGGACATATCGTTCGCAAAGCCGTTCTCCATGGCGTACCAGATGCCCAAAGCGCCGACGATAACGGCAACGGCAACCTTGATGATGGCGCCGCCGTTCAGGACCCACTCGGAGTCGGCAGCCTTGGAGCGACCCATAAGATAGACGATCCACACAAAGGCAAGGTCGATACCAATCTTGGCAATCAGATTGAACTCGACGCCAAAGACCATACCCAAAATGTCAGGGAACATGGTGGCCAGCGAGGCAATCCACAGCGGGTAGTTAACCCAGTAGTAGTACGAAATGCGGGCGCCCCACTTGTCGCCCAGGCCATCGCGTACCCAGTCGTAAATGCCACCCTCGCCGTCATAGGTAGTGCCGAGCTCGGCAACGACCATGCCATAAGGGAGCAGGAAGGTCAGAATCAGGAAGATCCACCAGAAGAACTGCTGGTTGCCAATGGCAGCAGCAGGTGCGGCGGCCTCGCAAACGAAGACGACGCAGATGATGGTCGAGATGACCGTCAAGAAGGAAAGCTTTTTCTTTCCGTCGCTCATGATGAGCTCCTTCGCTCAGTCTTGGACAAATCGAGGTCCTTAAGATATTAAGGCAATTGCCGGGCCTCGGTGAGCGGGCGACAGGAGACGAGCATCCGCCGCCCGCAAACGTGCTTCTACGATGAAGTTACGCGGTTTTACCAAACCGCGTAACGGCTCGACGCTGCAAACGCCCCTAAGCGGCAATCTGACGTTCAATCATCGGTTGCGTACCCAAAGTACGCTTCCCTCCTCTTTCACGTCACCTTGCTCGCTTAGGGGCGTTTTCGCTGACCTATGCTCAACCTACGATAATTCCAAGCTGAACGAGTTACTCGCTGTAGCGGGTGGCGATGGCAGCTTGTACCATGCCGGTGCTCATGAGGTAGGTCACCAGGAAGTAGCCGCCGTAGGCCGCCAGGAAGATTGCACAGGTGAGGCCCACGGTGCCGCCGATGCTCATATTTCCGAAAATGCTCACCAGCTCGATGATCACCTTAAGTGCTACAAAGGAGTGCGCCAGGCCCACTGCCAGCGGGAACAGGAAGAATACCGCTTGCTGCGCCATCACCGAATGGCGAACCTGGCGGTCGTCACAGCCGATCTGTGCCAGCACACGATAGCTGCGGCTGCCGTCGGCCACGTTGGAAAGTTGCTCGATCGACAGAATCGCCGCGCATGCAACGACCAATACAAAGCCGATGTAGATGGCTAGGTAGCTAATAAGACCATTCATTTGCGCTGCTTGCGTGTACATCTCGGAGCGTGTGATGAAGGTTCCCCACGACCCCGACTCCTTGCCGTCAACGAGCAGATTGTCGAGCACAGTGTATTTAATGCTCTCGTCTGCCTCGGTCGTATCCATCCCCTGTTTGTAGTTAACGAGCAGGCTACTGGAATACGGCTGCAGATTAAGTTGGGACAACAGCTCGTCGGCAACGACGACGGTACCCGGATTACTGCCCATCGCCGAGTTGGCGATGGCCGCCGTATCTTCGTCCGACTTATCGGCTGCGGGCTTGAGCGTATGCCCGCCCAAGGTAAGGGCATGGCCGCCAGTCATATACTTGGTGTACAGGTCGACCAGCTCGCCGCCCATATCACACGTGAGCAGATACTGGTCGCGACCGATGTGCACCGGCTCCTCGCCCATCATCTGGCGCAGTTTGTTGTACTGGCTCGCCGGCGTCACAAACAGACCCATCGCATCGGCATTGCTACCCCCGAACGCCTTGGGAAGCTTTTCGCCCATGGTCTTGCACATCTCACTTGGAGTCACCGAAGGATCCGAGCCGCCAAGCGGGTAACTCAGATACGAATCGATCTGCACATGCTCACCGGCAACATCGGCGATATTGACCTTCTTGCCGGTCTCGTCGTTGTTGTCCGCCGACTTGCCCTTAATACCGTCTGCAACGTTATCGTGATCGATACGATCGCCGTGCCATGCGGAGTACAAATCGACCGTACTATCGGCCAGCACCATTCGATCGGCCTCAGACGGATTGAAAGACTCTTTGTAGAAGTCGAGCGTATCGGGCGTGTAATAGACATACGTCTGCGACATGTCGGCCGGATTATAGCGCTCCAGATTCTCGTTCATCACGTTGGCAATCGACATACCGCACGTCACCGAGGTGATGGCCAAAAACAGGAGCATCGCGATGACGCCCATCGAAAAGCACACCGTGTTGACCTTGGCCGCAAGCTGGCGCACGGTAAACATGTTGAGGCCGCGCCAATACACGCCGCGCAGGCTCTGCAGCAGCTTGATGAGCATGCCCGAGAGTCCCCAGAACAGGGCAAAGGTGCCCACGGTAACCATAGCGGTCGTAATACCAAACTGGTTCATGGCCTCTTGCAGCTTGCTGTCCGTCGCGGTTAGCGGGAACCCATCACGTAGCAGACGGTAATAGGCCACGCCCACAAGCACCACGCCCACGGCAAAGATGGCAATCGCGATCCAGGGGTTGCGTGTCTTGATGCTCTCGTTGCGACGCTCGGCACCCATAAGCTCGATGAGTTTGGTACGACGCACGGCGCGAAGGTTCAGCAGTAGCGTGAGCACAAACATTACGAGCATGCAGGCAAGGGTCAGATTGAACGCATGCACCGAGAAAAAGAAGTGGAAATTGGCAATCTGCGTCTTAAAGAGCGAGGCCGTAAAGAACGTCATGAGCTGGGAGAGTCCCACACCCAGCACAATGCCGGCGACAAAGGCCACGACCGAAACGATCACCGTCTCGAGCGCCATAATCGTGGCGACGCGCCCGCGCCCCATGCCGAGCACCTGGTACAGGCCAAACTCCTTCTTGCGGCGTTTCATGATGAAGTTATTGGCATACACCATCAAAAAGGCCATGACACCGGCCAAAAAGTACGTCAGGTCGCCGAGCATGCTGCCCATAACCTGTGCCAAGCCCTTTTCATCGATGCCGGCGATGTCGACCTGCATCGAGATGGTGTTAAAGGCATAGAAGACCGTGACGCCCAGGGTGAGCGTCAAAAGGTAGACGAGGTAGTCGCGGCCGGCGCGGCGGACGTTGCCCCAAGCGAGTTTACAGAGCATCGGAGCCCTCACCGCCCATCATGGCAACGACCTCCATAATGCGGTCGAAGAACTCTCGGCGGTCGATGTCGCCGCGGCGCAGCTCGGTGAAGATCTTGCCGTCGCGAATAAACAGCACACGGCTCGTGTAGCTGGCGGCAAAGCTGTCGTGCGTGACCATGAGCACGGTGGCGCGCAGGCGGCGATTGAGGGCCTCCAGGCTCTCGAGCAGCAGGCGAGCGCTCTTGGAATCGAGGGCACCGGTGGGCTCGTCGGCCATGATCATGGTAGGGTCGGTGACAAGCGCACGAGCCGCGGCGACGCGCTGCTGCTGACCGCCGGACATCTGGTAGGGATACTTGTCGAGCACCTGACTGATGGACAGGCGCGCTGCCACATCCTGCACGCGGGTCGAGATCTCTGCCGAGTTTGTGCGGGCGATGGTGAGCGGCAGGGCGATGTTCTCGCGTGCCGTGAGCGTATCGAGCAGGTTGGAGTCCTGGAAGATAAAGCCGAGTTCCTCGCGGCGGAACTGCGAAAGCTTAGCCTGCTTCATGCGCGTTACGTCCTGGCCGTTGATGCGGATCGTGCCGCTTGTGGCGCTATCGATGGTCGACACGCAGTTGAGCAACGTCGACTTGCCCGAGCCCGAAGCGCCCATGATGCCAACAAATTCGCCGCGGTTGACGGTAAAGCTGACGTCGTTGAGCGCGCGGGTCACGTTGCCCAGCGCTCCGTATACCTTTTCGAGATGCGCGGCCTCCAGTACCGGGGTCGCCATGTGCGTGGTTTGCATACCGAGTCCTTTCTTGCAATTAGTCTACGGCATCTATAGTCGCAAGAAGACGAGTCGGCTACCATCGATATGGCTTACGCTTGCCTTACCGTTGTGTAAGGTACGCGTAGCTACCCTGCCACGTGTTGATGTTGAGAGAGGACTCCTGTTGAAGACTGTTCATGTTGCCGCTGGGATCATTCGCAAGGAAGGATCCGACGAGCTACTGGCCGTGCAGCGCGGCTATGGCGACATGCAGGGACTTTGGGAGTTCCCCGGTGGCAAGCTCATGCGCGGCGAGACGCCCGAGGACGCCGTGCGCCGCGAGCTCATGGAAGAGCTGCAGGTAAAAGTCACCAACCTGCGCGATTTCTACACCGTTGAGTACGACTACCCCGATTTTCATCTCTCCATGGAGTGCTACTACTGCTCGCTTGCCGATGAATCCGATGAACCCCAGAAGCATGACCGCCAGCTCGATATCCGCTGGATTCCGCGCACCTCGCTTGCCACCGTTGAGTGGATGCCCGCCGACAAAGGGCTCATTGATGCCCTGATTGAGTTGAAGGAAGATCGGCTTGAGGCTAACGGCGCTGCCAACGACGCCGAGGCCACCGCGACCGACGAGCCCGCCACCAAGCCCAAGCGCGCACCTAAGCGCCGTAGCAAAAAGCACCCCAAACCAGGTCTGCTCGACGGCATCGATACCTCGGACCTTTCCGCCGACGAGCGCGAACTGGTGCGCCGTCGCGCCGCCATCAAAAAGTCCATGAAGGGCAACAAGCGTGCGAACACCAAGCCCGAGCTGCTCGTTCGCCAGCGCCTGCGCGCCGCAGGCCTTACGGGATACCGTCTGGAATGGAAGGTGCCCGGAAAACCCAACATCGCCTTTCCCGGGCGCAAGATCGCCATCTTCGTCAACGGCTGCTTTTGGCACCGCTGCCCCAAGTGCAACCCTAGCCAGCCCAAGCGCAACGTTGAGTTTTGGGAGGCAAAGTTCCGTCGCAACGTTGAGCGCGACCACGCTGCCGTGGCAGCACTCACTCAAATGGGCTGGACGCCCATAACCATCTGGGAATGCGAGCTCAAAAAAGACCACATCGACGCCACGATGGAAAAGGTCATCGAACAAGTACGCGCCGCCGTACCGCAGCGCTAGGAACGAGCCGTCCACACGCCCCACACAGGCAAGCCACATCCGCGCCACAAACCTTAGAAAGCCCTTAAGCTCAAAACCTTTCAAGAGTGTTACTCGATAGCTTTTACCTGCGGTTTCATCGCAACGTCAAACCTCATTAAGCCTTTCTTTAGCACTTCTTTGCAGCAGCCGCGGCATAATACTGCCAACGCACGGGACCTAGCAGCACACCCCGTGCGCAACCTTTTGGTGGACATCGAGGAGGCCGCATAAGCATGCATTCTTCCAATGACGCAGCACAGCAGTCATCCCTAACACATGCAGACCTTTTCTCCTTCCCCCCGACACAGAGAAACGGCCTCCTCGACTCCCCAACCACAAAAGCCAAACGCTCAACCGACCAGAGCCACAACTTACGAGCATCGTTCGAAAAGCTCCAAGCATCTCTAGACAAAACCTTCCCCAACCAAGCCCGGGCATACTAATCCCCCATCAGTAAAGAAGCCCTGACGCGCCATTATTTCCGCCCAACGTCACAAGGGCGATCGAGCAGGACGGCTTGGGCGGGTCCCCGTACTTAGTTTCCAAAATCATTCCGCAGCGCGAAGGCCCCCGTTGTCAACGCTTCGAAGAAGCGAGACAAC
>CABIWB010000010.1:76712-102606 GCA_902362275.1 Coriobacteriaceae bacterium | reverse complement strand
CTCTCGGCGGCCTTGCGAAAAACAAATCCAAGTTAGACCATTTCAAATGGTTCGATGTCTGCCCGGATGCGACACATCATGTGTGCCCATCCTCGCAGTATCCGGTTCTCAAGGTGCACGCCCCCGCGGCCGATCCGGTCCGACCGGGCCGCGCGGCAAGGAGATATATTGCCAGACCGCGAAGCCCTGTGGGACGTCAATTCCACTCTTCACAAGTCCTACACAACATATTGCTTTCTATAGGTAATAGAAAGACTGGTGCGGATCTTCCGCACGTATTAGATGATGACCCTTTGGTTCAGGAATATATAGAGATCGGTCACCCGTAAGTGTTTATCTACCCGCGCTTTTAGCAATGTAAACCGCGCTTCAGATAAAAAGAGGGAGCGCCGCGCACAACGCGACACTCCCCTAGCGACTCAAGAGAATCTATTAGGCCTCGAGAGCCTTCTTGGCGATGGTAGCCAGCTCGTTGAAGGACTCGATGTCCTCGTAAGCCATCTGAGCCAGGACCTTGCGGTCGAGCTCGATGCCGGCAACCTTCAGGCCGTGCATGAACTGAGAGTAAGAGATGTCGTTCAGGCGAGCAGCAGCGTTGATACGAGTGATCCAGAGAGAACGGATCTCGCGCTTCTTGTTGCGGCGATCACGATACTGATACTGCAGGGAGTGCTGGACCTGCTCTTTAGCATGCTTGTAAGTACGCGAAGCGGCACCGTAGTAACCCTTCGCACGGTGCATAACGGTACGGCGCTTCTTCTTGGCGGCAACAGCGCGCTTAATACGTGCCATGTTCTATCAACTCCTAGACGGTAAAACGAAAAACGGGAACGCGAACTTAGGCGAGACGCGACTTGATGACCTTGCGGTCGGCAGCGGCGATCTCGGTCTCCTGACGGAAGCCACGCTTACGCTTGGTGGACTTCTTGCTCAGGATGTGGCTCTTGAAAGCCTTGGCGCGCATAAGCTTGCCGGTACCAGTCTTGCGGAAACGCTTCTTGGTGCCGCTGTGGGACTTCATCTTAGGCATGAAATACTCCTTAATCGGTTACAGAACACTAGTTACTTGGTATCGCTTGCCGCTTTATCCTCATCGAAGGCGCCCTTAATCGGGGCGAGCAGCATAAGCATGTTACGGCCTTCCATCTTAGGCTTGGACTCGACCGTAGCGTAAGGCTTGAGATCCTCAGCGAGACGCTCGAGAACGTTAAGGCCCTGTTCCGGGTGAGCCATCTCACGGCCGCGGAACATGATGGTGATCTTAACGCGCGCGCCCTTCTTGAGGAAACGCAGAACGTGGCCCTTCTTGGTCTCGTAGTCGCCAACGTCGATCTTGGGTCGGAACTTCATTTCCTTGACCTCGACCTTGGACTGGTTCTTACGAGCAGCCTTGGCCTTCATGGCCTGCTGGTACTTGAACTTACCGTAGTCCATGACCTTGCAGACCGGCGGCTCCGCGTTGGGAGCGATCTCGACCAGGTCGAGACCCTGATCGTCGGCGACGCGCTGAGCATCGCGGATGGCGAACAGACCGAGCTGAGAGCCATCGACGCCAATCAAACGGCACGAAGATGCAGTGATCTCGTCGTTGATGCGGGTGTCATCAGACTTAGCTATTTTCCCTACCTCCATTCATAAAAAAATAACCCGGCGCTTCTCAGCAACCAGGTCGTACACATAGACTTCCTCGATTTGAGGAAGGTAATCTAAGTTGTATGACCAGTCAGCTGCTCATTGGCGCCAAAAGGTGGGAACCCTCGGGTTCCTCTTTAGGGCATTGCGGGAACAACGCCTTGCGAATAATAACACGTACAGCGCGTTATCACATTACGTACACGAAAAAGGGGCCTTGACCCCCCTTGAACGCTCACTTGCATGTATGGTGCCCGAGGCGAGACTCGAAGGGCCTTCGCTTCGCGAAGCCCCGGGCTTCGGGCGCGTGGCGCCCTCGCCGCGCTCCGCTTCAAACAGGCCACAGGCCTGTTTGCTTAACGCTTCGCGCGCTCACGCGAGTTCGGCACGAAAAAGGGGGCCGCAACCCCCTTGAACGCTCACTTGCATGTATGGTGCCCGAGGCGAGACTCGAACTCGCACGTTGTTGCCAACGGTGGATTTTGAGTCCACTGCGTCTGCCAATTCCGCCACTCGGGCACGTAATGCGTGAGTTAGTTTATCACAGCTTTCTACCGATTAGTCCGAAAATGGAACTTCGAGCATTTCGATGAGTTCGACCGTACGGAGCATCTCACGCTGACGGCATCCGCGACCGTCGACCGAAGCCTCACCCATCTGGTTATCGTAAGGGTCCTCGCGCATGCCGTCGAAAGAGGGCTCAAACTCTGCCTGGAATCGATTGTTGGCCACCATACGCCACGGGTCGAGATTGCCAAAGTAGTGACGGCGGCGCCACTCCTCCCCCATCCTGCGAGCAGAAGATCCAAATGACACGTCGGCGTTGAGCCAACCGGTCTGCGGCGTATGGAACTCTGCCCAGTCGTGCGGCCCCACCGAATCGGGCGCAACGTACAGGCCGCTCTGCCAACGGGCAGGCACGCCCGCGATACGGCACATGGTGATAAACGTGAGCGCCATAACGCCGCAATCGCCGCGGAGCGAATGCGCGCAGTCATCGGCAATAGATCCCAAAAGCAAGTACGGCGGCTGATAGCGATAGTCGATATACTGCGTCAGGTAATCATAGATAGCACGGGCGCGATCGAGCGGATCCTCGAGTCCGTCAACAACACTGGCCGTCAGCTGCTGCAGATACGGCGTGAATGCAATATGCGGACGGTCCTCGGAAATATCCTCGGGCAGAGGCGCGTCCATACGCGGATGAACCGGAAGTGTGCCACCGTAGACATCACAATAAGCAGCATCGATGTGATAACGATAGGTCACCGAGAATGAGCGTTCACTCGAAGAAGACCACGAGGCGGTACGCGCCGAAGCGTTCGCGGGAGCAACAGCACCCTCCGGCGTCATGTCGAGAATCTCGACCCGAGACTGCTGACGGCAGGCAGCCGCGACGGGAAGCCAAGCGCAAACGGTCTCCCCTTCCAGAGCGCCAGGGACAGACACGGACGCTTTAAGCGTAATGACGCGAGCCAATCCGTTTTGCGACTCCATCTCCTTGAGCATCTCGTTGCGTAGTGCTATTCCGTCCGTAGAATCGGGCCGCATGCCGGGAACCTCTTTGGGATATACGCGAAGCGAATCGAGGAAGTTGTCGAGAACGAACAGCTCGCCATCGATAAAGCGCCAGTCAATACGCTTACGATTAATCAGGTCATCAAACTGCTCTTCGGTAAACTCTGGCCACTCCTCGCGAATCATCGCAATAGCCTGATCGCGCGACACCGAAAAATGAAGCGGCGTCTCGAGCATGCGATACCGCTCGGCACGAACACAAGCAGCCAGCGAAGGCTCGGGATTCTGCCCCAAAAGGCGATCGCAGGCAGCAACAGCCTGCGTCAAATACCCGGCATCCTTAAGACGAAGAATCTCGGGCGGCAGTCCAACATCGAGATGGCGAAAGTCATCACAGCAAACATCAACAGAGCAACCAACTGGACCCTCGTCAATAACCTTCCCATCCGAAGGCAGTACATTCATAACAGCCATACCAAAACTCCAAGTCACTAGAATGCTTGAAGCCCATTGTAGCGAGATAAAAAGAAAGCCCCAACAAGGGAGCCATCAACACCGCTGAACGGTAGTCAAAAAGTGAATTCAGGCCAGTACCCCTGTAGCGAGTTAACAAAGGAAGCCCCGTCCCCCGGAACTGTTTCCTTGGCGCGACTTCTGGCAAAGCCAGGTGAGCGCAAAGGAAACAGTGTAGGGGAATGGGGCTTCCGGCGGGAAGTTTAGCGACGCTTACGCCTTGTTGACGGAACCAAACTCCTCCATGAGCTCCTTGGTGCGGGCAACGATGTTGTCGCGACCAGGCTTGAGGAGCTTGCGGGGGTCAAAGCCCTTGCCCTGCTGATCCTTGCCAGCCTCGATGTACTCGCGAACGCCCTTGGCGAAGACGAGCTGCAGGTCGGTGTTGACGTTGATCTTGGAGATACCCAGGGAGATGGCCTTCTTGATCTGATCCTCGGGGATGCCGGTGCCACCGTGCAGGACGAGGGGTAGGTCGCCGGTCTGGGCCTTAATCTCGCCCAGGCGCTCGAAGGAAAGGCCAGCCCAGTCGGCAGGGTACACGCCGTGGATGTTGCCGATACCGCAGGCAAGGAAGTCAACGCCCAGGTCAGCGATCTGCTTGCACTCAGCAGGATCAGCGAGCTCGCCGCTGGAGGTCACGCCGTCCTCGGTGCCGCCGATGCCGCCGACCTCGGCCTCGATGGACATGCCCTTGGAGTGGGCAAGCTCAACGAGCTCCTTGGTGCGGTCAAGGTTAAGCTGGAAGGTCTCCTCGTGAGAGCCGTCATACATGATGGACGTGAAGCCGGCCTCGATGCACTTAAAGCAGTCCTCGTAAGAACCGTGATCGAGGTGAAGGGCGACGGGAACGGTAACGCCCGTGGCCTCGACGGCAGCCTTGACCATGTCGGCGCAGACCTTGAAACCGCCCATCCACTTAGCGGCACCAGCGGTGCACTGAAGGATCAGCGGAGACTTGGCCTCCTCGGCGGCCTGGAGAATAGCCAGGGTCCACTCGAGGTTGTTGGTGTTGAAGGCACCGAGACCGTACTTGCCGGCCTCGGCCTTCTTGAGCATGTCTGCTGCGTTGACGAGCATAAAAGAAACCTCCTGTAAGGTTGCTCCGATAACGCCTGAGATTTTACCACGGCGCAACCGAGCATAAACGTTCGTTTGTTCACGAATATCGTCCAAACAGACTTTTTTTGACCGTTTGCCCTACGGAATCGACCCGTTGGGGAAAAATAGCTTGACGTTTGGACGCTTCTCGTGCTTTAGAAGCCGACTATTAAGCTACATCTGCATGAAAGGGTTCTGTATGAGCTCGCGTGCCATGGTGGTCGAATCGCCATGACCGGTTAGGCAAACGGTATCGGGCGGGAGAAGCCGGGCGAGCTTGGAGAGCGAGCGCATAATCGCCGCCTCGTCACCGCCGGAAAGATCGGTACGACCGTGGCTGCCCGGGAAAAGTGTGTCGCCCACAAAGGCGATGTTCCCCTGCTCGGTCGCGGCGAACAGGACGATGCCGCCCGGCGTATGCCCCGGCGTCTCGATCACCTGCAGACAGACGTCTCCTACCTCGATTGTATCGCCCTCGGCAAGCAGGCGCGTCGGTTCACCCGGATCGGGCGTCTCGATACCCCACATGGCGCGCTGCTCCTCGATATTTGCGCGAGGTACCGTCACGTCCTTAGCGCACAACTCATATAGTGCGCCGTCGCCAACGACAGTTCGAACCCCGGCAACCCCGCCAACATGGTCGGCATGACCGTGCGTGCAGACAGAGCCGAGTACGCGCACCTCGGAATGCGCGGTGCGGATATGCTCCACAAGACGCTCGCCCTCCCACGCCGGATCGACGATTAAGCACTCGTCATTCGAAATCACGGCGTAACTGTTGGTCTGAATCGGGCCGTTGATGAGCGTCTCAATCGAAGCCGCGCCTCGGGGTGTCAGGTCCAAAGTCATATCGTCCATGCGCATGCCCTCCTTCTAAAATACGTTCGAGGCACCAAACGATGCCTCGAACGTAACCAATATCTATGATGCTGAGAGGCTCTCGCACCTACACACGGCGCTTGAGCTGAGCTCCGCCTTCGCCGGGCATCAGGCGGCGCGCGTCGTAGACCGAGTCAACGCTGCTGATGGAGGCCAGCAGCGGATCCAGACCACTCGCGTCCGATATCTCGACCATAAAGCGCAGGGTCGCAATGCCCTCGCGGTTGGTCGACGTAGCGGCAGAAAGGATATTGCCGCCCGCATCGCCAATGGCAATGGTGACATCCTTGAGAAGGCCCATGCGGTCCAGGCACTCGACCACGATCTCGACCTGGAAGAGGGTGTCGACAGCGCCGTCCCACTCCACTTCGATCATGCGCTCGGGATGCTCCATAAGACCCTTGACGTTGGGACAGTTGGCACGATGCACCGAAACGCCGCGGCCGCGTGTGATGAAGCCGACGATATCGTCGCCCGTCACCGGATTGCAGCAATGAGCCAGACGGACCAGCAGGCCGCTGTTGCTCTCGCCCTTGACGATAATGCCGTTACTGGCGCTCTTGCCGCGCTTTTGCGGCTTGCGGTTGGAGCCGCGAGCGGGCTGCTTCACGACCTCGGCGATAGCCTCGGCCTTGGTGAGTTGTTCCTCGGGCTTGGGGTCCAAGATTTGCTCGACCTTATTGCCCACAGCGCGCGGGGCAACCTTGCCGGCGCCGACGGCGGCAAACAGGTCCTCGAGCTGCTTGAAGTTAAACTGCTCCGCCACGGCGTTGAGCGCACGCGTCGAACGCGGCGTAGAAATGCCATAGCCGCGCTTACGCAGGTCCTTGACCAGCATATCGCGACCAGCAGCAGCGTCGTCGTCCTTGGTCGCAGCGGCAAAATAGCGGCGGATCTTTGACTTGGCGGAAGGTGTCTTAACGATCTTGAGCCAATCACGCGACGGCTTGGAACTCTTGTTAGTCAGGATTTCAACGCGGTCGCCCGTCTTGATCTCGTGCGTGAGCGGGGCCACCGCACCATTGATCTTAGCGCCGACGCAGTGGTTTCCCACCTCGGTGTGAACGGCGTAGGCAAAGTCGAGCGGCGTGGAGCCGGCACGAAGCGCCATGACCTCGCCCTTGGGCGTAAAGACAAAAATCTCCTGATCGAAGAGATCGACTTTCAGCGAATGCAGGTATTCCTTGGCGTCGGTAATCTCATCAGACGCAGCCCAATCGAGCGAATGTTTGAGCCAGTTGATCTGGTCGTCCAGACGCTGGGCATCATTGGTCTTAGACGCAGACGATCCGCCCGACTTCTTATAGAGCCAGTGGGCGGCAATACCGTACTCGGCCTGCTCATGCATCTCGTAGGTTCGAATCTGAATCTCGAGCGGGCGGGCCGTGGGGCCGATAACCGTCGTGTGAAGCGATTGGTAGTTATTGACCTTGGGCATGGCGATATAATCTTTAAAGCGACCGGGCATGGGGTGCCACAGCGTATGCACCGCACCGAGCGTGGAATAGCAATCGCGCACCGAATGCGTGATGACGCGCAGCGCCACCAGGTCGTAAATCTCGGAGAACTCCTTGCCCTTGCGCTTCATCTTTTGATAGATGGACCAATAGTGCTTGGAACGACCGTTGATCTGAAAGCCCTCAAGACCAATGCGGTTGAGTTCATCGGTGAGCGTCTTGATGGTCTCGGCCAGATAGCGCTCGCGAACCTCACGCGACTCTGCCACCATGCGCGCGATGCGCTGGTAGGCGTCGGGCTCCAGGTAAAAGAAGGACAGGTCCTCGAGCTCCCACTTGATAGAGCTCATGCCCAAGCGGTCGGCCAAGGGCGCGTACACGTCCATGGTCTCGCGCGCCTTAAACAGACGGCGGTCCTCGCGAAGAGCCGCAAGGGTGCGCATGTTGTGCAGACGGTCGGCAAGCTTAACGATAATGACGCGGATGTCCTTGGACATAGCGAGGAACATCTTACGCAGCGTGAGGGCCTGCTTCTCGTCCATGCTGTCGACTTCGATGTTGGTGAGCTTGGTCACGCCGTCGACGAGCTCTGCCACGGTTTCGCCAAACAGACCCGAAACATCGGCGAGCGAGGTCTCGGTGTCCTCGACGGTATCGTGCAGCAACGCGGCGCACACCACGTCGCAGTCCATCTTGAGGTCTGCCAGAATGATAGCCACCTCGACAGGATGGTTAATGTACATCTCACCCGAGCGCCGCTTTTGGTTGCAATGCTTCTCGGCAGCAAAGCAGTAGGCCTGCTCCACCTTGGAGAAGTCATCCTCATTCATATATTTGAGGCACAGACGCTCCAGCTTGTCGTAGCTGTCCGCCATAATCTCGGGCGGCAGCTCATCGGCATGCTTGTAGTGCTCCATCTCCGAAAACGGCTGGAGGGTGGAATCATGGGCGGTACGGGCTGCGGCATCCATCGAGGTCCCCTTCCCCTAGGCCCGCGGTACGATCGGGCGGTTAACTTTGGCTAGCATATCAGAAGCGCACGAATCGAGCGCCCAACTCCGGAAAGCCGAGAACTCCATGCGCGAGCGCAAGCCCTCCAAATAGCGAATTGACCTGCTCAATTGCACGCGGCCGGGGTTTTCGGCCATCACGATGCGGCGCGTGTCGCCAAGCCCCGAAACGCGGCAGAAACCAAGCTCTTCGAAGATTCCCAGGCCGCTTGCCACCGAACGCTCGTCGACCGGGGTGCGGGCATCGATGGCAAGACACATCTGCGCGATGTCGATATCGCTTGCGCAGAATGAATCATCCCCGGTCTTACCGCGGTTGGAGCGCCACATGGTCTGCAGCGCGCGATAGAGTGTGACGAGTTCGTCGCGCTCGGGTGCGTAGCAGTCGAGCAGGCGCTCATTAATGCGGGCGTCGCGCGACGAATAGAGCAGGTGGATCACGGCGGGCTGTCCGTCACGACCGGCACGCCCGCTCATCTGGTTGAACTCAATGGCGCCAAACGGCATGTGGTACAGCACGACATGGCGGATATCGGGCAGATTGACACCCTCGCCAAAGGCGGAGGTCGAAACGATGCAGCTGAGGCTTCCGTCTCGGAATGCTTCCTCCACGCGGCGGCGATCGGAGCGCGCAAGCCCCGCGTTATAGAACGCGATATAGGTTGCGCAATCGGGCACACGCTTGCGCAACGTCTTGGCGAGCGCCACGGACTGGTCGCGCGAATTGACGTAAATGACGGTCTTCTCCCCCGTCGCCACGATCGACACCAAACGGTTCTCGCGGCTCGCAAGGTCGCGGTCGTCCTCGAGCTGCAGGTTCTCGCGCACCGTCTCGTCGACCACCGTGCGAGTAATCGGCAACATGCGGGCAAGCTCGGCCACGACCGGAGCCGTCGCGGTGGCCGTCGCAGCCATAACAACCGGGTCGCCCAGGGCTTTGAGGATATCGGGCATGTCGAGATAGGCGCTGCGGTCGCCGCCCTTGGCAAGGCCGGCGTGGTGTGCCTCATCGATAACGACAAAGCCGATGCGGCCCGAACGCGCGAAGCGGTCACGGTGGATAGATAAGAACTCGGGCGTCGTGAGCACGATACCGGTGCGGCCCGAAGCTAGGCCGGCGAACACGTCATCGCGTGCGGCCTCCACGGTCTCGCCGGTCAGCACGCCAACGCCAATGCCAAGCGCTGCCATCGTCGACGAGAGGTGATAGGCCTGGTCGGCAACAAGCGCGCGCAGCGGATAGACAAAGATACTCGCACGTCCGCGAAGGACAGCCTCGCGCGCAGCATGCACATGGAAGATGAGGGACTTGCCGCGGCCCGTTCCCATAACGGCCAAGATGCTCTGGTGGTCGGCCAAGGCATCGAGCGCCTCAACCTGCGCGCGGTGCGGCTGGTTCGATCCGATAAAGCTATGGATAAGCGAGCGCGTGAGCTCGGTATAGGAAAGCTGGGCGAGCGTCTCGCGCTTACGCGACTCCAGGCGCAGGCCGGAATCCGCCGGCTGCACGCCACGACGAAGCTCGCAAGCCGGATCGTCGACGCTGGGCAGCGTGGTATCGCGGACCAGAACATCCTTGATCATGAGCTTGGGCTTCACACGCCCCTGCCAATGCTCGGCAACGGCCTCGAACACCAAGTCGACAGCGCTATCGCAGTTGATGAGCTTATCGATTTGCGGCACGCGGAACATAATGGCCGGCACACTCGCGGCGCCATCGGTCGCCACAAAGCGCATGTGCTCGCCGGTTTTGCCCACCACGGTGCGGTCGCACATCGTCACGCCCTCGGCAGCCAGCAGCGGCACCTTGTTGCCCTGGCCAAACGGCTCAAGGCGGGAGATCTGCTCGATGGTCTCGATATTCAGCTCGGAAAGGTCGACGGTGGCGGCGACCTCGTCGGTGTCTTCAAAGTCCTCGGCGGGAAGCTCGGACAGCACGGCGGAAAGGCGGCGGCGGAACTCGTCGAGCTTGGATGCCTCGATGGTCACACCCACCGCACCGGCATGTCCGCCGCGACGAATCAGCAGGTCGGAACAGCGCTCGACGGCGTCAAACAGGTTAACTTTGCCCACCGAGCGACCAGAACCGCGCGCGATACCGTCCTCGATCGAGAACAGCAGCGCCGGCACGTGATAGCGGTTGGTCAGACGGCTTGCCACGATGCCCTTGACGCCCTCGTGCCAGCCTTCGCCGCCCACAACGATCGCGCGTCCGCCGTCATAGGTCTTCTCGACCTTTGCCATGGCATCGCGCGTGAGCTCCGCCTCGATCTCGCGGCGTTGGCGATTGATTTCCTCGAGCTCGGCGGCAAGCGCACTCGCTTCGATGGGGTCGCGGGCAAGCAGCAGGTCGAGCGCCAGCTTGGGATCGGCCATGCGACCGGCAGCGTTTAAGCGGGGAATGAGCGAGAATGACAGGCCATCCGCCGTAATGCTCGAAAGGTCCGCCTTGGCGAGCGCGGCAAGCGCGATATAGCCGGGGCGAGCGGTTACGCGCATCTGCTGGATGCCCTCGGCAACCAGCGCGCGGTTCTCGGGCGTGAGCGGCATCATGTCGGACACGGTGCCCAGCGCCGCGACCTCGATTAGCGAACGCCAATACGACGGCTTGCCCAGGCGCTCACCCAGGACTTGCACCAGCTTGAGCGCCACACCAGCACCGGCAAGCTCGCGCGAGGGGCCCTCGTCCTCGAGCTTGGGGTCGGTCAGGGGCACACCCTGCGGCACCTGGTCGGACGGCTCATGGTGGTCCGTAACCACCAGATCGATCCCCAGGCTCTCCAGATAGGAAACCTCTTCCTTGGCGGCAATGCCGTTATCGACCGTCACGATCAGCTGGGGGCGAGCAAGCTCGTTAACGCGGTCGAGCGCCGCGCGCGAAAGACCGTAGCCCTCGTCAAAGCGATGCGGAATAAACGGCGTGACATCGGCGCCAAACGTGCGCAGCGCCTCAGTCAACAGGCAGGTCGACGTAATGCCGTCAACATCAAAATCGCCAAAGACCGCGATGTGCTCGTGGTTGCGAATAGCACGCTCGACGCGGTCGGCAACGACCGACATGCCCGGGATAACGAGCGGGTCCGCCCAGTCGCGATCGAGCGAAGGCGTCAAAAACAGCTGGCCTTCTTCGATGGATGTAATGCCGTGCGCGACCATAATGCGCGCCACCAGCCCGGGTATGCCCAGGCCAGCCGAAAGCTCCTTTTCGAACTCGGGGTTTTGCTGAGCGACCGCCCAGCGATGCGTCGTCTTAAGCGATGACATAGGCGCCCACCCCCGATAGGGGCAGGTCGCCGCGATACCTCTCACGGTTCATAGCGATGAGTCCTCTGTGTATGCCCGCTTCGGCAGGCAGATCTGTTGAACGGATTTATTATACCGTGCAGCGCGGACGCAAATCGCCGCAGTACGCCGCGGTTTCGGTAAACGATGCCGGTAATAGCCTCGAAATATTTGAGCGTTTCTGACGCACGGACGCATGCGAGCGTCTAGCATATCCATTCAAAACGGATTCATGAGCAAAGGGAGTCACAAGCGCATATGAAGCAATGGGTTGGACTGGGCAAATTTCTCGCGGGGCATATGCAGTTCATCGTTCCGATTTGTGTGGCGCTCGGCGTGCTCTTTCCCCAGCAGATCGGCGTGCTCAAGCCCATCGTTCCCACCCTGTTTGCCTTTATGACGTTTCAGGGTGCGCTCAGCAACACCTTCCACCAGGTAACCGAGGTGTTCCGCCGTCCGCTGCATTTGATTTTGGCGTTATTTGTCTCGGCTGTGCTCATCCCCATCGCGGCGTATGCCATGGGGTCACTCTTCTTTGGCTCCAACCCCAATCTTGTCTGCGGCATTGTGCTCGAATACAGCGTGCCCGTGGCCGTCACCGCTTTTATGTGGATCAGCATGTTCGGCGGCAACGGCCCGCTCGCGCTCACCATCATCCTGACGTCCTCGGTCATCTCACCTGTGACGATTCCGCTTACGCTCAAGCTCCTGCTGGGCGCCACCGTCTCGATCGACGTGCCGAGCATGATGCAGAACATGGCCTTTATGATCGCCATCCCCGCTGCGCTCGGTATTGTCATCAATGAACTCACGCGCGGCTGGGGCCACGAGAAACTCTCTCCCGCGCTCTCGCCCGCCTGCAAGTTCATGATGATGGGCGTCATCGCGTCCAACTCCACCGCCATGAGCGAGTACGTGCTACACATGAACGCGGTGCGCCTGGAAGTCGCCCTCTTTATTTTGGTCTTCGCCATCAGCGGCTTTGTCGTCGGTTTTCTGGTCGCACGTGCGCTGCATCTGCCATATAGCGAGACGACTACCATGTGCTTTACCTGCGGCATGCGTAACATCTCTTCGGGCGCCGTCATCGCCACGCAGTACTTTCCGGGCGAGGTCGTGTTCCCCGTCATGTGCGGCACGCTGTTTCAGCAGGTGCTGGCCTCGATTATCGGGCATCTCTTTGAGTGCCTAACCGGCGAGGAGCGCACCAAACAGCGCAAGCGGGTCGAAGCCGGCCGCGACGCGTTGGCACGCTAGGCTGTCCGCATTACGCGGGTGTTAGTCTTACTATACGAGCGTTTCCAGATGCGCACGCAGACGCTCAGCATCGATATCGAGCGTCGTCTCGGCATTGACTTGGGCCAAACGATAGCCGACAAAGTAGGGCGAAACCACCCAACGCGGCAGCGCCTTGGCAATGGTCCGACCGCCCAGGTGATAGAAGAACAAGTTGTACGACTCTGCGCGATCACCGTGGTGCTCGTTTAGGATATAGCGCAGAGCTACCTGGATCGCATCGGCAAAGAGATCCGCCTCGGCTTGGTCTCGTGCGTCATCGCTGGCGGCGATTCCCTGCGGGGCTGAAACGTTGATCTCAAAGAACCCCATGATCGGTTCGGCTGAGATATTGACCGAGATTCTCCCCTGTTGCCAGACATTGATGCCTTCGAAATTGGCGGAAGCCAACGAAGCATAGCCGTCTTCCTGCTCCAAACCCACAATCTGCATGTGCGGATGGACCAGACTGCCGCCCGAAAGTGGGCCCTTGTTCTTGTACATGAGAACACTGCGATACTGTCGGGAGTCAATCATCCGCTGCCAGCAATCCAGAGCAAACCGCATAACATGATGCAGCTCGTCCGGCGCATAGGTCACCAGGTCGGCGTCGTGGTCGGACGACTCAATCAATACGGTCTGGCGAGTGGCCCGCAAGGTCTTAAACTTATTCTCGAGCCAGATACAGTCACCGTCGCGCCGGATGATATTGGCGAGTTCCTCGGTATCGCAAAAGGGGCACGCGGTGCCTGGACGACGGTTGTCGTCGGGCTTACCGTTCGCCTGCTGAACGTCAAATACCAGCGCCACGGGTTATACCCCCAGCGGCACGATCTTGGTGCCATGGAGCTCGGAGACGCCCAGTGCCGCCGCCACGGTATCGCGGTTGGCCGTGGAAATGCCGCCACCGGGAAGGATGGTCAGGCGGTCGCCCGCGTACTCGATCAAGCGGACCAGGTTTTCGAAGTTGTCCTCGATCGGCGTACCGGCAGTACCACCGTGCGTCAGAATGCGCGTGACGCCGCAGTCGGCGAGCGTGTCAATGGCGTCCAGCTGAGCCTCGGGCGAGAGCTGGTCAAACGCCATGTGGAAAGTGATGTCGATAGGATCGCGCTTGCACTCCTCGGTCGCGCAGCCCGCAGCCATCACGAGGGCGCCAAGCGTAAGTTCGTCGAGCGCCCATCCGCCAGCGCAGGGCTTGCAGCAGCCAAAGACCAAGCCGTCAACGCCCGCACTCACGGCAAGGCCCAGATCCATCTCCATCATACGCAGCTCGTCCTGGTTGTAGTGAAAGTCGCCGCCACGCGGGCGAATCATGCACATCACCCGTGCATCGTGCTCGTGAACATAGTTGGTCGTAGCGCTGATAACGCCGGCCGAAGGCGCAGTGCCACCAACGGCAAGGTTGTCGCACAGCTCGATACGCCTTGCACCGGCATCGATAGCCGCCGGCACCCGCTCAAAGTTCTCGGCACAAAACTCGTACAGCATAGATAGACCCCCAAAAGACAGCAGATGTTTTCCGACGGGCATTGTCACACACCCCCATGAAGTTGTGGTGGAATAGGGACTCTTTTGGTCTCCGAGGCTCCCATTTAGTCCCCATTCCACCGAAACTTAAAGGGGTAGTCGTTGGCATCTGCCACAACGTCGATGTTTTGACAACGACAGCGAAAGCCCGCCAGAGCGAGCAAGGTGCCTTGAAACAAGGCGGCATTGACCTTCTGGTCATGCCGCCGAAGTTGAAAGGCAGATTGCCGCCCTGGCGGGCTTGCAGCGTCGAGCCGCTACGCGGTTTGGTAAAACCGCGTAACTAGTTAGCCACCAAGATAAGCTTTGCGCACGTTATCGTCGTGCAGGAGCTCTTGGCCGGTGCCGGTCATGGTAATCTTGCCGGTCTCGAGCACGTAGCCGCGTGTGGCGATGGAAAGCGCCATCTGCGCGTTTTGCTCGACCAGAAGCACCGTGGTGCCAGCCTTGTGCAGGTCCTCGACAATCTGGAAGATCTGTTCGATCAGAATCGGCGCCAGACCCATGGAAGGTTCGTCGAGCATAAGCAGTTTGGGGTTACTCATAAGGGCGCGCCCCATAACGAGCATCTGCTGCTCGCCGCCTGAAAGGGTGCCGGCGACCTGGCGACGGCGTTCCTTCAGGCGCGGGAACTGCTCGTAGACGCGCTCCAGGCCCGGAGCCACCGTGGACTTGGGCTGTGTATAGGCGCCCATCTCCAGGTTCTCCTCGACCGTCATCTGCAAAAAGGCGCGACGTCCCTCGGGAACCTGAGCCAGGCCCTTACCAACCAGCTTATCAGCGGGCGTATGGGTAATGTCCTCGCCCATAAACTTGATGGAGCCGGTCTTAGAGCGCAGCAGACCCGAGACGGTCTTAAGCGTCGTGGACTTGCCAGCACCGTTGGCACCAATCAGGGCCACGATCTCGCCCTCGTTGACGTTAAAGGAGATGTCCTTGATGGCGTGGATGGCGCCGTACCAGACGTTGATGTTGTAGACGGAAAGCATCGGCTCTGCCATTTAGTTCTCCCCCTTATCCTGCTTGCCCAGATACGCCTCAATAACAGCGTCGTTGTTCTGGATCTCCTCGGCCGTGCCCTTGGCGATGACCTTACCAAAGTTGAGCACGCAGATGCCCTCGCAGATGTTCATGACAAGCGACATGTCGTGCTCAATGAGCATGATGGCAATGCCAAAGGTGTCGCGAATCTTGACGATGTTCTCCATGAGCTCCGCGGTCTCGGACGGGTTCATGCCGGCGGCAGGCTCGTCGAGCAGCAGCAACTTGGGGTTGGTGGCAAGCGCGCGGACGATTTCCAGACGACGCTGGGCGCCGTAAGGCAGCGATCCGGCCTGTTCATTTGCCAGGTGCTCCATGTCAAAAATGGACAGCAGCTCCATGGCGCGCTCGTGGGCGGCCTTCTCGTGCTTCCAATACGTCGGCAGGCGCAGCACGCCCTCAAAGCCGGAGTAACGCTCCTGGTTGTGCAGGCCGACCTTAACGTTGTCCTCCACCGTCATGGTGTTGAACAAGCGAATGTTCTGGAACGTACGGGCAATACCCATGCGGTTGACCTGGTAGACCGACTTGCCCGAGGTGTCCTCACCGTCGAGCAGGATGGTGCCGTGCGTGGGCTGATACACCTTGGTAAGCAGGTTGAAGACCGTGGTCTTACCGGCACCGTTGGGTCCGATGAGACCGGCGATCTCGGTCTTGCCGATGGTTAGGCTAAAGTCGTCGACTGCCTTAAGGCCGCCGAATTCAATGCCCAGGTGGATGCACTCGAGCGCCGGACGCTCGCCCAGGTCGCGATCGGGGACAATGGCGCCAGAAGGATACGGGACCATCTTGCCCTTGTTGAACTCAAACTTACTGGGCATCGGCTGCCACCTCCTTCTTGGGAGCAAAGCGATCCTTAATGCGTGCGAAGAACGCCTTGAGCTGCGGGTTGTTGGTAAAGATCATGACCAGGATCAGCACGATAGCGTAGATGAGCATGCGGTAGTCCGAGAACTGACGGAGCAGCTCGGGAAGCACCGTGAGCAACGCCGCCGCGATGACGGAGCCGCGCATATTGCCCAGACCGCCAAGGACCACGAACACTAGGATGAGGATGGACGTGTTGAAGTCGAACTTGGTAGCGGAAAGCTGCGAGAAGTTACCGCCGAAGAGGGCTCCGGCAGCGCCGGCGAGAGCGGCGGAAACCACGAAGGCGATCATGCGGTACTCGGTGACGGAGATGCCCACGGACTCGGCAGCGATCTTGTTGTCGCGCACGGCCATAATGGCACGGCCAGTACGGCTGCGAACCAGGTTGAGCACGATCACGAGTGCGACCATGACCAGGATGGCACCGGCGAGGAAGGTCGAGTACGTCGACACGCCCGAGGCGCCCTGGGCGCCCTTGATGATGGCGGTGCCGTCCTCAAGCAGGTGCAGGTCGTCGATCGTAGAGTTGCCCGTGATGTTAAAGATCACGTGCAGGCCGCGGGAGTCGACGCCCACAATGAGGCAGGTGACGATCTCTTTGATGATCTCGCCAAAAGCCAGGGTCACGATGGCCAGATAGTCGCCGCTCAGGCGCAGGACCGGGATGCCGATCAAGAAGCCCAAGATGGCAGCGGCGATAGCACCGACCACAATGCTGATGATCAGGCGCACCGGATCGGAGGGAACGGCACTCTCGAGGGCGACCGCGGTGACGATGCCCGTGTAGGCACCGACACTCATAAAGCCCGCATGGCCCAGCGACAGGTCGCCCGCGATGCCGACGACGAGGTTGAGGGAAATGGCCATGACGATGTAGGCCGTAATGGGAACCAACTGGCCGGCGATCATGCGCGGGATCATATGGTTGGACTGCATAAAGAACACGATGGCAAATGCCACGATGCACATGGCGTACGTGACAAAGTCGTGACGCGTCTGCTTGTCTTTAAGAAACTTCATAACGCTCACCTACACCTTCTCGGGGACGTACTTGCCCAAGAGGCCGGCAGGCTTGACGAGCAGGACGATGATCAGAACACCAAAGACGATGGAGTTGGCAAGGCTCGTGGAAATATAGGCCTGCGCCATCGCCTCGATGATGCCGATGAGGATGCCACCGACAAAGGCACCGGGGATGGAGCCGATGCCGCCGAAAACGGCGGCGTCGAAGGCCTTGATGCCAGGCATGGCGCCCGTGGTGGGCTGCAGGACCGGCGAGTAGGAGCACAGGAGCACACCGGCGATGGCGGCAAGGGCGGAGCCGATGGCGAACGTCATCGAGATGGTGCGGTTGACGTTGATGCCCATGAGCTGAGCGGCGGCCTTGTCCTCGGACACGGCGCGCATGGCCTTGCCCATCTTGGTCTTACCTGTAAAGAACATCAGACCGGCCATGATAACCAGGCAGGCGACGATGGTGACGAGCGAGACGGCACTCACGTTGAACTTGGCCAAGAACTCCGGCACCGGGAGGGTGACGAGCGAAGTGAAGTTCTTGGGCGTGGCGCCCCACAGAAGCTGCGCGGCGTTCTGCAGGAAGTAGGACACGCCGATGGCCGTGATCAGAACGGCCAGCGGGCCCGCCTGACGCAGCGGCTTGTATGCCAGACCCTCGATGAGAACACCGAGAACGGTACAGACCACACAAGAGAGAATTACAGATGCCCAGCCCGGGAGGCCGAGATACGACGTGGCACAGAACGAGACATAGGCACCGACCATGATGACGTCGCCGTGAGCGAAGTTCAGCATCTTGGCGATACCGTAGACCATGGTGTAGCCCAACGCGATGATGGCGTAGACGCTGCCCATGGACAGGCCGTTGACCAGGTATTGGATAAAGACCGTCATGTTCCACATCCCCCTTTCGAATAGGTTTCCAGTTAATGTATGAAACAGGGACGTTACACTGTCCCTAGATACCAAGCAAGCAGGGAAGGCCAAAACCTCCCCTGCTTGGGATCAAAACCGCTCCATGTAAGGCGGTCTATTAGGCCTGTACGTACTTGCCGTCGGTGATAACGTACGCCGTGGGGTCCTTCTGGACCTGGCCCTTATCGTTCCAGGTGAGCTTGCCGGTCAGACCGTCAACGGTAATCTTGAGCATAGCCTTGGGCAGCTTCTCGGCTACCTCGGTCGGGTCGGCGTCGACACCAAGACCGGCCTCCTTGAGGGCCTCGGCCACCGCGCGCACGCCATCATAGGCGTCGGCGGCAAACTGGTCGGGGGTATCGCCGTACTTATCCTTGTAAGCGTTGACGAAGTCGGCGTTCTTCTCGTCGTCGGCGGAGAACGGGGTCATGAGCAGCAGTCCCTCGGCAAGAGAAGTGTCGAAGCCCTCAACGCCCAGGATGCCGTCCATGCCGTCGCAGCCCATCATCTTGACGTCGTAGCCCATGTCCTTAGCATTCTTGAGCAGGACGGACGCCGGCGTGTAGTAGATCGGCGCAAAGATCATGGTAGCGCCGGCCTGCTTGGCCTTGGTCAGCTGGTTGGTAAAGCTCGTGGCGGAGTCGTCCTTAAAGGTCTCCTCGTCAACAATCTCGAGCTTAGACTCAGCCGCCTGGGCCTTAAAGGAATCTGCGATGCCCGAAGAATAGGCGTCGCCGGAGTTATAGAACAGTACGAACTTCTCGTCCGCATACTTCTCTGCCAGGAACTTGGCAGCGTTGACGCCCTGGTTGGGATCGGTAAAGCAAACCTGGAAGACGCAATCCTTGCCGTCGGTGACGTCCTCGGAGGACGCGGACGGGGTGATCATGAACGTCTTGGGGTCGTTACCGCACTCTGCGGCAACGGCAACCGACGCACCCGTGGTGGTCGGGCCGACAAGGGCCTGCATGCCCCAGTCGAGCAGGGTATTAAAGGCGTTGACGGCCTTCTCGCCGTCGGCCTGGTCGTCCTCGGCTTTGCTGGCAAGCGGCAGCTCCTTGGTGGAGAAGTCCTTGCAGCCAAGCTCGACGCCCTGGGTAACGGACTTGCCGTAGGACGCGGCGGCACCGGTCAGCGGGCCGATGGTGCCGATCTTAAACGAAGCGTCGCCCGAAGCGGAACCGCTGTCGCCGCCGTTGGAGGAGCAGCCAGCTAGAATGGACATCGCCCCCAGACCTGCTGCGCTCGCGATAACGCTCCTGCGATTCATAACAGGGTTCAATGACTTACCGGTGAGGCTCGACATGCGGCTCTCCTCTCAAATCTCGTCGGGTTTTGGTTACCCGACAGGCCATCCTTCGCCGTGTTCGGCGTTCGCAAAATAGTAGACGCTTTAGTTGAGAAAAGTGGCGATTATCTCAACTTTTCTTCTACTTTGTACATTTATCCAGAAATATGCGAATCCCTGTCTGTTTATGCAGTTTAGCCACTTTATTGTGTGAAAGTAATGTTTCTATTCCGTTACAAGCGTCCTTGCCCTAAATAAAACGACCCCACCGGTCTCGTTGTATATGCACTTAGGCGGCGATGTACTTGCCGTCCTGAATCACATAGGCCGTAGCAGGCTTTTCGACTTGGCCCTCGTCGTTCCACGTAAGCTCACCCGTCAGGCCCTCGATCTTGATCTTGCGCATGGCCTTGGCAAGGTCGCCGGCAATGTCGGCGCCGTCGGCCGTAATATCGATGCCCGCCTTGTCGATGGCCTCGACGATGGCGTGGACGCAATCGTAGGCGTCGGCGGCAAACTGGTTGGGCGTCTCGTCGTAGGCGTCCTTATAGGCCTTGACGAAGTCAGCGTTCTTCTCATCGTCGGCAGAGAACGGGGTCATGAGCAGCACGCCCTCGGCAAGAGAGGTGTCGAAGCCCTCAACGGAGAGCAGGCCGTCCATGCCGTCGGTACCCATGAGGGTCATGTCGTATCCCATGTCCTTGGCGTTCTTGAGCAAAACGGACGCCGGCGTGTAGTAGATCGGCGCAAAGATGAGCGTGGCGCCGGCCTCCTTGGCCTTGGTGAGCTGGTTGGTAAAGCTCGTGGAGGAGTCGTCCTTAAAGGTCTCGGTATCGACGATATCAAGTTTGGACTCCTTGGCCTGCTCGGCAAAGGCATCGGCAACACCCGAGCTGTACGTATCGCCGGAGTTGTAGAACAGGGCGATCTTGGCGTCTGCATACTTCTCGGCCAAAAACTTGGCAGCACTCGCGCCCATGGTGGGGTCGGTAAAGCAAACCTGGAAAACCGTGGTCTTGTCCTTGGTGACGTCGAGGGACGAAGCAGAGGGCGTGACCATGAGCATATCGTCGGCGATCTCGCCCGAGACAGCGACGGCGGCACCAGTCGTGACGGGGCCGACGAGCGCCTGCATGCCCCAGTCGCACAGGGTATTGAAGGCGTTGATAGCCTTCTCGCCGTCGGCGACGTCATCCTCGGACTTAAGCGAGAGCTTGAGATCCTTGGTCGAGAAATCCTTGGCGGCAAGCTTGGCACCCTTCTCGGCCGAAACGCCATAGGTTGCCGCGGCGCCGGTCAGAGGGCCGATGACACCGATCTTGAAGGTCTTGCCGTCATCGGCGGAGCCGCCGTCCGAGCCACCCGACGAGCAACCAGCGAGTGCGGCGGTGCTGCCGAGCGCCGCAGCGCCGACGAGAAAGTTCCTACGGCTGAGCGTGCTGTTGATGTTGAACATGGTGTCCCCCTTTTTCGCTGGCCGCGGTGCGGCCGTCTTGCGGTACAGGGCAAACCTTATGGCGCAAACGTTGACAGTTTGTTACGGAAGTCCGTTTGTAGCGAGCGTGTTTCCAATGTTTCCGCAGCGTTTCGGGGGTGCCGTTTTGTGCGGCTCCTGTTGCCTGGCGAGCACGCGCCCCCGGTTCACGCTAGAATGCACTCAACCTTTAAGCGGTTTATCCATCCATAAGATGCACGAAGGAGTTATCTATGAGCGAACCCCTGCGCACCGTGAACGTCGGTCTGATCGGTCTGGGAACCGTCGGCGGCGGCGTGGCCCGTCTGATCAAGAGCCACCACGATGAGTACCTGGCAGCCTACGGCATCGACCTTAAGCTGACCCGCGCCTGCGCGCTTGCTTGGGAGCAGGCTGAAGCAGCCGGTATTGAGCGCGAGGTCTTTACGAGTGACTGGCATGATGTCGTCACCGACCCAGCCGTCGATATCGTCGTCGAGCTCATCGGAGGCGAGCACCCCGCGACCGAGATCTTCACCACCGCCTTCGAGAACGGCAAGCACGTCGTCTCTGCCAACAAGGCCCTGCTGGGCCGTCATGTCGAGACGCTCGCCGAGAAGGCGCGTGTGTGCGGCGTGCAGATTAAGTGCGAGGCCAGCTGCGGTGGCGGCATCCCCATCGTCAGCACGCTCGAGCACGACCTGGTGGGTAACAAGATCCTGACCATCGCCGGCATCCTCAACGGCACCACCAACTATATCCTGTCGCGCATGGACGCCGAGGGCGCCGATTACGCTGACGTGCTTGCCGACGCGCAGGCCAAGGGCTATGCCGAGGCCGACCCGTCCGCCGATGTCGACGGCTTCGACGCCGCCAGCAAGACGGCCATCCTCGCCTCCATCGGCTTTGGCACCCGCGTTACCACCGACGATGTGTACCAGCAGGGTATCCGTACCATCGGCGCCGAGGACATCGCCCAGGCCCGCGAGCTCGGCTACACCATCAAGCTGCTGGGCATCGCACGCAACACCGACGCCGGCGTCGACGTCCGCGTGCATCCCACGCTGATCCCCGCCGACCACATGCTTGCCAAGGTCAACGGCGCCATGAACGCTGTCTACGTGGTAGGCGACGCCGTAGGCGAGACCATGTTCTACGGTGCCGGCGCAGGCTCCTTCCCCACCGCGAGCGCCGTCGTGGGCGATATCCTGTCGCTCTCCGAGCAGATCAGCCGCGGCGTGGCTCCGCTGCCCGAGATTGAGCCCTATGGCCACAACCTCGCCTTTAAGCCCATGGACGAGCTCCAGACCAAGTACTATGTGCGCCTGAAGGTCGCCGACCGCGTGGGCGCCCTGTCCGAGACGGTCGATATCTTTGCCAAGCATAACATCTCGATCTCGCTCATCAACCAGGTCGAGGACGGCAAGTCGGGCGTCAGCAATGTCTGCTCGGTCATCTTCCTGACGCACCGCGCACTCGAGAAGGACGTCCAGGCTGCCGCCGCCGAGCTTGCCAGCGTCGACTGCGTAGCCGAGGTCGCCAACGTCCTGCGCATCGAGGACGTTGAAGCCTGGACCGAAGGCGTCATGGCAAACTAACCCAACGCTCGCCTAGCAATACGCGCTTTGAGGGCTCCCGTCCGATGTGGGACGGGAGCCCTTTTGTCTCCTGCCCCAAGCACAACGGCAGAGCACATTTGCGCGAGCCGCTCATCGGTAACGCGGGCTACCGTTCACCGATATGCAGACGCGGCCGATTCCGGCTACCGCTACGCTGTGCTGCGAATGTCCGCCCGCGATGAGAGGAAGCACCATGTTGCTCGAGGGCAAGAAAGCGATCATCACCGGAGGCACGCGCGGTATCGGCTATGCCATCGCCTGCCGTTTTATCGAGGAGGGCGCCGCCGTCACCGTCTTTGGCTCGCGTCAGGAGACCGCCGATGCGGCCGTTGAGAAGCTGACAGCCGCCTATCCCGACGCCAAGGTCTGGGGCCGCTCCTGCGACCTCACCTCACTCGAAGCCGTGACCGAGGCCTTTGCCCAGGCTGCAGCCGACATGGGCGGCTTGGACACAGTCGTCAACAATGCCGGTATCTCCCAGCGCTCGCCTCTCCTGGACTACACGGCCGAGGAGTTCGCAAAGGCTATGGACCTTAACGTCGTCGCCGTCTTTAATGGCCACCAGGCTGCCGCCAAGATCATGACCGAGGCCGGCCACGGCGGCACCATCACTACCACAAGCTCGATGGTCGCCAAGTACGGCCAGCCCTCCGGCGTCGGTTACCCCACGTCCAAATTTGCCGTCAACGGCATGGTCCAGTCGCTCTCGCGCGAACTCGCCCCCATGGGCATTCGCGTCAATGCCGTAGCACCTGGTGTAACCAAGACCGACATGGTCGCCAACCTGCCCGAAGAGGTCATCAAGCCCATCATCGCCACCATTCCGCTGGGTCGCATGGGCAAACCCGAGGATGTCGCCAACGCCTTTGTTTTCCTAGCGAGCGACATGTCATCCTATGTCACGGGCGCCGTGCTCCCCGTCGACGGAGCCGCCCGTTCCTAAAGGTCGCAAGCCACGACTTCGAACCTCAACGAGGCCCAACGCAAAAGGCGCGCTGTCTGCATCAACCGCAGGCAGCGCGCCTTGTTCTGCTTGTAAGGGAAACTGCGTCCCGTTTCGAACGCCGATTCTGGGACACCGTTTCCGCAACGAGTCTCTCGCAGAAGCTACATCCCAATCTGGACATCCATTCCGGGACACAGTTTCCCGAAGGGCGATTTAGTCATGCCACCCTAATCAAAACGAGACCGTATAGCACCCCTAAGATAACCAGCTCTCGAGCTGGAGCAAGCGCATCAGGCGGCGCGACCGCTCGCCGACATGCAATTTGTTGCACAGTAAAATCGGCTAGTGGCACCCTTATCCTTTATTTAGCGAATAAGGTCAAGGAAGGGAGAGTATCATGCCAAGACGACAAACGCCGCTCGAGGTCATGTTCTCCCTGTTCAAGACTTCATTTACCCTGAGCCATCGCGCACTTGCCGAACTGTTACTATCCGATCTGCCGTTAACAAATGGACAGCCTACCGCCCAAATGTCACAGGACACCAGCTGGCTTTCGCGCACGATTGTGCACTCGCAGCCGGGCTCCCTAGAAGATCGCTACTTTGCCGACTGGTCCTGCGCATCGAATCAAATCCTGCACAAGCTACAAGAAAAAGGGTATTCGAACGCCGACATCTATACCATGATTGCGGCAGCGACTGACACAATGGCTCAAGCGCTCAGTGCCTGTGGGCGTAATGGGCTCCTTTACCGGAACGCCGCCTCGCGCCTCGTCAGCAGCCAGCCAGACAAGGCAAAGCAGCTTCGGAGAGAACAGTTAGAAAAGGACATGACAAAGCGTGACGAATACGACCCCGAGAAGAAGAAGGAACGTGAGCGCGCTGAAAAAGAAGCAGAGCTCCAAGCCAAATATTGGTTAGATAATCCTGTTAAAAAGTCGCAAAAACAAGCGCTCGAAGATGAATTTGACCGTTTGGGGAACGAACTTCGAGAGCTTAAGAGCAGACGTTCTTTCTTCAGTCCATTCGAATTCAAAGCGAAACGAGAATGTGACACAAAAATAGAACAGGCCCGCGCGCGCAGGCGGGAAATCAAAGACTCTTTGAAGGCCTTAGACGATGAACTCATGGCGTACGTGTCGAACGAAATTGAATCATAGCTTTCACCGCTTGCCGCAACAGTCCATTGGCAACCTCAAAGGCGCCTCAATGGGATAAGAGCGATTTCACACCATGGAGGAATGGCGGGCAAACGCTCGGAGTGTTCATTTGTCTGATAACCGATGTTCACTCTAGCCCGAGCAGATTAAGTCCCGCCACCGTCATCTTGCACACGAGCGGCCTTGCGGACACCTTTTCTAAATATCCGGCAGCGATTAGGCTCGACAATGACCTACTCGCTGTCGGCTTTGTCACATCGAGATAGCCCGACACACCATCAAGCGTAGATTCGCCAAAGGCACCGAAGATATGCATCTGTGCCGCATAAAACAGAATATCTTTTGCCCTTTCGGTAAACGTATCGTCGAGCTCATCGATCGCCCGCTTGAGATCATCGAGTTGTACGCGCTTTTCGGCCAAATCGCTCAGAACGGCATCTTGCGCTTGCTCGATCAAATCAAGAATCATTGCAACAAACGGAGTAGCCTCGCTACCGTTAAGGGGCCTCTCCACCACGTCAAACGCCTTGTAATATGCGGTTTTATTCTCAGCAATCGTCCTAGAGAGCGACAACACCGTAGGCTGCGACAACGTCTCGTTCAGGCTCAACGCGAGAAGATACCTCCCCGTTCTCCCGTTACCGTCATAGAAGGGGTGAATATACTCAAAGAGAAAATGGCAGATTGAGGCTGCATAGAGGCTTGGGACATCTTCGCGATTGCCCAACTCTATCATCTTGCCAAGGAGGTCAATGATTTCGGGCTCCGAGGAAACACCCTGATGGAGAATCTTGCCCCGACTGTTCTCAATCACAACGGGACCCAAACGGAACATCTTGCCATCCGGACGGTCCTTCGGGTCAAGCACGCCCTTAGTGACGGCATCGAAAATCTCGCGAATATCCTCGGGTTTGCCGGGACGACTTGAACCATCCACCAGCTGAAGGTAGAGGCGAGCGAATTCAATAAAAGGAGTGTGCTCCTTTTCGGCGGCACCGCAAAGTTCGACCGTGGCATCCTCCGCAGACTCCAGCGCCGCTTCAATCTGGCGCCGCGTGCTGTGCACACCCTCCATTTCGTTGCTGAAAACAACCTCCTCAAGCACCAGCGAACGAATCGAGGCCCCCAAAGCCACATAAGGCAAGCTGTTCCACAGGTTGGAAATCTTTCGCTCTTTTCTGAGGATCCGCTCGCTAGCAACGGACAGGTTCAAAGGAACACAAGCGAACAGTTCACCATGCTCAAGGTGAATTCCAGTCCGCACCGTGCCGTCGGCAGTAAGGCGCTCGCGCAGCAGCTCGTCATGGCAAGCATAACGATCGGAGCTTGAATCTGCATAAAAGAGTTTTTCGAGCGTCTTGTACGCCATCGCTTCATCGCCCCTTTGAA
>CABIWB010000010.1:0-76428 GCA_902362275.1 Coriobacteriaceae bacterium | reverse complement strand
TTCATCCGTCCCTGGTCTCTCCGAAGGACCGCCTCGCTACCTGCCGTCGTCGTCCTCGGCTTCTTCTCTTGCATAGAGCTCCAGCATGCGGCGGCGGTATTCGCGCACGGCGAGCTTGGCGCGCTCCAGGCGGCGACGCTCGCGCGGAGTCAGCTCGGACGGGTCGACCTCGTCTCCATAGGTCTTATCGGCAAGCAGGTGCGCCGCGTCCACGATGCGGGCATCGATGTGGCCGCTCGCCGCCTCGGCGGAAAGACGCTCGGCAATCGCATCGAGCGTAGGCAGGCCCTCGAATACGCGACCATGGCCATGCGAAGTCAGCAGCTCATGCTCGCGCGCGAGCAAGCTCGCTAGGTCGTGGTGGGCGCGCAGGATGTCGAGCGCATCGGATGGATGCTCGGCAACCTCTGCCACGGCGGAGACCGGCGCAGCATCCACCACGCGGTAGAAGAGCTGCGCGAGCAATGGCATCAAGAACACCGTGATGGCACCGGCGGCAACCATGACCGATGCAATATCTTGCGACAGCGCGCCCGCGTTGACGGCAACGCTCGTCACGGCAACGATGATCGGCAGGGCCGTGGTGCAGTACAGGACCACGGTAATGCGACCATACGCCGACACATCGCGCGTCGCAGGACAAATGCTCATAGAGATGAGAATGGGCACGGCGCGAATGATCAGCAACGCCACGATAAAGCCCGCGAGCAGACCCGGGCGCGACGCCACGGCCGTCAGGTCGATCTTTGCGCCCGATACGGTAAAGAACACCGGAATCAAAAAGCCGTAGACCAGGCCGTCGAGCTTGGTCTCGAGCGTATGGTTGCCCTCGGGGATGATATAGCGCAGGACAAAGCCGGCGGCAAAAGAACCCAACACGATATCGAGATCAAAGACGGCCGAGAACGCCACGAGCGTGACCAGGATGAGCACCGTCAGGCGCACGAAGGTCTGCGACGTGGTATCGGCGCGTTCCTCGACAAACGCAAAGAAGCGGCTGCCGACGCGCTTGGAGCGGCTTGGGACCACGGCCAGCAACACGCAAACCACCGCAAACAAGCCAAGGATTACGAGCGTCTGGATACCGGTGCGGGCAGACAGCAGCACCGACATAGCAAGCACGGGCCCAAGTTCGCCCCAGGTGCCATACGCGAGGATCGAGTCGCCTACGCGCGTTCCGGTCAGCGAACGCTCACGCATGATGGGCACGAGCGTGCCGAGCGCCGTCGAAGTGAGGGCAAGCGTCACGGCGATACCGTCGAAATGACTGACCGAGAACCACGGGGTAAAGCGCACGGCAAGCCAGGCGATACCAAACGTGACGACCCACGTCGCCAAGCCGTAGCGCCCCTCGACGCCCGTGATGCTCTTGGGGTCGATCTCAAAGCCGGCAAGCAGGAACAAAAAGGCCAGACCGAGCTCGGATACAAGCGAGACCTCGGCGTCTACATGGATGACACCGAGCATATGAGGTCCCAACACCGCGCCGATCACGAGCAAAAAGACCGTCTCGGGAACGGGTTTTCCAGGAATCGCCGAGGCGATGAAGGGGCTTGCAAAGGCCACGAGCGCGATGATGGCGAGCGAAACGAATGCCATGTGATGCCTTTCTCTTGTTTGCGCTTCACTGTAGCACCCTCGCCGTCCTCAACGCGCCGCGAGCTGTCGTATCATAGTGAGGTTTACAAACATGTGGCTCAAGGCGACCGCGAGGCTTGCCCCGTAAACCGACCGCTGCCGCATACCGTACCGTACGCCCAACCGATCAGGAAGGCAGGAACCAATGGTCTCTCGTATCTACGTGGAGAAGAAACCCGGGTTCGACGTCGAGGCTCAGCAGCTCAAGGGCGAGCTGACCGAAATTCTCGGCATCAAGGGCATCGAGGCCCTGAGGATCATCAACCGCTACGACATCGAGGGCATCGACGAGGAGCTTTTCCGCTCCTGCGTGCCGACCGTCTTTAGCGAGCCCCAGGTCGATGTGACCTACGACGAGCTCCCCGCAAGCGATGGCGCCGTCTTTGCCGTCGAATTCCTGCCTGGCCAGTTTGACCAGCGCGCCGACTCCGCCAGCGAGTGCGTGCAGCTCATCAGCCAGGGCGAGCGCCCCGCCGTGCGCTCCGCCAAGGTCTATATGATCTCGGGCGCTCTGGACGAGGCCGCCATCGATGCCATCAAGCACTACGTGGTGAACCCCGTCGAGGCGCGCATCGCCTCGCTCGACCTGCCCGAGACGCTGTACATGGAGACCCCCGAGCCCCAGCCCGTCGAGGTGCTCGACGGTTTCCGCGAGCTCGACGAGGCCGGCCTTGCCGCCTTTATTTCCGAGCGCGGCCTTGCCATGGACGAGGCGGACATCGCCTTCTGCCAGCAGTACTTCCGCGATGAGGACCGCGACCCCACCATCACCGAGATCCGCGTGATCGACACCTATTGGTCCGACCACTGCCGCCACACCACCTTCGGCACCGTCCTGGATGACGTGACGATCGACGACGCCGTGGTGCAGCAGGCCTTCGACCGCTACATGGAGATGCGCCACGAACTCGGCCGCGACGCCAAGCCCGTCTGCCTCATGGACATGGGCACCATCGGCGCTAAGTACCTTAAGAAGACCGGTGTCATGACCGATGTCGACGAGTCCGAGGAGATCAACGCCTGCACCGTCAAGGTGAAGGTCGATGTCGATGGCGAGGACCAGGACTGGCTGTTCCTCTTTAAGAACGAGACCCATAACCACCCGACCGAGATCGAACCCTTCGGCGGTGCCGCCACCTGCGTGGGCGGCGCCATCCGCGACCCGCTCTCGGGCCGCAGCTATGTGTATCAGGCCATGCGCGTCACCGGCGCCGGCGACCCCACCGTCCCCGTGTCCGAGACGCTCGAGGGCAAGCTGCCGCAGCGCAAGCTCGTGACCACCGCCGCCGCCGGCTACTCCAGCTACGGCAACCAGATCGGACTTGCCACCGGCCAGGTCAACGAGCTCTATCACCCCGGTTACGTGGCCAAGCGCATGGAGGTTGGCGCCGTCGTGGGCGCTACCCCGGCAAACCACGTTCGTCGCGAGTGCCCCGCCCCCACCGACAAGATCATCCTGCTGGGCGGCCGCACCGGCCGTGATGGCATCGGTGGCGCCACCGGCTCCTCCAAGACCCAGAACACCGAGTCCATCGAGACCTCGGGTGCCGAGGTCCAGAAGGGCAACGCCCCGGTCGAGCGCAAGCTGCAGCGCCTGTTCCGCCGCGGCGATGCCTGCCGTCTGATCAAGCGCTGCAACGACTTTGGCGCCGGCGGTGTCTCGGTCGCCGTGGGCGAGCTTGCCGACGGCCTGTATGTCGACCTTGATACCGTGACCAAGAAGTACGACGGCCTGGACGGCACCGAGCTCGCTATCTCCGAGTCCCAGGAGCGCATGGCTTGCGCCGTCGCCGACGGTGACGTCGAGGAGTTCATGGGCTACGCCGCCGAGGAAAACCTGGAGGCTACCGTTATCGCCGAGGTTACCGCCGAGCCGCGCATGCGCATGGCCTGGAACGGCGTCGCCATCGTCGACCTGTCCCGCGAGTTCCTCAACTCCAACGGCGCACCCAAGCACCAGGTCGCCCACGTGTGCGCCCGTAGCGTGTGGCAGCCCAGCTGGGCCGGCACCACGCTCGCCGAGCGCATGACCTCGCTTGTCACCGACCTCAACGTCGCTTCCAACAAGGGCCTTTCCGAGCGCTTCGACTCCACCATCGGCGCCGCGACCGTGCTCATGCCCTTTGGCGGCAAGACGCAGCTCACCCCGAGCTCTGCCATGGTCGCCAAGTTCCCCGTGGACGGCGAGACCACCACGGCGAGTGCCATGGCATGGGGCTTCAACCCCTATCTGATGGAGGCCGACCAGTTTGCGGGCGCCTACCTGTCCGTGGTCGAGTCCATCGCCAAGCTCGTGGCTGCCGGCTTTGAGCACAAGCGCGCCTATCTCTCCTTCCAGGAGTACTTCGAGCGTCTGCGCACCGAGGCCGAGCGCTGGGGCAAGCCCACGGCAGCCGTCCTGGGCGCCCTCATGGCCCAAGTCGACCTGGGTGCCGGCGCCATCGGCGGCAAGGACTCCATGAGCGGTTCGTTTGAGGACGAGGCCGGCGAGCTCAACGTTCCGCCGACCCTGATCAGTTTCGCCGTCGCCGTGGGCAAGGCCGCCCGCGCCGTCTCGCCCGAGTTCAAGGGCCTCACGCACCGCGTCGTCCGCATCGCCCCCGCCACCTATGGCGAGGACTACCGCCCCGACGCTCAGCAGCTGCTCGCCGCGTTTGACGCCGTCGAGGCGCTCACTGCTACCGGCAACGCCCTGGCCATCTCCACGCCCGGCTACGGCTGCGGCGCCGAGAGCCTCTTTAAGATGTGCGTCGGTAACCAGATCGGTATCGAGCTTGCCGAGGATGTAGACGTGGAGAGCCTCTTCACCCCGCTCTACGGCAGCTTTATCGTCGAGCTCGCCGAGGATGCCGAGCTGCCCGAGGTCGCCGACGGCGTTGTCGTCGAGCCCCTGGGCACCACCGTCGAGGGCTATGTCATCGACACCGGCTCCGAAGTCATCGAGCTCTCCGAGCTCCAGGAGGCCTGGGAGAGCGGCATCGAGGGCGTCTTTGCCTACCGCAGCGCCGACGAGACCCCCGAGGTCGAGACCATCGACTTCCGCGCCAAGGACATCCACGTGTACGGCGGCGCCAAGATCGCCCGCCCGCGCGTGGTTATCCCCGTGTTCCCCGGCAACAACTGCGAGTACGATAGCGCCCGCGCCTTCCGCGCCGCCGGCGCCGAAGCCGACACCTTCGTGATCAACAACCTCACGCCCGAGGCCGTCGCCGAGAGCACCCACGAGCTTGCCCGCCGCATCCGCGCAAGCCAGATCGTCATGATCCCCGGCGGCTTCTCGGGCGGCGACGAGCCCGACGGCTCCGCCAAGTTCATCACGGCGTTCTTCCGCGCTCCCGAGGTCACCGAGGCAGTCCGCGACCTGCTCAAGGCCCGCGATGGCCTGATGCTGGGCATCTGCAACGGCTTCCAGGCCCTGATCAAGCTCGGCCTGGTGCCCTACGGCGACATCGTCGACGCCACGCCCGATGCGCCCACGTTGACGTTCAACACCATCGGTCGCCACCAGAGCCGTCTGGTGCGCACCCGCATCTCGTCCAACTTGTCCCCGTGGCTGTCGCAGTGCAGCCTGGACGACCCCTACACCGTCGCCATCAGCCACGGCGAGGGCCGCTTTGTCGCCAATGACGAAGTGCTCGCCCAGCTGATCGCCAACGGCCAGGTCGCCACGCAGTACGTGGGCGAGGACGGCAAGCCCAGCATGGATCTTTCCGTCAACCCCAACGGCTCCGCACTCGCCATCGAGGGCATCACGAGCCCCGACGGCCGCGTTCTGGGCAAGATGGGCCATGCCGAGCGTCGCGGCGACAACCTGTACCGCAACGTGCCCGAGCATGTCCCCGGCGATAAGTTCATGCCGATCTTTGAGAGCGGCGTGGCCTACTTCGCCTAAAGCTTTCCCATCGGGTACAATCCCTTCGGGTAACAACACCCGCCACCGGCACGCCCGGTGGCGGGTTCTTTTTTGCTTCGCGCATGTAGGAAGGACATCATGGAAAGCCGCAAGCCGTATCTCGCCACCCTGCCCGGACTCATCCTGGGCTGTCTTGTTTGCTGTGCACTCTGGGGATCGGCCTTTCCCTGCATCAAGATCGGCTACGCACTCTTTGGTATCCCGGCGCACGATAGCGCCTCGCAGCTGCTCTTTGCAGGTTTGCGCTTTACGCTTGCCGGCGCCCTGGTTATCGTTGGGATGAGCGCGGCCCAACGCCGCCCCCTCATACCGCAGGCTCGCGACATCAAGCCCATCTTTATCTTGTCGCTCTTTCAGACCATCGGGCAGTACTTCTTTTTCTACCTGGGACTCTCGCGCGCCAGCGCCATGTCGAGTTCCATCATCGAGGCCAGCGCCAACTTCCTCGCAATCCTCTTTGCCGCCTTGGCGTTTCGCACCGAGAAGCTCGATACAGCCAAGGTGCTTGGCTGTATGCTGGGCTTTACCGGCGTCGCGCTCGTCAACCTTTCGGACGCGGACGGCAACTTTGGCTTTACGCTCGACGGCGAGGGCTTTATCCTAGCCTCCACCGTCGCGGGTGCCCTTTCGACCTGCCTGATTGGCATCTTCTCCCGCGAGCACGACGGCGTCTTGCTTGCCGGGTGGCAGTTTTTAGTCGGCGGCCTGGTCCTCACCGCCATCGGCTTTTTGATGGGCGGTGCGCTCTCCCCCACGGCGATTGTCCCTGCCATCGCGCTCATCATCTACATGGCGCTTATCTCCGCGGTCGCCTACTCGCTATGGTCGCGCCTGCTTGCCGTCAACCCCGTCAGCCGCGTCTCGATCTTTGGGTTTATGAACCCGGTCTTTGGCGTGCTGCTGAGCGCGCTGCTGCTCGGCGAAGGCGCGGGCACGAGCCCCGTTACCGTCATCGTTGCCCTGCTGTTGGTCTGCGGCGGCATCATCATCGTCAACAAACCCAAAAAAGCCTAGCGAGCTCACCTTTTTAGGGAGGGCATTCGCACACTTTAGCTTAATGGAATACATCGATGAGCTGAGGGCCGCCACGCACGCAAGCGTGCGACCCTTTTCCTAGCGTATCTGGATGCCGGCTTTCTTTTTCTCGGCCTTGACGCGGTAGAGCTCCGCATCGGCAGCGCGAAGTAAGTCTTGCCAGGTATCAACGCTATCGCCGACCCGCGCGTAACCGATGGACATCCGCAATGCATACGGCACCTCGGCACGAGCGAGCTCGTCGTCAATCGCCGAACACAGGTCTATGACGTCCTGCTCCGCCGCTGCCTTTTGGAGCACCACGAACTCATCGCCGCCATAGCGTGCGATAAAGCCACCAGACGCCAAACAGACCTCTTTGAGCGTAGCAGATACGACCTGGAGGGCATGGTCGCCCTCCACATGTCCATACCGGTCGTTAATCTGCTTAAAGCCGTCAGCGTCCATCATAAGCAGATACACACCATTGGCCTGGTCAGTACCCGAGAACAGCGAAAGCATATAGGTCTCAAAACGGTTGCGATTGTTAAGGCCAGTCAACGGGTCGGTCGAGATCAGCTGCTCCTGGCAGATGATGTAGAGCAGCTGGATGCTCAGCGTTATACCGACGCAAAGGCCCGGTACCGAAAACAAAACCTGGAAGGTACCGCCCACCAGAGCGGGAACCGCAAAAAAGGCTAGGGTGCGATAAATGGCCTTTTCTTTTGCAGGCTTTCGACTTTTCGAGCCTGAATAAAGGCATGCAAGGGCGTATATATGACGTAGCAGTAGCTCACGATGGGCTGGATCATATAAGCAAAGCCGCAACGATATACGCCCTGCGCATCGATATAGAACATAGCGTTCGTCCAGCAGCTGGTAAATGCCAGCACGACCACCAATGCGGTTGGCAACGTTAATAGTACCACCCTGTAGGGCGTGGTCAGGAGCCGTGAGCCCTGCATCGTCTCGGAATAGAAAAACCAAATGAGGCACGCGATGGCGAACAGCGAAAACGAGACCGCGTTGGGAATCCAGTTGGCCGTAATGCCTACAGGAGTGTTCACGCCGTCCGAGAGCGTCCAGATCATATCGAAGAAAATATAGGCAGCAGACGTGTAGCCCAGCATGCTAAACAAAAGCTGCTGAGTGCTCGAGAACAGGGAGCGACGGCTTCGTACGGCAAGCCCGATAAGAACAATCATGCATAGCAGGAATATCTCGATCTTGAGTGCCTTAACCACTAGACGCCCTCCCTTCAATATCCAAGTGGTCAGAATCGCCCGAGTCGCGCCCAGGCGCCAAACGCCCCTTTCTCCGCAGGGATAAAGGGAATCATAGCAGAGCACCCGAACGTCACTGCAAAACAGTTTCCGTTCGGGCGCTCGGACGGCGCGAACTGCACGCCGGAATCAATTATCGGTAACGGCCGTTACTCGCCGTCGATGTCGGTCGCGACGGCCTCCTCAATAGCCTCGACGCCTTCGACCGACAGATCCTCTTCGCCGTGGCAGAACTTCTTATCGACCCAGCCAGTCAGAATCGGGGCCATGATTGCCGTGATGATGACGGCGGTGGCGATCTGCGCATACGCGGTGGGCGCAAGCTCGGCGTAGCGCGGTGCGATCTCGGCGAGGGCAACCGGTGTGGTCATAGCCGTGCCGGCAATGGTGGAGCAAGCCACAGCGGCCTTGCCATTGCCGCCGCACAGACGCTCGAACGCAAAGGTGATGGGACCGACGACAAACAGCGTGACAAGGCCCAGCAAGATGCCGGAAATACCGCCGGTGATAAAGCTCGACAGGCTCATGGACGCACCGAGCTGAAATCCGATGACGGCAATCGCGGGATTGGCACCGGGAACCAGCAGGTTCTTGATAAACGGGAACAGGTTGCCCAGAACCATGCCAATAACGAGTGGCAAGATGGAGCCGATAATGGTGCCAATGGGAATGTTGGCGAGGCCGGAAACACCGAGGATGATCATCGTGACGGCGGGGCCAGCCGTAAAGAATAGGATACCGACGGCGCCCTGCTCGGACTCATCGCCGAACTCGCCCATGATGCCCGTATAGAGCGCCATGTTGCAAAACGTGATGCCGCCGATGATAGACACGGAGCTCAGACCCAGGAAGTTGTCGTTAAAGAAATATGCCACGCCCAGGCCGAGAGCCGCTGCGACGACCAGCTTAGGAATCAGCACGACGATGCCGGTCTTGATAGCGCCCGGCGTGGACTTAAAGCTGATGCCGGCGCCCACAAACAGCAGGATCGCGGCGACGATGGTATTGGAGCCACCGCGGCAGGCAGCCGTAAAGAATCCGCCGATCTCAAAAACCTGCGGGCAGAAGGTGTTGAGCAAAAGACCGACGATCATCGGATAAATCATGATGTCGCCCGGGATGCGCGGGACCTTGAATTTCTTTTGCTCGTTGGCGGTTGCTTCCTGTGCCATGAAACCCCCATTTCCGTTGACGGGGTACAAAAGTCCACGTCACGCTTTGCTACAGTAAAGTTTGACCATGGTACCAGAAGAAATAGACCAGCTCGGTGAGAAATTCGATTCGTTGGACAGGGACGCTAAACGTGCCCCGCTCTTATATGAGGCTCAAAACGATATAGAACACGATGCCCGAAACACAGCACCACAGCATCGATTTTGTCTTGACCGCCACGGCCACGACGCCGGCAGCCGCAATCCAGGGAACCAAGGCAGGCCAGGGTCCCGCGTCGAACGCGCCGGGGCTCACCAAGTCGTTGGCGACCAGCGCGGCAAAGGCAGCGGGCGGGATATAACCCAGGGCCTCGGTAATGCGGGGCGATAGCGTTCTCCCGCGCAAGGCAAACGCCGGCGCGATGCGAAAGAACGCGATAGCAGCCCACGACGACAGCCACAGAACCAAGAACTCGTTAACGGGCATCGCGGGCACCTCTTCCGTCTAATACAGCATCGCACGCCAGCGCAATGGCAATGCCGACCACGACGCTTGCCGGCACGGCAATATTCGTGAGGCCCAAGAACTTGCATACGGCGACGGACACCGCGCCCGAAACCGCCGCGACAACATTGCCGCGCGACAGCCGCTGCGAAAAGAGTAGACAGATAAAGAGCGACGTGCAGACGAAACTCGCAATAGCGGTGGGAACATCGACAACGGCACCGACGATGGCACCCATCGTGCACGAAGCGCCCCATGTCGCGATGAGGATCACGTTGAGCACGAAGGATTCGCGCGGGCCCCAATCCTCCCCCTCAACCAGCTTGGCAAGCGAGATGCCGTATGCCTCCTCGGTGAGCGTCGCGGCAACAGCCAGCGTCTGACGCTTCGAGGCGCCCGCCAGATGGGGTGCGATCGATGCCGAATAAAGAGCGAAGCGCGAGGAGATGGCGGCGACGCTCGCGATAATCGAAGATGCCGGTACGCCCGCCAGCCAAAAATTGCAGATCATAAACTGGCCGCTGCCCGTCACAAACGTGCTGCTCAGAGCAAAGACCATCCAGGGCTCCATTCCCGTCTGCCCCATGATCATTCCGCACGGCGCGCCTATTGCAACATAGGTAAGCATCACTGGCCAGACGATTTTAAAGATCCTAAGGACCATGCCACTCCCATTCTGGTAAGTCGTCTGCAGCGCGCCTCGCAACACAGCAGAAATATCAACCGGTGGCAATAAAGTTCGCCTACAATTGCCACCGGATCGAAAGACACAACTTTTTAGGAAGTCATTATGACAGCTATCGATCGAGACCGGGCGCGCACGGCCTTCAAAAGCTACACCGATGCCTACGACGCCACCAACCCACGCATCGCGCTCAAAATCGAGCATACGTACCACGTGGCCGAGGCATGCGATGCCGTAGCGCGCGAGCAGGGCTGGTCGTCAGAAGATATTGACCTGGCATGGCTTTGCGGCCTGCTACACGATATGGGCCGCTTTGAGCAGCTGCGACGCTGGGACACCTTTAAGGACGCCGAGAGCATGAGCCATGCGGCGCTGGGCATCGAAGTCCTCTTTGGCGAGAATCCCGCTGATGCACCCGCCGTAACAAGCATCCGCGACTTTATCGATGACCCGGCAGAAGATGAACTCATCCGAGCGAGCATTGCCTATCACAGCGATTTCCGTCTACCCGCGCGGCTCGACGTGCGCACGCGGAGCTTCTGCGATATCGTGCGCGATGGTGACAAGATCGACATTATGCGCACCATCGCCGACAGCACCGTCGACACCATCCTCAAGGTGGACGAGAAGACGTTTCTCGGCAGTCGTTTCTCGTCGCCGACACTTGCCGCCTTTGACGAGCACCGCTGCGTCGCACGCGATGAACGCGACGAGTCCGCAGACTACCTGGTGGGACTCATCTGCTTTATGTTTGAGCTCGTCTATCCAGCAAGCCGCGCGCTGGCGCGTGAACAGGGCGATATCCACCGCCTGCTCGACGCGCCCTTTGGCATTACGCGACCCTTTACCGACCCCGCCACGCAGGCAACCTGGAGCCGTCTAAAGGACGAGATGCGCGACTGGCTAGCGCGTGCCTAGCGCCCAAGCTGGGCCAGCAGTTCCTCGACGACCTCGACAGCGTCCCCAACAACCTTGTACTGGGCAGCACCAAAAATGGGGGCATCCGGGTCCTCGTTGATGGCGATAATGCACTCCGCCCCACCGATGCCGGCAAGATGCTGGATGGCGCCCGAAACACCGATACTCACGAGGAGCTTGGGCGAGACCGATACACCCGTCTGGCCAATTTGGTGGCGATACTCCAACCAGCCTGCCTCCACAATGGGACGCGTGCAACCAAGCTCGGCACCCAGGGCATCGGCGAGCTTTCGCATCAGGGGCAGATTCTTCTTGGAGCCGATGCCGCGGCCCACCACGACCAGACGCTCGGCATCGGCGATCGAGGCCTGCTGCCTCCGCTCCTCGGTGGGAATCGAGATCTCGACACGAGCCTTAGCATCATCCGCAAGCGATATCTGGGTGATCGTGCCGGAACGGCCGTAGTCAAAGTCGGGCGCCATAAAGATGCCGGGACGAACCGTTGCCATCTGGGGACGATGATTGGGGCAGACGATGGTGGCCATCAGGTTGCCGCCAAACGCCGGGCGCGTCTGTTGCAGCAGTCCCGTCTCCGTATCCATCGAAAGTACGGTGCAGTCAGCCGTAAGGCCCGTCTGCAAGCGCACGGCAACGCCGGGTGCCAGTTCGCGGCCAAAAGCGGTCGCACCGTATAGGATGGCCTCGGGTTTGCGTTCGGCTACCAAATCGCAGATCAAGCGGGCGTAGACCTCCGCATCGTTTTGGCGCAGGCGCTCGTCGCGACAGGCCAGGACTTCGTCGGCGCCCGCGCAAACCAGATGCTCCAGGTCGCCGAGAGAACCCTCGGGACCCATACCGACCAGTGCCACCAGACGGCAACCGCGCGCATCGGCAAGCTCGCGGCTCTTGCCCATAAGCTCATAGGCAACGGGAGTCACTGTATCGTGCTCGTCGGTCTGCGCGAATACCCAAATGTCTCGATACGCATCAAGGTCCACCGCGCCAGCGGCCTCATCACGCTCGATCGAGATAGCGTTGACAGGGCAGGCGTCGACGCATCCACCGCATAGGATGCAGCCGTCGGTTACGTGGGCGCATCGGTTGGGTCGCTCGCCTTCCACTACGATGCCGCCCGAAGCACAGGCGCGAACGCAGCGACCGCAGCCGATACAGGCTTCGCTATCGATAATCAGTCCGCTCATCTACGCCATCCCCTCGATAATCTTGGCAAGCTTTGCCGCCTGCTCGGACGCCGTCCCCTCAACGGCCTCGCACGTTTGGTCACGGTCGGGCACAAACGAGCGCACGACCTGTGTCGGCGACCCGGCAAGACCGCAACGCGCGGGGTCGGCGTTCACGTCGGCGGCGCTGACCACGCACACGTCCGCCTCCTCCGCCGCGCGAATACCGGCAATACTCGGCATACGCAACTGGCCAATCTCCTTGGCAGTCGTCATCGCGCACGGCATCTCAAGACACACCGTCTCCTCGCCGGCATCGCATCCGTGAACGAGCGCCAGCGAGCCACAGGTCGTAAAGCCCGCGCTTTGCACGCAGCTCACGTCAGTCACGCAGGGAATCTCAAAGGCACCGGCAAGCTCGGGACCAATCTGGGCCGTATCGCCATCCACCGCCATCTTGCCGCAGATGAGCAGATCGAAGTCCTCGTCGAGCGCCTCGATGCCGCACTTGAGGGCATAGGTGGTCGCCAGGGTATCGGCACCTGCAAAGGCGCGATCGGTCAGCAGCAGCGCGTCGTCGGCACCTCGAGCGATGCAGTCGCGCAGCAGCAACTCGGTCGCGGGGATGCCCATCGACACCACCGTTACGCGCACGTCCATGCCAAAGCCGATAAAGTCGTCTTTCAGCGCCAGCGCGCATTCCAAAGCGCTCGCATCAAAGGGATTAATGACCGTCTGCTTGCCATCGCGCACGATGGTATTGGTCTTGGGGTCCATCTTGACCTCGGTGCTGCCCGGCACGGCCTTGACGCACACCACCATATGGAAATCGCTCATTTTCACGCGCCCCCTTTCTGGACGAGCTCATCCAAGAGCTTCTCCGAAAACAGGTTGCCGCGACCCAGCTGCCCGTCGGGATCGAGCTGGAGCTTGAGCCGCGCCGACTCGACCATGGCCTCGTGACCGTACATCGTCTCTAAGAAGCCCGCCTTGATCTTGCCGACGCCGTGCTCGGCAGAAACGGCACCGCCCATAGCCGTTACCTCCGCAGCCCACTGGGCAAACAGCTCGCCACCGCGACGGTAGTCCTGCGCATCGCGCGGCAGGATGTTCACATGCAGATGGTTGTTACCGATGTGCCCCCAGGCAGCAGACTCAAGTCCACTTTCGGCCAGTGTGCGGCGATAGAGGGCCACGACATCGGCAAGGCGTGCATTGGGCACCGACATGTCCGAGCCCAGCTTGGTGATGGTGGGGTCGGTGCGGCGACGCTCGTCGATAAGCATGTTGACGCTCTCGGGCACCGCGTGGCGGAAGAACCGCTGGCACTCGCGATCGACCTCGGTGCGCGCGACCCATGTCGCATCGTCGCGGCCGCCCGCAAGCTCCAGCACCCATCCCAGGTGGTACAGTTCCTCGGTCGCCTGGGCCTCGTCATCGCAGTCGAGCTCCACGTAGACACAGACCTTGGCGTCTTTGTCGAGCGCCGGCAGCGAGGCAAACGCCGTCGACTGCTCGCGCTGGCGACGTAGAATATCCAGGGCGCCAGCGTCGAAGTACTCGATGGCAGCCGCATGGGACAGGACGGGGCGCACGGAATCGGTAAAGGACACGGCCTTGTCTTCGCTATCGAAAAAGCAGCTCACACCCCAAACGACCGCAGGCGCCGCCTGCAGGGAGATCTCGAGCTCGGTAATGACGCCGAGTGTGCCGCACGCACCGATAAAGAGGTCGATGGCGTCCATTTCGTCCGCAACGAAATAGCCTGAGGCATTTTTTGTCTTGGGCATGGTATAGCCGGGAAGATCGAGCTCGAGCGTACGGCCCGCTGCCGTCACGAGCGACAGGTGGCGGCCCTGGACAAAAACCTCGCCGCGCTGAAGCTCAAGCAAATCGCCATCAGCCAGTGCGACGTGGAGTCCCGTGATATGTGGGCGCATGGGACCATAGGCGTAGCTGCGGGCACCAGAGGCGTTACATGCCGCCATGCCGCCCAGGCAGGCAGACGTCTCGGTGGGATCGGTGGGAAAGAACTGCTCGGGGGCCTCTTGGAACTCCTCGTAGGCCTCAAGCGATGCCTGGTCCCAACCAGCAGTCGGCAGCACCTTCTTGCTCAGCTGCTTGCGCAGCTCCGAGAGCACAACGCCCGGCTCCACGCGCAGCAGAAATTGGCCTTGTTCATCGCGGCGAAGGCCCAAGTAGCGATTCATACGGGAAGTATTGAGGATATGCCCGCCGTGGGGCACGGCACCGGCGGCAAGGCCGGTTCGGGCGCCCTGAACCGTTACCGGGACACGCTCGGCATGGAGCTTTTCCAAAATGGCACGGACCTCGTCTTCCGTTGTCGGAAACGAGATGCTCGAGGCCTCGCCCGATGCGCGAGACTCATCGCGACCATACTCTTCGAACTCGTCGGTGAAGGGTTTGATGGTTGCAGACACGCGAACTCCCCCTTTAGCTAACTACAGTGTTTGCAGGGAGATGTTACCGCATCGTTTCGTCGACGTGTTCGAGTCCGTCTCCATAATTGGCGTTTTTTACGTTCGTGCAATTCGGCGAGCGGCTTGATTTCCTCGGCAGACGATGCTTTTGACACATATGGCCCCGCCGTCGCCGACCGCGTGATTGTCGCTCGAAAAAAGTTGGAGTATTTTTTGCCGCCTTTTACCTGCGGAGACACCAATCCGTCAAGCATTTGGTCAGCAATTGGTCAAGTAGCGGCTGATACCGTCGGCATCGACAGCCAAAACCGATAGAAGTTTTGGCCCCAGAAGCAGGGAGGTTCCCATGGCATATTACTGGCCCCAGTACGGCATCGCCATCGAAGTCGACGACGATCCCCATCTCCTGCCTTTCGACGAAGAGGCATTCCCCGATACGACGGTCTACCACGTTACCACCGATGTGATCTGCGACCCCGAGTCGTTCTCGGCGCTCGCCCACCATATCGCGCATATCCACGACATCGAGCTCCCTCCCGACTTCGAAGAGCTCGTCTACTCGCGCCGCCTGATGCTTCACATGCTCTTTGGAGCGGACCCGTCCACCTTTGCGCGCGTCTATGCCGCCAAGGATGCCGCATGAGCGCAAAGAAGCCGCCCCGCTTTGCAGACCTGGGTCGTCGCAAGAAGCTCATCGTTGCCTGCTTGGCCATCGTCTGCGCCCTTGCCGCCGTAGGACTATACGCTTGGCAGTCGCAGCCCGTACCCGAGGCGGGCGCTTCGGTCACGACGGCCGAGGGCAAAACGCGTCAGGAAATCCAAGATGAGCTCGACGCCATCGTCCGCGACAACATGATGACGATTTCGGTCGCGCCGGTCGCTCAGCTGCAGGAGGACGGCAAGCTGCGCGTCAACGTGCAAAACGTCCAAGACAATAAATTTCCCCAGCGATTCCGCGTCATCCAAAACGACGAGACCATGTACGAATCCGGTGTGGTCGAGACCGGCAAGACAATCGAGACGTGCCCCGCCGGCGACATCAAAGAAGGCGAGGCGCACATCGAGATCCAGGCACTCGATGCCAAGACCCTCGACAGCCACGGCAATCCGACACGTGTCAAGGTACGGGTTGAGCAAGCCGAGAACTAGCCTTCTGGCCGACGCGACACCGCATGCAGTTCACCAGCATTCGTCCAATCATCGCGGGGACGGCCCGCGGCGAATAGAAAGGAACGACCATGGACATCACCAGGAACATGAACGGAGTCAGAGCGCTCGTCGTGGGCACAGGGCTCGCACTCGCGCTCGCAATGGGCGCCGCCCCGACGCCAGCTATGGCAGCCGGGCGCGTTGGAACCACGAAGGTAATGGTCAGGACCGAGATCAACAACGTTGAGTTCAAAGTTCCGACGGTTATTCCCTTCGTCGCCAAGGCCGACGGCACGCTTCAGGGCCCCTCAGAAGACACGACCACCATCGACAATCATTCGGCCTACGGCATCCATGTCACCAACATGAAGATCGACGCCGTGAACACCTGGACCATTGCCGCCGACGCCAAGGCCGGAACCGCGCAGAACTCCATCGACTTTAAGGTCGGCCCCGACGGCGCGCTCCAGAACGCCAGCGCCGCAATGCAGGGGACGGGCCTCGATCTTTCCAAGAATGCAGCCTTCGACATGGGCTACCAGGGCATTGCCGGCGGCACGGACAAAATCAAGCTCAAGACAAGCGGAAACGTCGCCCGCGTCACGCGCGACATCTTCCGCGTAACCGGCGAAGGCGATCAGGTTGCGACGATCACCTGGACGGTCGAGCCCGGTGCGCACACGGCATAAGGCCGTCGCCTTGGCCGCTGCCGTCAGCATCCTAGCGTTTGGGCCAGCCATGGCCTTTGCCCAGCAAGAACAGGCGCAGGCCGCCACGCAAGTGATGGTCGACCTCTCGGAGCTCGACCGCGGCGACCGCGAGGAACCGTTGGCGCAGACAGGCGACAGACGATGGCTCTTGGCAGCAGGCGCCACAGCAGCAGGCGCAGGAACCGCCGGCCTCGGTCTGCACATCAAACGCAGCCAGAAACAAAACATGGACAGGCCGCACTAAATTAGCTAAGGAGACCCCATGGCATCGAAGAACCTTTTGCCCGTCGTCGCACTCTGCGGCGCGCTCGCAACCGGAACGCCTGTCGCCGCTTGGGCGACTCCCGTCATGGCAGACTCCTTACCAGCAGCCCTAAGTTCCGCACCAAATCCGTCGAGCGCCATTGCGTGCAAGCGTTTTTCGATCACACAGGCCGCGATCTCAACCTCGGGATGCCTTCGTCGTAATACGGACGGCTCGATAGTCGTGGATATCAATCGTTCGAACAAGGCAAACGGCTCCCAGGCGGGGTGCGCCGTCTGCACGTGGCGCTCGGTTATGCTCGATGCAGATGGCGATCCATGCAATTTAGAGCTGCGCATCGACATCGCTTCGGTCGATGACTCGGCGAACGGAGCGAAGGTCGCCTTCGACGGCACGTTTTTTGAGAAAGGAGGCGGTATATGTCTGGGCTGCGCCGCCGCGAATGCAGACGAAACGCAGCCCACCCTCTCATTCACGGCATCGTTGCGGCTGACCAAAGCCGGCACCGATGCCATCGCGGCGGGAGAAGCGTCCCTGCTGTTCTACGCCGTCAGCGCCAAAGACACAGACGCTCATTTCGAGAAGCCAGCCGGATCACTCAGCCTTACACGAGGGATAGAGACAGGCCCTATTGAAATCGATGCCCACGCGCAAAGCAGGCAACGCATTCTTGCCGACCCGGCGCTTCTCGAAATGGAGTGGAACGGATCCGGAGCCATCGGAATTCTTCCCTCCGCGCTTGACGCCAAGACGCTCCCCTCAAACGACGAACCCATCAACGCAACCATACAAGAAGAGAGCGCGGACAAAGAAGCAGGTGCGGGCGACACACCGTCGCCGACAAACAGCATCCCAGCTTCTTTCGAAGCACCGAATGAGCTCGCTACCGATCCAAACGATCCCGAGCTCGCAGACAGTCTGGGGCTTGCTGATCCTCAAGAGATCGATGAAGGTAACTGCTGCGTGCTTGCCGCGCTCGACCACACAGAGGTCATCGACGCTGCGAACATCGAAGTTGCCGCCGCCAATCAGCCCGTCCGCAAGTCGGCCATCATCGCATTTCCTGAATCCATCGAAGTCGTCTTTTTGCCATCGGGCGAGGTCGTGGCCCCAACACTGCTCACCTTGTTGGGCGCCAAGAATACTCGAAACGAAATTAAAAAGGTCACGGTTGTCGACCCTGCAACCACCGCCAAGCTGCGTCTATACGCCGTTGCTCCAGACGGAGGCAAGACCTTGGAATTCGATGGTGACACACTCCTAGCCTGGCGACGTCTGGACATTATGCAAGACGTCTCGTATCAGATCGAACTCGAAGGGTTTGATCGTGCCCGCGATGCCAATATCATCGCCGCGGCTATTGAATCCCCACAGCGGCTTATGACACTGCGCTTTGACTACTATCCCTATGTCCCGACAACCACCTGAGGCTTAAATGCTGCGCATCATTCCTAACACCACTTATATAACGTATTAGATGAGTCGCGATGTGCCTCGCATTTCGTTCTGCTACGATTGCCACGTTGGCATCAATACAGGAGGGCTCATGCCGGGCTTGGGGACAATCATCAACGTTGTGCTTTTAGTTGCGGGCGGTCTTTTGGGATTAGCGGGCGGCCGCTTCATTACACCGCGCATCCAAGACACGCTCATGAAAGCATCGGGGCTGTGCGTCCTGTTTATCGGCCTTGGCGGCACCATGCAAAAGATGCTCCTTATCGATGGGGAGGCGCTGGCGACCACCGGTACCACCATGCTCATTGTCTCGTTCGCCCTTGGCTCGCTCATCGGCGAGGCCGTCAACTTGGAAGCCGCCATCGAGAACCTTGGCGAATGGCTCAAGCGCAAGACTGGCAGTGAGGGCGATAACGAGTTCACCAACGCTTTTGTCTCGACTTCACTCACCGTGTGTATCGGTGCCATGGCTATCGTGGGATCAATCCAAGACGGCCTGCTCGGCGACTGGTCCACGCTCGCCCTCAAGGGAGCGCTAGACTGCATCATCGTCTGCACCATGACGGCGTCGCTCGGACGCGGCTGCATCTTCTCGGCCCTGCCCGTAGCCGTGTTCCAGGGGACGATCACGTTGTTTGCCGGCGCGCTCTCCCCCATCATGACCACAACAGCCCTCAACAGCCTTTCGCTCGTTGGCTCCATGCTCATCTTCTGCGTCGGCGTCAACCTCATCCGTCCTCAGACCTTCCGCACGGCCAATATGCTCCCCTCCGTCATCTACGCCCTCCTGTTCTAAATCTATCAACGCAGCGGTATCTCGAACATCTGTTTGATGCTGTGCTATGATATGAGGTCACCGTAGCTGCGTTCGAGAGGAGGAGCGGTGACCGACCAGGACATCAAGATGCTCATCGAGCGCATTATGGCCGAGGCCCGAACCCATCAGTCCGCCCGTTTCTCAAACGAAATCTACGCAGACGAGCCGATTCTCAAGACCGGCCGACAGATGCAGAACTTCCTCCCCGACCAGTACCGCAAAATGCGTGAGATATCGCGTTGGCAAGAAGACCCCAAGGGCGGCGCGGGCCGCTGGCTATCGGAGGCCGAGCTTTTCTACCGCCAAGGCTTGCTGATGGCCGATTTTGAGGACGACTGCCCCTACAACGGCACCTTTAAGTCGTACTTTCCCACCTACAACGCCATGAGCGACCGGCAGCTGCGCGGCTACTTTACCTGGCGTGCCCAAGTGCGCCGCGGAACCGTCGAGGAAACGTCTACGTCCTTTGCCTTTCTGTATCTCTATGAGCTGATTTGCGGCATTGGCGTAGATGACCCGCTCGATGGTTTTAATAAGATCAAGGCCTTTTGGGATGCCTACCGCGCCTTCGAGCCCGGCATCGACCGGTTTGCACGCGTGTGGTTGCAGGACTACGCCGTGTTCCACGGGCTTGACCCCAAGCTGCTTCGTGATTCTAAAACCGTCATGTTCGATAACGCCCTTATCGAGCTGAGGCGCGCGGCACGAGACCTTGTACCAGCACCGGCGCCGTCCGGCCAGACCCCTACACGTCGCAAAACCTCTGAGCCCACGCTCCCCCTTCCGCCCGATGAGGTGCGCGAGGAGCGACTCATGGCCGCCATCAACGCCCTCTCCACGTACAACCTAAGTAACTCGCGGCTCGACCGCAGCCACCACCGCGATCTGCGCCACGTGGCATGCGCCGTGTATGTCCGCATGGCGCGCTACTATGACACGCACCGAAAGACCGGCATCGTGGCGAGTTTATTTGGGGAGGAGACGGCCATGCCCTACACCATGTTTGCCTCGGCCGTATTCTTTGCGCCCGAGCGCCACGAGGACTGCAAATACCACCTGGATCCTATCCATATCTACCGTTGCCAAAACGGCTTTTGGGAATGCATGCGTATCCATGGCAGTAGGCAAAAGAGCAGCAAGCTCGGTGAAATGATGCGCGCCTGCGACCAACGCCTGCGCCTGGCGCTGGACCCCGCCCATCCCCTTAAGGAAGAAAAGGTCCCCAAATATCTGGCCAAGATTATCGATGACGAGATTGTGGCATGGCTTTCGTGGGACGCCGCACACCAGCCCGTCAAGATCGATATCGATTTGAGCCAGCTGGGGCACATTCGGAGCGCCGCTGCTCAAACGCGCGAAGCGCTTTTGATCGACGAGGAACGCGAGGGCGGCGCGTCCGCAGAAGCCGAGGCAGCGGACTCAGGGCAACCGGAAGCCGAGCCTGCAGCCGACGCGACGGTCGAGGCGGTCGCGGCGGCTGCAGGGCAGGACGAGTCCGACGAGCCGACCATATCCACCGAACAGTTTGGTGTCGTGGCACCGCTTCTCGCGCCGACGCCCGCGTTCGCAGCTGCTGCGCCCGCTGACGCCACGAACGAACTCGCGCCCGCCGCAGACGCCTATCTCCGCGCGCTGCTCGAGCACAACGCAGTACAGGCGGAATCGGCGGTAGTGCAATCGGAGCAGAGCGAGGACATGCTCGTCGATACCATCAACGAGGCGCTCTTTGACCTGGTGGGCGACACCTTAATTGAATTTAGCGCGGCAGGGCCGCAGATTATCGAGGACTACGAAGCAGACGTGAGAGGATACCTAGACCATGAGTGATACCGCATCCGCAGCACCTCGCGTGCCCAAGCGCGTCGCTGCCGTCATTCTCAACTCGCTCAAGGGCGGCGTGGTCCCGCGCATCGGCCTTCCTTACATCACCGTAGGGCGCGAGGTCGAGATCCGCGCCCTGCTCACCGATCTGAGTCTCATCGCCGACGGTGGCGCAAGCTTCCGCTTTCTGGTCGGTCGTTACGGCGCCGGCAAGAGCTTTTTGCTCCAGACTATCCGCACGCACGCCATGGGCGAGGGATTCGTCGTCGCTGATGCCGACCTGTCGCCCGAGCGCCGCCTGCAGGGCGGTCAGGGACAGGGCCTTGCCACCTACCGCGAGCTCATCCGCAATATATCGACCAAGACGCGCCCCGAGGGCGGTGCGCTCAACCTTATTCTGGATCGCTGGGTCGCCTCGTGTGCCGACGTCGACGAGTCGGTCGTCAATGCCCAACTGGCCCCGCTCGAGGAGATGGTCCACGGCTTCGACTTCACCCGCATGCTCCGCCGCTATCGCATGGCCGCATCCGGGGGCGACGAAGAGGCCATGAGCCGCGTGACCAAATGGATTCGCGGCGAATACCGCACCAAGAGCGAGGCACGCGCCGAGCTGGGCTCCTCGACCATCATCAGCGATGACGACTGGTACGACTACGTTAAGCTCATTGCGCGCTTTTTGGTCTGCAGCGGCTACAAGGGCATGCTGGTGCTCATCGACGAACTCGTGAATCTGTATAAGATTCCCAACGCCATCACGCGCCAATACAACTACGAGAAGATCCTGATTATGTACAACGACACGCTCCAGGGCAAGGCGCAGTACCTGGGCATGATCATGGGCGGCACGCCAACCTCCATCGAAGACCGCCGCCGCGGCGTGTTCTCCTACGAAGCTCTGCGCAGCCGACTCGCTCAGGGTCGCTTTGCGCGAGATGATCTCAAAGACATGCTCGCGCCCATCATCCGCCTGCAGCCGCTCACCTACGAGGAGCTGCTGGTGCTCATCGAAAAGCTCATGCAGATCCATGCCGGCTACTTTGGCTGGACGCCCACGCTTACCGAGAACGACTTGGTGAACTTTCTCAAGATTGAGTTTGGCCGCGTGGGAGCCGATACGCACCTGACGCCCCGTGAGGTCATTCGTGACTTTATCGAGCTGCTCGATATCCTGTGTCAGAACCCCGATGCAAATGTGGCCGAGTTGCTGCAAAGCGTCGGCGGCGACGCGCTGGCGCCGGCAGCCGCAACAGGCGACGCTGGCACCGCAGGCGGCGACCGCAACTTCGCCGAATTCACCATCTAACCTGCCAAAAAGGGACAGGTTTATTTTGGCAGGTTTTATCTGGGCAAACGTCGAGGCAGTAATGCAGCAAGCCACTGCCCACCGCGTTGAGAGATTCGTTTTTGAAAGGAGGCCCCGTGAACGCCTTTGACCGCTACGCCCCGTTTATCCAAGACTTCATCTACTCCCACGATTGGGAGAGTCTACGCTCCATCCAGGTTGCAGCAGCTGATGCCATCTTTAACACTCAGGACAATGTGCTCCTGACGGCATCCACGGCTTCCGGCAAAACCGAGGCAGCCTTCTTTCCCATCCTGACCGAGTTTTGGGAGAACCCGCCCGCGAGCGTTGGCGCCCTCTACATCGGCCCCCTCAAGGCACTCATCAATGATCAGTTCGTCCGCCTCAACGACCTGTGCGAAGAGGCCGATATCCCCGTCTGGCACTGGCATGGCGATGTCTCGCAATCACACAAGGCCAAACTCATCAAAAAACCGAGCGGCATCCTACAGATTACGCCCGAGTCGCTCGAGGCGCTCCTGATCCATAAGCACATGGCGATCCCGCGCATGTTTTGTGACCTGCGCTATGTGGTTATCGACGAAGTCCATTCGCTCATGCGCGGCGACCGCGGCGGGCAGACGCTCTGTCTTATCGAGCGCCTCTCGCGCATGGCAGGCGTGCAGCCCCGCCGCATTGGCCTTTCGGCCACCATCGGCGACCCCGAGCGCACGGGCGCCTTTCTCTCGCAGGGAACGGGGCGCGACTGCGTTATCCCCCGCTTTGAGGAACCGCGCCGCGTGTGGCGCATCTCCATGGAGCACTTCTACAACTCGGGCCCCCAGGCTCAGCAACGAGGATTCGTAGGCACAGGTCCACAAGAAGCCGAGGTGCTTGCTTGCGAGCGTATTGAGACGGCGGCGCCCGCGGCGCTGCCCGCGTCCGGACAAGACATGTGCCACAGCGGACAGCTTGCACAGAAAGAACGCCGTCAACGTCGCGAGCAGGCGCGGGGCAAGGCCGCTCCCAAAGACCGTCACACTTCCTCGGCCCCCGAGGGCGAAGTCGACATCCCACGAGCGACCGAACAGGCGCTTCTCAACCCCACCGACACGGCGCCCGACAACGCCGACCCCGGTATGGGCTATATCTTTGAGCATACGCGCGGCCGCAAGTGCCTGGTCTTTGCCAACTCGCGCGAGGAGGCAGAGGCCGTGTGCTCCATGCTGCGCAGCTACTGCGAAAGCCGGCACGAGCCCGACCGCTTTCTCATCCATCACGGCAATCTTTCGGCATCGCTACGCGAGACGGCCGAGGAGCTCATGCGCGACGAGGAGCAGACGCAGACAACCGTCACCACCTCTACGTTGGAGCTCGGTATCGATATCGGCCGCCTGGAGCGCGCCTTCCAGATTGACGCGCCGTTTACCGTCAGCTCCTTTTTGCAGCGCATGGGGCGCACAGGCCGTCGCGATCTTCCGCCCGAGATGTGGTTTGTCATGCGCGAAGAAGAGCCCGAGCCGCGCACGATGATGCCCGAAACCATTCCCTGGAAGCTCCTGCAGGGTATCGCGCTCGTACAACTCTATCGCGAGGAAAAGTGGGTCGAGCCACCCGAGCTCGATCGTCTCCCCTACAGCCTGCTCTATCACCAGACTATGTCGACCCTCGCCAGCACCGGCGAGCTCACGCCGGCCGAACTTGCCCAGCGCGTGCTCACGCTCAGCTATTTCCACCGTGTCTCGGCAGACGATTACCGTTTGCTGCTACGTCACCTCATTAAGATCGACCATATCCAAGTCACCGAAGGTGGCGGGCTCATCGTGGATCTCGCGGGCGAGCGCATCATCAACAACTTTAAGTTCTACGCCGTGTTCCAGGAAAACGAGGAGTTTACCGTCCGGAGCGAATCGGCCGAGCTGGGCACGATCGTTAATCCGCCCCCGCCCGGTGAGCGCATCGCCATCGCCGGACACTGCTGGATTGTCGAGGAAGTGGACTGGAAGCGCCACACTGTCTTTGCCACGCAGGTCAAGGGCCGGGTGCCGGCCTACTTTGGCGACTGCCCCGGCGACATTAACACACATGTGCTCGAGCGCATGCGCAAGGCGCTCAACGAGCACGCGACATATCCGTACCTTATGGGTAACGCACGGGCCCGCTTGGCGCAGGCTCGTCATACGGCCGAGATTTCGGGGGCGGGAACCAAGCCGCTCATTAACCTGGGCGGCGATACCTGGGTGCTCTTCCCCTGGCTGGGCAGCTACGCCTTTTTGGCGCTCGAGCGCATGCTCAAGATTAAATGTGCCGCGGAGCTGGGCCTTCGCGGGCTCGATCCGTCACGCCCGTACTTTATGCAGTTTAAGATGAAGGCCGACGAGGAGACGTTCTTTGAGGTGCTCGCCGCCGAGACCGAGAGGGACTTCGATCCCATCGAGCTCGTCTATCCTGGCGAGGTGCCTTACTTTGACCGCTACGACGAGTTTGTTCCCGAAGAGCTCGTGCGCAAGGGCTTTGCCGAAGGCGTGCTCGACATCGAGGGCATGAAGCAGCGCGTCCTCAGCTGGCGCGACCACGCCTAAGACCAGTCTTTTTTGGGACGGGGAGACTTACTTGTCGTGAAGGACGGTGCCGAGGAAGTCGGTGTCGAAGGGCACGGCTTCGGCAAAGGCGTAGTCGCCGTCGCTGGCGATGAGCAGGTAGTTCTCCTCGCCGCCGAACTCCGCATCGCCGCACGGGACCACCCAGGCATGGGCGAATACCTCGAGTGCCGTGGCAGCGCAGTCGCGCAGGAACGTCACGTCGCTCCCCTCGTTTGCGCTCACGATATTGGCGACGTAGACGCCACCAACATTTAGGCTGCCCCGCACTAAACGCAACGCCTCAACGGTCGCCAGCTCGCGCACGGGCTCGGCACCGCCAAAGCAATCGCTCACGACCACGTCGTAGCGACGATGGCCCACGCTCGTCACACCCAGATACGAGCGAGCCTCAGCGGTTATCACCCGCAGGCGATCGCCCGCCGCGCGCTCCAGCTCGTCTAGGTAGAACCAGCGGCGCGCCAGGCGCGTAATCTCTCCGTCATACTCGATGACGTCCATGCGCAAGCCCTCGTGCGACATCAGGGCGAATTTAGGATAGGCAAACCCGCCGCCGCCCAGCATAAGCATACGGCTGATGCCGTGACCATAAGCGTCGCGCATCACATCCTCGGACTCAAACACGTCGTCAAACGCACGATAGTACGCAAAGACGGGCTCCGCCCAACGCTCGCCAATGTAGCTTGCGCTTTGGTAGACGCCGCCTTGCACCAACACGCGAATCTCATCGCCGCACTCATCGTGCACGCGCTTCACACGCGCCAACCCATTGCGGGTTCGCGCAACTTGCAGACAGGCAGCACGAACAGCGACAGCGGCCGCACCAAGCGCCGCGGCTCCCAGAGCAACGCCGGCAACGACGCCGGCAGAAACACTTGACTTGTTCATCTAGAGCTCCTTTTGCAGATAAAGGCCATGGTCATAAAAGCCAAGATGGCGATAGTACTCGCGCGTACCAATCGCGCTGATCACGTTGATGCGCGCATAGCCGGCATCCCGGGCAATCTCGCACGCACGCTCTACGAGCAAACGCCCCAACCCGTGATGCTGCGCCGCCTGGCCCTGGTCACCCACGCGTGCCGCCATGCCATACACGTGCACCTCGCGAATCATCGCCTCGTCCGGCGTCGTCGGCAACTCGTCCGCATGCGCGGCAACAAACGAATGGTCGGGCAGCGACAACCGCAAAAAGCCCGCGATCTTGCCCTGCGGCGTCACCCACTGCAAAAAGCGCTCGTAAGTCACTGGCGTCTCGTACGCCACTTCCTCATCAAGAGATAGCTCATCCAAGTCGGCACCCGCCGTACTGATCTCGCGATAGCGAATCTCGCGCACCGTCGCACCATCACCCCGAGCAGCCAGACGGTTCTCAACGAGCTGACGCAGGTTGGGTTTCTTGTTGCCCACCATAATGTCGTCGGAACTAAAGTCGCGGATCATGCGACTGATACGGCAGAACGCCGGCGTCACCACGATGTCGTCGGCCAGCACATCGAGCAGCTCTTCCTCGGTATAGGGACGCCACTCGCCGCGCTCATAGCAGCCCACCAGACGCGAGCCCTCGATGAGCGCACACGGGTAGACCTTGACCTCGTCGGGCATAAAGGCCCCTTCGGTCATAAAGCGTTCGTAGTCGCGCTTGTCCCCCTCCGGCGTGGCGCCCAGCAGGTTAAGCATAAAATGCGCATGGATCTTAAAGCCAAACAGGCGCGCAAGCGAAAACGCCCGTTCAATCTGCGCCACCGAAATGCGACGCTCGTTGATATCGAGCAAGTGCTGGTCGAGACTCTGGATACCCATCTGGATCTTGGTGCAGCCCAGGCGGCGGATGAGCGTAAGCGCCTGCGGCGTTACGGCATCGGGGCGCGTCTCGATAACGAGTCCCACCACGCGATGCTTCGCCGTCTCGTTGATGCGCTGCTGACGCTCAAGCTCCTCCATCGTTGCCGCCTGCCACTCGGCAACCTCGCCCCACGGCGTACCAGGGCCGTACAGCCGACGCACCGCGCGGTTATAGCCGCCCACGGCAGCATCAACACGCTCCTGCTCGTCGGCAACGCCGGCAGCAAGCTCAGCCTCGTCTGTCGCAATGCCGGCAGCCCGATAGCGCTCACGGCGCTCTGCTACCACAGGCGGCAGGGCATCGGCGGGAGCGTCATCGAGCAGACGCCCCGCCTCGGCACGACTGATGCCCGGACGCGCCAACATGGGGTTTGCCGCCACACCGGCGACGGCATCGTCATTGAGCGCCCGGAAAAGCTCCGACATAAACCATGTCTGATACCCTTGCGGATAGTCGCTCCAGGTACCGCCGAGCACGATGAGCTCTATCTTGTCGGTCGCATGCCCCATCTGCGAAAGCGCCGTCAAACGGGCGCTCACCTGCAGATACGGGTCAAAGCAATTTTGCTCCGCACGGGCGCATGCCGGCTCGGCGTGCAGATAGCTCTTGGGCATGCGCAGATCGTTGGGGCAAAACAGGCAATCGCCCGAGCATGGCCAGGGCTTGGTAATGACGGTAATGGTCGCCACGCCCGAAGCCGTGCGACGAGGCTTCATGCGTAGCACCTGCAGCAGTCGACGTTCCAGCTCGGCATCGACATTCCACCAAGCCCAACGAGCCGGCTCCTCACGTTTTACCCGCTGGTAAAACGGCAGCAGACGGCGCTTGGCCAAATCGCGTTTGTCGGCACCCTCACGGCGCGCCTCGGCATGTATCAGTTTGACGAGCGCTTTGTCGTCCACGGTCTCGCCGCGACGCAGAGCCTCGAGTATGTTCAAGATAATCTGTTCCATGTCCCCATTGTAAAGGCGAAGGCGCCGAAGCCCGTCACGGCTCCGGCGCCTCCATCAAAGAGCATGCCTATATGTACCGATCTCCGAAAACCGCATGTCACTCCGGATCAAACGACATGTCGCCCGAACCGACCTCAAAACGATACGTAGCAGACTTATCGCCGTTATCGAATTCAAGATTCAAAATGGTCTCGCCGTCGTAGCCAAGCGGAAGGAAATCGCTCTCGAAGTCGCCGCTGCCCAAGGTGAGGCTCGCCTTAAAGCCCGTCGAGTTCGGAACCGTCATCTCCACATCGCCCGAGCCCACACTCACGTCCATCGACTTCGCGGGGGCCTGGTAGAGCTCGAACGTCACATCGCCCGAACCGACCTCGGCATTCAGGGTATCGGTCACGGCGCCCGTAAACTCAACGTCTCCAGAGTCCAAAGTCAGGTTGAGGTCATGACACGCAATGCCCGCGACCGTCAGGTCACCCGATCCTACATTCGCTGTAATGCCCACCATGTTATCGGCAACTTCGCGCGGCAGTTCGACGGTAACCGTGCGGTCAATGGCGCGCTCGTCATCGCAATCGAACTGGCGAATCTTGAGCGTAGAGCCCTTGATTTCGGCCAGGTTCTGGGTTGCCGCATCGAAGGCAACGGTCCCCGTTGCCACGCGACCGCTTTCAATTACGCGCACTGGCCCGCTGGAGACGTGTTTGACCTCGACCGTGCCCGACGTCACGTCCAAGTCAAGCGATGTGAACGCGTCGGCATCAAAGGTTTCGCTCGAAAGCTGCTGAGGCTGAGCGGAATAGTTACCGCCATCCAAAAGATCGTCCTCGTCAACCGCATCGTCCATACCAGAGAAGCCGGATACAACATCGTCGAGATCCCACGGGCCATCAAAATGAATCAAAGTCCGCGAAATGCCAAAGACAAGCCCGATGATGAGCACAAACGCTCCGATGCCAACGCCCAAGCGTACCTTGGATTCATGCGAAAGCTTCATCATTCATCACTCTCTTTGGCAATCGGCTCAGCGGTAGTCGCGGTAGCCACGTCAGCATCAGATTCCGCAGAAGTATCCTTCCCCTGGGCCTTGACCGCCACCGACGCCGAACCAACCTGAATATCCCCGCGCGCCCAATCGCCATCGAGCGCACGCGCCACCCAGTGATAGATGGGAATCGTAAAGAAGATCAGTGCGGCAAAGGGGCCGGCACCAAACAGGAACATCAGCAAAAAGAACAGCAGCCAGCACACGGCCCAATACGGGAACGACTGGAACGGGCCCTTCGCCGGAGTCGAGCCAACCGCGGTGCCACTCGTCGCCTGCGCCGTAGCGGCATTGGCGGCCTGTGCACTCCAGCTTGCCGCTTGCGCCGCCTTGGCCGCAGCATCACTCGCCTGTGTTGCCGCCTCGGTAGCGCGCGCCGCCGCCTCATGGGTGCGAGCACGCTCCGCGGCCTCGGCCTCGCGCTGACGGGCGCGGTCCTCGTTCTCAAACTCGATATCGTCCTCGATCTCGTCGCTCGGATTGAGCAGCTCGTCCAGGCTCACACCATAGAGCTTGGCGAGCGAGATCAGGTTCTCGGTATCGGGCGAGCTCTCCGCGCGCTCCCATTTACTGACCGCCTGGCGCGACAGCCCCAGCTTTCGCGCCAGCCCTTCTTGGCTAAAACCCTTGCTGCGACGAAGGTCGGCGAGCCGCTGCGCAGTTTCTACATTCATGGTTCCTCCTATGTGATGCCAGCCGTGCCGCCGGACCGTTTTTGTTCTTAAGGCGCCTTGCACAGTTAAAAATCTATCCGCCACCGCCAAAAGCATGCCACCTATTCTAGTGAGATTTTTGACAACCGTCGGTTGCGGGTGCATATGAGCTGCGGAAATGTGTCCAAACAAAGCAATGACCCGCAGCTCGGTTGTCCCCGTTGCGGCGTTAACGGTAGTATGGTCGTACTGTTTATTTCGCACCGCCAACGGAGGGAGTTCCGCGCCGTGAACCGCGATTTCGCCTCATCGCTCATCCAGCTCAACAACACGTTCTATCGCGAACACTCCGCCTCCTTCTCCGATACGCGCCAGGCCCCGTGGCCCGGCTGGGTGCGCACCATGAACATCGCGCTCGGGCAGCTCGACGTCGCCACGATCGAGCATCCCGTCCGCGTCTTCGATCTTGCCTGCGGCAATATGCGATTCGAGAACTTTGCCGCCGGCGGCGCGCTTGCCGCCAAGGGCGTCGACGGCGCAAACCCCTCGGCAGATGCCAGCTGCCCGTTTGAGTTTTACGGCGTCGACTCGTGCCAAGACCTGGCCATCGATGCACATGGCCACGCGCTGCGCATTCCCAACCTGCACTTCCAGGAGCTCGACGTGCTCGATGCCCTCATGAAACTCAATCCCGCCGAGGCGCCTGACGCGCTTTTCGACGCCCCGCTCGCCGACATCTCAGTCTGCTTTGGCTTTATGCACCACGTGCCGTCGTGCGAGTACCGCGTACGCGTGCTCGACGCCCTGGTGCGCCAGACGCGCCCAGGCGGCATCATCGCCATCAGCTTTTGGGAGTTTATGAACGACGAGCGCATGGCGCGCAAGGCCGTTCGAGCCGAAGCCCGCGCCGAGCTCACCCCGCCGTTTGAGGGTTACGATTCCGCGCAGTTTGAAGCCGGCGACCACCTCATCGGCTGGCAAAACGACCGCCACGCCTACCGCTATTGCCATCACTTTGACGATCAGCAGATCACCGACTTGGTGCGCGGCGTCCGTACGTTCTACAAGAGCGGCGAGGTCCCCGTGCGCGAGCTTGAGCGCTTCCATGCCGACGGTCGCAGCGGCGAGCTCAACCGCTATGTGATCCTTAAACGCCTATAGGCATCGACGACTCGCCGCCGAGCCGCATCGCATTTTTCGGGCAAACCATGCCCACCCTTTTTTCAACCCATTGACGGAACGCGCGGCCATGCGTTCCATATTTATGACCAAGGAGCCTCATGGGAGCCGTCCACGTTCGCACGCCTAAGAACTTTGTGCTCGAGGAGCGTCTGGAACGCTACGCCGATGCGATTGAGACGAGCCCCGAGGCCTATGCCGGAGATTGGCGCGAGGCTTGCGCGCCAGTTGTCAGCAAGCCCTTCGAGCACCTTCACCTGGATCTTGGCTGTGGCAAGGGAACGTACCTTGTAGAGCGCGCGGCCCACGAGCCAAACACGCTCTTTATCGGCATGGACCAGGAACCCACCTGCATCGCTTACGCCGCACAGAAAATCTGCGAACAGGAGCTATCCAACGCACTCGTCCTGCCCCGAGGCGCCGCATCGCTGCCGCAGCTGTTTGCCGCAGGCGAGCTCGATGCCATCACCATCAACTTTCCCACGCCGCAGCCCAAGGCCAAGTACGCCAAAAAACGACTCGTCCATGTCGACCATCTGATGCTCTACCGCCCGCTCTTTGCAGCCGGCGCCACCGTCACGCTTCGCACCGACAGCAAGCCACTGCGCGACTACGCCCTGGGACAGTTTGCCGCAGCCGGCTACGACACGCTTTGGGTAAGTGACGACGTCCGCCGCGACCATCCCGAGCATCCCGAGACCGAGTACGAGCGCCGCACGCGCGAGATGGGTGCCGCCGTCTATGGCATTTGCGCCACACCTGGAGCGCAGCCCAGCGATGAACAGCTCGCGGCGGGCCGCGCGCAGGAGCAAAGCCTAGCCTGCTACCTGCCCGATAACCTCGATGAGCTCGCCTATGTGCCTCTGGGCATGGAAGAGGCCGTCGAGAACTTTAGAAACCGTGCCCGCAAGGGCAAAAAGCGCCTGCCTCAGGAACGCTAGTACCGCGCGCCCATTTCCTGCATTTTCTTGCCTGCGAACGCATCGATGCGACGCTACGCCATAATAGTTGGCGAACAAACGCGAGAGAAAGTTAACCGCATGACGCAAAGCACGACAGATACCGCCGCCAACACCGTCTCCGGCGCCGGCGCCGCCAGCTCATTCTCGGGCGGCACGGGAACCGAAGCCGAGTTCGGCTCGCTCGGCGCGCTCTCCCCCACCTGGTGGGAGCCCGAGGACGGCAGCGAGCCCGAACCATGGCTCACGCCCGATCAGGCCTTTGAACGCTTCTTTGAATGGACGAGCGATCGCGGCATTGAGCTGTGGGATCACCAAGAAGAGGCTCTCATGGACCTGGCCGCCGGAGATCACGTCATTTTGGGCACGCCGACCGGATCGGGTAAATCGCTCGTCGCGCTGGGCATGCTCTTTATGGGCATGGCACAGGGCAAGCGCTGTTATTACACGGCCCCTATCAAGGCCCTGGTCAGCGAAAAGTTCTTCGATCTGGTACAGGTGCTCGGCCGCGATAACGTCGGCATGATCACCGGCGACACGCATATCAACACCAAGGCGCCCGTGATCTGCTGCACGGCAGAGATCCTTGCCAACGACGCACTGCGCGAGGGCGAAGATGCCGATGTTGGCTGCGTGGCCATGGACGAGTTCCATTACTTTGCCGACCCCGACCGCGGCTGGGCCTGGCAGGTGCCGCTGCTCACCCTGCCTCACACGCAATTCATGCTCATGAGCGCCACGCTCGGCGATGTCACCGCGATCGCCGCCTCGCTCGAGGAACACACCGGCGCTACCTGCGACTTGGTCGTCGATGCCCCGCGTCCCGTTCCGCTGAGCTACGACTATGTGACGACCTCCCTCGAGGGCACGGTCGAGCTCGCCATGCGCCGCGGCGAGGCCCCGCTCTATATCGTGCACTTTAGCCAGGACGCCGCACTTGCGACGGCGCAATCCCTCGCCAATTTTGGCATCGCCAGCAAGGAGCAGCGCGAGGCCATTAAGGAAGCCGCCAAGGGCACGAGCTTCTCCACGGCCTTTGGCAAGATTCTCAAGCGCTTGCTCGGATGCGGCGTCGGCGTGCACCATGCTGGCATGTTGCCGCGCTATCGCCTGCTGGTCGAGCGCTTGGCGCAGCAGGGTCTGCTGCCCGTCATCTGCGGTACCGATACGCTCGGCGTCGGCATCAACGTACCCATCCACACCGTGGTGCTCACCGCGCTCACCAAGTTTGACGGCTACAAGATGCGTCGCCTGCGCGCCCGCGAGTTCCATCAGATTGCCGGTCGCGCCGGCCGCTCGGGCTTCGATACCGAGGGCATGGTGATTGCCGAGGCGCCCGAGCACGAGATCGAGAATGCCAAGCTTATGGCCAAGGCAGGCGACGACCCCAAAAAGCTCCGCAAGATTAAAAAGAAGAAGGCCCCCGAGGGCTTTGTCACCTGGAACAAGCAGACCTTTGAGCGCCTGATCGAGACGCAGCCCGAAACGCTCAAGCCGCGCCTGCGCATCACGCACTCCATGGTAATTAGCGTGGTCGAGCAGGGCGGCGATGCCCGCGCCCGCGTGCACGACCTTATCGAGACAAGCCTGCAAACCCCCGAGGAAAAGGCCAAGCTCGAGGTTCGTGCCGACGAGATCTTCGCCACGCTCATCGACTCCGGCGTCGTCGTGCGCACCGAGGTGCCGCCCGCACCCGACACTCCGGCTGACGCCGCGCCGGACATCGACTACGCGCTGACGGTCGACCTGCCCGAGGACTTTGCGCTCGACCAGCCGCTCTCGCCGTTCTTACTTGCCGCGCTGGAGTTGCTCGATCCCGAGAGCGAGACCTATACCATGGACCTCATCTCGATGGTCGAGGCAACGCTCGAGGACCCCAAGCAGGTGCTGCGCGCACAAGAGCGCGCCGCACGCGATCGCGCTATGGCCGAGATGAAGGCCGACGGCATCGAATATGAGGAGCGCTTGGAGCGCATTCAAGACGTCACGTACGAAAAGCCGCTCGAGGATTTGCTCGACGCCGCCTTTGACAAGTACTGCCAGGAAGTGCCTTGGGCAAACGACTACCAGCTCTCTCCCAAGAGTGTCCTGCGCGATATGCTGGAAAGCGCGAGCGATTTTAAGGGCTACATTCAAAAGCTCGGCATCGCCCGCTCCGAGGGCATTTTGCTGCGCTACCTGGCAGAGGCCTATCGTTCACTCGACCGCACCGTGCCCATCGAGAAGCGCGACGAGCGCCTGCGCGACATTATCTCGTGGCTGGGCTTTGTGGTGCGTTCGGTGGACTCGAGCCTGGTGGACGAGTGGGAGAACGCCGGCAACCCCGCTGCACTCGACGCCGCACCGCCGCAGGGCATCGACGAAGTCGTTGCGGACCGCCGCGGCTGCACGCTGCTGGTGCGCAACGCACTCTTCCGCCGCGTGGCCCTTGCCGCCCGCGAGCACGTTCGCGACCTGGGCGAGCTCGACGACGACTGGGGCATGAGCGAGATCCGCTGGCAAAAAGCACTCGACGCTTACCACGAGCAGCACGAAGAAATCCTCACCAACGGCGACGCCCGCAGCGTCGCGATGTTTACCATCGACGAAAGTGACGAGAAGCCCGATCATGTGTGGCACGTGCACCAGATTTTTGCCGACGAGGATGGCGACCACGACTTTGGCATCATGGGCGATGTCGATCTGGACGCCACGCAAGACGGCGGCGAGGTCATCTTCAAAAACTACCGCGTCGGCTTTATCGAGGACCTGCTCGAGGACTAGCCGAACATACTGGAACGAAACGAAGCGGGGCCGCTGGCAACATCGCCAGCGCCCCCGCTTTTTGCGCGATACGCTATCCCCTACTCGGTATCCTCGACCTCATACGAATCCGCCTCGGCTGGCTCATCGTTTGTCTCTGTCGCAGCCCCGCGCGCCTCGTCAAACGCGGCCTTCATGGTCTTGTTGCCCCACGTGAGCTTGCGAATGGTAAGATCGTCGGCCTTCTTGTTGGCTAGGCGCAGATTGTTCTCGGAGGACAGCAACGCCTCCTTGGTTTTCTGCAGATGGCTAATCGTCTTGTCGATCTCATCGATTGCCGTTTGGAACTTGCGGCTCGCGATCTCGTAGTTGCGGCCGAAATCGTTCTTGAACTTCTCCATCTTGGCTTCGAAGTTCGTGACATCGATATTCTGCTGCTTGTACTCCGCCAGCTCCTGCTTATAGCGAAGCGAACCCATGGCAGCATTGCGCAGCAGCGTAATGATGGGAATGAAGAACTGCGGGCGGATCACATACATCTTCTCGTAGCGATAGCTCACGTCCACGATTCCCGCGTTGTAAAGCTCGCTCTCGGGCTCGAGCAGCGTACAGAGCACCGCATACTCGCAGCCTTTCTGGCGACGATCGTGATCGAGCTTCTTAAAGAAATCCTCGTTCTTGTGTTTGGTCGCGGTTTCGTCGTTCTCGTTTTTCATCTCGAACATAATCGAAATGACCTCGTTGCCGCTCGCATCGCACTCGCGGAAGATAAAGTCGCCCTTGGTGCCCTCGGACGCATCGTTATCTTTCTCGAAGTACGCGTTAGGAAACGCCGTCATGCGCAGACGGTTAAACTCGGTCTCGCAGTGCTGTTCGAGCGACTCGCCCACCATCTTGGTGGACAGGCGGACCTTCATGTCCTTAAGGCGCTCAATCTCTTCATCCTTGTAGCGAATCAGGTCATCGCTCGCGCGCTTGGCCTGCGCAAGTTCGAGCTCGTGTGCCGCCTTGGCCTGCTCCTCGCGAGAATCGCGCACTGCCAGCTCGCTCGTCAGCTTGGCACGTGCTTCATCGCGCTCTCGCTCCGCCGCGGCGACCGCCTCCGACAGGTTCATTTTTGCCATCAGCTCCTGCTCGCGCAGCTGGGCACGCAGGCCCTCGGCCTCTTGCTCAGATTGTGCCTTTGCGGCGGAAAACTTCTCCTGCACCGTCGCGCGGTAGTCAGCAAGCACGCGCTCGGCCTCGCTGCGAGCGGCATCGAGCTCACGCTGCGACTCTGCCGCGGCAGTGGCAAGCGCCATCTCCTGGGCCTTGCCCGCCGCGGCAAGCCTGGCCTGCAGCTCGGCAATCTGAGCATCACGTGCAGCTAAATCGTTTTGAGCAGCGTTGCGCGCCGCCGACTCGGCAAGCTTGACTTCGTCATCTTTGCGTCCCAGCTGCGCACGCAAATTGTCGATCTCGCGCTGGAGTTCAGCATTCTCCTTCTGAGCATCGGCACGGGCCTCAACCGCCGCGCGCTGGCTTGCACTCTCGCGCTCTGCGGCAGCGCCCTCGAGCCTGGCGTGCAGCTCGGCAAGCTCGGTATCGCGCTTGGCAACCTCTTGTGCCAACTTCTGAGCCGCAGCGTTCTTCTGCTCGACAAGCTGAGCATTGCGCTGAGACTCTGCCTCCTGCAATGCAGCCGTCGAACGCGAGCGCTCAAGCTCCAGCGCCTGCTCGCCCTCGCGCTGGACTGCCCTCACACGCTCATCCAGATCGCGCGAAAACTCGGCATCGCGTACTTGCTTGACGATATCCGCATAGCCGGACGCATCGACCTTAAACACTTCGCCGCAATGCGGGCACTTGATCTCGTTCATAGCAGCTCCTCGATGGACGCGAATTTCAACCGCCTACACTCTACCGCGCCGCACGGACAAAAAAGGCGCCGCCGCCATAATGGCAACGGCGCCAGAACCACCACAAAGGCGCACTGTGTCCCCTTTGTAGTGGTTCTGGCACCCTATAGCCCAAAGAAGCTAAGAATCTGGTCGCGGCTTACGGGCTTGTACTCGTTGGCGTCGAGGCCGGCATCGTAGCGAAAGATAGGACGTTCGCGATCGCGGTTGCGTGCGTTGGTGCGGTCTCCCCTGCTGTGGATATGCCCGTGTAGCATGATGGCGCCACGCGCCTTGCCATTCCAGCTGAGCATGGGGTAGTGGCTCATAACCAGACGATGGCCCTTGGCATAGCCGGGAGCAATCTCCAGGTAATCGCGCACGTCTTCCCAAATTTGCGGCACGTCGGGATCTTCCCAGTCGCCGTCATGGTTACCACGGATGAGCGTCACGTTCTGACATTCGATACGCTCGCGCAGGCGCACCGCCTCCGCCAGGGGCAAACGATAGGTAAAATCTCCCAAGATATAGAGACGGTCGTCCGCCGCCACGCACTCATTGATGGCATCGATGACCTTGCGGTTCATCTCCTCGACCGAATCAAACGGCCGATCCATATCGTGCAAGATATTCGTATCGCCCAGGTGCAAGTCGGCGGTAAACCACATCATCGTCCATGTCCTCATTTCGCAACGCGTCAAACTCGTGCTAAGTATACAGACACAGCGATGCGGCGGTTAGTCAAAGAGCCCGCCGAACAGACCTCAGCGGCGCTTGACTTGTTTTTTCGAAGCGTCACCCTGAGTTTTCTTGTCCTGCCGCTTCTTACGGTCCTGCTCCAGCTCATCATCGTCGAGCAGCATATCCCATTCAAACGGGTCATCCGTCAGATCAAACAGACCATCGTCGTCAAACATGGCCGCCTCCATTGCCGACTAGCGAGCATCCACCACATAAAGGCCAACGCGCACCTGATGCCACGGGCTGCGCTCGGGGGCAACCTGTTGCACGCGGGCCTCAAACACGTCCTCGTGGCCGTAATACATCATCAAGGACAGCGGGCCGACCTCGTTTCCCGGAACATAGCCGAGCTTGGTCTTGCCGTAGTAGATTGCAACCGCCTCGGGATCATGGGGGTTATCGCGCTCGGCACACAGTGACAGCTTATCGCCAACCTTAAGATCCCCCAGGACCAAGGCACCGTCGGCATACTGAAATCCCGCAATATGAAACGACAGAAGAACACGTGAAGGCTCGTACATGGCAGCTCCTCTAACGGCCGGATAAACCGGCGCTTAACCTTATTGAGAAGTCTACGAACTCGTGCGGACACAGATTCACCCGCCCATGCCTTTTGCTCATTTGTCGCAACGCTCACATGACAGAGCGCTTGCAAATAAGATAGGAATACGCGGATGGCACCCGTGGCAGCGGGTCTTGTCAACTCCGATACACGTATTCATCGTGAGAAGTGGCCGTCTTCGCTTACGCGGAGACGGCCACTTTTATCCCTATCTTCTATCCCATTCTAGTGTACAAACATGCGCACGAATTTGTGCTTCCAGCTTGCGTAGGTCGCATAGCGGAATGGCACGTCCAGCCAGGTTGCCTTGTTCACGATGCTCTTCTTGTGACTAAACGCATCGAAACTCTCGCGGCCATGGTACTGGCCCATACCGCTCGCACCCATGCCGCCAAAGCCCATATGGCTCGTAGCCAAGTGCATGATCGTGTCGTTGACGCAGCCTCCGCCAAAGGGCACGTAGCGCACAAAGCGCCGCTGAGCCGCACGGTCTTGGCTAAAGATATACAGGGCCAGCGGCGTCGGACGATCCGTAATAAACGTCTCGGCCTCGTCAAGGCTCTCAAACGTCAGCACTGGCAAGATGGGGCCGAAGATTTCCTCCTGCATCACGGCGTCATCGGGGGACACGCCGTCCAAAATCGTCGGCTCGATCTTGAGCGAAGCCTCGCGCGCAGTACCTCCAAGCACGAGCTTATCGGGATCGATCAGCCCGCACACGCGCGCAAAATGCTTGGCGTTGACGATATGCCCGTAGTCCTCGTTATCGAGCGGATGCTCGCCAAACATACGGCGGACCTCCTCCTTGATGAGGCCCAGCAGCTCGTCGTGCACGCGCGTATCGACCAGCAGGTAGTCGGGCGCCACGCAGGTCTGCCCCACGTTGAGCCATTTACCAAAGGCGATACGCCGTGCCGCAACCTTCAAGTTTGCCGTCGCATCCACGATGCAGGGACTCTTTCCGCCCAGCTCAAGCGTCACGGGCGTAAGGTTTTTACTTGCGCGCTCCATAACGAGTTTGCCGACCGAAACGCTACCGGTAAAGAAGATTTTGTCCCAGTGCTCATCGAGCAGTGCCTCGTTCTCGGCGCGCCCGCCCTCGACAACCGTCACCAGGCGCGGATCAAATGCCTCTTCACAGATTTGCTTGAGTACCGCGCTCGACGCCGGAGCATAGGCACTCGGCTTGATGACCACGGTATTGCCCGCGGCAAGGGCGCCGGCGAGCGGCTCGAGCGTCAGCAAAAACGGGTAGTTCCACGGAGCCATGATGAGCGTGACGCCATAGGGCACGGCTTGCGTTTTGCACACACTAATAGCATTGGCGAGGTCGCAGGGGCGCAGGTGCGGGCGGCTCCAGCGAGCCACATGCGCGATCTGATGGCGGATCTCGGAAAGCGACGTGCCGATCTCGCACATATAGGCCTCGTCATGCGATTTTCCCAAATCAGTCTTGAGCGCATGGGCAATATCGGCCTCGTGGGCCCGCACCGCATCGCGTAAGCTCGCGAGCGCGCGACGTCGAGCATCGACATCAAACGTAACGTGCGTCTTAAAGAAGGCGCGCTGATCGCCGACGATGCGCGCAATTTCCTCGGTGTTCATGGACCCTCCTAGTTCTCGTCCTCAAACATACCACCCGCGACGACCTCGTACATGCGCTCGAGCTCCAAACGGTCCATCAAAAGCGGAACGGGATACAGGGGATTGGCCTCGGCATCGGCATGCGCCGCCATCTGCGGAATGTCGGAGCGGCGAATGCCCGAGACATATTTGGGAATGTCCAAGGCGGCATTCATTCGATCGACCCAATCGATAAAGGCCTCGGCCGCAAGACTGTCCTGCGCGGTAGCCGGCGCAATGCCCGCCATGCGAGCAAGATCGGCAAGCTTGGGGGCGGCGGCGTCACCATAAGCGCGAAGCATGTGCGGCAGGATGATCGCGTTGGCCAAACCGTGCGGAATTCCGTATCGGCCGCCCAGACTGTGCGCGATGGCATGCACATATCCGACATAGGAGCGGGTAAACGCAACGCCCGCCTTATACGCAGCCGAAAGCATATTGCGACGTGCACGCATGTTGTCGCCATGCTCATAGGCCTCGAGCAAATTGTCATGGATGAGCTGCACCGCCTGTCGCGCCATCTTGCGCGTATAGGGCGTGGTGCTTCGCCCGATAAAGGCCTCGACGGCATGCGTCAGGGCGTCCATGCCCGTCTGCCCCGTAATGGAGGCGGGCAGACCGCGCGTAAACTCGGGGTCGTGCACCGCAAAGCGCGGGATAAGCACAAAGTCGTTGATGGGGTACTTGTAGTGCGTCTCGTCATCGGTAATTACCGCCGCAAGCGTGACCCCACTTCCCGTGCCTGCCGTGGTGGGAACGGCGATGAGCAGCGGCAGGCGACGATGAATCCGCAGCAGGCCGCGCATCTTGTTGATGGGCTTGTTTGGCTGCGCAATGCGTGCGCCCACGCCCTTGGCGCAGTCCATGGCTGATCCTCCGCCAAAGCCGATAATTGCCCGGCAGGCGCTCTCTCGGTACAGGGACGCCGCTTCCTCCACGTTTGAGACCGTGGGGTTCGCACGCGTTTCGGCATAGACCGTAACGCCAATCCCCCTGGATGCGAGCGCCGTCTCGAGCGGTGCCGTGAGCCCCAGACGGGCAATGCCGGGATCCGTCACGATAAGGACCTTCTGGATCGAGCGCTTTTGAAGCACCGCGGGCACATCCTCGGCATGCTCTAAAATGCGCGGCTCGGTATAGGGCAGGATTGGCAATGCAATGCGAAAAACCGTCTGATATGTTCGGCACCAGGCACGACGGGCTAGATGCATAAAGGAAACTCCTTCATTTGTTGATAGGTCAACATTTGCTCGCCCGATTGTACTCAGCGGCGTCCGTATATGACTTGCAAACCGTTAATCAATCAACATCTTCATATCTCAAAAATATTTTATTAAAAATCATTCCTAATAGGCTTCACATTTGGTTGCATTTATGGATAATAGAACTCGTCAAGACGCACGTCCGGAGAGGGCCCTTACGGGACCGGACGAGCGCACAATCGCCATCGATCGAAAGGATCGAATCATGAAGTTTGTTTGCCCCGTTTGCGGTTATGTGGAAGAGTTCGACGGCGACCAGCTGCCCGAGGACTTCAAGTGCCCCCAGTGCGGCGTTCCCGGTTCTCGTTTCCTGAAGCAGGAGGAGGGCCAGCTCGAGTGGGCTGCCGAGCACGTCGTGGGCGTCGCCAAGATGGAGGGCGTCTCCGAGGACATCGTTGCCGACCTGCGCGCCAACTTTGAGGGCGAGTGCTCCGAGGTCGGTATGTACCTGGCCATGGCTCGCGTCGCCCATCGCGAGGGCTATCCCGAGATCGGCCTGTACTGGGAGAAGGCTGCCCACGAGGAGGCCGAGCATGCCGCCAAGTTCGCTGAGCTCCTGGGCGAGGTCGTGACCGACTCCACCAAGAAGAACCTCGAGATGCGCGTTGAAGCCGAGAATGGCGCCACCGCCGGCAAGACCGATCTTGCCAAGCGTGCCAAGGCCGCTGGTCTCGATGCCATCCACGACACCGTGCACGAGATGGCTCGCGACGAAGCTCGCCACGGCAAGGCTTTCGCCGGCCTGCTCAAGCGCTACTTTGGCTAAGCCAAACGCCTGAGAGACATTCTCTAGCTTTATAAGGCCCGGACCGTATTGGTTCGGGCCTTTTTGTGTCTCGAGGACTCGTTAACGCCCTGAAATAGAGCTATCTTCGGCATCGGTCTCTCGTCAAAAACTAAGTGAGTAGACTTTTCGAAACTTGCCGAGCAGACCATCCGTATTGCTTTATAAAGTCGCAGGTAAATGACTTGTTTCAAAACGACCTGGTCGCCAAAGTGCCAAAAGTCTACTCACTTAGATTCGCAGCCGTCCACGATCGAGCCATTTTGTGTCTAGCGGGCATCTTTCCGTCGATTACTCCCAATTTTGTCCAGTCAATGAATAGTTCAGACCGGAGTAATGCCTCAGCCCTTTGCTCATCCGAGCTTTTATCACGATATTCAGCATCGAGCATCCTGTATACGGCCTTAACGATCGCGCGGAATCTATCCTCATCGGATATCTGTCTGTGTGTCAGGAGAAGTACATCGTAACCCATGGCCTGAAGGGCTGTCATGCGGTCAGCGTCACGCAAGCCATCCCCTGCGCGTCCGTGCGAGACCTTTCCCTGACATTCAATGGCCACCTGTCGCCTGCCGTCCGGCGAAGACAGGAGCAGGTCGATATATACACGGGACTTTCCTACAATCGCTCGAGCACTTGTGCTTAGCGCCACTTCGACATTGAGCTCTATGCCGCAAAACCCTTCGCCACCCAGGGCTCGCGGCAGTCCAAGCAACAAATACGCCTCGACCTCAAAAGGTGACGCGGCACCCAATGGGACGAGTTGCGATACCGCCATAAATTTATTACCGTAACGCATCCCGCAAACATCTGAACAAAAACGGTCAAGGTCTCCGCCCAAAACCAAAGCGTCTCGACGCCATAAATTTGAGGCGGTGCCGTCCTCGGACGGGCAGCGCACCCAACCGAACGTTGTCGAAATCGCGCCCGAGTCAATTGCACGCGCAAGCTCGGCCTCAAGTGCCGCCGGCAGAGCGCACACCACAAACAAGCCGCACATCTCCGCCAATACCAAAAGGAGCTGAAGATCCGTCAGATGCCGCGACATGATGAATGCCGTCAGTAGAGGAGACGTAACCAAAAACCCATGCTCCGTTTCCAGCACGGATTCCCTGGGGAGCTCACCAAGAAACAGCCGCTGCCTAATGCTGGCAGGACAAGTCCGTTTGTTTCTCGTCCGAACCAATGTATACAACGGAAAACCGAGCACAACCGCAGCCGTCGGGTTACGGGCGAGGTCATATCGCTGCCGGTCTTCTTCCGGCCGTGGAAGCGGCGGGCACAGAGCGCGGACCTGAGGGGGCAAACGCCAGTACCTAAAAGCCGATATGTCACAAAGTAGATCCTTCATAGGCACAGGAAAACACGAATTTCAACCCAGTCAGTCACGCATTGGCGCGAACGCGCCAAAAATGGTGCCGAACGGACTGCTAAGTTTTCAACAGCCCTCCCCAACTGGCCAAAAGCTTGCCGAGAGCTGGACGAAGCTCTGTTGAAAACCCCATTTTTTTCTCATGCAGAAGCTTTGCGCGACAAGTGAGTAGACTTTTTTGAACATCCCGAGCAGCCCGGTCATCCTGCTTTTCAAAACCGCAGGTAGATAGCTTGTTACAAAACTGCCTGGTCGCCAAAGTTCCAAAAGCCTACTCACTTAGGTTGCAGAGTGCTCCCATTAGCTGCGATTCAAAGGTATTTAGCACTTTTGGACTCAAATCGTCATACTGAACAAGAATTTGAGTTGAGTTTTTAGGGACAGATGCGCCATCGGCACACCAATAACAGTCACTGATATCGACAAAAGGGATACTCGAGCGCGTGAGGGCCTGCGCAAAAGAGCTTCCGCCCGCTTCGCACTCCGCAACCACAGTGCAGTAAAGGCCCGCGTCCGCATGCTCGATCGAGACCTCCCCTGCCGAAAATGCTTTCCGTACAAGCGCCGCCAGGTCATCACGCGCCTCGCGAGCACGAACGCGCACGCGGTTCACATGCCGCTCGTAATCACCCGATTCCAGCAAACGAGCCAAAGCGACCTGGTCAACAGAACTCACCGACGAGGCGTAAAAACCAAGGTTGCGCCTAAACCGCTCCATTAGCTCGTCGGGCAGCACCATGTACGCTAGACGCAACGCCGATGACAGGCTCTTCGAAAACGTGTTGGTGTAGATGACCGATTGTGCGGCATCGATCGAAGCAAGCGCGGGAATCGGCTTGCCGGCCAGACGAAACTCGCAATCAAAGTCATCTTCGATGAGATACCGACCTGGCCGCTCGGCGGCCCAGCTCAGCAACGCATAGCGACGTGCAATGCTCGTCACAAGACCGGTCGGATACTGATGAGACGGCATCAGGTGAAGGACATCGGTCCCGGTTTTCTGCAGAGCGCTCAAGTCCACGCCCTCATCATCCAACGGGATATGTCGAACTTTGCAGCCCATAGCCTGATAGATGCGCGTCAGACGCAAATAGCCCGGGTCCTCAACGGCATACACCTTGTCGGCTCCAAGCAACTGAACCAACATGGTATCGAGCAGCTGGGCGCCCGCGCCGATAACAATGTTGTTGGGGTCAACATTCATACCCCTTGTCCCGCGCAGATGGCGAGCAATTGCGCGTCGTAGCCGAGCGGTGCCCTGTGCCGGTGCGGGCGAAAAGATCTCGCGCTCGTCTTCGGATGCCAGCGTCGCCCGCAGTGCGCTTTGCCAAAGCCGCGCCGCCTCCAAAGCGGAAGGAGAAAGAGCATCAAATCGCTCGACCCGTCCATTGGCAACATGCACGCCGGGGTCCACAGAGACGGCATCTCGGTCGATGTTCCCCGTAGCCAAAGGCAAAACCGGTGCGTCCGGAAGCTCACAAGCGTAGTAGCCACGCCGCGGCATTGAGCAAATATAGCCCTCGGCAAGTAGCTGGCTATATGCATTCTCGATGGTAATGACACTGATTCCCAGATGACTGGCAAAGGCGCGCTTAGACGGTAAATGCTCCCCCGCCGCAATGCGTCCAGCAACAATATCGTCTCGAATTTGCTGGTAAACATACTCATAGAGCGATGCTTCGCCGCGTTGTTCCAAATTGTAGTCGAGCATGAGTTTGTCACCTGACCTTATCGGGTCATTCAGTCTGGTATTAGTCTGACCTTGTTATTATCTCGAAAACTGAGTATTTCGCCATACCCAGCTCCCCGATAGGATGTTCCGTCAAGCAATGCACATGCCAACCAAGGGAGTAACCATGGCAGAACAGACTAGCAAGGCCGATCGCGTCAAACTCAATCGCGAGCTCGCGCAGATGCTCAAGGGCGGCGTCATCATGGACGTCACCACGCCCGAGCAGGCACGCATCGCCGAGGAGGCAGGCGCCTGCGCCGTCATGGCTCTCGAGCGCATCCCGGCCGACATCCGTGCCGCAGGCGGCGTCTCGCGCATGAGCGACCCCAAGATGATCAAGGGCATCCAGGAGGCCGTCTCCATCCCCGTCATGGCCAAGTGCCGCATCGGTCACATCGTCGAGGCGCAGGTCCTTCAGGCCATCGAGATCGACTACATCGATGAGTCCGAGGTTCTCTCCCCCGCAGATGATGTCTATCACATCGACAAGACCCAGTTTGACGTGCCGTTTGTCTGCGGCGCCCGCGATCTGGGCGAGGCGCTGCGCCGTGTTGCCGAGGGCGCCACGATGCTCCGCACCAAGGGTGAGCCGGGCACCGGCGACGTCGTCCAGGCCGTACGCCACATGCGCAAGATCCAAAAGCAGATCCGCGACGTTGTTGCTCTGCGCGATGATGAGCTCTTTGAGGCAGCCAAGCAACTGCAGGTTCCGGTCGAACTGGTCCGCGAGGTCCATGCCACGGGCAAGCTTCCCGTCGTGAACTTTGCCGCCGGCGGCGTAGCGACCCCCGCCGACGCCGCGCTGATGATGCAACTGGGTGCCGAGGGCGTCTTTGTCGGCTCGGGCATCTTTAAGAGCGGCGACCCCGCCAAGCGCGCCGCCGCTATCGTCAAGGCCGTGGCAAACTTCACCGATGCCAAGCTCATCGCCGAGCTTTCGGAGGACCTGGGCGAGGCTATGGTGGGCATCAACGCCGACGAGATCGAGATTATCATGGAGGAGCGCGGGCGCTAGTCCAGCAGAAGGGATCGCACATGAGCGATTATGCAGACCAAACGGTCGCCGTGTTGGCGGTCCAAGGCGCTTTTGCCGAGCACGAGGCGAGGCTGTCGAAGCTGGGCGCACGTTGTATTGAGCTGAGGCAGGCGGCTGATTTAAAGCAGGACTTTGACCGTCTGGTACTTCCCGGCGGCGAGTCTACCGTTCAGGGCAAGCTGCTTGAGGAACTGGGGATGCTCGAGGGGCTTCGTGCCCGTATCGCTGAAGGCATGCCCGTCCTGGGCACCTGCGCCGGCCTGATTCTGCTGGCGCGCGACCTTGCCGCCCATGACGATAAGGGCACGCCGCGTTTGGCAACCATGGATGTACTTGTCGAGCGCAATGCCTACGGCAGACAGCTCGGCAGCTTTCGAACCAAGGGACAGGTAGCCGGCATCGACGGTGAAGTGCCGCTGACGTTTATCCGCGCGCCCCGCATCGTCGAGGTCCACGGCGACGCCAAGGCCTTAGCGAAAGTCGACGGGCGCATCGTCGCCGCCCGCCAGGGCAACCAGCTCGGCGTCACCTTCCACCCCGAGCTCGACGACGATACCCGCCTCCACGAACTGTTCCTACAAATGTAGGCAGAAAACAAACGAGCGTGGATTTTCGGACGCATAGCAAATGAGAGTGGATAATCTCCCACTTTGAGCTTGAATGCAGACTCAAACCGGGAGATTATCCACTCTCATGCTATGTAGTCATTTAAGAACGTCCCCAATGACTACATTGGATCATGGCAATGCCGATGTTTTGGCACCGACAGCGAGCGCCCACCAGAGCGAACAAATTGGCATGAAAAGAGGACGGCATAGACCTTCTGGTCATGCCGTCCTCTTTGAATGACAAGTTGTCGCTCTGGTGGGCGCGCAGCGTCAACTAGTTACGCGGTTCGTAGAACCGCGTAACCCCTAAAAGCGGTTGCCGCGGAAGCCGCCACCGTTGCGGCCGCCACGGTCGCCACCGCGACCGCCGCGGTCGTTACCACGGTTGCCGCCGCGGTCGCCATAGCCACCACGGTTGCCGCCGAAGCCGCCGCGACCACCACGGTCGCCACCACGGTCACCAAAGCCGCCACGGCCACCACGATCGCCGCCGCGACCACCACGGTCGCCACCACGGCCACCGCGATCGCCAAAGCCGCCGCGACCACCACGGTCGCCACCACGGCCACCGCGATCGCCAAAGCCGCCGCGACCACCACGGTCGCCGCCACGGCCGCCACGATCGTCACGACCGCCGCGAGGACCGCGATCCTCGTCCAGGCCCATGGCGACGAGCGGAGCGATAACCTTATCGAGAGCGGCCATCAGCTCGGTGGCCTCCTCGTAAGAAAGCTCGGGCAGGAGCTTCTCCTTCTTGTTGGCAAGCTCGACCAGGCCCTCAGCGGCATCCTCGGCAGCGAAGACAACAATCTTGCGCATATCGCCCTCGGCGTCGTCGATGCGACCGACCAGATCGGCAGCCTCGGCCTCGGCCATCAGGCCATCGAGCTCACGAAGGCGCATGCCCAGCAGGTCGGACATTTCCTTCTGCTCCATCTTGGGCTTGAGGTCAAGGAGCTTGATGGCGCGCTCGATGTTCGCCATGCGCTCGGCCTTGGCCTCCTCCTCCTTGGAAATAGCAAAGCGACGGCTACGCAGCAGGCGGGCGGCCTTCTGCATCTTGTCCATCAGCTCTTCGTCATCGTAATCAACGGCGGCCTCGACAACCTCGGCCTCCTCCTCGGCGGAAACCTCGTCAGCAGCCTCAACCTCGGCAGCTTCGGTCTCCACGGTCTCGACTGCCTCGACCTCGGCAGCCATGGTCTCGTTCTCGGTCTCGTTCATGATCTCTTCGTTCTCGGACATGAGACTCCTTCTTGGCCCTCTCGGGCATCATCGCCCCATTCGCGGGGCCCGTCGCGCACTCTTTGCGCTTTAAACATTCATGCCTCTCGGCAAAACGTCCATTAGTTTATGGTGTCGCCATCCAATCTAGCTGCAGAATCTATGTGCACACATTAATGCGACATGTGCGACTCGCGACGAGCGTACACCAGCGACGTCGCGAACCCGACCACGGCAATCACAGCCGCCACACGCACGGCAGTTGCAAATCCAATCGCCTGGGCAACGTCGGTCGCAGCGCCAGCCGCGCCGGCAGTCGCCGCAGAACTCGAGAGCAGGCCGATAAACAGCGACGGGCCAAACGATGCGGCAATCATGTTCCACGTGTTGAGTAATGCCGTTCCATGAGGATGCTCAGCGGCAGGCAGCGTCTCCAAGCCGGCCGTCTGCGAGGGGCTCAGCACCAAACCGACTCCGGCATACACCACAACGGTCAGCGCCACGACGACGCCGATGTTCATGCTTGCCGCCGTCATCGATATGGCAGTCTGTCCCACGGCAATCAGGGCAAAGCCGACCGGCAGCAGTGGCCATGCGCCGCGGGCGTCCATCACGCGTCCGCCCACAATCGAGGTCACGGCGTTGCAGGCAATCGCCGGCAAAATGAGCAAGCCCGCAACAAGTGCGGTCATGCCGTATGCGCCCTCAAAATAGAGCGGCAACAAAACGCTCATCGAGAACGTCGTCATCATCGACACCACCACAAGCAAACACGCAGGCCAAAAACGAACGCTCGCCATGGGACGCACGTTAAGCACCGGATGCTCGAGCTTGAGCTGACGGGCCGCAAACAGGCCGAGCAGCACAATGGCGGCGAAAAGAGCCACGATGCCGGCAATCAGATTGGTCGAGAACTCGCCTACGGAATACACGAAATGCCGTAATGCCGGCGGCAAGCAAAACAACCGACAGAATATCAAGCGTGGTATTCGAGCGCTCTCCGACATTCTGAACAAGCTTAACGCCCGCCGCAGCGACCACAATACCGCCCACCAGCGGCACTACGAACACCGCCCTCCAGCCGAACAACGTGCACATAAGACCGCTGATTACGGGTCCAAACGCCGGCCCTAGCGTAATGCAGGCACCGCCCAGGCTCAGATACAGACCGAGCTTCTCACGCGGGACGCAAGACAGCACCACGTTCATCATGAGCGGAAACAAGATGCCCGATCCCGCAGCCTGCAAAATACGACTTGGCAGCAAAACGCTAAACGACGGAGCGATCAGACACAGGACTTCGCCGGCGACTATGCATCCGCATGCGAAAAACAGCAGCTTGCGCATCGAGAAACGGCCGGACAGGAAGGCCATGACGGCCGTAAAGATCGACTTCACGATCATGTAGCCCGAGACGAGCCACTGCGCCGTGGTGGCACTCACCGAAAAGGCTGCCATAATGTCGTGCAACGCCACGTTAATGATGTTCTCGTTAAACACGGCAACAAAGGCTGCAATATACATTACGACGAGAATCGCCGCAGTGGCCGATGGCGCTATTTGAACTTGTTGCTGAGATTTGCTTCCCATGCATTTCCTTCCTCTTGGAACGACAGTCGCATCGCCCCAGAGGAACAGTCCAGGGCGAAAAATGAGCCCTAGACTTACGCCAGACGCCGTACACGACGAATCTGGCAACATGGTCCAACGTCGAGAGATTGTAACGCGGACGCACAGCTTTCCTTCCGCGCTATTATTAAAAGTCCACGAAAGCATAAGACATAAGGAGCCCGCCATGATTAAGCCCATCATGAAATCCGAGTTCTTTTTGCGTCTGCCTTCCGAAGATGCGGGACCCGACGATGCCGCAACCGGGCAGGATCTCCTGGATACACTCCACGAGCATGAGCGCGAGTGCGTGGGCCTCGCCGCCAACATGATCGGCGTGCGCAAACGCATCATCTGCGTAAAGGACGGCAACAGGACACTCCTGATGTACAACCCTCAAATTCTTGAGCAGGTCAATGCCTATCAGACGAGCGAAGGATGCCTCTCGCTGATCGGCGAGCGTCCCTGTACCCGCTATCGCCGCATTAAGGTTGAGTATTTGGACGAGAACTTCATCCACCGCATCAAAAACTTCTCGGGCTACACCGCCGAAATCATCCAGCACGAAATCGACCACTGCAACGGGATTGTTATTTAGTTCCGCCGATTCAAGAAAGCTCCCTGCAGCAAAAACAACTGCAGGGAGCTTTTCATAGTGCGGAACTTCTATCCCACTAGCTCTGGCGGTAATGGTCAAAGAAGTCGGCGAGGTCTTCGAGGGACTCTTTGAGCACTTCCATGCGCGGCAGGTACACGATACGGAAGTGGTCGGGCTCAGCCCAGTTGAAGCCGCCGCCGCGCGTGATCAGGATCTTCTTCTCGTGCAGCAGGTCGAGGGCGAACTGCTCGTCATCGGTGATGTTGAACTTCTTCACATCCATCTTGGGGAAGATGTAGAACGCCGCACGCGGCTTGACCACCGAGATACCATCGATCTTGCTGAGTGCCTCATACACAAAGTTGCGCTGCTCGTAGACACGACCGCCGGGACGGATGTAGTCGTTGACCGACTGATGGCCGCCGAGCGCCGTCTGGACGATCGACTGGGCCGGCACGTTGGAGCACAGGCGCATGTTGGAGAGCATGTTGATGCCCATGATGAAGTCGCTCATGCAGCGCTGGTTGCCCGAAAGCACCATCCAGCCAATACGATAGCCCGCAATCATGTGCGACTTGGACAGACCGCTAAAGGTAACGCAGGGCAGGTCGGGGGCGAGCGAGGCAATCGAGACGTGCTCGTAGCCGTCCATGCACAGGCGGTCGTAGATCTCATCGGCAAAGATCATCAGCTGATGCCTACGTGCAATCTCGACGATGCCCTCGAGCACCTCGCGCGGATAGACGGAACCCGTGGGGTTGTTGGGGTTGATGATGACGAGGGCTTTAGTCGCGCTCGTAATCTTGGACTCCATATCCTCCAGGTCGGGATACCAATCCGCCTGCTCATCGCACAGATAATGTACGGGATGACCGCCGGCAAGGGTTGCGCACGCCGTCCAGAGCGGATAGTCGGGGCTGGGGATCAGAATCTCGTCGCCATTGTCGAGCAGCGCGTTCATCGAAAGCTGAATGAGCTCGGACACGCCGTTGCCCGTGTAGATATGCTCCATTTGAACGTTGGGCAGGCCCTTGATCTGCGAATACTGCATGATCGCCTTGCGCGCAGAGAACAGGCCACGCGAGTTGGAATAGCCTTCGCAGTCGGGCAGCTGCTGGCGCATGTCCTTGATGACCTCATCGGGCGTGCGGAAACCGAAGGGCGCCGGGTTGCCGATATTGAGCTTGAGGATGCGCTCGCCCTCGTCCTCCATACGGGCGGCCTCGTCGACGACGGGACCGCGCACGTCATACAGGACGTTATCGAGCTTGGTGGATTTAGAAAAAGTACGCATGGTGGTGCTCCTTGCAATTTGAGCTGAGGGATGGGGTTCGGGTTTGGAATCGTTGCGGGGTAATGATGCCTCGCCTTGATCGGCGTCGCCGGCAAGCAGCCAGGTAACATCGACCTCCAAAATACGGGCGAGCAGCTCGGCCACATCGCGTCGCGGGATCGTCTTGCCGCTCACATATTGGCTCATCTGACTCTTGCCGAGTTTTTTGCCGAGCATCTCCGATGCGCGAATCACGTCCGACTGGCGAACGTCGCGATCGGACATAGCCTGTCGCAGGCGATCGCTAAACGTCTCTTGGGCCACTAGAACCTCCTTGCTGGCAAAGTTCAATTTATAGAACACGAATTGAACCATGGTTCAATTTAGCAAGCAGTATAACGCGGCACCTCATTCGATAGTTCAATTTCATAAGAAAATGTACCGGACTCCGAGATTTGCCCAAAGCGGACAATAGCGTGTGCGCGTTTAGAGGTATTCGAGGAAACGGGCGGCAGCAAGCGAAACATCGGCCGTTCGATATATGGCGTTGATCTGCCGATGGGGATGTCCCTCGAGCGAACGCACGGCAACATCGAACTGACAACGGCGCAAGATGAGCGCGGGAAGAATGCTCACGCCCAGGCCGTCCTCGACCATAGCCATAATCGCATAATCATCCCAGGTCGACAGCTTGGAGCACACCGTCAGCCCCGCCCGACGGAACAGCGGCGTAATCTCGTCATCGGTGCCGCGTTCTAGCAGAATAAACTGCTCGTTGGCTAAATCGGCGAGAGAAACGACCTCCGCCGTGGCAAGCAAAGAGTCTGCCGGTACTACCGCCATCAACTCGTCGCGCACCAAAGACCGCGATGCCATGCCGTTTTCTCGGGGCTCACGTGGGATAAAGCCCAGGTCACAGCGACCCTCAGCCACCCATTGTTCAATCTCTGAGTAATCGCCCATCAGCAACTCATAATCGACGTCCGGATGATCGGCGCGAAAGCGCGCAATCACCGGCGGCAGCACGTGGGTCGCCACACTCGAAAACGTACCGATGCAGATTTTGCCGCGCATGAGCCCACACATCTCATCCACCCGTCGCTGCAAGCGAGTGAATTCCTCGCAGAGCGCCTCGACAGCCGGCATGACCTGCCGCCCGTCGGCAGAAAGCACTACGCCCTCGCGACTGCGGTCGAGCACCTTAAAGCCCCAATCGGCCTCAAGATCGGCCACCATACGGCTCACGCCCGATTGCGAATAGCTCAGGCGCTCGGCAGCACGCGTAAAGCTTCCGGCGCGCACCGTCTCCAGCAGCACCTGCATCTTTTGAATATTCGTTTCCACGGCACCCCTCCACCTCTGCATGAGTTTTTGTCATGTTTGCCATGAATTATATTCGCTTTTCTTCTATAGCCAGTTCACCCATAGTGAACATGCTCGGATATAGAGGGGATGTCAGCGCATGAACAACGGACTGTTTACGTACTTAGCAGCATTGCTATTGTTTGGCTCCAACGGCATCATCGCCGCCGCCATCGCGCTGCCGAGCTCCGATATCGTGCTACTGCGCACGTTTTTGGGCGCCCTCTCGCTTGTCGCTATCCTTGCCATCACCCAACGCCATAAACTGCAGGCGCCATCTCGTCCCCGCGAAGCCGCAGCACTCCTTCTCTCGGGAGCCGCGCTGGGTGCCAGCTGGATTTCTCTGTTCCGTGCCTACCAGACGATCGGCGTTGGCATCTCCTCGCTGTTGTATTACTGCGGCCCCATCATCGTTATGGCCCTCTCCCCGCTCATTTTTGGCGAAAAGCTGACCGGCGGCAAAATCGCCGGCTTTATCGCCGTTGCTTGCGGTGCTTTTCTCATTGCAGCGCAAGGTCTAGGTGGCAATATGCCCATTGCGGGTATCGCCTGCGGCATCGCCTCGGCCTTCTGCTATGCGCTGATGGTCATCGCTAGCAAGGGTGCGCCACACATCGAAGGCCTCGAGAACTCCACGCTCCAGGTGAGCGCCGCCTTTGTGACCGCGCTGGTTCTCACACTCGTCACCCAAGGCGCTCCCTCGTTCTTCTCCCCTGGCATCGCGGTAAACATCGATTGGCGCGCCGTCGCCATGCTCGGCGTCGTCAACACCGGCATAGGTTGCTTGCTCTACTTTAGCGCCGTCGCCAAGCTGCCCGTGCAAACCGTCGCGGTCGTCGGCTACCTCGAGCCGCTTTCGGCCGTCGTGTTCTCAGCCGTCCTTTTAGGCGAAGCCATAACACCGGTCCGCCTGATGGGCGCCGCGCTCATCATCGGCGGTGCGATCTTTTGCGAACTCGCCGGTAAGCGCGCAAGCGCCAAGGCCGGTATCGCCCAGGCAGTACGCGCCTAAACGCCCCTCTTCAGTTCAAAGCAGGGGTGCGTCCGCGGTTAACACACTGCAGCAAACCATACAGCGGATACGCCCCTGTTTTGAAATGCTACCTGCGTACATGAATAATCCCCAGCTGGGGATTATTGTCTAAAACACCCCGATGTGCCAAACTGCTCTTAAATGTATAAAAATGGCATAAAGGTCTACTGCTCTTTGCAGAGGCCAGATGTCCAAGAGAATCCACGTGGCACACAACAAGCTGGAGGCAAGCCTCCAAGACCAGCATAGTCAGGGCGGGCATGGCGCCATCCCCCTCTCCGCTGGCATGTTGCTCGTAACGCTCGGCGTCGTCTACGGCGACATCGGCACGAGCCCCATGTACACCATGAAGTCAATCGTCGCCAACAACGGCGGCATCGGAACCGTCAGCGAGGACATGATCCTGGGCGCGCTTTCACTCGTTATCTGGACCATGACGCTCGTGACCACGGTCAAGTACGTGCTGATCGCCATGAAGGCCGATAACCATAACGAGGGCGGCATCTTCACCCTGTTCAGCCTCGTACGCAAGGTGGCACCATGGCTGATTCTACCCGCCATGATCGGCGGCGCAGCGCTGCTCGCCGGCGGCATCCTCACCCCCGCCGTCACGGTTACCACGGCCATCGAGGGCTTGCGCACCATCGAGTGGGGCCATGCGCTTTTGGGTGACGGCCAGACCAACGTCATCATCATCACCATCATCATTATCTGCGGCCTATTTGCCATGCAGCGCGCCGGCACCTCGTCAATCGGCAAGCTGTTCGGCCCGCTCATGACGCTGGGGTTCCTGTTCCTGGCAGGCGCCGGTCTGTTCAACATGCTCGGCAACCTGTCCATCTTGCGCGCGCTCAACCCCATCCGCGGCATTATGTTCCTGTTCTCGCCCATCAACCATTCGGGCATCATGGCGCTCGGCTTTGTCTTCCTGTCGACAACCGGTGCCGAGGCGCTCTACTCGGACATGGGCCACGTGGGCAAGGCAAACATCTATGCATCCTGGCCGTTTGTTAAGGCGGCCCTCATCCTTAACTATCTGGGTCAGGGAGCCTGGCTGCTCGCCAATAACTCCAACCCCCAAATGCTCGCGATGGATATCGTCAACCCGTTCTACATGATGCTTCCCGAGCCCCTGCGCCCCTTTGCCATCGTGCTTTCGGCCGTGGCGGCCATTATCGCCTCGCAGGCGCTCATCACCGGCTCGTTCTCGCTGGTATCCGAGGCAACGCGCCTCAACCTTATGCCGCATCTGCGCATCCACTACCCCAGCGACACCAAGGGCCAGCTCTATATTCCGCTCGTCAACAACATCATGTGGGTCGGCTGCATCTTCATCGTGCTGCTGTTCCAGAACTCCGAGCGCATGGAAAGCGCCTATGGCCTCGCCATTACCGTGACCATGCTCATGACCACGACGCTTTTGACGAGCTATATCGCCGGCATCCTCAAGCACAAGCTGGGTGCCTGCGTCTTCGCCCTGCTCTTCGGTGCCATTGAGCTGTGCTTCTTCGCCTCGTGCCTTACCATGTTCTTTGACGGCGGCTATGTGATGATCTTCCTAGCCTTGCTGCTGTTCGGCCTTATGTATGTGTGGCGCCGCGGCACCGCCATCGAGCGCACGCAGACGATCCTGCTGCCGGTCTCCAAGTACATCGATCAGCTCAACCGCCTGCGCAATGACGAGACCTACCCCGTGCTCGCCGACAATCTGGTGTTCCTCACCAACAGCCCCGACCCGCTCACGCTCGACCGCGACGTGCTCTATTCCATCCTGGACAAACATCCCAAGCGCGCCAAGGCATACTGGTTCATCAACGTGCATGTCACCGATGAGCCCTATACGCACGAATATTCCGTCGAGACCTTTGGCACGGACTTTTGTTCCGCGTGCGCTTGGACCTGGGCTTTAAGGTCAACCAGCGCGTTAACGCCTACCTGCGCCAGATTGTTGGCGACCTGATGGCATCGGGCGAGCTGCCGCCGCAGCACCACACCTACTCCATCTACGAGACGCGCGGCAACGTGGGCGACTTCCGTTTTTGCATGCTGCGCAAGATGCTTGCCCCCGAAACGGACATCAACCGCAACGACCACCGCGTGATGGCCATCGAGTACGCCGTCCGCCGCGCCTGCGGAAGCCCGGCACGTTGGTATGATCTCGAGAACTCGGCCATCATCATCGAGTACGTGCCGCTGTTTGCCCGCATGCGCCCGGCCGTTAAGCTCGTGCGCACCCAGGTGCCACTCGAAGTTCAGATCGAGGAAGCCAAGGAAATGGAAGTCGACATCTTCTCGGACGACCTGGTCAACGGCAACGAGGCCGGTAGGAATATGAACGTCGATCCCACTGAGCTGCTCGAGAGCGCCGCCGATACGCCCGAGCAGCAACAGCTCGACGGCCTCAAGAGTGAACAACTCAACGACGCCAACTTCTAGCGACGTCACAAATCAACGACAGCGGCCCTGCACCTCACGATGAACTGCCTCCCATTTCTTGGACACGAGAAATGGGAGGCCTTTTATGCGTGCCGACTTGAGAGTGAAATACGACATCGAGGCCAGGAGGGCGGCGATCGGGCTCTTCGAGCGAGGGCACGGCTTCGAGTCGGCGGCGAAGGCGCCGTCGGTCCCGCGCGACACCGTGGGACGATGGCTCTACGCATACCGGTCGTTCGGAAGCGAGGTGCCGCCATCCATGGACGGCAAGCAGACCGGGTACACATGCGAGCAGAAGGTCGCCGCCGCCTCGGCCGTGGTCGACGGCGGCATGGGCGGGCGGGGCGCCATGGAGGCGTTCGGGGCCATGTCCCTGGCGCCGCTCAAGAGACGGTGCGCGCTCTGCCGCGAGGGCGGCGCCGAGGCGCCCAGGCCCAAGCCCAGGGGCAGGCCGAGGGGGTCCGGCCCCAGGCCGCGCGGGCGCACCCGCGAGCAGGAGCTCGGGGAGCGCCGCCGAAGGCTCGAGACCGAGGCGGCCTACCTAAAAAAATTGCGTGCCCTGGTCGGGAGGGACGGGCTCCGACCGGGGCGAAGGTCGAGGCCGTGAGCGCCCTGCGCGCGGAGGGACACGAGCTGGGGAGCCTGCTGGAATGCGCCGGCCTGGCCCGGTCCGGCTACTGCTACGTGCTGTCGCACCCGGCCAGGCCGACGCGCCCGGAGCTGCGGGGCGCGGTGGCGGAGATCTTCTCGCGCGCGGCCGACGGGTGCGGCCGCCGCCGGGTCGCCATGTGCCTGCGCGCCGAGCTGGGCGCGCGCATCTCCGACAAGACCGTGCTCAAGATGATGCGGGAGATGGGGCCCGCTGCGGCATCCGCCGCGAGACCGACTGCCATAGGTACAACCCGTACAGGGGCGCCGTGGGCGAGACGTCCGGGAGCGTCATCGGGCGCGACTTCGCCGCCGACGGGCCGTGGCAGAAGATGGGCGCCGACGCCACCGGGTTTAAGCGGCCCTGGGGCAGGGCCTGCTTCGCGCCGGTGCACGACTTCGGCAGCGAGGAGATGGTCGCGTGGTCGGCGTCGGCCAGCCCGGACATGGCGCGGCAGGCCGAGCTGCTCGACCGGCTGCTGGCGAAGATGCCCGAGGGCGCGACGCCGGCGCTCCACGGCGACATGGGCCGGCAGCACCGGCACGCCGCATGGCGCGGGAGGCTGAGGGGCGCCGGAATCGTCCAGAGCATGTCCAGAAAGGGCAACTGCATCGACAACGGCGCCACCGAGCAGGCCTTCGGCCACATGAGGGACGAGTTCTTCCGGGGAAGGGCATGGCCCGACTTCGAGTCCTCCAAGGCGGACCTGGACGCGTGCGTCGCCCATTGGAACACGAGGCGAAGGCGGGTTAAACTGAAGGGGCTGACCCCGGAGGAGTTCCGGAACCAGCCCCTTGCGGCGTAGTTCTTATTTAAGCCGTCCAAGTTTTGGGGCGCAGTTCACGAGAGACGCAGGGCCGCTTTGCATTGCAGTAAAGCTAACGGCTACGAACGACGCGGCTCGGGAACCACGAGCCTATCGGGGCTCGCGCCCTCGGCATCCATCAGGCTCACGTAGCGAATCGACGGATCCCCATACATCGCGTAGTAATAATTGCCCGTGCGCGCGCTAAAGCATCCGGTATAGATAGTCTTCTCGAACTTGCCATCGCCCATCCTGGACGCCCCCTCAATCATCACCACGCCCTCGAGTGAACGGAACATGCGGACGACGTTTTCGGTCTCGCTCTCCTTTTGCGGGTAATTGGCATTGAGGTACGCCGCCTTTACAAAACGGCTCGGCGAATAGCAGTCACCCGGAATTCCGCGCATGCCGGCACCAGCGCCATAGGGCTTGAGCTCGGCGCCACGCCATGTCGCCGTCTGCGGAAAATCGCTTGTGGCCGTGATATAGGTGCGCAGGTTTTCCATATGCCACGGGAAGGTGGGCTGATTGGCAAGGGTGTCGACCGGATCGTCGTATACATGCAGGCCGTCAGCCATCATCTCAACCACGATGCTGCGCTGGCTGTCGCCGATAATCCAATGGAGCAGCGACACGCCCAGCCCCTCTCCTGCAGATTTGGCAACAATCACCGTGTCGCGCAGCACAGCCTCGACCTCGTCGACCGTCGAGAACGTCGCTGCCACCCACAGGGGAAACTCATAGGCCGCGATATTGGTCTTTCCATCAACCGGGCCCTCGGCATACTCGGCATAGCCGGGAAAGTTGAGCCCCGCCACAGCCAGACCCGCATCGTTACCACAGTCGAAAAACATGGGATAGTTCTTGTAATCGATGCACATGCCGATTACCGCGTGTGCCGCCGACGCATCGTCGATAAACGAATACGGAATGTGAAACCCGCGCGGCATCACGCGAACCTGTTGGCCGTAGTCAAAGCTCCAGTCAAGGTTGCGGCCTAGATACATGTAGCCAGAATTATCGGTAAATCGAATGCTCGTGCACATAGTACCTCCTAGCTTTACGTTCTTGCTAAGCTCATTGTCACCAAACAAAAAGGCGCTAAACACAGAAGCCCGGACATGACAGCAATGTCACGCCCGGGCAAAAAGCGACGAAGCGCGGTGCCGTGGTCGCCCTAGACAAGTTTACCTTGGCAGTGATCAATCATATGCTGAATCATCTGCGCCTCAAAACCTGCGTAGTCGCGACGGCACTCCTTCATCTTGCCGTCGACGATCTGGTCAAAGGCAACCTTGCACTTGATATAGCGCGTGGACTTGGTGACCTCCTCGTGCGTCAGGCAGCTCTCTTCCATCTTGCTGGCACCCAGGCCAAACACCAGACGGGGGTTGTAAAGCACGTGGGGCTCACCGGCGTCGTCCAGATAGACGCAGACCTTCTTGGTGACGCCGATCTGGTTGGCGGCCAAGCAGCCGGCATCATCGAGCGACTTGATGGTATCAATCAGATCCTGAGCGACCGACTCGTCCTCGACAGTCGCGACCTCGCAACGCTGAGACAGGATAGCCTCGTCGCGGCAGAGCTCTTTAATCATACGTTCCTCCATAGGGGTCGTTGTAACCGTTTAAGTATACGGTACCTACACAATTTCATGCGAAAGATACCGCCCGTCCGTAACAAACCGCCGAACATCAACATGTGAGGAACACCAACTTCTCAAAGGCGATATAGTGGATGAGTTCGTGTCAATCGGCCTAAACTCGGGGCCGAACAAGGAAAGGGTATGCATGGACGAACTATTTCACGTCAGCGAGCGCAAGTCCACAATCGGGACCGAACTTCGCGCTGGACTGACAACATTCCTGGCGATGGCCTACATCATCGCCGTCAACCCCGCGGTGCTCTCGGGCGCCGGCATCGATGCGGGGGCGCTCGCCTGCGCCACCTGCCTGGGCGCTGGCATCATGACCATCTGCATGGGCATCTTCGCTAACCGCCCGCTCGCCTGCGCGTCGGGTCTGGGCATCAATGCCATGATCGCGGGCATCGCCACCACCATGTGCGGCGGTGACTGGCACGTGGCCATGAGCGTCATCTTCCTCGAGGGTGTCGTCATCTTGCTGCTCGTCCTGTGCGGCCTGCGCGAGGCCATCATGGACGCCATCCCCGTGGTCCTGCGCCACGCCATCTCGGTTGGTCTGGGCATGTTCATCGCCATGATCGGCCTGTGCGACGCCGGCATCATCACCGCTGGCGCCGGTACGCTTGTCGGCTTGGGCGACATCACCTCCCCCACCTTTATCGTCGGCATCATCTCCATCGTCGTGACGGTTGCCCTGGCCTCCCGCAACGTGCCGGGCTCGCTGCTCATCGGCATCATCGTCGCCGTTATCGCCGGCATCCCGCTGGGCGTCACCCACGCCCCCGAGGGCCTTATCGCCCCGCTCGACTTCTCGACCTTTGGCGCCCCGTTTGCCAGCACCGCCGACGGCAACATGGCCATCGTGAAGGTCCTGACCGACCCGATGCTGCTTGTCGTCGCCTTCTCGCTGCTCATGAGTGACTTCTTCGACACCATGGGCACCGCGATGGCCGTCGCCAAGCAGGGCGAGTTCCTAACCGAGGACGGCAATGTCGAGGACATCCGCCCCATCCTGGTCGTCGACTCCGTGGCCGCTGCTGCCGGTGGCTTTATGGGCGTCTCCTCCATCACCACTTTCGTCGAGTCCACCTCTGGCGCTGCCGACGGTGGTCGCACGGGCCTCACCTCCGTCACCACCGGCGTGCTGTTCATCCTCGCCGCGTTCTTCTCCCCCATCGTCGCCATCGTTTCCAGCGCCGCCACCTGCGGTGCCCTGGTCTACGTCGGCTACCTCATGATGAGCGAGGCCTCCGAGATCGACTGGTCCGACGTGTCGCAGGGTTTCCCGGCGTTCATGATTGTCGCCGGCGTGCCCTTCACCTACTCCATCTCTGCCGGCATTGGCCTGGGCTTTATCGCCTACGTGATTGTCGCGCTCTTTAAGGGCGAGGCCTCCAAGATCAAGCCGCTCATGTGGATCACAGCCCTTGCCTTCCTCGTCTACTTCTTCGTGGCGTAACGGCATAGTCTGCTAAAGCAAAACCATAAGTCGCGGAGTCGCATCGAGCGCCTCCGCGCCTTTCTTTTAGCGTCTGCCCCCGTGCCAGCATGCGACAATTGAGGCTGTCAATATCACAACACCGAGAGAAGCCTGCCTTGGAAGCGCATCAGAAGCAGATAACCGTTTATTCAGAGTGTGCGGAAGGCGCGCCCGTCATCTACCTCCCCGTGGTTATGGGCGACGGTAGTGGAGTCTACGAGCGCTGCCGAGAGCTCGACTGCCCGCCATTCACCCTTGTCGCCATTGGAGGGCTCGATTGGAATCGCGAGCTGAGCCCCTGGGAATGCGACGGAACCATACGAGATGCCGAGCCCTTTGGCGGACAGGCTGCCAGTTTTCTCGATGAGCTACTAAATCAGATAATCCCAGAGGCCGAATCATCGCTCCCGCAACCGCCCGTCTGGCGCGGCGTTGCCGGCTACTCGTTGGCGGGCCTTTTTGCACTGTGGGCACTTTGGCAAACAGATGTCTTTGAGCGCGCGGCAAGTGCATCGGGGTCGCTGTGGTTCCCCGGCTTTATCGACTACGCGCGCGAGCGCACAATGACAGCCACGCCCGACGCCGCCTATCTGTCACTCGGTAAAAAGGAAACCAAGACGCCCAACCGCATGATGCGGCACGTACTCGACGATACGCGCGCGATGGAGGAGCTGTTTATCGAGCGTGATATTCCAACAACGCTGGAGCTCAACCCCGGTAATCACTTTGCCCAAACTGACCTGCGCATGGCACGCGGCATCCACTGGATACTGACGCATTAAAAATGGCGTCCACGCGTACATACGCATGGACGCCATTTTTAATTTGGCTGAACACAGCTACTATTCAGCAGTCTCCTCAAGCTCTGAAGTATCGAACTCAAAGTCGTTACCGGGCAGGATGGCGTTGAGCACATGCCCACCAGCGAGCCCACGGCAAGGCCCGAAAGCGAAATCGTCACGCCGCCCAGCTCCAGCACGATGGCACCGGTGGTACTGTAGGCAATGCCGAGCGAAAGCACGAGCACCAGAGCCGCCACCAGCACGTTACGGTTGTTCTGGAAATCAACCTGGTTCTCGATAAGGTTGCGAACGCCCACGGCACTGATCATGCCGTAGAGCACAAGCGACACGCCACCGATAACGCATGCCGGCATAGCAGCGATCACAGCAGCAAACTTGGGGCAGAACGAAAGCACAATGGCACAGCAGGCGGCAATGCGAATCACGCGCGGGTCGAACACGCGCGTCAGGGCGAGCACACCGGTGTTCTCGCCATACGTCGTATTGGCAGGGGCGCCAAAGAGCGATGCCAAGATAGTCGCCAGGCCATCGCCGAGCAGGGTACGGTGCAGACCGGGATCGGCAATGTAATTGCGTTCGCAGGTAGAGCCAATGGCGGAGATATCGCCAATGTGCCCAATCATGGTCGCAAAGGCCAGTGGCATGATGGTGATAATGGCCGTCGTGGCAAGACTGCTATCGAACTGCGGTCCAAAGAGCGCGAACACGGTGTTGTCCCACACGACAGGTAGACCGACCCACGGCGCGGCGGCAACCCCCGAAAAATCAACCTCGCCCAGCACCGCCGCAACGGCATAGCTCACCACAACGCCCAGTAGAATCGGCACGATCTTGACCATGCCGCGGCCCAGATGTTGCAGATGATGATCACGGCCACAGCGATAACGGCGACAAGCCAGTTGGTCTGGCAGTTGGCAATAGCGGAACTTGCCAGGATCAGACCAATCGAAATGACGATGGGGCCAGTCACCACCGGCGGGAAGAAACGCATGACGCGCTTGGCACCAAACGCACGGAAGAGCGCCGCGAGCACCGGATAGAGCAAACCGGCGCAGGCAACGCCCAGACAAGCGTAAGGCAAAAGCTCGGCTTCACCGTTGGGCGCGATGGCGGCATAACCGGCAATAAAGGCAAACGATGAGCCCAAAAATGCCGGTACCTTACCGCGCGATAGAAAATGAAACAGCAGCGTGCCGATGCCGGCGAACAGAAGCGTCGCCGAAACGGAAAGGCCGGTGAGCACGGGCACGAGCACCGTGGCACCGAACATCGCAAACATGTGTTGCAAACCCAACACAAACATGCGCGGGCGGCCGAGCGACGATGCATCGTAGATGGCATCGCTGACGGCGGGCGTCGAGGACTGGGACATGGATGTCCTTTCGAATGGAAGGGCGATCGGGCATATCGGATAACCTGCCCGAACGATACGATCCGAACCATTGTACGCGATACGCAGTCCCTCGCACGCGCCGCCACCTGCAAACGCTAGCGCTATTTCCAAACGCGCTCGGCAATGCGCTTAACCAGCGCGATCTTTGCCCATTGCTCATCCTCGGTCAGTTTGTTGCCAATCTCGCAGCTGGCAAAGCCGCACTGGGGCGACAGGTACAGGTTCTCGAGCGGCACATACTTTGCGGCCTCGTGAATACGTTCGACGATAACGTCCTCGTCCTCAAGCTCGGCCGCCTTTGTAGTGATCAGTCCCAGCACCACCTTCTTGCCGGGGGCAACATACTTGAGCGGCTCAAAGCCACCGGCGCGCGGCGTATCGAACTCAAGGTAGAACGCATCGACATCCTCGTGCGCAAACAGGTACGGTGCAATGGGATCGTAACCACCCTCAAAGGCATAGGTGGAGTGGTAGTTGCCGCGGCACACATGCATGTTGATGACAAGGTCATCGGGCTTGCCCGCGATGGCGGCATTGTTGAGCGCCACGCCCAGCTCGCTCACCTTTTGCAGGTCAACCGGGCTCATACCGGTCTTGGACACAAAGTCGGTATCGCAATAGATACCCCAGGTGCAGTCATCAAATTGGATGTTGCGACAGCCCGCGGCATACAGGTCGGCAATCACGGTGCGGTATGCTGCGGCAATGGCATCGGCGAGCTCTTCGTCGGTCTTGTAAACGGCGTGCAGACTCTCCTGCTGGCCATCACAGCGGTCGAGTGTGACTTCGGAGAACGTCTGGATCGGCGCCGGAATGGTCTGGCGCGCGACCTGGCCCTCCCCCTCGAGCGACTTGACAAATTTGAAGTGCTCGACGAACGGATGGTTCTCGCCGCTAATGGGACCGGTTACCACGGCAGTGTCGGCGGTAGTCTCCTCGTCGTGGAACATGTAGCCCGTGCGCGAGGCGCGGCGCTCAATGCCGTTGAGTCCCCACATGAAATCGAGGTGCCAGTAGCCGCGGCGGAACTCGCCATCGGTAATCACCTGCAGGCCGGCAGCCTTCTGCTTGGCCACTAAGTCGCGGATGGCCTCGTCCTCGACGGCCTTAAGGCCCTTGGCATCAAGCGTGCCTGCCGCATAGGCAGCGCGGGCGTCCTTTACGGCCTGCGGACGAAGAAAGCTGCCGACGATATCGGCGCGAAACGGCGCGTTCGGTTGAATCGAAGTGCTCATGGATATCTCCCTTTGCATTGGTTGCTTTACTGGGACAGAGTATGAGCGCTCATATGGACATCGTAAAATATAAGTTTATAGCAGTTTGATATAGATGCTTCCTATATCAGTTTGGACTGCCATAAAGAGATTTAACCCGCGCAGAACGCAGCAGTCTAGATGTGCTGACGAATCGCTTCGATATAGGCCTGCCCGTAGCGCGTAAGTGTCGTGTTCTTGCGCGTGATAATGCCGATCTCCATGTACTCGTCTACATCGAGCGGAATCGAGATAATACCGGGGCCGTTAAGTTCATGGCTGATCACGCCCGAACACACCGTGTAACCGTTAAGGCCCATAGCTAGGTTGAACAGCGTCGCACGGTCGCGCACGCGGATATTCTTGCGGCGCTCAAAGGTCGAGGTCAGTTCCTCAGAATAATAAAACGAGTTATAGCTGCCCTGCTCATAGGATAGGAACGGGTAGTCTTCCAAGTCCCCGAGCGTCACACTCGAGCGACCCGCCAGCGGATGGTCGGAGCACACAAAGACATGCGGCGTGGCGCAGAAGAGTCCTTCGAATACGAGCTCGTTAGCCGCCAGCATGCGCTCGATGACCTCGCGATTGTGCTCCGACAGATACAGGATGCCGAGCTCGCTTTTCATATGCGCGACGTCCTCGATAATCTCGTGGGTCTGCTCCTCGCGCAGGGTAAAGTCGTAGCGCGCGGCATCGAACTCGCGGATCACATCGACAAACGCATTAACGGCAAAGGAATAATGCTGGCAGCTCACACTAAAGTGCGGCACCTGCTCGGACGTGCCTTTGTACTTGCCCTCGAGCAGGTCGGCCTGGTCGAGCACCTGGCGCGCGTAGCCCAAGAAGGTCTCGCCCTCATCGGACACAATGACGCCCTTGTTGGTGCGCTCAAAGATGTGCACACCCATCTCGTTTTCGAGATCGCGAATCGACGCGGTAACCGAAGGCTGCGACACAAAGAGCCGGCGCGAGGCCTCGGTGATGCTGCCGCATTCGGCAACTTTGACGACATATCTGAGCTGCTGGAGCTTCATGGCTTTCTCCCTAGACGTTCGTGACGTCGAAACCCGCCGCGTCCATCTGACGCATAAACGACGGCATCTCCCCCGTCGCGGCGCAGGCGGCAATCTGATGCAGAGCCCCGGCAACTGCATCGTCTGCTGCAGCGCCGATATGCCAGCGCGCAGCAGCCGTGACGGCCTCGTTGGCATTGGCGACTGCAACGGAATTGGGAACGGCATCGATCATGGGCAAATCGTTATCGGAATCGCCAAATACGGCCACCTCGTCGGGCGTCAGGCACAAAGCGCGCGCCAGCTCCAGCGCAGCACAGCCCTTGTCCCAGCCGGTCGGAAGAACGTCGAACAGGCGCACGCGGTTGTTGGGAAACACGAGCGAGAGCTCCGGCACCTCGGCGGCAACACGCTCGCGCAGCTCGGCGAGCTCCTCGCGCGAACGGGCACTCCAGATATTCGCCTTGTATACCGGGGCATCGTCAACGACAGGACGACAGGGAGCCTCTTCGCCCTTGAGCCACGCGTTGCCGCCTGACTCCATGGCGCGACGCACACGCTCGGGATCGCTTGTCACGCAATAGGCGTCGTTGCCCCAAAAGTCATCACCCAGACGGTAGACCTTCAAATAGGTATCGTCGGTCTCTTGCTCCAGGTAGTCGGCCAGGCGCATCAGGGCATCGTTATCAGTTGCGCGCGAGGCAACCGCCTCGCCATCGACAAACATCACCTGGCCGTTGCAAAACGCACCGGTCGAGAAGCACTCGGAGCGATTGCGGAACATCCAGCTCATCGCGGACGGCTGACGACCCGAAACCGGGCCAAAATGCAGGCCCGCCGCCTGCATGGCATGAATGCCCTCGATGGCATAGTCGCTGGCGCCATCGTGTCCAGCAGGAATCAGCGTATCGTCCATATCGGTCAGCACAAGTTTGATCATAAGGTCCCCTCGGTCATTCTTAATCCCGTCTATTGTACCGACCTGCCAAAAAGGGACAGGTTTATTTTGGCAGGTTTTATCTGGGAAAACGCAAAGCCCCAGTTGTTACCTGCCAAAATAAACCTGTCCCTTTTTGGCAGGTGCGCTAGTATAGGGAACAACAGATTCGATGCGGGAGTGCCGGCGGTGCAAACCACAAGGCTGAGAGGGCAATGGGCCCAATCCTTTGAACCTGTCAGTTAATGCTGGCGTAGGGAGCATGCCGCCTTTACAGGGGCGCTGTCTATGCACAGCGCCCCTTTTCTATGCCAAGGAGGCATGTGCAGTGATTGATTCGGAACAGCTTAAGCAAAATGTGGTTAAGGCCGTGGATGAGATTCGCGCCACCAATCCGATGGCCGGCTCCATCACCAACACGGTGACGATCGACTTTGTCGCCAACGCACAGCTCGCCGTGGGCGGATCAGCCGCCATGGTCTATCTGCCCGACGAGGGCGAGGCGCTCGTTGCCGGCGGCGGCGCCATCTATCTCAATATGGGCACGCTCTTCCCCATCTACGAGCAGACGATTCCCCGCGCGGCCAAGGCGGCACACAACGCCGGCAAGCCCTGGGTGCTCGATCCGGTGGGTCTGGGCATCGGCAGTCTGCGCACCCAGCTGGCAAATGAGCTCAAACAGTACAAGCCCGCCATCGTGCGTGGCAACGCTTCTGAGATCATCGCGCTCGCCGGCCTGTGGGGTCTTGAGGGCGAGGCGGCCAATCTGAGCCGCGTACGCGGTGTCGATACCACCGATACGGTCGACGCCGCCCGCGATGCCGCCGTAGCGCTCGCCCGCTACACCGGCGGCGCCGTAGTGGTCTCGGGCGAAGTCGACCTGATCACCGACGGCGCGACCGTGGCCAAGTCCCACGGCGGCAGCCCGCTCATGTCCAAGATCACCGGCTGCGGTTGCTCGCAGGGCGGCGTGCTGGCCGTGTACGCCTGCGCTGCCGATCCGTTTACGGCAGCCATCTGCGGTACCGCCGTCTACAACGTCGCTGGCACGCGTGCCGCCGCCGTCGCCGATGCCCCGGCAAGCTTTAAGGTCGCCTTCATCGACGAGCTCTACCGCGCGAGCGCCCAGGACATCGCTAGCAACCAGCTTGATCTCGAGGAGGCATAAGGCCATGTCCGAGTCCGCAGCCAATACCGGCATGAACACGCTCGTCGCCGTCGCCATCGCCCCGTGCGGCACCGGCGATGAGCTATCCGCCGAGGTCGCCGAGGTCGTGCGTGTCATCCGCGAGAGCGGCCTTCCCAACCGCACCACCTCGATGTTCACCGAGATCGAGGGCGACTGGGACGAGGTCATGCAGGTCGTGCGCGACGCAACCTTTGTGTTGGCGAGCAAGGGCATCCGCACCGAAGTCGTGCTCAAAGCCGATATTCGACCCGGATTTACCGACACCATGACCGGCAAACTCGAGCGTATGGAAGCACAGATCAAAAAGCAGGAGGAAGCACGATGAGTATCCGCGACAACCTTGATATCTCGGCCTATCTGGTACTCGGCCCCGAAAACACCCTCGGACGCCCCGTGGGCGATGTTGTGGCCAAGGCACTCGACGCAGGCTTTACCTGCATCCAGGTGCGCTCCAAGGTGGCAAGCGCCCGCGAGATCATCGCGCTGACGGACGATGCCGCGCAGGCTATCGCAAAGGCTGGCAAAACCGGTCAGGTCGCCTTGCTGATTGACGACCGTCTTGACTGTGTACTCGCCGCGCGCGAGCAGGGTATTGCTGTCGACGGCGTGCACGTGGGCCAAAGCGACATTCCCGTCGAGGTCTGCCGCAAGCTTCTGGGCCCCGATGCCATCGTGGGCCTTTCGGCCCGTTGCGAGGAGATGCTCGAGTACGTCAAAACCGCCGATATGAGCCTAGTCGACTACCTGGGCATCGGCCCGCTCCACGAGACCGAGACCAAGCGCGATTGCGGACGCGCGGTCGACGGCTCCATCATCACCAAGAGCTTTGAGGACCTGGCCGCACTCCACGCGGCAAGCCCCGTGCCCATCGTGGTGGGCGGCGGCGTCAAGACGGCCGACCTGCCGCAGCTCAAGGCCACCGGCGTCGATGGCTTCTTTGTGGTGAGCGCCGTCTGCAGCGCCGATGACCCCCACGCCGCAGCCAAGGAGCTCGTCGACACCTGGCAGCAGGCGTAAGTCTAGGCCGAGCAGCCGATTCGCAGCCTCATATCTTCAGCAATGGAAAGCGCATCCCAGTTTGGACCTCCATTCTGGGATGTGCTTTCCGCCGCAGCCTCTACCCCGCCAGATACGCTTCCAACGCCGGCAAAGTCGCCTCCGCATCGCGGCGACCAATCTGGTAGATGCGCTCAAGTTCATCGGGCTCGCGGCACAGCGACGGCACCTTCACCGATTCGCTCGGCCGAACCACAAAGATCTCGCCGGCAGCCTCGCGACGTGCCAGGTCATCGAGCGTGGCATTGTAGACCTCATGCCGATGTTCAAGCGCTGCGACAAACTCCGGATAGTGACGGAACACGCGCCGCAGCATGGGCATCACGCTGTTGGGCTGCTTCGCAAAGCCCGCCGGCTGCGTGAGTACCACGATATTGCGGTCATACCCCTGCGCAAACAGCCATGCGCTGGGAATAGAATCAGCCACGCCACCATCCAGGTACTTGCGGCCCTCAATAGCAACGGGACGCGTCGCCACAGGAATAGCAGACGACGCCCGGATCCACTCGATATCGCGCTCGTCGCCATACGGCAGATCGTGATAGACGGCCTTGCCGGTGTCGATATCGGTACACACGCACGTAAATCGCATGGGGCAGGCGCGATATGCCTCCAGGTCGATGGGATCGCGCTCGATGGGCACTTCGTGATAGGCAAAATCGGCATTGAACATATCGCCGGTTCGCAGCCAGCTCGTCACGCTCGCATAGCGCTTGTCGGCGCAATAGGCTTTGTTGTAGCGAATGGCGCGGCCGATCTGGCGCGATTTAAAGTTGTAGCCAAACGCCGCGCCCGCCGAGACACCCACCATATGGTCGCAGGTCAAACCGTGCTCCATCCAAACGTCGAGCACGCCCGCCGTATACATACCGCGGTAGCCGCCTCCCTCGAGCGCGAGCCCCACCGTGCGCGTCGTACCCGGCTGTGCCATGTGACCATCTCCGTTCCTGCGTTTTAAAACGGGACAAGTATACCCGTCAACATATATCGTCTCAGTCGCATTTTTATCGAACATCGCATCGTCGCGCTACCGCTTGTCGAATAATAGCCACCCACAACATGGGCACCCCTATATAATTGTGTGCTGTTGTTTACACTACTCAGCAGTTATCAACAGCGAACATTAGCCGGCAAAATAACCCAACAACGCAGCAAGGCGGGGGCCTGGATACACGCAAAGCGCTGAGCAACGACGCGTGTACACTACGAGCTCGCCCGACGCAATCCGCCCCCGACCTCAGAAAGCCGCTTAGAACATGGATACTGTCAGCAATTACACCGAAACGCTCGAAAAGACCGTCCGTGACCTTCTCGAGCGCCAGGATGATCTGATTAGGACGGCCTTTACCGACCAGCTCACCGGGCCCGGCAACCGCGGCGGCTTTGCCCGTCCCCTAGAGGAACTCTGGGAGCAGGAACTGCCCGTAACCATGGCGTTTATCGACATCGATAACCTTAAGCACTGCAACGACGTCTTTGGGCATGACGAGGGCAACCGCTACATCTTGCAGGCAAGCCTCTATCTCAAGCTGTATATGAAAGTGGACGAGGCGGCGTTTCGCATAGGCGGCGACGAGTTTGCCATCCTATCTACGATTGCAACCGAGGACGACCTCGCCGAACGTCTGGAACACTGCCGAACGATCCTGCTCAAAAACAACGATTCTGAGATGCCTCACTCGTTTAGCTACGGAGTGTCACACGCCGACCCCGCCCTGGGTGAAGCCCCCAATCGTATGACACTCGATGCCGACCATCGCATGTACGACTACAAGCTACGCCATGCCATGCATCTTGATCGACGCAATATCACACAGGTGCACACCGACGACTTCGAAATAAGCGACCGCGTTTTCGATGCCTTTTCGATGCTCAATGAAGACCGTTATTGCTTTATCGAGAACTTGGACAAACATCGCACTCTTTGGTCACAAAGCGCCTTACGCGATCTCGGTCTTCCTTCCGAGCATATAGACGACTGCCACGATTACTGGAAAACGCGTGTCCATCCCGATGACCTTGAGGCCTATACCAACGATATCGACCAAATCTACAACGGCTCCAAACACCGCCGCGTTATGCAGTACCGTACGCGCAATGCCGTGGGCGACTACGTCCTTTGTCGCGCTCGCGGGTTTCGTATCGAAGGCGACGGAAATACCCCCTCGCTCTATGTCGGCGAACTTGTCAACCACTCGCTCGCCGAAACTGTCGACGCCGCTACGGGCCTCGGAACGCAGCGTATGCTGATCAACGCTATCGATGCCTGCCGTCGCGACCGTTGCGAGACGGGGCTTATAGCGGTCCGCGTTCGCGGCACGGCAAAGCTCAACGAGCTCTATGGGGCCGAGGCTGTCGACAATATGCTCGCCGAATACGCAGGCCGTATGTTGTCGATCACCCGCGGCAGGAGTCGCGTCTTCCGCTCACGAAACGCCCAGTTCGTCGTGCTCAGCAACGATTTGAACCACGAGGCATTCGAGCAACTGACCCGCCATCTTAAAGAGGCCGTTTTCGCTCCTGTTCGAATCGCGGACGACACTATTACCCCCGTCTGTCTTGTCGTCCCGGCCTTTTACGAGCGCCTGACCAATCAAGCGACCGCTGTTTTAGGCGAACTCGACCGTCGCCTTCGCACGGCCGGCGGGCTTGTCCCCAACGACAGCCTCCCCATACCCGAAATCGAACGCAAGAGCGCAATCGCCGAACGCATCGACTCGCTCACCGGCCTCTACCGCCCCAGCGAGTTTATGCGGCGCGTGAATGCCCATCTCGCAACGGCGCAAGGCGGCGCCTGGTGCATCGCCACCGTCGACATGGGGCACATGCGGCTGTTCAACGAATGGCACGGACAGGCCGAGGGCGACCGCATGCTCGCCGATGTGGGCACGGTCCTCAAGGACATCGAGAATGCCGACATGGGCGTCGCAGGGTACTGGGGCCAAGATGACTTTTGCGTACTCATCCCCTTTGAGCGCGGCACCGTCCATCAAGTCTATAGCCGCGTTCGCGAGGCCGTAGCCAGACATGATGACGGCGTAGGCTTCTGGCCGTCCATGGGCGTTTACCCCATCGACCCCGATGAGGAAATCACTATCGATGCCCAGGCTAAGGCAATGTTTACCAATCGACGCGCCAAAAACGACTTCAAGGATCGCATTGCTATTTTCCGCCCCGAGGAATATGAGCACGAGATTGCGTTCCACCGCACGCTGACCGAGTTCCAATACGCGCTTTCAAACGGCCGCATTACCTACTACCTGCAGCCCCAGGTCGATATGGAAACCGGCGAGATCATTGGCGCCGAAACACTCACCCGCTGGATCGACAAGGACGGCTCCCTCATTTCGCCTGCAACGTTTATCCCCGCACTCGAGGAAAGCGGCTTTGTAGTGACGCTCGACAAATATGTTTGGCAGGGCGTCGCCACATGGCTTCGCGAGCGTCTCGATCGCGGTCTTCGCGTGGTTCCGATCTCCCTCAACGTGTCGCGCGTGGACATTCTTGCCTGCGATGTGGCCGAGCATATGGGATGGCTTGCCGCCCAGAACAATTTGCCGCCTGAACTCATGCGCGTCGAGATTACCGAGACCGCTTATACCGGAGAGTCCGAGGCCGTGGATAAGATGACCGCAGATCTGCACACCCGCGGCTTCTCGACCTACATGGACGATTTTGGCACCGGCCAGTCCACGCTCGCGATGCTCAAGAACGTGAATGTCAATGTCATCAAGCTCGACCGCACCTTTGTGCCCACTGACCGCGATCAAGGCCGCAGCGCGCAGATCGTGTCATCGATGCTCGAGATGGCACAGTCGCTCCATCTGCCCGTTGTAATCGAAGGCATCGAGACAAATGAGCAGGCGAACACGCTACGACAAATGGGCGCCCGCTACGCTCAAGGCTTCCTCTACTACCGCCCCATGCAAGCGAAGGATTTGAGGCATTGCTCGATGGTGGCAATAACAACTGATACGCTCGCGCGCAAAACGTCACCGTCGAAGGAAGCATTTGTCCCCATTGGTTAACTTATATCCCCAATTCAAACCGAATTGGGGATATGATGCGGAGCATCCTGTCACCCAAGGAGGTTATCCATCATGAACGAGTCGTATCGCCTGGGCGAGCAATCAATCATTGCCCATCTTCAGCGACTCGCGAACGGGGCCTCAACCGCCGAGCTCGATGTCGCCGCACTGCCCACGGAGCTGCGCGCCATCGGCGAGCAACTGTAGAAAACGCTCGCCGTCCTGCAACAAGAGCGTCAGCTGCTCGAACGCAGCGCCTATATCGATTCGCTCACCAATCTTGGCAACCGTGGTGGACTCGACCGCCATGTCGATCTGCCCTGGCTCAAAGGTACCCCCTTCACCTGCGCCTATATTGACATCGACCACCTTAAGCACTGCAACGATAAGTTTGGCCACGCCGAGGGCAATCGCTATATTCTGAGTATCTGCCGAGCGCTCACCGAAACCATAAAGCACGATGAGATGCTGTTCCGCATCGGTGGAGATGAATTTGTACTCGTGTCCCCCACGACAAGCGAAGCCGAGCTCGAGCAGCGCCTGGAGCGGGTACGCACCGACCTTATCGAGGCGACATCAGACGATAAAGCGCTCATGATCTCTAGCTTTAGCTTTGGTTGCTCGCGCGTCAACCCGCTTGCAGGCGATTCGCGTCGCCAGATGACAATGGACGCCGACCGCAAAATGTATCGCTACAAGCTCATGCACCGCGTTCAGCAACCCGAAAAAGACGACGCACCGCAACGCCCAATCGTCGATCAGCTTCCCTGCAACGACCGGGTGTTCCAAGCGATCTCCATGAGCTCCGAGACGCGCTATCCGTTCATCCTTAACCTCGATACTGGAGAATCACAATGGTCGGTTAACGCCGTGCGCGATTTTAACCTGCCCTCCCAGCACCCTTTTAACTCGGTCGATATGTGGCTTGCCCGCGTCCACCCCGAGGACCGCGACAACGTACGCGTCGAGCTCGACATGGTGATAAACGGCACGTGGCACTTCCACTACATGCAGTACCGCGTGATGGATGCCGCCGGAACGTACGCGCTTTGCGACTGCACGGGCTACCGCTTGGACGGTACCGATACCGAGCCCAACATGTACGTGGGCATTATCATCAACCGAAGCCTAGCGGATACGACCGATTCCGTGACCGGTCTGGGCGATATTCACGCCCTGGTCAACGCTATTGGAGAGATGCGCCGTGTGGCGCGCGAGGCAGGCTTTATTGCCATTAAGGTTGACGATATCTCCGAGGTCAATGCCCGCTTTGGATTCGATGCAGGCGACCGCGTGCTCGCCGAAAGCGCCGCCTGCCTTATGGAATGCTCGCGCGGCAAGGGTCGCCTGTTCCGCTCAACGGGGCCGACATTCGTGGCGCTTTTCGACGACTTTGATCCCGAAGAGACCGACGCGATCGCAGACGAAATCGAACGGTTCCTGGGTTCTCCTGTGCTCATCGGTCCGCTTGAATATCAGCCACCCATTCGTGTGGCGACACTTCATCTGGACAGCGTCGACCGACAGCCCGTTTCCATTTTGAACGAGCTCAAAGCGTTGCTCGGGAAAGCAGTGCAGGTGCCAGGTACCAAACTGGATTAGCACCGCGCCCGCGCCGCCTCCCCCATCGTGCGATAATCCTCTGCAGAAGTCACCAACAGCAGAGGGAGTTTGTGATGAAGGCTCTTTTGGTCAATGGCAGTCCCAAGGCAAACGGCAACACCGCCCGCGCACTCGCCGAGGTCGCCGAGCAGCTCAATGCCGAAGGCATCGATACCGAGGTGTTCCAGCTGGGCGCCAAGCCCATTCGCGACTGCATTGGCTGTGGCCAATGCGGCAAGCTCGATTGCCGCTGCACCTTTGACGACGACGTGGTCAACGAGCTCATCGCTGCCGCCGAGCAGGCAGATGGCTTTGTCTTTGGCTCACCCGTCTACTATGCGCATCCCAGCGGACGCATCCTCTCGGCTCTCGACCGCACATTCTATGCTGGCAGCAAGGCCTTTGCGCACAAACCGGGCGCCGCTGTCGCCGTCGCCCGCCGTGGCGGCACGTCGACCACCTTCGACGTGCTCAACAAGTACTTCACTATCAACCAGATGCCCGTGGTAGCCTCCACGTACTGGAACAACGTCTTTGGTGCCATGCCGGGCGAGGCCGCCCAGGACGCCGAGGGCCTGGCCACCATGCGAAACATCGGTAAAAACATGGCATGGCTCCTGCGTTGCATCGAGGCAGGACAGGCCGCCGGCATCGAAGCCCCCGAAGCCGATCGCGCCCGCACCAACTTCATTCGTTAGAACGGGAGCCGATAAGTGAACGTGCAAATTTTTGGCACCAAGAAGTCCTTCGATACCAAGAAGGCCCAGCGCTTTTTTAAGGAGCGCCGCATTAAGGTGCAGCTTATTGACCTTAAGGAAAAGGAGATGAGCAAGGGCGAGCTCACGAGCGTGATGCAGGCAGTCGGCGGTATCGACAAGTTGCTCAATCCCAAGGCCAAGGACGAGGAAACACTCGCACTTATCCAGCACCTTACCCCCAGCCAGCGTTTCGATAAACTGCTCGAAAACCAACAGGTTCTAGCCGAGCCCATCGTGCGTAACGGCAAAAAGGCCACCGTCGGCTATTGCCCCGATGTATGGGGAGCCTGGGAGTAGCCTGTGTTATTTGCCAGCGCGTGGGTATAAGAGCTGGCGTTTGGCATAAGATTCAACTGTAAGCCATGTCTAACAAAGGAGGGCACATGCCCAACAAACCCGTGAAGATCATCATGCTTACCGGATACCTCGGTGCCGGTAAGACCACACTGCTCAATCACATCCTCGCTAACGACGGCGGTATCCGCGCCGCCGTGATCGTCAACGATATCGGCGAGATCAACGTCGACGCCAGCCTTATCGCCGACGGCGGCCTTTCCGAAACCGACGACCTCATCCCGCTCACCAACGGCTGCATCTGCTGTACGCTTTCGGACGACCTTGCCAACCAGCTGCAGGGCATCGCCGATTCGGGCAACTTCGATTACATCATCATCGAGGCCTCGGGTATTTGCGAGCCCATCCCCATCGCCTACACCATCTCGAGCTTCTGCGACGAGGCCAAGGTGGGCGGCGAGCCCAAGCTCGCGCTCGACAACATCGTGGCCGTGGTCGACTGCGCCCGCATGTACGACGAGTTCAACGGCGGTCGCGACCTGCTGGCTGAGGATATCGACGAGGACGACATCGAAAGCCTGCTCATCCAGCAGATTGAATTCTGCTCCACGCTGATCCTCAACAAGACCGATACCGTGACGCCCGAGCAGATCGCCGAGCTCAAGGCCATCGTGCGCAGCCTGCAGAAGGACGCCGTGATCGTCGAGGCCCAAAACGGCGAGGTTCCCATGGAGGAGCTGCTCGACACCGACCGCTTTGACTTTATGCGCGCCTACAACTCCGCCGCTTGGATCGAGGCCATGGAGCATCCCGAGGAGCACGACGACCCCGAGGTGCTCGAGTACGATATCGAGACCTTTGTGTACTCACGCCGCAAGCCGTTTGACCTGCAGAAGTTCACCGATTTTGTTGAGAAGGAGTGGCCCGACGAGGTCATCCGCGTCAAGGGTCCGCTGTGGCAGGCCAGCAATCCGGACATGTGCTACATGTTTGAGCAGGCCGGCCACCAGATGCGCCTGATGGAGAACGGTCTGTTTGTCGACTCGGCGCCCGAGGGCGAGAAGCAGAAGATCATCGACGAGAACCCCGAGATCATGCAGATTTGGGACGACGAGACGGGCGACCGCATGACGAGCCTGTGCATCATCGGCCGTCACATGGACAAGGATGCACTCATCGCCTCCCTCGATGCCTGCCTGACTGACTGGCACCGCGCCTAGGTTTATCCAAGCGGGCATTTTTCCGCTACGTAACCGCCAAACCACCACGAAGGTGCCTGTCCCCTTCGTGGTGGTTTTTCGTTCTATGCCAAGGAGATTCATGTTCAACATTGTGCTATATGCGCCCGAGATTCCGGCCAATACGGGCAATATCGGCCGCACCTGCGTGGTCACCGGCGCCCGCCTGCATCTGGTGGAGCCACTGGGCTTTTCGCTCGATGACAAGACGGTGCGTCGCGCCGGTCTGGGCTACTGGCAAAACTTGGACGTGACGACCTATGCCGGCTGGGAGGATTTCCTTGCGCGCAACGGCCTCTCCCCCGCCGATGGTCGCCTGCATCTGCTGACCAAAAAGGCACGCCGCACCTATGCGCAGAGCACCTACCGAGATGGCGACTACTTGGTCTTTGGCAGCGAGAGCTCGGGCATTCCCGAGTCACTGCTTGCCGCGGCGCCCGAGCGCTGCGAGCGCATCCCGATGCTGCGCGATTGCGATTCGCTTGACAACGCCGAGGCATGGGAAGCTCACGAGGAATCGCTAGGACATACCAAGGACAGCCACGAGGCCATCCTTCAACAGGACATTTGCGGCAACTTCGTCAACCCGAACGACTACCGCATCAGTGCACTCAACCTCTCCAACAGCGCCGCCATCGTCCTCTACGAGGCCCTGCGCCAAACAGGCTTTCCGGGAATGTGACAAAGGGACTGTCCCTTTGTCACATTCGAGCGCCACACCGATGGCACACACGCCTAATTGATGCTCTAGATAAAGAGCCCTCACTTTTAATCAGAATTAACTAAAGTAAAATGAAGTTAAACGGCGGTGTGAAAGGAGAGCCTTGTGAAATATCTCGAGAACCCATTTACCCCCAGTTTTGGGTAGTGTCCCGAATGTTGGTGTAGAGCTCGGTTCTCGAGGGTAGCCGCAGGCTGCCCAAGGAACCGAGAATCACCTAGAATGCCGTCATTC
>CABIWB010000009.1:85033-118500 GCA_902362275.1 Coriobacteriaceae bacterium | reverse complement strand
CGACACCGACATCAACATCATCGACACCGCCGAGTTCGCGATCCCCGGCCTTGACGACGAGTTCCGCGTCATCGTGTCTCCGTGGATCCTCTCCTCGCTGATCACCGATCGCCTTGCCGCTTACTACGAGACGGTCACCAAGCACAACCTCAACTACCGTCGTTACTATCACCAGTTCGACTACTAATCGGTGACAAATAAGCTACTGATCAAGAAGCACCCTGCCCGGGCGCATGCGTCCGGGCATTTTTATGCCGAAATTCGCAAGAAAGGGGAATCGAATGAGGCAGTTTATCGTTGCATCCCATGCCCATTTTGCGTCTGGAATCGTCGAGAGCATTGGGCTGCTTTCCGGCGAGCGCGAAAACGTCCATGCGCTCTCTATGTATGTCGACGGAAACGAGGACCTGACCAAGGAGGCCGCAGCGATTCTGGACGGCTTTGCCGCGGACGATGAGGTCGTTGTTTGCACCGACCTCTTTGGCGGCAGTGTCAACAACGAGTTCACCAAGATCGTCCAGACGCGTCCCAACACGCACCTCGTGACCAATATGAACCTGCCGCTCCTTATTCAGCTGCTGTTCGTGTCCGAATCCACCCCGATCGATGAGGCCATTCGTCAGATCGTCGAGGCGGACGACACCAAGGTCAAGTACGTCAACGACCTGCTGGGGCAGGCCGAACTCGATGAGTTTTAATCGCTAGGGAGCACATCATGATTCAGATGATTCGCGTGGACTATCGACTGCTGCACGGCCAGGTTGCCGTTAGCTGGACTTCGGCTCTGGGTGCCGACTGCATCCTGTTGGTAAGCGACACGGTCCTCAATGACAAGCTTCGTCTGCAGGCCCTGTCCCTTGCAAAACCGGAGGGCTGCAAGGTTGTCGTCAAAAACACCGAGGATGCCGTCAAGGCGCTCCAGAGCGGTGTGACCGATAAGTACAAGCTCTTCGTGGTTTGCGAGACGATCCAGCAGGCCGGTGCCGTCGCCAAGGCGATGGGCGTCAAGAAGATCAACCTCGGCAACGTTGCCTTTAGCGAGGATGCTCGCCAGGTCTCGACGAGCGTGTTCCTCACGCCCGAAAACGAGGCATACGTCAAAGAGCTGCTCGGCGAGGGCTACGAGCTGTTCATTCAGATGATTCCGGCAGATGCGAAGACTGATGCCGCGAAGGCCATCGGTTAGGGGCTGTCATGATTATCAAGACAATCCTGATTTTCCTGATCGCCCTTTTGGGCTATTCCGAATGGCTGACCGGTACGAGTTACCTTCAGCGCCCCATTGTGCTCGGACCGTTGGTCGGCCTTGTCATGGGCGACATGGTGACCGGCACGATCATGGGCGCCACGATGGAGCTTGCCATGGTCGGCGCCATCTCGGTCGGTGCGTATAACCCGCCCGATACGATTTCCGGAACCATTCTGGGTGTGTCGCTTGCCATGCAGGCCGGCGCGGACGCTTCGGCGGCCCTGACCCTGGGCATTCCCATCGCAACGATTGTCCTGGCGCTCGATACGGCCCTGGGCCAGCCGGTGATGCTACTGCTGGTGCACCGTATCGACAAAAACGTCGAGGACGGAGACACCAAGGCCATCACGCGCAACATGCTCATCGCCGGTTACGCGCAGAGCTGGTGCGGCCTGCTGATTATTCCCCTGGCATTCTTCTTTGGCGCCGATGCTGTTGCCAGCCTGCTCAACATCATCCCCGATTTCGTTCAGACCGGCATGGATGTCGCCGCCGCCTTCTTGCCCGCACTCGGCTTTGCGATGCTGGCGCAGATGATTATGAACAAAACGGTGGCTCCGTTCTTCTTCGCTGGCTTCTTCCTCGTCGCCTACTTTGGCATTAGCACGACGGGCGTGGCGATCTTTGCCGCGATCATCGTCGTCGCGATGACGGTTTTGGGTGATAAGAAAAAAGCGGAGCAGCCCGCAGTGGCAACCGAGGATCCTGCGATTGGGAGTGGGTTCGATGAGTTTTAAGTTTGAGTCTTCTTACGACGGGCTGATTTCCCGCGCAGACCTTAAGAAGCTGTTCTGGCGCTCGATTCCCTATGAGCATTCCTGGAACTACGAGCGTATGGGCCATATCGGCTTTATGTGGGCCCTTATGCCGATTCTTCGCAAGCTGTATCCGCAGGATGCGGACTTTAAGGCCGCCCTTAAGCGCCATATGGAGCTCTATAACGTCACGCCGTACATCTCGACGCTCCCCATGTCCATCGCCGCTGCAATGGAAGAGGTCAACGCTACTGACGATAGCTTTGACACGAGCGCGATCTCAAATGTCAAGCTTGCTTTGATGGGACCGCTGTCCGGTGTGGGCGATGCCTTCTACTGGGGCACGCTGCGAATTTTGGCAACGGGTGTCGGCACGTCGCTGGCGCTACAGGGCTCTATTCTTGGCCCGATTTTGTTCCTGCTCGTGTTCAATGTCCCTCACTACATCATCCGTTACCTGCTGACGTTTGTGGGGTATCGCTTTGGCTCGGACATGATCAGCAAGGTCCAGGAATCGGGCATTATGGACACGATCGTCAAGATGGCCTCTATCATGGGCGCCATGGTGATCGGCGCTATGACCATGGAGATGGTCACCGTGGACATTCCGCTCATGGTCGGTGCGGGCGATGGTGCTCAGACGCTGGCCGAGCTGCTCAACGGAATCTTCCCGGGCTTTGTCACGATGGGGCTGTTTGGAATCGTCTATCTCATGCTCAAGAAGAAGATGAATCCGCTGCTTATCATGCTCGTGATCCTGCTCGTGAGTATCGCTGGCGCGTTCTTTGGAGTGCTTGGTGTCCAGTAGAGTATCCGTCATAATGAGAACAATGTAAGAGGGGGCGTCGCGCACACTGTGCTGCGGCGCCCTTTTGCCGAAAGGTGGACAAGATGGAGTATCCGCAGCTTGCCGTCATGAATATCAGCCATCGTTATTTTGACCTTGAGGAATTCTTTTCCTCGGCAGCGGCCTCGGGCTACACGTGTTGCGAGCTTTGGACCGGGGCGATGCATCTGTATGTCGATTGCCATGGATACGATTCGCTCGAGCAGGTGCGGGAGCTGTCGCAGCGGTATGGGGTTCGGATTGTGGGGCTTTGTCCCGAACAGAACAACCCCAAGCCGTGGAATATCGCGGCGCGCGGGAATGAGGCACGTGCCCGCACGCTCGCGTACTTTAAGAACGTTGTGGATATCGCGGCGGAACTTGGAGCCGAGCAGGTCATGGTCTCGAGCGGCTGGGCATTTTTGAACGAGCCAATCGAGGACGCGTGGGGTCGAAGTGCCTCGATGCTGCGTGCGATTGCCGAGCATGCGGGAGAGCGCGGCGTGCGACTGGTGCTCGAGGCCCTACAGCCGGTTGAGTCGATGATCGTGAACTCGGCGGCCGACACGAAGCGCATGATCGAGGCGGTTGATCATCCGGCACTTAAGGCGTGTCTGGATTTGGGCGCTATGGCGGTGGCGGGGGATACTATCGACGATTATTTCGATCTGCTTGGCGATGATGTCGCCCACGTGCATTTTGTCGATGTTGCGGCAGACGGCACGACGCATCTTGCCTGGGGTGACGGCGACCGCGATATGCGCGCCGACCTGGATAGGCTGGTGGCGCGCGGCTATCGCGGAGTTGTTTCGGCCGAGACCTATGACTGGCGCTATTTTGCCGACCCCGCAGCTGCCGATGCGCAGGTAATGGCAGAGTATCGTCGTGCGATTGGCGCCTAGGTGGGGTTGGGTTGCGGCAATCTGCCCTATGTTTCCAAATGAATACGGTGTGAGCGGCTACGACGGATTTTCCCCGCAAGCACTCTAGTATGCTAAAGTACCCAGAAGACCGGCGGAGCTATGCCGGTCTTCTGTTCTATATGAAACACAGCATGAGGAGGCTCACCAGATGACGGCCACACCGTGGGGATTCCGGGACATATTGCCCGAGGAGGCTCAGGCGCGCGAGGAGATCGCATGTACGGTGAAGGGCTGCTTTAGGGAGCATCATTACCTGCCGGTCGAGACGCCGCTGCTCGAGGACAAGGGCTCTCTCGAGGAGGGCGGCCGCATTGCGGACACCCCGTTTAAGCTCTTTGATGATGACGGTCGCCTGCTGGTGGTCCGTCCCGACAACACGCTGCCAATCGTGCGCTTGGTTTCGACCCGCATGCGCGCGGCCGATTTGCCGCTGCGCCTGCGCTACGAGGCGCCGGTGGTCCGCGAGTGCCAACGCAATGCCGGTGGCTCGCGTCAGTTTACGCAGCTGGGCTTTGAGCTCATTGGTGCGGGCGACACCGCGGGCGATGTCGAGATTGTCTCACTGGTCGCCGAGACCGTGCGCAAGCTGGCACTTCCCGGTGCGCGCATTATCGCGGGCAGCGTGCGTCCGTTTAAGGAACTGCTTGCGGCGTGCGAAGATCGCGAGCTGGCTGCCGAGGCGCTGCGCTGCGTGCACGCCAACGACTTTGTGGGCCTCGATGCCCGTGTGGCGGCAAGCGCCGAGCCCGAGGCCGTCAAGGCCGCCATTAGCGAGCTGCCGCGCTTGCACGGCGGCGCCGAGGTATTCGACCGCGTCGACGCGCTGCTGGCGGCGGCGGGCGTTGTCGCGCCGCTCACGCGCGAGCTGCGTGCCCTGGTCGAGGGCCTGGCTCCCGAGGACGCCCAGGTGCTGTCCTTCGACTTCTCCATCATGAACTCGTTTGATTACTACACGGGCCTGGTCTTTAAGGCCTATGCCGGCGGACTGCCCGATCCGGTCGGTTCGGGCGGACGCTACGACTCCATCTTTACCGGTGCATTTGGCGACGGCATCGAGCTGCCGGCGGCGGGCTTCGCCTTTTCGCTCGAGCGTCTGGAGGCCGCGCACACCTCGGCCGAGGACGCTGCTTCCGATGGCGATCACGCCGTGGGGCGCGGTGCCGAGGGTCCGCTGCGCATTGCCGTGCCCAAGGGCTCGCTTAAGGCCGACACGCTCGACGTGCTCGAGGCCGCGGGCTTGGATGTCTCTGAGCTGCGTGACCCCGGTCGTCACCTCATCGTGCGCGGCCGCGACACACAGGCCGGTGAGGGTGCGGTCGGCGATATCGAGTTTGTCATCGTGCGTCCCAGCGACGCGCCCGCCTTTGTGGGCTGCGGCGGTGCCGACTGCGGCATCTGCGGCTGGGACTCGCTTATCGAGGCAGACCTCAACCTGCTGCAGCTGGTCGACCTGGGCTACGGCCTGTGCACGTTTATCGAGGCGGAGCCCGCGTGGCGCGCCGGCCAGGCCGAGCGCAACTATGCCCGCCGTGGGTCGCTTCGCGTGGCAACCAAGTACCCGCGCATCGCGAGTGCCTGGTATGCCGAGCGCGGCGTGAACGCCGACATCGTCTCGCTGCACGGCAACATCGAGCTGGGCCCCATTGTCGGCATGACCGACCGTATCGTGGACATCACCGCCACGGGCGCCACGCTGCGCGATAACGACCTCGTTATTACTGGTCGCATTATGGACTGCACGGCCCGCTTCTTTGTCAATCCGGGTGCCGCACGTCTGGATCCGCGCGTGCGCAATCTGGCAGATCGCTTGGCGGCAGCGATGAAGGACAAGCATTTTGAGCCCGTTGCGGGCTCGGCACAATAGCGCGAGCACGCACGGGCGCCCCAACGTCCGGGCTGCGGGCCGACTGGCGCCGTCGCCCGGTCTCTCGTTTTTCGAACAAAAACCTCGACCGATAGGGGATACCGATATGAAGACCATCAAGCTTGCTCCCGGTGAGCGCCTCGTTACCAACCAGCTCAACCGTAAGGGCGTGCTGCCGCAAAACATCGTCGACGCCGCCCGCGATATCGTGGCCAACGTGCGTGCCAACGGCGATGCCGCGGTGCGCGACTACTGTCAGCGTTTTGACGGCGTTGAACTGCAGAGCTTCCGTTTGCCGCAAGAGCAGATCGATGCCGCGCTCGAAGGCCTTGATCCCGCCTTTGTCGCGGCGCTCGAAAAGGCTGCACGCCAGATTCGCGAGTTCCACCAGCGCGAGGTCGAGCAGAGCTGGTTTACCACGCGTGCGGACGGCACCATGCTCGGCGTTAAGGTGACCCCGCTCGCGGCGGCCGGCATCTATGTGCCGGGCGGTCGCGCGCAGTACCCTTCCACCGTGCTTATGAACGCCATTCCCGCCAAGGTTGCCGGCGTCAAGCGCGTGGTCATGGTGACCCCGCCGCAGAAAGATGGCCTGATCAGCCCGTATACGCTCGCCGCGGCAAAGCTCGGCGGCGTGGACGAGATCTATATGGTGGGTGGCGCTCAGGCCGTGGCCGCGCTGGCGTACGGCACCGAGACTATTCCGCGCGTCGACAAGATCACCGGCCCGGGCAACGCCTTTGTCGCTGCGGCCAAGCAGATTGTCTCGGGCGACGTGGGTATCGACATGGTCGCTGGCCCCTCCGAAGTCTGCGTGCTGGCCGATGCCACGGCCAAGCCTATGGTGGTCGCGGCCGACCTGATGGCTCAGGCCGAGCACGATCCGCTGGCAGCCTGCTATCTGGTGACCTGCGATGAGCAGTTTGCGCGCGAGGTCGAGGCCGGCATCGTTATCCTGGTCGCGCAGTCGCCGCGTGCCGAGATCACGCGTGCCTCGCTCGATAACGAGGGCACCATCGTGGTGGCCGCCGACATGGCCGCTGCCGTCGAGGCGGTGAACACCGTGGCGCCCGAGCACCTGGAGCTGCACTGCAAGGATGCGATGGGCCTGCTCGGCGGCATTCGCAACGCCGGCGCCATCTTTGTGGGCGCTTGGAGCTCCGAGCCGCTCGGCGATTACGTTGCCGGCCCCAACCACACGCTGCCGACCGGCGGCACCGCCATGTTCTCCAACCCGCTTTCGGTGGAGGAGTTCGTCAAGCGCTCGAGTGTCATTTGCTATACGCCCGAGGGCCTGCTCTCCGACGCTCCCGCCACGCAGCGTCTGGCCGAGGCCGAGGGCCTGTGGGCACACGCGCTTTCTGCTGCTCTGCGTCGCCGCGTGCTGGAGCAGGGCGAGGATGCCGTAAGTGCCGCGTCGCTGGCCGCGGCCGACCTGACCAAGGTTGCCTGGCCGGGCGATGCGACCGCGACGGTCTCCGAGGGCGTGGACCTGACGGCGGCTGCGGGCGCGGATGGCGCCCCGACCGGCAAGGAGGCCTAATATGGCCGAACTCACGCCGCGCATGAAGGAGCTCGTCCAGCCCTACTTGGCCGGTATCGAGCCCTACGATCCCAACTTTACGCCCACGCGCATCAACCTTTCGGCCAACGAGAACACCTATCCCGTACCTGCTGGCGTGCGCGAGGCGATCGACGCGGCCTTGGCTGCCACGCCGCTCAACCGCTACCCCGATCCCATGTCCAACGACCTGCGCGACGAGCTGGCCGCCTGGCATGGCGTGGCACGTGAGAATACTTGCGTGGGAAACGGCGGCGATGAGCTGCTCTATAACTACCTGCTGGCGTTTGGCGGCGCGGGGCGGACCCTGCTCAACTGCCCGCCGTGCTTTAGCGAGTACGCGTTCTTTGCGTCGCTGTGCCAGACCGAGGTGCGCGACGTGTGGCGCGACCCGGTGACCTTTGAGCTCGACCATGCGGCGGTGCTTGCGGCGGCTCCCGAGTGCGATCTGGCGATCGTGACCTCGCCCAACAATCCCACGGGTGACGTGGCGCCGCTCGACTTTGTCGCGGCCCTGTGCGATGCGTGCCCCGGCATGGTCATGGTCGACGAGGCCTACGTTGAGTTTGCGGACGATTCGTTTGGCGCGGCTACCACGGCGCAGGGGCTTATCGCCGAGCATCCCAACCTGGTGATTCTGCATACGCTGTCCAAGGCGTTCGGCGCCGCCGGCACGCGTCTGGGCTATGTGATCGCGGCGCCCGAGGTCATCGATGTGTTCGCGGCGATTCGCCAGATCTATTCGGTCAACGTGCTGAGCCAGGCCGCCGCGCTTGCCTGCGTGCGTGCCCGCGATGCGTACGCGCCCGTGGTGGCACAGGTTGCATCCGAGCGCGAGCGCGAACTGTGTGCCCTGCACGCAATGGCTGCCGAGGGTCTGCCCGTGGAGGCGTGGCCGAGCGCGGCGAACTTTGTGCTCGTGCGCACGCCGCATGCCACGCACGTGCGCGAGCGTCTGCGCGACGAGTATTCGATTTTGGTGCGCGACTTTAGCTATGCGCCGGGGCTCGCGGACTGCCTGCGCATTACCGTGGGTACCCCGCAGGAAAACGACGAGGTGCTGGCTGCGTTTGCCGCGCTGGTGAAGGAGGAGATGTAGATGGACCGCTATGCCGAGGTAACCCGCAAGACGGGCGAGACCGACATTGTCGTAAAGCTCGACTTGGACGGAAGCGGCGTGTGCGATATCTCGACCGGCGTGCTGTTTTTCGACCACATGCTCAACGCTTTTGGCCGCCATGGTCTGTTCGATCTGACGGTGCACGCGGTGGGCGACGTGGAGGTCGACGCGCACCATACCGTCGAGGACACGGGCATTGTGCTGGGCGAGGCGTTTTGCCAGGCGCTGGGCGACAAGGCGGGCATTACGCGCTTTGCCGACGCGGCGATCGCCATGGACGAGACGCTCGTGATGGCTGCTGTTGATATTTCGGGCCGCGGCCAGGCCTACTGCGAGCTGCCCGTGCCGACCGAGCGCGTGGGCAGCTTCGATACCGAGCTGGCCGTCGAGTTCTTCTACGCCTTTGCGCGCGACGCCAAGCTCACGCTGCACGTGCGCGAGCTGGCGGGCGGCAACTCGCATCACATTATCGAGGCCGCCTTTAAGGCCGTGGGCCGCACGATGCGCCACGCCTGTGAGCTGGATCCCCGCGTGCAGGGCATCCCCAGCACCAAGGGCTCGCTGTAACCGCAACAAAGGCAAAAACCACCACAAAGGTGCCTGTCCCCTTTGTGGTGGTTTTGGATGATGAGAAGTGGAGGGGTCGCGTGGGCGAACCGAAGATCGTGGTGGTCGACTACCACAAGGGCAACTTGTCGAGCGTCGTGCGCGGGCTTGCGCGCGCCGGTGCCGCTGCCTGCACGTCGGACGATCCGGAGCAGATCTGCAACGCTGACGGCCTGGTCATCCCGGGCGTGGGCGCGTTCTATGACGCGATCGCCTTTATGCGCCAGAGCGGCGAGGCGGACGCGGTGCTCGACGCCGTTGCCGCCGGAACTCCGCTGCTCGGCATCTGCCTGGGCCTTCAACTATTCTTTGAGCGCGGCAACGAGGGTGTGCCTGCGGACGAGGGCGCGGTCGCCGACGGCAACGCCCCCGACCATACCGACGGCCTTTGGGTCGATGGCCTGGGCATTATGCACGGTTCGTGCACGCGCCTGGAGTCGAGCCGTCTGAAGGTGCCGCACGTGGGATGGGATCAGGTGCACATGACGCCCTCTGGTGCGGCCGATCCATTGCTCGCCGGTTTTGCCGAGGGCGCCAACATGTACTTCACCCACAGCTACGCGGTGACCGACGATGCCGATGCCGCCGATGTGCTGGCGCGCACGCACTATACGCGGAGCTTCCCGTGCATCGTGCGCCACGGTAACGTGTGGGGTTGTCAGTTCCATCCCGAGAAATCCTCTGCGCTGGGTCAGCGCATCCTTAAGAACTTCGTCAACATCGTCGAGGAGGTTGGCCGATGATCCTGTTTCCCGCAATCGATTTGATCGGCGGCAGGGTCGTGCGCCTGGAGCACGGCGACCGCAGCCGTTGCAAGGTATATTCCGACGACCCCGTGGCCGTCGCCCGCTCTTTTGCCGAGCAGGGCGCGAGCTGGGTGCACGTTGTCGACCTGTCCGCCGCCTTTGGCGAGGACGAGGACGCATGCGCTGCCAACTCAGCGGCGATTAAGGCCATCTGCGGCGTCGACGGTCTGTCCGTGGACGTGGGCGGCGGCGTCCGCTCGCTCGCGCGCATCGACGAGTTGGCCGGCTACGGTGCGCGCCGCATCGCACTAGGCACGGTGCTCGTGACCGAGCCGGGTTTTGCCGAAGTGGCGGCCCAAGGCTTTGGCGAGCTGCTGGTGGCTGACATTGCCGCACGCGACGGCCAGGTCAAGGTGAACGGCTGGCGCGACGGCGCGGGTGTGGCGCTCGACGATGCCGTGGCGCAGCTTTCCGAGCTGGGCTTTAAGCATCTGGTGTATACCGACATCGCGCGCGATGGCATGCAGACGGGCATCGATGTGGCGGCGTATCGCCATGTTGCCAAGGTCGCGGGCTTTCCTGTCGTGGCTTCGGGCGGCATCTCTACGCTCGATGACATTCGCGCGCTGGCTGCGGTGGGTGAGGATGCTATTGAGGGTGCCATTACCGGCCGTGCGCTCTACGAGGGCAACTTTACGCTGGCCCAGGCACTGGTCGCCGCCCGAGGGGAGGAGTAGCCCATGCTTACCAAACGCGTGATTCCCTGTCTGGACGTCAAGGACGGCCGTGTGGTTAAGGGCGTCAACTTTGTGAGCCTGCGCGATGCGGGCGATCCGGTGGAGTTGGCGCGCGCCTACGACCGCGAGGGTGCGGACGAGGTCGTCTTCCTGGACATTACCGCCACGAGCGATAACCGTGCGACGACTATCGAGATGGCGGCGCATGCAGCCGAGGAGCTCGCTATTCCCTATACCGTGGGCGGCGGTTTCCGCGACTTGGCGGGCATGCGGACCATGGTTGCCGCCGGCGCCGACAAGGTGTCGCTTAACTCTGCCGCCGTGCGCGATCCGTCGTTGATTGGCCAGGCTGCCGCGGCGTTTGGCAGCCAAGCCGTGGTCGTGGCGATCGATGCCAAGCGCGTCGGTTTGCCCGGCGCATCTGGTGCCGACAAGTGGGAAGTCTTTACCGCAGGAGGCCGCAACGCCACGGGTATCGACGCGGTGGCGTGGGCCGAGGAGGCGGCTCGTCGCGGTGCCGGCGAGATCCTACTGACCAGTATGGATCGCGACGGCACCAAGGCCGGCTTTGACCTGGCGCTCACCCGCGCCGTGGCCCGCGCGGTGCCAATCCCCGTCATCGCGAGCGGCGGCGTGGGTACGCTCGAGCATTTTGCCGAGGGTGTGATCGAGGGCGAGGCCGACGCCGTGCTGGCGGCGAGCGTCTTTCACTTTGGAACCTTCAGCATTCGCGAAGTCAAAGAGTATATGGCCTCTCAAGGCATCCCTGTCAGGTTGGACTTCTAGCGCTGCGGCTTGTCCAGGCACCCGACCTTCCGGCTCCAACCCTCCTCGCGTACTTAAGTACGCGTCGTCGGTCTTGTCGCTCGGAATCTCGGGCACCTGGACAACCCTCGCCGACCTGCGAAGTTTGAATTTGGGGAGAGAAATGGAAGAGATAACCGATCCTTCAAAGCTTACATACGACGCCAAGGGGCTGATTCCTTGTGTGGTTCAGCAGTATGACACCGGCGAGGTGCTTATGGTTGCTTGGATGAACGAGGAGTCGGTGGGGCTGACGCTCAAGACCGGTACCACGTGGTTTTGGAGCCGCAGCCGTCAGGAGCTCTGGAACAAGGGCGCGACGAGCGGCAATATGCAAGAGGTCAAGGAGCTCTGGGCCGACTGCGATAGCGATACACTGCTGGTCAAGGTCGACTCGCCGGGTCCGGCCTGCCATACCGGCAACCGTACCTGCTTCTTTAAAAAACTCGCGTAGGGCGGGCGCTCGACTAGGTGCTTGGCCAACCAGAAAGGATTGAACCATGGGTGTGCGCACCGCGAATGTTCAGAATGGAAATATCGGTGAGACGCTGACAGGTCTGGCCGAGGTGATTCACGGTCGTCGTGATGCATCGCCGCAGGAGAGCTATACCGCGCGTCTGCTGACCGACGTCGAGGATGAGCTGCTCAAGAAGCTTGCCGAGGAGGCGAGCGAGGTGATCATGGCCTGCAAGGATAACGATCACGATCACATTCGCTACGAGGCCGGTGACCTGATCTATCACCTGCTCGTGACGCTCGAGCGCTACGGCATTACCCTCGACGAACTGGCCGGCGAACTCAACGCCCGCCGCCACTAGTCATTGGGGACGTTCTTAAACGACTAGTTAGGCGAGGGGTGTGGATTCCCATTCGCCGGTGGGGTGGGGGATATCGTAGGTTCGATAACCGCAGTCGTAGGCGTGGGCCTGGGCCTCGCGGATGTTCCAGCAGATATCGCAGGCGCGGTGTGCGTCCGAGCCAAAGGCGATGGGTACCTCGGCGTGGGCGAAGCAGCGCAACAGCCCCGTCGAGGGGTAATAGTCGTCGAGGCCCTTGCGCGGTGCGGCGGTCGAGACCTCAACGCGGCGACCCGTATCGTGGGCGCATTCGGCCATCTGCTCCCAGAACGGCGCGGGATCAAAATCGGGCGCAAAGCCTTCCTTCGAAAAGCGCATGATCAGGTCGGGATGAGCCATCACGTCAAAGTTGAGCGGGCTTTCGCAGGCGCGGCACCAGTCATCGACATAGAGCTCCCACACGCCGTGCACGCCCAGGTTTTCCCAAACGTGCAGGTCGGTGTCGTCGTCGATCCAACCGCAGCGCGAATCGGGCGTATCGGGGCGTGCGACACCCTCTGTCCCTGCCGTGCCCGCAGCGCCGGCCATGATATCGTCTGGGTTGCCAATCCAATGCACGCTACCCAGGCGTACGACGGCGCCCTGGGACCAGCGCTCAACCAAAGGCTCGCAGCCCTCGTACCAATCGCATTCAAAGCCATAGATAAGCTCGAGCTCCGGCGCGATCTGCGCGGCAAGCTTGCGAGCATCCTCAAAAGCCAGACGATGTGCCGGCAGGTCGCCCTCAGTAACCTGCACTTCGCAGTTGGCATCCATGCTGGCGGGCAGGGTGAGATGGTCGGTCGAGACCATGACGCGGCAGCCGGCCGCAGCAGCGGCGCGAACGTTGTCCTCAAACGAGGCATGTCCGTCCGAAAACGAGGTGTGGGTATGGCAATCGACCAGCGGGCAGGCAGACATTGCGACTCCTTTGCGTCAAGCGAATCCGCTCCATTGTAATGGTGCAGCTTTCAACACGCCGGGCACGCCGGAGCTCGAAATCGATTGGAAAGGCTGCGCGGCGCGCGGTGCGGCCCCGCTTGCGCTCTCAAAGCATGTACACCAGCCTCCAAAAGCTGCAAAAAATGACATGTTTGGAGGCTGATGTACATGTTTGGATAGGAGCGAGGGCGGCGACGGACGAAAGTCACGCCTGTGCCACGTCCGATGTGCTAGCGTTTGGGTGAATAAAACGAGCCCGTGCGGAAAGGATCCGGACCGTATGCAACGTGGAAGTACATCTCCGCTGTCCCGCGAGACCGATGCGCCCGAGACCATCGTCAAGCTGGAGTGCGACATCGACGATGCGTCGCCCGAGGTACTCGCCTATGCCGCCGACCGCCTGCGCGAGGCAGGCGCCCGCGAGGTGCACTGGCTGCCTCTCTACTGCAAAAAAGGCCGCCCCGGCTGGCAGCTGCAGGTGATCTGCTCGCATGAGGATATCGAACGCCTGCAGACGATTATCTTTTTGGAAACCACGACCAACGGCATTCGTCGCCAGGTCATGGAGCGTGTTTGCTTGCCACGTCGTTTTGAGCAGGTGGCGACGCCTTGGGGCGAGGTAGCCGTCAAGGTGGCCACCCTGCCCGACGGCAGTGAGCGTGCGGCGCCCGAGTACGAGGACTGCGCCCGTCTCGCCCGCGAACATGGCGTGCCGCTCCAACGCGTGATGCAGGCGGCTCAGAGCGCGGCACTTCGATTTGAGTAACGCGGTAGAGGGGCTCCACATCCGCTGGACTTCGTATTCAGCCCCCATCAACCCCACACCGAAAGGACTCCCCATGAAATACCTCATCGCCTCCGACATCCATGGCTCGGCATACTGGGCCGAGCGCCTCTGCACCGCCATCGAATCCGAGGAGCCCGACCGCATCGTGCTGCTGGGCGACCTGCTCTACCACGGTCCGCGCAACGACCTGCCGCGCGACTACGCCCCCAAGCGCGTGATTCCGCTGCTCAACACCCTGGCTGACCGCATCATCGCGGTGCGCGGCAACTGCGACGCCGAGGTCGACCAGATGGTGCTCGACTTCCCCGTCATGGCGGACTACGCCACGCTGTTCGACGAAGCCGGCCGCGAGCTGTTCCTGACACACGGCCACGTCTTTGGCGCCGGCATGCACAACAGCGTCGACCACGCGCCCGCGTTGCCCGAGGGCTCCGCGCTCGTCTACGGTCACACACACATCAAGGTTAACGAGGAGAGCGCCGCGCATCCGGGCCTGTGGCTCTTCAACCCCGGCAGCGTGAGCATTCCCAAGGACGGCACACACAGCTACGGCATCTACGAGGGCGGCGCGTTCCGCCACGTGATCATGGAGGAGGATTAACCATGGCACAGCACATGGCTCAGCAAAATGCCGAGGGCTCGCGCGACCTGTCCACGCTGGTCGACGTCTCGGCCGAGCTGCAGCATCTGGTGCAGACCATCTGGCGCCTACGCCAGCCCGACGGCTGTCCGTGGGACCGCGAGCAGACGCACCGCAGCATTGGCAAGAACATGATCGAGGAGGCCTATGAGGCGCTCGACTGCATCGAGGCCGACGATGCCACGCATCTGTGCGAGGAGCTGGGCGACGTACTCATGCAGGTAGTGCTGCATGCGCAGATTGCTGCCGACGCCGGCGAGTTTACACTGGCCGATGTGGCACGCGATATCGACGCCAAGCTCATTCGCCGCCACCCGCACGTGTTTGGCGATGCGGATGCCGACAACTCCGATGAGGTGCTCAAGATTTGGGACGAGGTCAAGCTTGCCGAGAAGGCTGCCAAGGACAAGACTGTGGCGGCGAGCGAGGCTGCGCCCGAAGGCCTGCTCGACGGCGTGCCCACGCACCTGCCGGCGCTGATGCAAGCTCAGAAGGTGTCGCGCAAGGCGGCGGCCGTGGGCTTTGAGTGGGAGGCGGTCCAGGATGTGTGGGACGAGGTCGCCGAGGAGCGTGCCGAGTTTGAGGCCGAGGAGCCCGGCTCGCCCGAACGCGAGATGGAGTTTGGCGACCTGCTCTTTGCCCTAGTCAACGTTGCGCGTAAAGAGGGGATTGACGCCGAGAGCGCCCTGCGCGCGAGCACGGCCAAGTTCCGCCGTCGCTGGGCTGCGATGGAGCAGATGGCGGCCGGTGCTCACGTGGATCTTGCCGAGCTTTCGACCCACGGCCTCAACGACCTGTGGGATGCCGCAAAGGCGGAGGAGTAAGACTGCGGGAACGACGGGCTGACGCGCCTCATCGTTCCCGCTTAATTTTTAGATAATCAAGTGTATCCATCGGCTAACTTAGGGCATAATGCAAAAAGTGCGACATGGCTAACTTACGGAGACGCACCGACGGTGCACGGTCAGCCGGTCGCTTGCATTCACTACGTTTCCAAGTGAGAGGGAGACAACATGAGCGATATTTTGGATGTCTACGGTCGCGAGGTGCTCGACAGCCGCGGCAACCCCACCGTCGAGGTCGAGGTCGTGCTCGAGGACGGCAGCTTCGGCCGCGCGATGGTGCCTTCGGGCGCTTCGACCGGCGCCTTTGAGGCATATGAGCTGCGCGACGTCGACAAGGGCCGCTATCTGGGCAAGGGTGTCTCGCAGGCCGTCGAGCACGTCAACAACGAGTGCGTTAACGCCGTCGTGGGCCTCGATGCTTTCGACCAGCGCGCCGTCGATGCCGCGCTGGTCGCCGCGGACGGTACTCCCAACAAGACCAAGCTCGGTGCCAACGCCATTCTGGGCGTGTCGCTGGCCGTTGCCCGCGCCGCTGCCGAGTCGGCGGGTCTTTCGCTGTACCAGTATCTGGGTGGCGTCAACGCCCACCTGCTGCCCACACCTATGATGAACATTCTCAACGGCGGCGTGCATGCCGACAATAATGTCGACTTCCAGGAGTTCATGATCATGCCGGTGGGCGCCCCGAGCTTTGCCGAGGGCCTGCGTTGGTGCGCCGAGGTCTATCACACCCTCAAGGGCGTGCTGCACGAGGCCGGCCTGGGCGGCGGCGTGGGCGACGAGGGCGGCTTTGCCCCCAACCTTAAGACCAATGCCGAGCCGTTCGAGTACATCACCAAGGCCGTGGAGAAGGCCGGCTTTAAGCCCGGCGTCGACTTCATGTACGCCATGGATCCCGCCTCGACTGAGTTCTACAACGCCGAGACCGGCATGTACGAGCTCAAGGGCGAGGGCGTGGAGTACACGAGCGCCCAGATGGTTGATTACTGGGAGAAGCTCGTCGACACCTACCCCATCATCTCCATCGAAGACGGCATGGCCGAGGAGGACTGGGACGGCTGGGTTGAGCTCACCCGCCGCATTGGCAACAAGGTGCAGCTGGTGGGCGACGACCTGTTCGTCACTAACACCGAGCGCCTCAAGAAGGGCATCGAGCTGGGTGCCGCCAACGCGATCCTGGTCAAGGTCAACCAGATCGGCACGCTCACCGAGTCGCTCGAGGCCATCGAGACCGCCAAGGAGGCCGGCTACGCCTGCATCGTGAGCCACCGCTCCGGCGAGACCGAGGACTCCACGATCGCCGACCTGGTCGTGGGCGTCAACGCCGGCCAGATCAAGTCGGGCGCCCCGTGCCGCAGCGACCGTATCGCCAAGTACAACCAGCTCGTCCGCATCGAGGACGAGCTTGAGGGCAGCGCGCGCTACGCCGGCAAGGCCGCGTTCTACAACATTCGCTAAACGGGCGAATTTGGCGAGGGAGAGGCTGATTCGGTTTCACCCCGCCTTGGCTGGACGCCGCAAAGCGCTGTGGGCGCTGGGCCATATGGCTCAGCGCCTTTTTTATGTCGAGCAAAGGCTGGCGAAGGCGGTGCGGGATCTCGTGCTATAACTAGAATACTTAGCGCAAACAAACCTCAACCGCACAAGGCGCACATGGATCAGATTTACGACAACAGGTACTATTCCGCCGGTTCGCGCGAGCCGTCGCCTCGCCGTGCGCGCACGGTGCAGCTCGGTGGGTCCGCCTACGCTGGTGCCGACCGCTCCATGCAGCGCCTGACGAGTACCTCGCGCCCCAATGCTCAAGTGAATACTTCGACAGATGGACCAGTGCGCCCGGCACGTTCGTCGCATGCTCAGCGCTCGTCGGCTCAAACGCACGATAGGTCGAGCAGGCCCTCGAACCGTCTTTCGGGCTCGGACTTTATGCACTACGCCAACGACAACGCGGTGGTCAAGGCGATCTACGACTTTACCCACGGTTCTCAGCGAGGGCTATTCATCGGCATCGTCGTTGCCCTGGTGCTCGTGAGCCTGTATTTCCCCGTGCGCGACCTGTACGTGGCAAAGCGTTCGAGCGATATCTTGTCCAAGCAGGTCGAGATTCGCCAGCAATACAATGATGAGCTGCAAAAAAGCGTCGACAAGCTGCTCTCGGAGGAGGGTATCAAGGACGCGGCATCCGAGGATCTGGGCCTGGTGATGCCCGGCGAGAAGAGGATTGAAGTGCAGGGCCTGGACGACGATTCGGATGCCTCGTCGAGCCAGAAGTCGTCGAACGCCAAGAAGGCCAGCGAAGTTGCCAAGGAAATCGAAGAAGTCGGTAAGGACGCGCCGTGGTACATTCAGACGCTCGACATGCTGTTTGGATTTAACGGCGTCGAGGGTCAGACGGTCGCGTCCAGCGGCGAGTAGGCGAGTAGCGCCCGGAGGGGAGCCCGCAATGACAAATTGCAAACGATATAAGGTGGCCGCGATTGACCTGGGAACGGTGTCGTCGCGACTGGTGTTGGCGCAGGTCGAGGCCGGGGCGATCGTGGAATCGTCCAAGCATACCGAGATCACCGACTTGGGCGAGGGCGTGGACGCGACGGGGCGCTTTTGCGAGGCGGCCGTTGAGCGCGTGCTCGCTGCGTGCCGCATGTTTGTGGACGAAGCCCGTACCTTTGGGGCCGCGTACGTCTGTACCACCTGCACGAGTGCAGCGCGCGATGCGTCCAACGCCGCGCTGCTGCTGGGCGGTCTGCGCGGGCTGGGACTCGAACCGCAGGTGATCCCGGGCGAGGTCGAGGCACGCCTGACATTTTTTGGCGTGGCGCACGACTTTGCAGGCGAGCGCATCATCGTCGCCGATTCGGGTGGCGGATCCACGGAGCTCGCGACGGGCGTCTATGCGCCTGAGCGCGGGGTCTTTACGCTGGAGGGAACGCGCTCACTGGATATCGGTTGCCGCCGCGTGACGGAGCGGTTTTTCTCTGCACTGCCGCCGTCGACGAACGAGCTTGCGGCTGCCGCCGCGTGGGCAGGCGAGCAGTTCTCCGCCTATTTTTGGGGCCTGCCCAGCGACTTTGAGCGCGCCGAGCGCCTCGTTGCGGTGGGCGGTACCGTCACCACGCTCGTGGCGCTGGTCCACGAACTGGAGCCGTACGACTCGAACTTTGTGCACCTGCGCGAGCTTACGATGGAGCAGATCTCGGCCGCCATCGATCGTATGTCTACGCTGGATGTGGAGGGTATCGCCGCGCTACCGGGTGTACAGCCCAAACGCGCGGGCGTGATTCTGGCCGGCGCCGTGGTGATCCGCGAGCTCATGCGTGCCGGCGGCTACAAGACGCTCACCGTAAGCGAGAACAGCCTACTCGCCGGCATGGCCGCCACCATCAACGAGACCCTCGACGGCACAACCCCCACCATCGCCTGGACCCCGAGCCTGAGTGCTCTTTAACCGTCTTCCTCTGAGTTGCGGTGAAATAGTTCCTAAATAAGCTGGTAAACGGTATAAACAGGATCTATTCCACCGCAACTTAGAGCTCCGCCGGCGTGTAAAAGAAACGAGCCCGCATCCCTGGGGGACACGGGCTCGTAAACAATACGTGGTAGGGGCGGTGGGACTCGAACCCACAAAAACAGTCCCTATTCCACCGCAACTCAACAGCCGGCACTTGGGGACGTTCCTTTTCTGCCGGCACCTGGGGACAGTCCTTGGGTTGATATGAGCAGTCGCAAAAGCTCCGTCCCAAATTAGCTGTTCTGCGGATGACGGCATCTAAAAGAAACGAGCCCGCATCCCTGGGGGACACGGGCTCGTAAACAATACGTGGTAGGGGCGGTGGGACTCGAACCCACAATCCTTGCGGCGAGAGATTTTAAGTCTCCTGCGTATGCCAATTCCGCCACGCCCCCGTGAGACTAGAAGTCTAGCACAAGCCGTCCGTTACGCGTTGACGGCCATCGAGTGTTGGCCCGACTTCTCAAGGAACTCTTGGAACTTGGCTTCGTCGCCCTTGTTTTGGTATTGCAGGGCCAGCAGGTACTCCAAGCGGCAGCGCTTGACCGGGTCGTCGCCGACGTCCTCGAGCATGCGCTCCAGCTCGGGAATGTCATTGTGGCGCTTGAGGATCATCGTGTCGTACATCAGCTGACACTCGTGCGCAACTGCCTCGGCCTGACCGCCCTCAAAGCCCTTGATTTCGTGCAGCAGCTCCTTGGACTTTTTGCGGTCCTCCTGGCCAACGTAGTAGTTAAAGGCCTTGATCACCAGGTCGACGCGCTGCATTTTGGGCAGATTGAGCCCCAGCAGCAAATCGAACATCTCGTCGGCGCGCTTGTGGTCCTCGCGCAGCAGATAGGAGTTCAGGCGCAGGTAGTCGCGGTTGTAGCGCGGGTACAGCATGCTGGTGAGTTTGCCATCGAGCAAACGATCGAACTCGTCCCACTGCTTGGCAGCCATAAGCTGTTGCAGGCGCTTAAACGTGGTGCGTTTTTTTACGCTAAAGAACACCGATATGGCGATACAAATAATGACGACGGCGGTCCAGAGGGTGCGGGAATCGGGCATATTAGGGTCCTTAGTCGCTCATAAAGCGAGCGGTATGACAACATGTACTCGATGTATTATACGCAGTGCGCAGGCAAACTGGCATAAAAGTGCATCGAGGCCGAGCGCCATCGCTCGCTGCGGTACACTTACCTAAAGTAAACCACGAAGGGAGACATTACCTATGAAGAAGATTGTTTTGGCTTGCGGTGCTGGCGCTGCTACTTCCACGCTCGTTGCCCAGAAGGTCGCCACCATGCTCGACGCCAACGGTTACGCCGACAAGTACGAGATCGTGCAGTGCGCCATCTCCGAGGCCAAGGACGTTTGCGACGAGGGCGCCGATCTGCTGATCGCCACCACCGTTGCCCCCGAGGGCCTTACCTGCCCGTACGTGAGCGGCGTGCCCTTCATGACCGGCATGAACCGCGTCGCTGCCGAGAAGGCCGTTCTTGACGTCATGGCTCAGTAGGCGCTGACTGCATGAGTGAGCAGAACGCCAATCCGGTCGAGCTCTTTGGCATGCGCGTTGCCCATGTGGGCATTAACGCCACCGACCCGGCAGACGCCTTGGGGATCGCGGAGCTGTTCTCGACGATGATGGGTCTGCCCGTTATCGAGACCCCGGTTTCGTACTTTAACGATTCGCTGGTCGAGATCATGAAGCAGAACGGTCGTGGCACCAAGGGCCACATCGGCTTTGCCGTTAACGACATCGATGCAGCTGAGAAGTGGTTTGCCGAGCGCGGGCTCGAGGTCAACGAAGAGTCGCGCGCGCTGCTGCCCGACGGTGGTACCAAGCTCGTGTACTTTAAGCGCGAGTTCGCCGGTTTCGCCGTGCACCTGTGCCGCGAGTAGCGCACAAGCTGCCATAGCTGGCAAAAAGGGATAGGGTCGCGTGGCCCTATCCCTTTATTTATGCCGAGGGGGCTTCCTATCGTGGCAGGCGAATCGTAAAGCGGCTGCCGACCCCTTCGACCGAGGTCACACCGATGACGCCGCCGTGGCTGTCGACGATCCACTTGGCGATCGCAAGCCCCAGACCCGAACCCTGTGCGCCGGCATCGCGCGCGTTGTCGGCACGGTAGAACCGCTCGAACGCGTGAGCTGCGGATTCCTGGTTCATGCCGATGCCCTCGTCCTCAACACTTATGTCGATCGTGCCCGCGCCCGCATCTGGCGTTATGCCAAATGTGACGGTCGTTCCCGCATCCGAGTACTTGGCGGCGTTTTGCACGATCACGCGCAGAGCCTGCTTCACGAGCGCCACGTCGACGGGCGCGTCGCAGCGCGGGTCGCTGGCAAGCGCAGCGTCAGAAGCCAGCCGATACGTGTGCTCGGTATCGATCATCTGTGATTCTTCGCATACCTCGCTGACCAGTGCAGCCAAGTTGGTATGCGCGCGCCGCAGGACCGTGCGCCCGGCATCGCCGCGTGCCAAAAACAGCAGCTGCTCCACAAGCTCTTGCATGTGCTCGCTTTCGGCTTTAAGGGACGCGATGGATTCCGCCAGCACGTCCGGGTCGTCCTTACCCCAGCGGTCGAGCATGTTCACGTAGCCCTGAATCACCGCGATGGGCGTGCGCAGCTCGTGGCTCGCGTCGTTGACAAAGCGCATCTGCTGCAGCTTGGCCTCTTGCATCTGGCGCAGCAGGCGGTTGAGTGCGACCTCGATGCTTGCCAGGTCGGCGTCGCCGGTGGTGACGCTCGGCGAGTCGACGCTTGCGCGCTCGATGGCCTGCTCCAGTGTTTCCATTTTGCCGCCGGCGAGTTGCATGCGGCCGAGTTCGTCCACGCGCAGGGCCAGATCGTTGAGCGGCGCCATGGTGCGGCGCACGCGGCGGGCGCCGCCGAGCATGTTGAGCACGCTGATGACCTGCCAACCCACAACGACAAGGTAGAGAGGCCATAGCGTGACGAGGTCCTGCGCGAGGGGGAAAGTCTTGGTGGTACGCGCAAGCTCGACGGTATAGGTGAGCGTTGTCAGGTCCCAGCCGCGCGCGGGCGTCAGCGTCATGCCGCGAACGGTGGCGCTGGGGATCCATCCTGCGGTAAACGCGCCGTTGGGCAGCGTCTGGTTGTATCCATAGACAAGGATCGCCGCCACAATCACTACTAGCAGCAGGTCGAGCCAAACGTAGCTCATCAGGCGGCGCCACATATAGCTCCAGTTGATGGCGCGGGCGATGGAGGTGACGCGCTTGGCCTCGGCGTTACGCGCGGCAGACATAGCCCACCCCGCGCACGGTCTGGATGATGCGGACGCCGCCGGCGTCCTCGATCTTGGCGCGTAGATGCGCGATGTGCACGTCGACGTTGTTGGTGTCGCCCATGTATTCGTAGCCCAGCGCTTCGTGCGCGATGCGTTCGCGCGTGAGCACGGTCTCGGCATGCGCCATAAGCAGGGCGAGGACATCGAACTCGCGGGCCGTGAGCGCAATGGGCGAGCCGCCGACCGTGACTTCGCGGCGGTCGGGGTCGAGCGCAACCGAGCCCACGGCGAGCGTGGCGGGGGAGAGCGAGGCGGAAACCTGGGTCGAGTCACTGACCGGGGGCATCGCAGTGGCGCCGACACCCGTGCCGCCTGCCGCGCCCGTCCCGATGCCGCCAACGCCCGAAGCCGCCCGCACGGCCTCCGAGCGCTTCAACGCCACGCGGATCCGTGCGAACAGCTCCTCAATCGCAAACGGCTTGGTCAGGTAATCGTCGGCGCCGGCATCGAGCCCGGCCACCTTGTCCATCACGGCATCGCGCGCGGTGACCATTATCACCGGCACATCCTTGTGCTTGCGGACGCGCCGCAGGACCTCCATGCCGTTGAGCTGCGGCAACAACACATCGAGCAGAATAAGATCGTAGTTGCGCTCCAGCGCCAGGTCCACGGCGGTGCGGCCATCGGCGGCGTGTTCCACCTGGTAGCCCTCGTGCTCCAGCTCGAGCGTCACAAAGCGGGCGATTTTCTCCTCGTCCTCTACGATCAGGATCCGTGCCATGCGTGCCCCCGTCTGCGATTACTTGTCGTCGTTCAGATTTTGCTTGATGTCGTCCGCGGCATCGGCGGCGTGATTCATAAGGTTGTTGATGCTGCCGGGTACGTCGCCGTCGCTGTCGATGCGGTAGCGCATGCCAAAGAACAGGCCAATCAGCATCAGCCAAATCGTAGCGCCCCAGGCAAACAGGGCGATGATGGGGATCAGGATGGGGATGTTGAGGATGATCGCATCGCGGCGCGTGGCGATAAACTTGGTGTCCAGGCTCAGGCGGAAGAGCTTTTTGAGGTACTCCCGTACGCTGTCCATCTTCTTGGAGAAGTCGGTCTTTTCGCTCGACTTCTCGTAGGCGGCCTGCGCGGCGACCATCTCGGCTGAGGGCTCATCGACTGGCGCGGACTCGGTGGCGGCGTGCGCCGACGTGGTCTGCGTCTTGCCCTGCGACTCGAGCCAAATGATGGCGTCCAAAACGTTGCCGTCGGCGGCGTCGAGCGCGGCCTTGGCATCGGTGTAGCTCACGTTGCACTTGGTGCGGATGGTTTCAACTTTTTCGAGGTCGTCCATGACCTGTCCTTTCGTTCGATGGGCGCGACGCCGGGCGATTTGCCCGGGCGCGAGCGTTGCGTTCGGCGGTCTGCGTTGCGCGGCGCCGCCCCGCCCTTGGTCGAACTCTATAGTGCAGGTTATAGATTAAGCGATTCTTGAGCCAAGATTAACGTTGGATGAGTTTTTGGGTGGCGGTGGGAAAAGTATTAGACCTCGATAGCGGGGGATGTGGTGCCGGTGCAAAACGGCGTCAAAGGTTGGTCGAGCAGGCGGTTTCTCCATTGATGTCCGCACAGCATGTGACACTTACCCTGTCGCCCCGCTCTGCCGCGGCGGCATGCGTCTGAATAACGACCCTCTAAGGAGTTCGATACCGATGAGTGACAACGCAAAGCATCTCGCAAAGAAGTGCGTTAAGGACGCGGGGCCGTGCCTCGCGCTGTGCGTAGCCGGCGCAGCGGTCGCGCTGCTGGCTGTTCTGGGGCCATTCGACGTGCTCCGAAGTGTTAGCTCTCTGCACGTTTGCATGGCCCTTGCCGGCGCCATGATGACCGGCGGCGTGTTCGATCTGATTTTTTGGGTGCTCGACCCGTTTGGATGGAAGAACGAGGGGTAGGTCCTAAAGGATGGAAGGGCTGGAACGGTTGGCTTAGTGATCGTGCAGAATGTGGGCTAGCGACTTGCAGGGAAGTGGTAATCCGATGACGGTCTATGTGACGGGCGATATTCACGGCGGCGTCGACATGCAAAAGCTTCGCGACTGGGATCTTGGGGATGGTTTGACAAGTGACGACTATCTCATCATCGCGGGCGACTTTGGCTTTCCGTGGGATTTCTCTGCCGAGGAATGCGCCGATATCGCTTGGCTGGAGTCGCGCCCCTATACGTTGCTGTTCGTCGACGGCAACCACGAACGTTTCGATCACTGGGCGGAGCGTCCCATGGAACTGTGGCACGGCGGCCTGACGCAGCGCCTGTCGGACACCTCGCCCATCCGACGCCTGACGCGCGGCGAGGTTTTTGAGCTCGACGGCTCAACGATCTTTACCATGGGCGGCGCCACGAGCGTGGATAAGGAATACCGCATTCCGTATTCCAGCTGGTGGCCGCAGGAGCTGCCGGACGAGCGCAACTTTGAGGAGGCGCGGGCAAAGCTCGAGAGCATGGGCTGGAAGGTCGACTACGTGATCACCCACACCTGCGCTACGCGCATGCTCTCGCCCACGCTCTATCCGGCGCCCGGCTGGAATTGCCCCGCCGTTGATCGGCTTACGGCATTTTTCGATGAGCTGGAAGACCGCTTGGACTACAAGCGCTGGTACTACGGGCATTTTCATCGGGATACCAACCCGGCCGAGCGTCACACCGTGCTCTACGACTGCATCGTTCGCTTGGGCGACGAACTCCAGCCCTGGGATGTTGCGTAGAGGCGGGGTGGCTGGCTACTCGACCGTTACAGTGATGTTCTCCCGATGCGCGCGGATGACGTCCCAGCTAAAGTGCTCGACCAGCTGCTCGGCGGTACGCGGCGTGGTGTCCGGCGCGATGCCTGTTTGCCCGGCGAGCCAGCCCAGCAGCGCCTCGGGCGTGCCAAAGCGAGCGCGGAGTTCGCCCAGGTCCAGATCGCGATCGCGCTTGGAAAGGCGGCGGCCGTCCGGCGACATGAGCAGCGGAATGTGCGCGTAGCGCGGTGTGGGCAGTCCCAGCAGATGTTGCAGATAGATCTGGCGCGGCGTGGAACCAAGCAGGTCGCATCCGCGTACGATCTCGGTGACGCCCATGGCAGCGTCGTCGACCACCACGGCCAGCTGATAGGCAAAAACGCCGTCGCTGCGGCGCACCAAAAAGTCACCGCACTCGGTGGCGAGTGCTTCGCATTGGGCTCCGTACGTGCGGTCCACGAATTCGATCACGTCGCTGGCGAGGTCGTCGACGGTGGGCACGCGCAGGCGCGTGGCCGGAGCACGCAGGGCACTGCGGCGGGTGATTTCTTCAGCAGAAAGACCTCTGCAGGCGCCGCGGTAGATGGGCGTGCCGTCGCTGGCGTGCGGTGCGCTCGCGGCGTGGAGTTCGGCACGCGTGCAAAAACAGGGATAGGTGAGGCCGGCGTCTTGCAGCTGGCGCAGGGCGTCCTCGTACAGATCCAGGCGATCGTGCTGGTAGTAGGGGCCTTCGTCCCACTCGAGCCCCAGCCAGGTCAGATCGTCAATCAGTTGAGCGGCAAGTTCCGGGCGCTTGCAGCGATCGTCCAGGTCCTCGATACGCAACACGATGCTGCCGCCCTGGCTGCGGGCCGAAAGCCATGCGCACAGGCAGCTGAACACGTTGCCCAAGTGCATGCGGCCCGAGGGCGACGGGGCAAAGCGGCCCACGACGGGGGTGGGCACTGCCGTTGCTGGTGCGTCCGCGGCGGGCGTTGCTATGTTGCGTGTTTTGATATCCATGCGGATGAGTATAGCGCGGGGCTTGGCAGGGAAGGCGTTGCCGCGCTCACAAGTTGGCGGCGGTGCGCATTGCGCACGGTGGGTTTGCGGCTCAAGGTCTCGATCGCTGCGTACCGACTTAGCCTCACAAACGACAGAAACCCCGGCAGCTCTTCGCAACTGCCGGGGTTTCCGCGGAAAAGGGGGACATGATCCTCAAGCGAACGGCAAAGGGGCAAACCGTTTTCGCTCAACTGCTTTATGCCCCTCGCTCGCCAGCTTAATCGGCTTACGCCGCGGCAACACAAAGCCGCTACACCTGTGACGGAGCTATGAAGTGGTATCTATTGCCGGAGCGGGCTATGCCAAGGAGTGTTCCAGATTGCCGGCAGATAAGGAATGTCCCCAGGTGCCGGCCGCGGGCGTGACTTTCATCCCGTTTGGCGCTCCGGTCGCCTAGATGTTCGTCATGCGTACCCGCAAACGTGGGACAATGGCGCTGTTGGTTTTACAGACAAAGGATGTGCCTATGAACACCCTCGCCGCCAAAGTCAGCCGGCAGCGCCGCCTGTTTGCGCGATTTGCTTCCGTCTGCGCACTCGTCGCGCTTGCATTGCTGCTACTGCCCGCCGCCGCACACGCCGACGGTTATTCCATGACCCAAACCTACATCAGCGCCACGGTCGAGGCCGATGGATCGCTGACCGTTGTCGAGGGACGCCAGTTTGATTTCGACGACGACATCAACGGCGTGTTTTGGGAGATCAATACGGGCACCAACCAGCAGGGCGGCACGGCGGACGTTGACGTGCTGAGTGTCGAGGAAGAGGACACCGCGTTTAACAAAGTCGATAGCGCGAACAAGGGCGATTCTGGCGTCTACACGGTCGAGCAGGCCGGTGACGGCGTAAGGATTAAGGTGTTCAGCCCCCACGAGAGCGGCGACAGCGCGATCTATTACGTGAGCTACACCATGACCGGTGCGGTTATGAACTGGGCCGATACCGCCGAGCTCTACTGGAAGTTCGTGGGCGACGGCTGGTCTGCGGATTCCGACGATGTCGAGATGGAAGTGCGCTTCGCAAATGCCGCTGCCGGGACGGCGGCCGTCAAAGGCGATAACTTCCGCGCATGGGGCCACGGTCCGCTGGCGGGCGACGTGTCGCTCGATGAGGACGAGCCCATGGTCACCTATACCATTCCCTGCGTGCATCAGGGCGAATTCGCCGAGGCACGCATCGCCTTCCCCAGCGACTGGGTGCCGCAGCTTGCCGTCTCGGGCGAAGAGCGCATGTCAACGATCCTGAGCGAAGAGAAGGAATGGGCCGACGAAGCTAACGCCCGCCGCGCTCACGCTCGCATGATTGCCAATGCACTTGCCGTGCTAAGTGTTGTTGCGGCGGTGGCCTTTACCGGCACAATCGTTATGCTCAAGCTGCGCAAGCGCAAGCCCAAGCCGCTTTTCCAGGACGAATATTTCCGCGATGTGCCCTCGGCCGACCATCCCGCCGTGCTTTCGGCCCTCATGAGCTGGAACGAGGTGCCCGATCAGGCATATATCGCCACGCTCATGAAGCTCACTGACGACCGTGTGATCAAGCTGGAGCAGGCGACCGTGACCAAGGCCAAGAAGGGTCTGTTGGGGCGTGAAAAAGAAGAGCAGACGTATCGCGTGACGGTGAGCGATGCGGGCTGGAAGTCGGCCAAGGGCATTGACCACATGGTGCTCAAGGTCTTCTTTGCCGGTGCTAAGCCTGACGAGAACGGCGATCGCTCGCGCACGTTTGACGAGCTGCAGCACTACGTCAAGCAGCACGCTACACCCGTGGGTGATAAGCTCGAGGACTATCAGAACACCGTTAAGGGCAAGCTGGCCGATAGCGAGTACGTTGCCTCGGACGGCATTGTTGCAATGGTGTTTTGCCTGGTTCTTGGTATCCTGGTTGCCTTTGTTCCCGTGGGATCCATCTTCTTTACCGATGGCGCACAGGCGAACATTATCGCCGCGGTTATCTCGGTGCCGATTGTGCTGGTGGGTATCGGCGTGGGCCTTACGTTCCGCCGCTTTACGCCGGAGGGCGCCGAGGTGGCGGCTCGCTGCAAGGCACTTAAGCATTGGCTCGAGGACTTCACGCGTCTAAAGGAAGCCGTCCCCGGCGATTTGGTGCTGTGGAACAAGCTGCTGGTGATGGGCGTTGCCCTGGGCGTTTCGAAAGAAGTGCTGCGACAGCTGGCCGAGGCCGTGCCGCCCGAGGTACGCGAGGCCGACGGCTTCTACGACAATTATCCCTGCTACTGGTGGTACTACCATCATTACGGTATCGAGTCTCCGCTCGATTCGTTCGATGACGTGTATCACGAGAGCATCCGTGAGCTGGCGTCGAGCTCCGACAGCTCGAGCGGCGGCGGAGGCGGTGGCTTCTCGGGCGGCGGAGGCGGCGGCGTCGGCGGAGGCGGCGGCGGAACGTTCTAGCGCGCTCTGATTTTTGGGATGGATCTTCTCCGGCGACTGCCGACGGATCCATCCCATTTTTATGCGCTACCTACGAAGGCTGTCCCCAGCGACTAGTCACTGGGGACGTTCCTAAATGACTAGGTATGGCTGCCAGGTTTAGGCTGTTAGATCGAGTTCGTAGAGGAAGCTTTCGCGCGGCATGTCGTGGCGGCGCTCTTCGCGGTTGGCGCGGTGCGTGGCCGTGCGCTTAAAGCCGTGCAGCTCGTAGAACTTCCACGAGCAGTTGGAGTCGGTGTACAGGTGCGCCCTCGTCGCTCCAAGCGAGGACAGGTGCGAGACGGCGGCATCGAGCAGAACCGTGCCAACGCCCAGGCCATGGACATCGCGATCCACGGCAAGCAGCGTGACCTCGTTGTCGTGCGGCAACGGGCTGCTCTCGAGCAGGCGGTTGTTGGTTCGGATGGTTGCGCGCACAAACGAGAGATACTCGGCGCACGCATCGGGCTCTAGCTCACGCATCTGCGATAGCAGCGCGCGTTCGGTATCCATCCAATGCTCGTTGATAGTGGCGCCGGAGCTCTGTCCCGCACGCGCGAGCGAAATGCCACGCGCCTGACCGTCGATTACGGCAACCTGTGAAAACGTCGACGACGAAAGGCAATAGGCGAGGTCGCACGCGGCCTCAAGGCGGTTGTACTCATCGTTATCCGAATTGTTATGCCAAAGCTGCTGCAGAATCAGCGCGATGGCGTCGAAGTCTTCGGTATCAAACGGTCGGTAGAGAACCCGCGAGACCATGGTGCCTCTTTCTTTTGCGGATGCATATCGAGCACAGTTCTACCACGCCATTGGCATCTAATTATGGTGCCCCTGTGTTCCATGAACTCACCGTGCCCGGTGCCATGCCCATCCCCTCCGCTCGCAAACTTTTTCTGCACATGCGCCCGTTGCGGGGTGCATCGATGCGCTCGATGCGCTACATTAAATCAGTATTTTCAATGCCGCTGCGCGAGCGCTGCAGATCGACGTATCACCGACTCACAGAGCACGGCGGCGTACCAGACAGGAGGACTGCATGGGATCTGATGTGAAGATCGCACGCGCGTTGATCTCGGTTACCGATAAGACGGGCGTCGTCGATTTCGCACGGACGCTGGTTGACGACTTTGGCGTCGAGATCATCTCTACGGGCGGCACGGCTCGTGCCATCGAGGACGCGGGCGTTCCCGTAACCCCCATCGAGGAGTTCACGGGCTATCCCGAGATGATGGACGGCCGCGTTAAGACCCTGCACCCCAAGGTTCATGGCGCGCTGCTGGCCCGCCGCGATTCCGAGCAGCACATGCAGGAGGCGGCTCAGCACGGCATTAAGCTGATCGACCTGGTCGTCGTCAACCTGTACGAGTTCGAGAAGACCGTCGCCAACCCCGAGGTCACCTTCGCGGACGCCATCGAGCACATCGACATCGGTGGCCCCTCCATGCTGCGCTCTGCCGCCAAGAACGCCACGAGCGTTACCGTCATTTCCGATCCGGCCGACTATGATGCCGTCCTGGCCGAGATGCACGAGACCGGTGGCTGCACCACGCTTTCCACCCGTCGTCGCCTGCAGGTGAAGGTCTACCAGACCACCGCCGCCTACGACACGGCCATCTCCCGCTGGCTCGCCGCCCAGGCAAGCGACGTGGCGGACACCTCTGCCAAGCTCGAGATTTCGCTGGAGAAGGTCGACGACCTGCGCTATGGCGAGAACCCGCAGCAGAAAGCCACAGTCTATCGCTTTGCCGAGGGCTGCGAGAACACCGCGAGCTCGCAGTTCCCGCTCGTGGGCTCCAAGCAGATCCAGGGCAAGCCGCTCAGCTACAACAACTATCTGGATGCCGACGCCGCCTGGAACCTGGTCCGCGAGTTCGACGAGCCGGCCTGCGTAATCCTCAAGCACCAGAACCCCTGCGGTTCCGCCGTTGCCGAGGACATCACGGCTGCCTACGACCGCGCTTTTGCCTGCGATCCCAAGAGCGCCTTCGGCGGCATCATCGCCTGCAACCGCGAGGTTCCCTTTGATCTGGTTGAGCACTTTGCCGATCAGAACAAGCAGTTCGTCGAGGTCATCATCGCCCCGAGCTACACCGCCGAGGCGCTCGAGCGCATGGCCAAGCGCCCCAACCTGCGCGTGTTGGCGACCGGCGGCGTGGACCACGGCGCTCAGGTGGAGCTGCGCTCCGTCGACGGCGGCATGCTGGTGCAGGAGGTCGACCACGTGACCGAGGATCCCGCGACCTTTACGTTCCCCACCGACCGCAAGCCCACCGACGCCGAGATGGCCGAGCTCGAGTTTGCCTGGAAGGTCTGCAAGGGCGTTAAGTCCAACGCCATCCTGGTCTCCAAGGGTAAGGCCGGCATTGGCATGGGCCCGGGTCAGCCTAACCGCGTTGACTCTGCGCTACTTGCCTGCGAGCGCGCCGAGGACTTCTGCGAGCGCGGGGGCGTGGAGAAGGGCGGCTTTGCCTGTGCAAGCGACGCGTTCTTCCCGTTCCGCGACAACGTCGACGTGCTTGCCGCACACGGCGTGACCTGCATCATCCAGCCCGGCGGCTCCAAGCGCGACGACGAAAGCATCCAGGCCTGCAACGAGCACAATATTGCTATGGTCTTTACCGGCGCCCGCCACTTCCGCCACTAAGTTCCGCCTTGGGACAAAATAATCTCCGCAAAAGACGGCTGCTCCGTTTGGAGGGCCGTCTTTTTGGTATAAGAGGACGGAATGACTAACACGAAAGGTATGACCATGCCCCAGATTGATGATGCCGAGCTGTTTGGCAATGCCGAGGATCAGCGTGCGTATGAGGACTTTTGCGCCAATCAGGAGGCGGTCGAGAAGTTTACACTCGACAAGCCCGCGCTTGTCTGCCGTTGGCGCATGTCCAACAAAAAGGTGCCCATGCTCAACCGCCACATTCGCGCGCTGTCCGAGCGCCTGGTGCAGGGCGAGCCGCTTACCCATAACATGCTCAGCTGGGCCAAGCAGCACGTTGAGTGGTCGCTTGCCGAGGGCGATTACACCGCACGCGACGGCGTGCTCATGCTGGTGATCGACGTCAACGGCAACGCCGCCATGACGGTGGGGGAGTACGAGCCGCTAACCGATACGTCGGCCAAGGCGCTGCGTGCCCGCTCCGCCGAGGCCCGCTCCGAGGCCGACGAAACCGGCGTGGCGCCCGAGTTGCTCGCCGCCGTCGATAACGGCGAGCTTGCCTTTGTGGCGCCAGCGGACGAGTGCCTGTGCGGCACGGCGACGCTCATCGAGCAGCTGGCCCAGACCAAGGGCATCCCGGTCACGCGCGTAGATATTCCTGCGCAGCTTAAGGGCGCGCTGTTTCTGGTGAGCGACGAGCACGGCGTGGTCCCTGCCGACGATACCGATGCCGCTGAGGCGGACGCTGCTATGGTCACCTTCTTCGCCGACGGCTACGAAAAGCTCCGCGCCCGTCGCTAAATGATTATTCTGGGACGGGGATTTAATAATCATTTTGGTCCCCGTTCCCGTCGCGAGCGTAAGGCGGACAAAACGCCCCCGCTCGCGAACAGTTCTGTCACCTTGGCGACGTGCGTGGCGCGCACCTGCAGTTTCGCAGCCATAATGGTGGCAAGACAACCAAGAGGGGAGCGGAATCCATGGCGCTGATCTATATCGTTGAGGACGACGAGCCCATTCGTCGCGAACTTGCCGACATCCTTGCCCGTGCCGGTTTTGAGGTCGAGGCCTGCGAATCGTTCGAGCATGTTTCGCGCGATATTCTCGCCGCCGCGCCCGACTTGGTGCTGCTCGACCTGACGCTTCCCGTCAAGGACGGCCAGCATATCTGCCATGAGGTTCGCCGCGAATCCGAGGTTCCCATCATCGTCCTCACTTCGCGCACGACCGAGATTGACGAGGTCATGGCCATGACGCTCGGCGCGGACGACTTTGTTCCCAAGCCCTACAGCGCGCGCGTGCTCGTGGCCCGCATCAATGCCTTGCTGCGTCGCACCGCGGCGGCGGGCGAGCGCAGCACGCTCGTCCACAAGGGGCTGGAGCTCGACCTCGCCCGCTCCATGGTCACCAACATGCAAACCGGCACCAGTACCGAGCTCACCAAAAACGAGCTGCGTATCCTCTCGCTGCTTCTGAGCCGTGCGGGCAAGATCGTCTCGCGCTCGGCCATCATGCAGGACCTGTGGGATTCCGACGCCTTCGTGGACGACAATACGCTCACCGTCAACATCAACCGCCTGCGCACCACGCTCGAAAAAATCGGCATCAAGGGGTATTTGACCACGCACCGCGGTCAGGGCTATTCGATCTAGGGGCCGGCTATGTCGTTTGCCAAGTTCTTTAAAGATGCGCTGCTTCCCGTCGCCGTGTGGACGTGCGGCGTGCTGTTGAGCTGCTTTGTGCTGACGGTCGCCGGCGCACCCGTTTCCATCGTGGTCGTGGCGGTCGGCGTGTCCTATATCTTTGGTATGCTCGGCATCGTGATCGAGTACGTTCGCCGTCGCCGTTTTCTGCGTCAGTTGGAGCGCGCGGCAGAGGAGCTCGAGAGTCCCGCATGGGTGCAGGAGATGGTGCAATGCCCGACCTATGCCGAGGGCGAGCTCGAATACGAGGTCTTGCGCCGGGTGGGCAAAGCCGCTTGCGACGAGGTTGCCGAAGGCAGACGTCAGACCGATGACTATCGCGACTACATCGAGAGCTGGGTCCACGAGGCCAAGCTGCCTCTGGCGGCAGCCCATCTGATTTTGGAAAACCTGGACGGCAGCGAAGATGATCTGTCGCGCGTAGATGACCTCGGTCGCGAGCTTGCCCGCGTGGAGCGCTATATCGACCAGGCGCTCTACTATGCGCGCTCGGAGGTTGTGGAGCGCGATTACCTGATTCGTCGCTGGGACCTTAAGACCTTGGTGACGGGTGCGATTAAAGCCAACGCCCGCGAGCTCATCGCGGCGCACATGGCTCCGGTGTGCGAGAACCTCGACTTTGAGGTCTTTACCGACGAGAAGTGGCTCGAGTTTATTCTGGGCCAGCTCATTCAGAACAGCATTAAATATGCGCGTGAGGACGGCGCAAAGATCGTGTTTTCGGGTGCCTTGCTGGACGAGGGCCTGGCGAGCGAGCGCATCGAGCTTACCGTCGCGGACAACGGCTGCGGCGTGAGCGCGGCCGACCTGCCGCGCGTGTTCGAGAAGGGCTTTACCGGCGACAACGGCCGCACCACCAAGCGCGCAACGGGCATCG
>CABIWB010000009.1:11699-84733 GCA_902362275.1 Coriobacteriaceae bacterium | reverse complement strand
AGGACGTGCCCGTGGAAACCCCGCAGGCCCCGCGGCCGGTGGGAGCAACGCTACTTCACGACCAGAATGTCGCAGTCCGTATTGCGCAGCAGGAACGTCGAAATCGAACCCAGCAGCGCATACTTGATCGAGGACAGGCCGCGGGCGCCGCAGAGCACCAGGTCGGGCTTAACCACGTCGAGCATCTCGTCCTTGAGCGTCTCGCGAATACGGCCGGCGCGAATCATGACTTCGACCTCGGGAATGTCGGGATTGGCCTTGGCCTCCTCGAGCTGCTTGGCGATGGAGTTCTTAAATGCCTCCTCTAGGCCGTTGACCAGATCGACCGGATAGGAACCGGCGCTCTCGAGCGCCGTGGAGTCGATAACGTGGCCGATGATTAGCTTGGCGCCGTTGTTCGCGGCGACCTTGATGGCGCGTGCGAGCACAAAATCCTGCTGCTCAGTACCGTCGAGTGAAACAAATACCTTGGTGTAGCCCTCGTTCATGGTTTCCTCCTTGGTCTATCGCACGGGCGCGGGGCTCGTGCGTCGGGCGGGCGCGGGCGCGTTGGCCGCCGGACACTTTATCTTGTTGCAGTTATACCCAAGGATTTGGGTTTGACCGCTCGCAATTCTGTGAACGGGCGAGTTTTTTGGTAAGGGTAGGCGCAGGCGCGCCGCCAACGGTTGATAATGGGACATCGCCCGCACCGTCCGCAGAACAATATCGGCGGGTGTCTAACGAGGGGGTCCCTTTGGATATTATCGAGCTTCTAAAATCTGCCTTCATGGGCCTGGTCGAGGGCATCACCGAATGGCTGCCTGTTTCGTCGACCGGTCACATGATCTTGGTGGACGAGTTCGTCAAGATGAACGTGAGCGAGACGTTCTGGAATATGTTCCTGGTCGTGATTCAGCTCGGCGCCATTCTGGCCGTCTGTGTGCTGTTCTTCCATGAGCTCAATCCGTTCTCGCCCAGCAAGGGCAAGGAGGGCCGTCGCGACACCTGGGTGCTGTGGGGCAAGATTGTGCTCGGTTGCATTCCTGCGGCGGCGATCGGCCTGCCGCTCAACGACTGGATGGAGGAGCATTTCTACAATGCTCCCGTCGTGGCGCTGGCGCTCATTGTGTACGGCGTGTTGTTTATCGTGATCGAGAACTGGCGCGCGAGCAAGCGCGAGGAAATGGCCGTTGCCGGTTCGTTTGGTTCGCGTGCTGTGGTGTCGGGTGGACGTCCCGCCGGTGCGCACTTTGCGGCGCCCGCGGTAGACGTTGCCGAGGACGAGGGCGATGACGAGAATCTGGACTTTGGCTCCATCGCCACGCTCGAGGACCTGAGCTGGAAGACTGCGCTGGGTATCGGCTGCTTCCAGGTGCTTTCGCTGGTGCCTGGTACGTCGCGCTCCGGTTCCACCATCATCGGCGGCCTGCTTTTGGGCTGCACGCGTTCGGTGGCGTCCAAGTTTACGTTCTTCCTGGCCATTCCCGTCATGTTTGGCGCGAGTGCACTCAAGCTGGTCAAGTACTTCATCAAGGGCGGTACCTTTGGCGCCAACGAGGTCGCTATCCTGGGCGTGGGCTGCGTTGTGGCCTTTGTGGTTTCGCTCATCGCCATTAAGTGGCTCATGGGCTTCGTCCGCCGTCACGACTTCAAGTGCTTCGGCGTCTACCGCATCATTCTGGGCATCGTGGTGCTTGCGTACTTCTTCGTCTTGGAGCCGATGCTCGGCCTCTAACTTAGTCGACGCTGCGCGGCGGTCAGGGCGACAACTTGTCATTCAAAGGGGGTGGCATGACCAAAAGGTCTATGCCGCCCCCTTTTCATGCCAATTTGTTCGCCCTGACCGTCGCTCGCTGCTGCTGCCATGACATCGGTGGTTTCGTGATTGTCAATAGATTGGTGCAAAGTAACCTGACCCCATTGCGCCAAATCCGCTGGGGCGGGCCTGACGGTGACGCACGGAGTCGTGGTGTGATTTGCGTCGGTGTCCGCGCGGCTCGGTATACTGGTACGGCTCAAACTATGGCGCTGCCCGCAGGCGCGCCGTCCGTCAGATGAGGAGTCGCCCATGACCCAGCCCTTGCCCTGGGAAAAGAATGCCGCGGTACCCGTGCCGCCCGCGCCGGAACCCGTGCCGCTCGATGCATACACCGCCCCCGCTGCGCCGGAGCCCGAGCTTGTCCCGCTCGACATCTACGACGCTCCCGCGCCGGCACCCAAGCCGCTCGTCGACATCGACAGCCTTAATCCCGCCCAGCGCGAGGCGGTCCTGACCACCGAGGGTCCGTTGCTGGTGCTTGCCGGCGCCGGCTCGGGCAAGACCCGCGTCTTGACCTTCCGCATCGCACATATGCTCGGCGACCTGGGCGTTAAGCCCTGGCAGATCCTTGCCATCACGTTTACCAACAAGGCCGCGGCCGAGATGCGCGAGCGTCTGGCGGCACTCATCCCCAGCGGTACCCGCGGCATGTGGGTGTGCACCTTCCATGCCATGTGCGTGCGCATGCTGCGCGAGGACGCTGACCTGCTGGGCTACACCGGTCAGTTCACCATCTACGATGATGACGATTCCAAGCGCATGGTGCGCGATATTATGCAGGCGCTCGGTATCGAGCAAAAGCAATTCCCCATCAATATGATCCGCAGCAAGATCAGTTCGGCCAAAAACGCCATGATCGGCCCCGAGGACATGCTCAAATCCGCCGACAGCCCCAACGACAAAAAGGCCGCGCAGGTCTACCTGGAGCTGGAACGCCGCCTGCGCGCCGCCAACGCGATGGACTTCGACGACCTGCTCGTGCGCACGCTCGAGCTGCTGCGCACCCGCCCCGAGGTGCTCGACAAGTACCAAGAGCGTTTCCGCTACATTAGCGTCGACGAGTATCAGGACACCAACCACGTCCAGTACGAGATCGCCAACCTGCTGGCCGCCAAGTACCAAAACCTCATGGTCGTGGGCGACGATGACCAGTCCATTTACAGCTGGCGTGGCGCCGACATCACCAATATCCTGGACTTTGAGAAGGACTTTAAAAACTGCAAGACCGTCAAGCTGGAGCAGAACTACCGCTCTACGGGTCACATCCTGAGCGCCGCCAATGCCGTGGTGCGCCACAACTCGCAACGCAAGGACAAGCGCCTGTTTACGGCCGAGGGCGACGGCGAGAAGATCCAGGCCTTCCAGGCAAGCGATGAGCGCGACGAGGGCCGCTGGATTGCCGGCGAGATCGAAAAGCTGCACTCCAAGGGCACGAGTTACGACGATATCGCCGTGTTCTACCGCACCAACGCCCAGTCGCGTATCCTCGAAGATATGTTCCTGCGCGCAGGCGTGCCCTACAAGATTGTGGGCGGCACGCGATTCTTCGACCGTGCCGAGATCCGCGACGTCATGGCCTACCTCAAGATGATCGTGAACCCGGCCGACGAGATGAGCGTCAAGCGCGTCATCAACACGCCGCGCCGCGGCATCGGCTCCACCTCGATCCAAAAGATTGAGCAGCTGGCGCGCGACAACCGTTGCTCGTTCTTCCAGGCTTGCGAGATCGCGTGCGCCGAAACCGGCATGTTTAGCGCCAAGGTGCGCAATGGCCTGTCGAGCTTTGTGTCGCTGGTGCGCGAGGGTCGCCGCATGGACGGCGAGCTCAAGGACGTCGTCGAGATGATTGTCGATAAGACGGGCCTGCTGCAGGCTTTCCGCGCCGAGGGCACCATGGAGTCCGAGAGCCGCGCCGAGAACATCCAGGAATTCCTGGGCGTCGCTGCCGAATTTGAGGAGACGCACGAGGATATCGAAGGCACGCTCGAGAGCTTGGAAGAGCTGCGCGCTGCTGGTGTTGCCGATGTGCCCGCCGACGTTGAGCCCGTTGTGGTGAGCGCACCTGCGCCCGAGCCGGGGCCGTCCGCTCCGGCATCCTCGTTTGAGGCACTTGTCGGCGCTCGTGACGCCGCGGGCTCCAATCCGCTCGATAGCTTGGCCACTTCGGCGCTGTCTCCGCAGGATGCCCTGGCCGCCGCCATCGCGGGCAACGCGTATGCCGCGCCGACAGAGCTGCCCACCGGTGCCGTGCATGCTGACGAGATTGAGCGCACCTACGGCCCGCTCACCTGCAAGGCGTTGCCCGCCCTCATGGAGTGGCTGGCCCTGCGCTCCGACCTGGATTCCCTGGCCGGCGAGACGCATGCCATCACCATGATGACCATTCACTCCGCCAAGGGCCTGGAGTTCCCCGCGGTGTTCGTGGCCGGCATGGAGGAAGGCATCTTCCCGCACGTGCACGACTTTGGCGGTAGTGACGATCCGGGCAAGCTCGAGGAGGAGCGTCGCTTGGCCTACGTCGCCATTACGCGTGCTCGCAAGCGCCTGTTCTTGACCTATGCGGCCACGCGTCGCACCTACGGCTCGACTTCTGCCAACCCGCGCTCGCGCTTCCTCAACGAGATTCCGTTTGAGGACATCGAGTTTAGCGGTATCGGTTCTGCCGGTTTTGAAGGCACGGGCTGGGAGAAACGCGGCGACCGTCACGGCACCTTTGGCTCGGGCATGGGCTCGGATATGTACGGCGGCAAGGTGTTCGGTTCGCATACGCGCTCGACCGGCGGCTCCGGATCGCGTGGCGGATCGAGCTTCGACGATTTCTTTGGTGGCAGCACCTATGGCACCGAGCGCCATCGCGGGGTTTCGCCCGACGCCGGCCGTGTTGCCTCGACCTTTGGGTCGGGCGCGCCGCGAGCCAAAAAGCCGTCGTCTAAGGTGTCGCCGACGGTGGAGCGCAAGGTCGATCGCGCCAGTGCATCGCAGGACTTTGCCGCGGGCGATACCGTGAGCCACAAGACCTTTGGCACGGGTACCGTCATCTCGGTTGTCGGAGACATGATCGAGGTCCAATTCGAAAAGACCGGCCAGACCAAAAAGCTAATGAAAGGCTTCGCGCCGATCGTTAAGCTGTCGTAATCCCGGCGGACCTGGGCGGGCGTATGGGGCAACATCGCCTGCTCGGGCAGTCCTGCGCAAGACGGAGGCCACATTAAGTGGCCTCCTTTGCGTGCGGAACTCGCGACCGATGTTGCCCCATACGCCCGCCCAGGTCCTTAGATAACGTTGCTTGCGAACGTCGCTCTGCTCGTTCGTCTTTTTGGTCTGGAGAGCCGGGTGGGCTGATATATAGATACGAGTAGGGGTTCCTCCGTTAATGAACGGGGGGCCTTGTTGCTTTTTGATTGTCGTTACTAGCCAGAGGCTCGCCGGGACGGGGCGCGGGGTTTGGTCGATCGCGAGTTCTGCACGAGCCGGAGAGCACTTAATGTGCTCTCCGTGCGAGCAGGACTGTCCGAGCAGGCGACCAAACCCCGCGCCCCGTCCCGGCGAGCGCTTGGGGACCGGTGACCTACAGGTGGCTGATGATCAGTTCCATCTTGCCCTCGAGCTCAATCTTGTCCACGGTGCTCGGGGCCAGCAGGTGGCTGCCCCTGTGGACGGGGTCGCCGCAGGCGGTGCCTTCGCCGTCGATGACTGACAGGCACATGAAGGGCCAGCGCTGGTCGAGGGTCTTGCTGCCGTTAACGCGCACGAGATCGACGGTGTAGCAGGGGCAAGACTCGAGCTCGGTCACGCCGTCGACCTCGGGCGCGGTCACGGCGCCGTCGGTCGGCGCCTGCGCGTTAAAGTTGATGCAATCCAGGCTCTGCTCAATGTGCAGCGGGCGCAGCTTGCCGTCGGTGCCCGGGCGGTCGTAGTCGTACAGGCGATACGTCACGTCGCTCGACTGCTGCGTTTCCAAAATGAGCGTGCCGGTCTTGATGGCGTGCACGGTACCGGAGTCGATCTGGAAAAAGTCGCCCTTGTGGATCGGCAGCACGTTGAGCATGTCGTCCCAGCGGCCCTCTTCGATCATCTGTGCGGCCTCGGCGCGATCCTTGGCGCGCTGCCCGACGATGATCGTGGCGCCGGGCTCGCAGTCCAGCACATACCAGCACTCGGTTTTGCCCAGGCTGCCGTTCTCGTGCTTGGCGGCGTACTCGTCGTTGGGATGAATCTGGATCGAAAGGTCGTCCTTGGCGTCCAGAATTTTAATGAGCAGCGGGAACTCCTTGCCCTCGCAGTTGCCAAAGAGCTCGCGGTGCTCGGCCCACAGCCACGACAGCGTGTGACCGGCATACGGGCCCTCAGCGATCTGGCAGTCGCCGTTGGGGTGTGCCGAGATGGCCCAGCACTCACCGATGGGGCCCTCGGGAATGTCGTAGCCAAACACGGTCTCCAGCTGGCGGCCGCCCCAGATCTTCTCGTGGAAGATCGGCGTGAGTTTAATCAAATCGGACATGTGCATACTCCCATAAGGTTGTGCGGGTGCCGCGTAAGACAGCTCAAAACGAGCACCCGCCGGATTACAAACCTATGCCAACGTTACGTTGTGCAGCTCAAAGCGGTCGCCTACGTTGTGCGAGATAGAATATTCAAACGCGGTGCCGCTATCCAAGAAGCCAATCTGGTTGAGTTCGAGCAGGGGGGAGCCGGGTTTGGTATCCAGGCGCTCAGCCTCTTCCTCAGTTGCCGCGACGGCGCGAATGGTACGGTGGAAACTTGAGATCTTGAGTCCGCACTGCTCGCGGATGAAGCTGTAGATCGATGCGTACAGGTCTTTTTTCTTAAGACCCGGAATCAGCTCGAGTGGCATATAGGTGTACTCGATAACGATGGGCTGACCATCGACCTCGCGTACGCGCACGATGTGATAGGCAAAGTCGTCTTCGGCCATTCCCAGTTGGGTCGCAACCTCTGCCGGCGGATTGACGATCGAGAAATCGTAGACCACCGAGGTCACTTTCTCCCCGCGATGCTCGTACGAAAAGCCTTGGGCACGGTCGTTCTTGCCTTGGAAAAACACCTGGCCGGGAAGCCCCGCCGTGTCCTTGACGTAGGTGCCCGATCCGCGCCGGCTGGTAATAAGGCCTTCCTCGGTGATCTGCTCAATCGCTCGTTTGACGGTGATTTTGGAAACGCTATAGAGCTCACAGAACTCAACGACGGTGGGCAACTTATCGCCCGGCTTAAGGGCGCCGTCCTCGATGCTTCGACGGATATCTGCAGCTATCGCTTCGTATTTGGGAATCATGCAATCCTCCCTTCATATTTGCGTTGATATAAAGAGAGTATACCTACTTAAAAAGCATCCATATGGCTTTCATCAAAGAAGTTCGATAGATAAAAATAAAAAAGACGCTTTACATAATAAATTAGAGCGCTATAGTTACAGACAACAAGCGAGATGCATTGGTGTTTGCTTGTGTTGTTTGGGGACGGATTTGTTTTGGCGGGCAGGGTATCCAGATACCTGGTGCGCGCCCGCGCCGGATTGCCTGCCAAAGCAAACCCGTCTCCAACCGAAAGCTCTAGAACACGAAAGCGAGGACTTCGATGGCACAGTATCAGCTGCCCGGCGACTTCTTCTTTGGCGCCGCTATGTCCGGCCCGCAGACTGAGGGTCAGTGGAACCAGGGCGGCAAGCTCGAGAACCTGTGGGACACCTGGTCCATCCAGGATCTGGGTTCGTTCTACAACTGCGTTGGCTCTTATGCCGGCAATGACTTTATGGCCAAGTACCAGGAAGACCTTCGCATTTTGAAGGACTTGGGCCTGAATACCTATCGCACTTCCATCCAGTGGAGCCGTCTGCTCGATGCCGACGGCAATCTTAATGAGGAGGGTGCTGCGTGGTATCACGAGCTGTTCCGCGCCTCTCGCGAGGCCGGCTTGGAGCCGTTTGTCAACCTGTACCACTTTGATATGCCCACCTACCTCTTTAACCGTGGCGGCTGGGAGAGCCGTGAGGTCGTCGAGGCTTACGCGCATTACGCCGACGTCGCCTTCCACGAGTTTGGCCAGGAGATTAAGTACTGGTTCACCTTTAACGAGCCCATCGTCGAGCCCGAACAGCGCTATCAAGAGGGCGTGTGGTTCCCGCAGCTCCACGACTTTAGCCGCGCCCGCACCGTGCAGTATCACATTTCGCTGGCACATGCGCAGGCCGTGGCCAACTATCGTCGCGCCTATGACGAGGGCGCTATTCGCGCCGATGCCAAGATCGGCATGATCAACTGTTTTACCCCGGTTTACACCAAGCAGAATCCCAGCGAGGCAGACCTCGAGGCCGTGCGTATGACCAGCGGCATCAACAATCGCTGGTGGCTCGACCTTATTACCAAGGGCGAGCTTCCTGCCGACGTGCTCGACAGCCTGGCCGAGGGCGGCGTTAAGCTCCCGTTCCGTGCCGGCGACCAAGAGATTCTCAAGCAGGGTGTTGTCGACTGGCTCGGCTGCAACTACTACCACCCCACGCGTGTTCAGGCGCCGGCGAGCAAGGTCGACCAGTACGGCCTGCCGCACTTTGCCGACGAGTACGTATGGCCCGACGCCGTTATGAACGAGAGCCGCGGCTGGGAGATCTACCCGCAGGGCCTCTACGACTTTGGCATGGACTGCGCTAAGAACTACCCCGACCTTGAGTGGTTCGTTTCCGAGAATGGCATCGGCATCATGGACGAATACAAGAACCGTGACGCCGAAGGAACCATCCAGGATGACTACCGCGTCGACTTTGTACGTCAGCACCTGGAGTGGGTGGCCAAGGCAATTGCCGAGGGCGCCAAGTGCCGCGGATACCATTACTGGGCCGTCATCGATAACTGGTCTTGGGCTAATGCCTTTAAGAACCGTTACGGTTTTGTCGAGGTCGACCTTATGGACGGCTACAAGCGCCGCCTTAAGAAGTCAGCGGCCTGGCTCAAACAGGTCGCCACAACCCACGTGGTTGATTAGCGACCGGGCGAACGCCCAGACCGCGCGCCGCCGCGCGCAACACATGGCACATCTGGTGGCAGAGGGCGACAGACCACCGTGCGCATAGGAAAAGGCCAGATTTGAAAGTTAGGAGCAATCATGGCCAGTGACAACGGAAAGAGCTTCCTCGACAAGTTTGCCGAGGTCTCTGCGAAGGTGGGAAACCAGGTTCACCTGCGTTCCCTGCGTGACGCCTTCGCGACCATCACGCCGCTCTATATCCTTGCGGGTATCGCGGTTCTTATTAACAACGTCGTGTTCCCCCTGTTCCCGTTCGATGCGGCGGGCCTTGCCAACCTTCAGACGTGGGGTTCGGCAATTACGCTGGGCACCCTCAACGTCTCTGCCATTATCTTGGCCGGATTGATTGGCTACAGCCTCGCTAAGAACAAGCGTTTCGATAACCCGCTCGCTTGCGTGGTCGTCGCTATCTCTGCTTTCGTCATCATGATGCCGCAGCAGGTCACCGCCACGCTTGCCGCCACGAGCCCGCTGCTCACCGACAAGATCACCTCCGCCGAGGTCACGGGCGCCCTTTCAACTGCCAACACCGGCACCAACGGTCTGTTCTCGGCTATTATCATCGCCCTGCTTTCCGTCTCGCTCTTCATCAAGATTTCTGGCGTCGAGAAGCTCAAGGTTAAGCTGGGCGAGGGCGTGCCTCCCGCGGTCTCCAACTCCTTCAACGTCATGATCCCGATGCTGCTTAACCTCGCGATTTTCGCTCTTGCCGCAGCCCTGCTCGCCGTGTGCGCCGGCACCGATCTGTGCGCCATCATCTCCACGTGCATCTCCAACCCGCTCAAGAGCATCATGAACGCCGGTCCGTGGGCTGTTATCCTCATCTACACCCTTGCTAACCTGCTGTTCTGCGTCGGTATTCACCAGTCCACCATCTCTGGCGCTACCGTCGAGCCGATTCTGACCATGCTCATCGTCGACAACATGGCTACCTTTGCCGCCGGTGGCACCATCCAGCCCGATCACTACATGAACATGCAGATCGTTAACAGCTTCGCCCTCATCGGCGGCTCGGGCTGCACCCTCATGCTTCTGCTCGACACGCTCCTGTTCTCCAAGAACAAGGCATCCGAGACCGTTTCCAAGATGGCTATCCTGCCTGGTCTGTTCAACATCAACGAGCCGGTTATCTACGGTTACCCCATCGTGTACAACCTGCCGCTCATGATTCCGTTCGTTCTTCTTCCCGACCTGTTCATCGGCATCACCTATGGCCTTACCTGCGCAGGCATCATCAGCCCCTGCATCGCCCAGGTGCCCTGGACTATGCCTCCCGTCATCAATGCCCTGCTCGCTACAGGCTTTGACTGGCGCGCCGGTGTGTGGCAGGCTCTCGAGATTGTCATTGGCATGGCCGTCTACCTGCCCTTTATGAAGATTTCCGAGAAGGCAATCGCCAAGCAGGAGGCTCTCGCCAAGCAGAATGCCTAACGTTCGTCCCTTTCACCGTTGCGGGCACCGGTACGCGGTGCCGGTGCCCGCGACTCTCTCCCTTGTGTAAAGATGCAGGGGGTTGGCACAATAGCCGCAAGGAATAAAACCAGTCGTCGTCTGCGCGCCGCGCAGTTATAAGGAGGAAACCATGAAGAAGATCATGCTCTGCTGCAATGCCGGTATGTCCACGAGCCTGCTGGTCCAGAAGATGCAGGCCGAGGTTGCAAACCGTGGTCTGGATATTGAGGTCGAGGCTCGTCCCATGAACGAGGCCCACGATTACCTGGGCGAGTGCGACATGTTGCTGCTTGGTCCGCAGATCGGATACACCAAGGCCGATTTTGAGAAGGAGGTCGCCGGTCGTTTCCCGGTCGAGGTCATCAACATGGTCGACTACGGCCGCATGAACGCTGCCGGCATCATCGACCACTGCGTCAGCGTGATGGGCTAGGTGCTCCGCATGGAGGATATGAACGAACTGCAGATGACCTGCTTTGAGATCATCAGCTACGTCGGTACCGCCAAGAGCATGTACATCAATGCCGTGCAAAAGGCCAAGGAGGGCGATTTTGACGCCGCCGAGGAGCTTATCAAGCAGGGCGACGAGGCCTATAACGGTGGCCACGATGTTCACATGGGGCTTCTGAAGAAGGAGGCCAACGGCGAGCGTAACGGCGAGGCCCCGTTGATTCTGCTGCATGCCGAGGACCAGATGGCCGGCACCGAGACCATGCGCGTCATGGCGACGGAGCTCGTCGAGATCCACAAGCAGCTGCAGGCACTTAAGGCCTAGTTGGCGTTATCGCCGCGATGGGCCGTGCGGTCCAACAGACAACACAGTCCCTTTGACGGGCGCCGGGAGTCTCCGCCTCCCGGCGCCCTTATATTTGGCGAAGGCCCTGCGCGACCTTTTGGGCGGTCGTTTGCGTTTTCACAGATAAAACCTGCCAAAACAAACCTGCCCCTTTTTGGCAGGTTTTTGCCTTGGGAGCGGTACCATACAGGCAATGTTTAAACGAGAAAGGTGGGCTCCCATGGAACCTAAGCAGTACTACATCGGCATTGACGTCGGCGGCACTTCGGTTAAGGAGGGCCTGTTCGACGAGGACGGCAACCTGCTGGCCAAGGCCAGCGTGCCCACGCCTCCCATCGTTGACGCCGCGGGCTTTGCCGCGGTGACCGAGGCTATCGACCAGGTGGTCGCCAAGGCCCAGATTCCGCGCGCCTTTGTGGCGGGCATTGGCCTGGCCGTTCCGTGCCCCATCCCGGCATCGGGCGATGCCAAGGTCAAGGCCAACATTGCCATTAACCTGCCTGAGCTAAGAATCGCCATTCAGGAGCACTGCCCCGACGCGGTCGTTAAGTACGAGAACGATGCCAACGCCGCTGCCATGGGCGAGGCCTGGCTCGGCTCTGCCAAGGGCGTACAGAACGTGGTGATGGTTACCATCGGTACCGGCGTGGGTGGCGGCGTCATCGTCAACGGCGACGTGGTATCGGGCGTTGTGGGCGCCGGCGGCGAGATTGGCCACATGTGCCTGAACCCCGAAGAGGAGCGCACCTGCGGCTGCGGCGGCCATGGCCACCTGGAGCAGTATTCCAGCGCCACCGGCGTGGTGAGCAACTACCTTGCCGAGTGCAAGAAGGCAGGCGTCGAGCCCATCGAGCTCACCGGCCCCTCCGATTCCAAGGACGTGTTCCAGGCCTGCCGCGAGGGCGACAAGCTCGCGCTTGCCGCGGCCGATACCATGGCCGACTATCTCGGTCGCGCCCTGGCGCTTATTGCCAACGTGGTCGATCCCGAGATGTTCCTCATCGGCGGCGGCGCGTCCGCTTCGGCCGATGTCTACCTCGACAAGGTTCGCGAGCACTTCAAGCAGTACGCGCTCTCCGCCTCGCGCGAGACGCCCATCAAGGTCGCTTCGCTCGGAAACGACGCCGGCATCATCGGTGCCGCCTACGTAGCCCTGCGCGCCGCCGGTAAATAGCTGGTGCAATGTAACCTGTCCCCCGTGCCTGCCCCAAAATATGCCGTAGCCCTTCCGTCTGCGAAGGCTCGGCATCGGCGTGCTACCATAGCTACGTCCAAGTACACATATCAAGTGGAGGATATCCATGGCAAACGTTCTTGTCTTTGGTCACCAGAACCCCGATAACGACGCCATCATGAGCGCCGTCGTCCTGTCCCAGCTGCTCAACCAGGTTGAGTATGCCGGCAACACCTACGAGGCCTGCGCCCTTGGTCAGCTTCCGGCAGAGTCCGCCAAGCTGCTTGCCGACGCCGGCATCGCCGAGCCCCGCGTGATTGAGTCCGTCGAGGCCGGTCAGCTCGTCGTCCTCACCGACCACAACGAGTCTGCCCAGTCCGTTGCCGGTCTTAAGGACGCCACGGTCTTTGGTGTCGTCGATCATCACCGCATCGGCGACTTCGAGACCGCCGGCCCGCTGCACTACATCTGCCTGCCCTGGGGCTCCAGCTGCACCATCGTCACCAAGCTCGCCGGCGTGCTCGGCGTTGAACTTTCCGACGTTCAGGCCAAGCTGCTGCTCTCGGCCATGATGACCGACACGCTCATGCTCAAGAGCCCCACCACCACCGATGTCGACCGCGCCGTCGCCGCCAAGCTCGGCGAGCAGGTGGGCGTCGACCCGGTCAAGTTTGGCATGGAGGTCTTCCTCACCCGTCCGTCCGGCTCCTTCACTGCAGCCGAGATGGTCGGCAACGACATCAAGATGTTCGAGCCCGCTGGCAAGAAGCTGCTCATTGGCCAGTACGAGACCGTCGACAAGAGCCGCGCACTCGGCATGATCGACGAGATCCGCGAGGCCATGCGCGCCTACGCCGCCGAGAAGGGTGCCGACGGCATCGTCCTGTGCATCACCGACATCATGGAGGAGGGCTCGCAGGTCCTGCTCGAGGGCGAGACCGAGGCCGCTCAGAAGGGCCTGGGCATTGCCGACGAGCACGACGGCGTCTGGATGCCGGGCGTCCTCTCCCGTAAGAAGCAGGTCGCTGCCCCCATCATGGCCGCCTGCTAGGTTTAGTTGACCGAACGCCACGACCGGATCGCGGACGCCCCGCGCTCCGGTCGTTTTTTGTGCACGGCGCCGCGTCGTCTCTTGGGCAGGCGCGTCCGTGCCGTTGAGCAAATAATGTTCAACCTGTGGTTCCGCTTTTCGGCCACGCCTGCGTGCTTGTCGTGCAGGGTAGGCTAGATGCAAGCGTAATACGTTAGAGCGCGGCGCCGCCACTTGGGCGGGCCGTGCTTTTTTAAGACGGGAGCTTTCCCGAGAAAGGAGCCGCCCATGGCAGCACCCGAGCAGCTGTTCAACGTTCGTGAGCGCAAACGCTTTGAACGTCACGACATCTGGGAACGCATCGCCGAGAACGGCACGATTTCCGCCGCCGTCATGGTCTTCGCCGCCATCGCCGCCGTTATTTGCGCCAATACCGATGCCTATGAGGCCATCCATCACTTTTTGGAGACCCCGCTGTATGTGGGTCTGGGCAACCTTACGGCCGGTCTCACCGTTGAGCTTTTCGTCAACGACTTCCTCATGGCGATTTTCTTTTTGTTGGTGGGCATTGAGCTTAAGTACGAGATGACGGTCGGCGAGCTCAAGAATCCGCGTCAGGCCATGCTTCCCATGCTGGCGGCCGTGGGCGGCGTCGTCGTTCCCGCCTGCATCTACCTGATCTTTAACCATGCTGGCGCGCACAACGGCTGGGCCATCCCCATGGCAACCGATATTGCCTTTGCGCTGGGCGTGCTGTCGCTTTTGGGCAATCGCGTGCCCAACGGCGTGCGCGTGTTCTTCTCGACGCTCGCTATCGCCGACGACCTCATCTCCATCGCCGCCATCGCCATCTTCTACGGTCAGAGCCCCAATCCGTTTTGGTTGGGCGCCGCCGCGCTTGTGACCTGCGCGCTCGTGTGGCTCAACAAGACGCAGCATTACCGCCTTGCCCCGTATTCGGTACTGGGTCTGCTGTTGTGGTTCTGCATGTTCAAGAGCGGCGTGCACGCTACGCTTGCCGGCGTCATCCTGGCCTTCACCATTCCGGCCAAGTGCGGCGTTAAGCTCGATAGCCTTACCGATTGGCTGGTCGAGTGCCTGCCGTTGCTCGACGACCGCTACGACGACGAGGCACACATCCTGGGCCAGCATGACTTTACCGTCTCGACCACCAAGGTCGAGCGCGTCATGCACCGCGTGACCCCGCCGCTCATCCGCATGGAGCGTCTGATCTTCACGCCGGTCAACTTTGTGATTCTGCCGATCTTTGCGTTCGTGAACGCACAGGTTCGCCTAGTGGGCGTGGACATGAGCACGCTGCTCACCGACCCGGTGACGCTCGGCGTGTACTTTGGCATGCTGCTGGGCAAGCCGGTCGGCATCTTTGGTATGACGTTTGCCCTGGTTAAGCTTAGGGCCTGCGAGCTGCCGCGCAATGTCAACTGGCACATGATTGCCGGCGTGGGCATTCTGGGCGGCATCGGCTTTACCATGTCGATTCTCATCAGCGGCCTCGCCTTCCCGACGGCCCAGTTTGAGGTTCTGGCCGCCAAGGCCGCTATTCTCGCCGGCTCTGTCACCGCGGCCGTACTTGGCATGATCTACATGAGTGTGATCTGCAAGCACCCCGCGCCCAAGGACGAGTAAGAGCACATACAAGTTTGAAAACGCCGCCTGTGAACACCATCACAGGCGGCGTTTTAGTCATTCGGGACGTTCTTAAATGACTAGGTTTATTCCACGGTGCCGTAGATGGCGCCCCAGCCGTGGGCGGCCAAGGCGGAGTTGAGCTGGTCGCAAAGTGACTGGCGGTCGTAATAGCCGGGCGGTAGCAGGTTGACGATTTCCATGAGATCGGGCGCCAGGTCCAAGATTTCGGCCTGTACGATCAGATCCAGGCGGTCGATGGCGTGGCGGTCGTAAAACAGTCCGTCGACCAGGCGCTGCAGGTCGCCGAATTCCTCGGCCTGAAACGATCCGTACTCCATAGTGCCTCCTTGGGCGCTCCACGCCGGCATGCGCGGCGATTCGTAATTCATTGCGATGGACTTAATCTATCACGGCTTCATAACGTTACGACGGTGGCGGTCTATACTTAGAAGAATTGCAACGTACCGCTTCGTGAAAGGTCGCACCCATGCAGACGATCTACCAGAAGATGGAAACCACCGAACTCGATGCCGCCATCGAGGCACTCAAGGCCGAGGTCGCCGAGGTCAAGGCCAAGGGCCTGGCGCTCGACATGGCCCGCGGCAAGCCGTCGCCCTCCCAGGTGGACATCTCTCGACCCATGCTCGATATCCTCAACGCCGACGCCGATCTGCACGATGGCAACGTCGACTGCTCCAACTACGGCTGCTTCGAGGGCATTCCCTCGGCACGCAAGCTGGCGGGGGAGTTCCTGGGTTGTCCCGCCGAGCAGACGCTCGTGCTGGGCTCGTCGAGCCTGCTGATCGAGCACGACATCGCCGGCATGTTCTGGCGCTGCGGCTCGTGCGGCAGCGAGCCCTGGGAGGCTTACGAGGCTGCGCACGACGGCAAGAAGGTCAAGTTCCTGTGCCCCGTTCCCGGCTACGATCGCCACTTTGGCATTACCGCCGACTTGGGTATCGAGAACGTTCCCGTCGCGATGACCGACAACGGCCCCGATATGGACGAAATCGAGCGCCTCGTTGCCGCCGACGATTCCATCAAGGGCATCTGGTGCGTGCCCAAGTATTCCAACCCCACGGGCATCACCTTTAGCGAGGACACCGTGCGTCGCCTGGTCGAGATGCCCACGGCCGCGCCCGATTTCCGCATCTTCTGGGACAACGCCTACTGCGTGCACGACCTGTACGACGAGACCGACGAGCTCGCCAACATCTTCGATCTTGCCCGCGCGGCGGGCACCGAGGACCGCGTGGTGGCCTTTGCCTCGACGTCCAAGATCACCTTCCCGGGCGCCGGTATCGGCTTTATCGGTGCGAGCCCCGCGGTTATCGCCGAGTTCTCCAAGCACCTGAAGGCCGGCCTCATCAGTGCTGATAAGCTCAACCAACTGCGCCACGTGCGCTTCCTTCCCACCATCGAGACGGTCAAGGAGCACATGAAAAAGCATGCCGAGTTTTTGCGCCCGCGCTTTGAGGCCGTTGAGCGCAAGCTCACCGAGGGCTTGGGCGACACGGGCTGCGCCACCTGGACGCACCCCCGCGGCGGCTACTTTGTAAGCTTCGATGGTCCCGAGGGCTCGGCCCAAAAGGTCGCCGCGCTTTGCGCCGACCTGGGCGTCAAGCTCACGCCGGCCGGTGCCACCTGGCCCTATGGCAAGGACCCGCGCGACACCAACATCCGCATCGCGCCGAGCTATCCCACGGTCGAGGACCTGGAGGCCGCGCTCGATGTGCTGATGCTGGCCGTTAAGCTTGTCGCTGCCGAGCTTGCGCGTGCCGAGCGCGCCTAACGCGCAAAGCCTCGCAAGTCCGCGTCCAGTACTATCCGCACTCTCGATACGTAAAGGAGCGTATACATGGATTTGGGTATTTCCACCAACCCCACGCCAGAGCTCTACACCATTAAGGTAACCGGCGAGATCGATATCTCTAACGCCGATAGCCTGCGCAATGCCATCGACCTGGCGCTCGAGCAGCCCACTGAGGCCGTTGAGCTCGATTTTGCCCAGGTGAGCTACATCGATTCGACGGGCATTGGCGTGCTTGTGGGCGCCGCGCACCACGCGGTCGACCACGGCAAGCGCTTTAGCTGCACCAATGTGCAGCCCCCGGTGATGCGCGTGGTTCAGCTGTTGGGTGTCGACCAGGAGATTTCGATCACCGCTGCATAATCTTTGCCCCAAAAGGGCGTGCCGTTTGGCATATGTTTGTGATGCGCTCGGACGTTTTGGCGTCCGGGCGCTATACTTGACCGAATGAATAGACGAGTTCCGGCCGAATGGCGCGGTGCGGGCTCGACTCACATCGAGCCTTGGAGGTATGTGTGTTTGGTATTGGAGAGGGTGAGCTCGCGATCATCGTGGTCTTCGGCTTTTTGCTGTTTGGCCCGGATAAGCTCCCACAGATGGGCCGCACGATCGGCCGTGCCATCCGTCAGTTCCGCGAGACGCAGGAAAAGATGACGGCCGTTGTTCAGTCCGAGATTATCGATCCGGTGAGCGAGGCCGCGTCGGCCCCGGTCAAGCCCAAGAAGGCTGCTGCGACCGACGACGATTCCGATGCGGACGAGGATGCCGCCGAGACGTCAGCGCCCGCCAAGAAGGAGACCTTTGCCGAGCGCCGTGCCCGCCTTGCTGCCGAGAAGGCCGCAAGCGAGGGTGCCGCCGAAGGCGAGAATGCTGCCGAGGAGTCCGAGGCTGAGGGTGCCGAGCCTGCCGCTGCCGCCGAGCCTGTCGTCGAGCCCGAATCTGCTGCAGAGCCGGAGCCCGAGCTCGAGCCGGCAGAGCCCACGACGGCCGACCTCTACGCCCGTCGTCCCCGCAAGCGCAAGGCCGTCGTCGACCAGCTCGCTCGCGAGCTCGAGGCCGAGGACGACGCCGCTGCCGCCGATGCCCCGAAGGGAGGCGATGAGTAATGCCTATCGGACCTGCGCGCATGCCGCTCTTCGATCACTTGGGAGAGCTCCGTCGCCGCCTGACCATCGTGGTCGTGTCGGTGTTTGCCGCCGCTATCGTGCTGTATTTCGCTACGCCCGTGGTGCTCGACATCCTGGAAGACCCCATCCGCTCCTTTGTACCGGACGGTAAGTTCTACATCACTACCACGCTCGGCGGCTTTGGCCTGCGCTTCTCGCTGGCCATCAAGATGGCCGTGGTCATGTGCACGCCCATGATCATCTGGCAGATCCTGGCGTTTTTCCTGCCGGCACTGCGCCCCAACGAGCGCAAGTGGGTCGTTCCCACGGTGCTCGCCTCGACGGTGCTGTTCTTCCTGGGCGCCATCTTCTGCTACTTCATTATCATCCCGGCGGGCTTTGAGTGGCTCATCGGCGAGACCTCGGCCGTCGCAACCGCGCTGCCCGACCTGGAGAACTACGTCAACATGGAGCTACTCTTTATGATCGGCTTTGGTGTGGCGTTTGAGCTGCCGCTCATCATCTTCTACCTGTCCGTCTTCCATATTGTGTCCTATGCGGCCTTCCGCAGTGTCTGGCGTTACGTATACGTTGGCCTGCTTGCGGGCTCGGCTGTGATTACGCCCGACGGCTCGCCCGTTACGCTGGGCCTCATGTATGGCGCCCTGCTCTCGCTCTACGAGATTTCGCTCGCCATCGCTCGCGTGGTCATTACCGCGCGCGAGGGCAAGGAGGGCTTGTTTGTGAGCCGTCTGGACCTGTTTTCGGACGACGAAGAGGACAGCGAGGAGTAAATCGGTATGCACGAGGTTGGCATTGTCAACGGCATACTCGATACAGTGATTCGCGCGGCGCGTGGGGCGGGGGCCTCGCGCGCCGTTTTGGTAACGCTGCGTATCGGGGATATGACCGAGGTCGTGCGCGAGGCGCTCGACTTTGCGTGGGAGACATTTCGCGACGAGGACCCGCTCACGCGAGGCTGCGAGCTTGCCGTGGAGGAGGTCCATCCACAAAGCGAGTGTCTGGACTGCGGCGAGGTTTTCGACCACGATCGTTTCCACTGTCGCTGTCCCCAGTGTGGTGGTGCCAACGTGCGCCTACTGCACGGCCGCGAGCTCGACATCGCAAGTATCGAAATCGAGACCCCCGACGATTAACCTACCAGCCATCTGGGGACGGGGTATAAATGGCAGAAGTAAGGAGTGCCGAATATGGCTGAGAAAACGATTGATATCGCATCGCCGATTCTGTCGCGCAACGAGCGCCTGGCAGATCAGCTGCGTCAGCGATTTAATGAGACAAACACCTATGTGATCAACGTCTTGTCGAGCCCCGGTTCGGGCAAGACCACCACGATTCTGGGCACCAACGAGCGCCTGCGTGACAAGGCCGGCCTGCGCTGTGCCGTCATCGAGGGCGATATTGCCTCGGATGTCGATGCCATCACCATGAAGGAAGCCGGCATGCCCGCCATCCAGATCAACACGGGCGGCCTGTGCCACCTCGAGGGCAACATGATTATGGAGGCTGTCGATGCGTTCGACCAGGCCGTCGGCCTGGAGAACATCGACGTCATCTTTATCGAAAATGTGGGCAACCTGGTCTGCCCGGTCGACTTTGACCTGGGCGAGAACCTGTCCATCATGATTCTCTCGGTGCCCGAGGGCGACGACAAGCCCGTCAAGTACCCGGGCATCTTCCAGCACGCCGGCGCACAGCTGCTCAATAAGGTCGACGTGGCCCCGGCTTTCGATTTTGACATGGATAGGTATACTAAGACACTCGATGACCTCAATCCGCAGGCGCCGCGGTTTGCCGTGAGCGCGCGCAAGGGCGAGGGCATGGATGCCTGGTGCGATTGGCTCATCGGGCAGATCGAGCAAGCAAGGGCGTAAGTCGGCCGCCATACGGGCGGGCGTAGCCGCAGAGACACGAGATAGGAGCCTCTTTTGAAGCTCATCATCGCCGAGAAAAACGACGCTGCGCGTCAGATCGCCGAGCGTCTGTCCACGGGTAAACCCAAAAAGGATAAGGTGTACAATACCGCCATCTACCGTTTTGAGTGGAAGGGCGAGGAGTGCGTGACGATCGGCCTGGCCGGTCACATCCTTGCGCCCGATTTTTGCGACAGCGTGCTGTTCGATAAAAAGCTGGGCTGGTATTCGGTTACTGAGGACGGCGAGATGCTGCCGGCCGACATGCCCGATGGCCTGGCTCGTCCGCCTTACGACACCAAGCGTAAGCCGTTCCTTGCCGATGGCATATCCATCAAGGGTTGGAAGCTCGAGAGCCTGCCTTATCTCACCTGGGCGCCCGTCATTAAGCTGCCGGCCGAGAAAGAGCTCATTCGCTCGCTCAAGAACCTTGCCAAGAAGTCCGACAGCGTCATCATCGCCACGGACTTCGATCGCGAGGGCGAGCTGATCGGTTCGGACGCCCTCAACAAGGTGCGCGAGGTGGCGCCCGACTTGCCGGTCGCCCGCGCCCAGTATTCTTCGTTTACCAAGGCCGAGATCACGCAGGCCTTCGATAACCTCGTCTCGCTCGACCAGAACCTGGCCGACGCCGGCGAGAGCCGTCAGCACATCGACCTCATTTGGGGTGCCGTGCTCACGCGCTACCTGACGCTCGCCAAGTTTGGCGGCTTTGGCAACGTGCGTTCCGCCGGCCGCGTGCAGACGCCGACGCTTGCCCTGGTGGTTGAGCGCGAGCGCGAGCGCATGGCGTTTGTGCCCGAGGACTATTGGCAGATTCGCGGCATGGGTGCCGCTCAGGGCGCTGCCGAGGATGATCGCTTTAAGATCGCTCACAAGACGGCGCGCTTTACCGACAAGGATGCTGCCGAGACGGCGTACGGCCATGTCGACGGCGTTACGACGGCAACCGTCGCCGCGGTGACCAAACGCTCGCGCAAGCAGCAGCCGCCCACGCCGTTTGCGACCACCTCGCTGCAGGCCGCCGCCGCGGCCGAGGGCATCTCGCCTGCGCGCACCATGCGCATCGCCGAGTCCCTCTACATGGCGGGTCTTATCAGCTACCCGCGTGTCGACAACACCGTGTACCCCGCGACGCTCGATCTGGGCGCCGTGGTGAGCGACCTGGCAAAGATCAGCCCGGCGCTGGCGCCCGTATGCAAAAAGGTGCTCGCCGGCCCCATGAAGCCCACGCGCGGCAAAGTCGAGACCACCGACCACCCGCCTATCTACCCTACGGGCGAGGGCGACCCGTCCACGCTCGATGGCGGTCAGCGCAAGCTCTACGACCTCATCGCGCGCCGCTTCCTGGCGACGCTCATGGGGCCCGCGACCATCGAGAACACCAAGCTCGAGCTCGACGTCAACGGCGAGCCGTTCGTGGCCTCGGGCGACGTGCTCGTTACCCCGGGTTTCCGCGAGGCATACCCGTACGGCCTTAAGCGCGACGAGCAGATGCCGCCGCTGGAGCAGGGCGATACGGTCGACGTGTTCGACATTAAGCTCGAGGCAAAGCAGACCGAGCCGCCCGCGCGCTACAGCCAGGGCAAGCTCGTGCAGGAGATGGAAAAGCGCGGTCTGGGCACCAAGTCCACGCGCGCGAGCATCATCGAGCGCCTGTATGCCGTGCGCTATCTCAAAAACGATCCCGTGGAGCCGAGTCAGCTGGGCATAGCCATCATCGATGCACTGACGCAGTTTGCCCCGCGCATCACGAGCCCCGATATGACCAGCGAGCTCGATGGCGACATGACCCGTGTGGAGCGCGGCGAGGATACCGAAGAGCATGTCGTGACACACTCGCGCGCGCTGCTGGCCGGCGTGCTCGACGAGCTACTCAAGCACACGCAGGAGCTGGGCGACGCCATCAGCGACGCCGTCACGGCCGATGCGCGCGTGGGCGCTTGCCCCAAGTGCGGCAAGGACCTGGTTATGAAGACGAGCGCCAAGACCCGTGGCAGCTTCATTGGCTGCATGGGCTGGCCCGACTGCGACGTGACCTATCCGGTGCCGAGCGGCGTCAAGGTGAGCCCGCTCGAGGGCGAGGCGGCCGTGTGCCCCGAGTGCGGCGCGCCGCGCATTAAGTGCCAGCCGTTCCGCCAGAAGGCCTTCGAGATTTGCGTGAACCCCACGTGCCCCACCAACTACGAGCCTGACCTTAAGGTGGGCGAGTGCAAGGTGTGCGCCGAGGCCGGACGCCATGGCGACCTGATCGCGCACAAGAGCGAGAAGAGCGGCAAGCGCTTTATCCGCTGCACCAACTACGATGACTGCGGTGTGAGCTATCCTCTGCCGGCGCGCGGTAAGCTCGAGGCGACGGGTGAGACCTGCCCCGAGTGCGGCGCTCCCATAGTGGTGGTCAACACGGCGCGCGGTCCGTGGCGCATCTGCGTGAACATGGACTGCCCGACCAAGGAGAAGAAGCCCGTCCGCGGCCGCAAGACCACAACCAAGGCGAGCACGGCAAAGAAGACGACGGCTAAGAAAGCCACTGCCGCCAAGAAGACGACCGCGAAGAAGTCGACTGCCAAGAAAGCAGCCGCCGACAAGTAACGGCACAGTCGAAACATTGCCCTAAAAAACGAGCGAGGACCCCGTGATCCTCGCTCGTTTTTTTGACCGGCAGTTAGGGACGTTCCTTTTCTGTCGGCAGTTTAGGAACGTCCCTAACTGCCGGCTCGGGAACGACAAAGCGCTAGTTCACCTCGACAGGCTTGGCGCCGGGATAGCGCTCCTCAAAGTCTAGGCGGTACTTATTGTCATTGGTGCCCGCCACGTTGTCGCGCGACAGCGGCGCCACGATCTCATTCTTGTGTTCCGCAGGCTTGGCGTATTTCAGGCTGATCTCCCAGGCATCACAGATTGCGTCAATGCGGTGATCCAGGTCGTCGTACAGGGCGATGATGTCCTTCCAGGAGCTGCAGTTCTTGGAGCTCGTCGGGACGTCCAGGTTCTCGACGATGTCGTAATACTGCTCGATGGTGTCCTCCGTGCGCTCGGCGACGTCGGCGAGATTTTGACGGGTGGTTCGATCCTCTTCCAGATAGTTGCCGTTGAAGTTCTGCGCGCAGCCACGGACCTGGCTGTCGAGATCTTCGAGCAGGGCGTAGTATTCGCTCAGTCGGCGGTAGAGGTTCTGCTCGGAGAGCGTTGCTTCGCCGCCATCCTCGTCGTCATCGTCATCATCGTCGTACAGGCTGTTGGGATCGCCGAGAGGTTTTAGGTCATCGTCGTCGACGTCATGGTGCAGCTTAGCTACCTCGGCAGTCGTCTGCGTGGCGGCGTTGTCGAACGGTCTGATTGCAAAGAAGATGACCAGGGCGATGATGATCGCCACCAGCACAACGATAACGGCGATAAGCGGCCCGGTGCCGCTCTTTTTGGGAGCGGGGGTCTGTGGCGAAGCGGGCGTGTATGCGGGAGCCGGCTGCTGTTGGGGCGAGCCGCTCGCGACGGGTGTGCGCTGCGTGGTCTCGACGGCCTCGGTCCTTGCGGCGGGGTCGGGGCTATAGGCGAGGGGATCGTCCGCCTTGGCTCGCGGCGTATCAAGGGAGCCGGTCTGCTCAAAAGCGGGCTGGCTATCGCTCGCGGCTGCTTGCTCAACGGGTGCACCGCACGAGGTGCAGAACTTGGCATCATCTGCAAGAAGCTTGCCGCACGAGGCGCAATACCGAGGCATTGCCACTCCTTTCGCCACATTTCTATGCAATACGACGATTATACCCAGCATCCAAAAATCCCCATCATACGTTGCGGTGAAATAGGGACTGTTTGGCGGTCTCAGAGCTTCAATCAGTCCCTATTTCACCGCAACTTTGGAAAGGCGCCTTTAGCCATTGGGGACGCGCCGAGCACTGGGGTATCATGGCTTGGTTGATATATCTGCATTTACGCGCCTTGTAGGAAGGGGCTGCGCCCATGGCTTTTGAGCCTGCTCAACATAGCTTTATCACGCTCGAGGGCGTTGACGGTGCCGGCAAGTCCACGCAGGCGCGCCTGCTTGCCCGCGCGCTCGAACTCGCCGGCTATCAGGTCGTAACTCTGCGCGAGCCGGGTGGCACTGCCATCAGCGAAAAGATTCGCGCCCTGCTGCTCGACCCCGCCAACACGGCGATGGGCGATACCTGCGAGTTGCTGCTCTACGAGGCGGCGCGCGCCCAGTTGGTGCACGAGGTCATAGCCCCCGCCCTTGCGGCCGGCAAGGTGGTCCTGTGCGATCGCTTCTACGATTCCACGACCTGCTACCAGGCATTTGCCGATGGCCTCGATCGCCAGATGGTGCGCGATGCCAACAGCCTGGCCGTCGCGGGAACGCACCCGGCGCTCACGCTCGTCTACCACATCACGCCCGAGCAGGCGGCGCTGCGCATGGCCGCCCGTGGTGCGGCAGATCGCATGGAGGCCAAGGGCATGGCCTTCCAAGAGCGTGTCTATCAGGGATTTTGCGCCATTGCTGCCGAGGAGCCAAACCGCGTAAAGCTCATCGACGCCACTACGACCGTCGAGGAAGTCTTCGGGAAGACGGTCGAGCAGGTTCGCGCGTACGGTCTCGACATTCCGCGGGAAGCCGTTGCCGCCGCGCTTGCCAAGGAGGCCGAGTAACATGGCCCCCGCTCAGGCAAGCCTGCTGGCCAAGCTTGACACCCAGGAACGCGTGCGCGACTTTTTGACCAATGCCGTCGCCAGCGGTCGCGCATCGCACGCCTACCTGTTTTTGGGCGCGCCCGGCGCGGGTAAGCTCGACGCCGCGTGGGCGCTCGCCCAGGCCTTCCTGTGCGAGCAGGACGGCTGCGGCGCATGCGACAGCTGCGTGCGCGTCTCTCGGCATACGCATCCCGACGTGCACTATTGCACGCCCGAGAGCGCCACGGGTTACCTCATCGCCCAGACCCGCGAGCTGCTCGACGACGTGCCGCTGGCGCCCATCCGCGCCAAGGCAAAGGTCTACATCATCGACCGTGCCGAGCAGCTGCGCGCCAACACCGCCAACGCGCTGCTCAAAACGCTCGAGGAGCCGCCCGAGGGCGTCATGTTCATCCTGTTGGGCACCTCGGCCGACGTGATGCTGCCCACTATCGTGAGTCGTTGCCAGTGCGTGCCGTTTCGGCTGGTATCGCCCGCCGTCGCCGCGCAGGCCGTGAGCCGCGCCACCGGTCAGGACCCTGCGCGTTGCCGCATGGCCGTCGCCGTAGCGGGAAGCCCCACGCGTGGCATCGAGTTCCTCAAGAGCGCCGAGCGCCAGGACGCCCGCCGTCAGATGGTTCGCGCCATCGATTCGCTTATCGCCGCCGACGAGGCCGACGTGCTCAGCCGTGCCAAGTCGCTCATCGTCGCCGTTAAGGCGCCTCTCGCCGAGGTCAAGTCCACGCAGGAAAAGGTGCTCGAGCAAAACGCCGATTACCTGTCGCGTGGAGCATTGAAGCAGCTTGAGGACCGCAACAAGCGCGAACTCAACGCGCGCGAGCGTTCGGGTATCATGGAAGCGCTGGCGAGCGCGCGGACGCTCATGCGCGACGTGCTGCTGACGCTTCAGGACGAGGCAGCCGACGTGGTGAACGAAGACGTGCGCGACACGATCGGTCGGCTTGCCGCCGCGACCAATGTTGCGGGTGCCACCCGGGCGCTCGAGGCAGTCGCGACCGCCGAGCGCAACATCGCCAGAAACGTTACTCCCCAGCTGGCCATCGAGGTCATGCTGTTCGATATCAGGAAGGCACTGAAATGCCGTTAGTCGTACCCGTTAAGTTTACCTACGCCTCGCGCGACCTGTGGTTCGATCCGCAGGATTTGGATATCCTCGAGGCCGATTATGCCATTTGCTCCACCGAGCGCGGAACCGAGATCGGCCTGGTCACGGCCGATCCCTTTGAGGTGCCGCAAGACGAGATCGGTCAGCCGCTCAAGCCCGTGCTGCGCGTGGCGAGCGCCATCGACCTGCAGCTTGCCGATGACCTGGCCATCCAGGGCGACGAGGCCATGGTCGATTTCCGCCGCCTGGTCAAGGAGCTCGACCTCGAGATGAAGCCGGTGGGCGTCGAGTACCTGTTTGGCGGCGAGAAGGCCGTGTTCTACTTTGCAGCTGAGGAGCGCGTCGATTTTCGCCAGCTCGTCAAGGACCTGTCCTCGACGCTGCACATTCGCGTCGATATGCGCCAGATCGGCGTGCGTGACGAGACCCGCCTGGTGGGCGGCTATGCCCAGTGCGGACAGGAGCTCTGCTGTACGCGCTTTGGCGGACAGTTTGAGCCCGTCTCGATTCGCATGGCAAAAGAGCAGGACCTGCCGCTCAACTCGTCCAAGATCAGCGGCGTGTGCGGCCGCCTGATGTGCTGCCTGCGTTATGAGTTCGAGGCGTACAAGGACTTTAAGAGCCGTGCGCCCAAAAAGAAGACGCTCATCGATACGCCGCTCGGCAAGGCGCGTATTCAGGAATATGACACGCCGCGTGAGCAGCTGGTGCTGCGCCTGGAGAACGGCAAGGTTTTTAAGGTCAACCTAGCCGATATGACGTGCTCGGAGGGTTGCAAAAAGAAGGCCGCCGAGCAGGGCTGCAACTGCCGCCCCGACTGCGTGACGCGCGACGTGCTCGAGCGCATCGAGTCGCCCGAGATGCGCCTGGCGCTCATGGAGCTCGATCGCGAAAACGGCGTCGACGTGGGCGATGGCCTGTCGAGTGCCGACCGTCTGGCCGGCACGTCGATGCCCAAGCGCCGTCGTCGCGATGCTGAATCCGATGCTCGCGCCGGTCAGGGTCAGGGCGAGGGCCGTGGCCGCGGAAAGGGCCGCGGCAATGCCGCAACGCCCGAGGCCGAGGAGGCCGCCGGTGGCCGTCGTCGTCGCAAGCGCGCGGGCTCGGGCGATGTCGGCGAGGCTGCAGCTGCAGGCAAGAACTCCTCCCGCGAGCGCGAGACTCAGCAGCCTCAGCAGCAAAACCGCGGCGGTGGCATGAACCCCACGCGCCGTCGCCGCCGTCACCTGTCGAGCGAGGAGCGCGAGGATGCCTTCCGCGCCGCAGCTGCTCGCGAGGCTGGTGCCGCTTCCAAGGGTCCCTCGGGTTCCGATGCGCCTGCCGACAAGGGCGGCAAGTCACGTGGCGAGGATGAGCGCGCGCCGCGTCCGCGCCGTCGCCATTCCTCGGGCACGCAACAGAAGCCCTCAGTGCCCTCCGTTGCCGATCAGGTCTCGGATGGCGAGGTCAAGGTCACGCGCCGTCGTCCCGGAGATGGCGGGGGAGCGGCTGCCAAGGCTTCGCGTGGCGCCGCTCGCGACGAGCGCGAGTCGCGCGAAGATCGCGGTGGCGAGGGCTCGGCCGACCAGGGTCAAAAGCGCCGTCGCCGTCGCCGCTCCCGCAAGTCGCGCCAGAATGGTGGCGAGGGCTCGACCCCGTCTTCGGCCGCACCACAACCGCCCGCCGGCGAATAACGCCCGCGAGCGGATTTAACCCGCCTTACCCCAATCGCGTCGGGGTACCATAGCGCTGAATCAACAACCCTCCCTGCGACCGAACGTAGGGAGGGTTGTGTCTTGAAGAGCCATCTGAACAAATTGAGCCGTCTGCAGGGTGCCGGCGCCCTACCGTTTGCGGACGAATTGCTGCCGTTTGCCGAGCGGGCGGCACGCGAGGCACTCGAGGCATTGTCGCCAACACGATGTGCCGGCTGCGAGCGCGCCGGTGCGCTTATTTGCCAAGACTGCCTGGCCGCGCTCGCGCTCATCGACCCACGTCATAGCTGTACCCGATGCGGCGCCCCGTTTGGGGATTTGCTGTGCACTGAGTGTTCGGTCGAGGGCACGTCCTCGGCAATGGCGGAGGCGCTTGACCGCTGCCTGGCGTGCGCCGTCTATGCGCAGCCGCTGCCGCGCATCATTAAAGCGTACAAGGACGCGGGCGAGCGACGCCTGGCGCCGTATCTGGCGGAGCTGCTCTACGACACCGCCCTGCATGCCCAGGTCGTAGCGCCCGAACGCTTAGGAGGTGTGCTGTCCGGTGCGGATGCGGTGGTGTTTGTGCCTGCGACGGCGGCAGCGTTTCGGCGGCGTGGCTTTGATCATATGGAGGCCATTGCGCGCCCATTTTGCGAGCTGTCGGGTGTTCCTCTGCTCGATGCCCTCGTCAAGTACGGGCATGTCGACCAGCGCGAACTCGGTCGCGAGGAGCGTCGCGAGCGTGCCCAAGGCATGTACGAGACGGTTGAGGACGTGCACGGCCGCCGCCTGCTGCTTATCGATGATGTCATTACCACGGGCGCGACCATGGCAGCAGCCTCGGCGGAGCTCAAGCGTGCCGGCGCTGCGGCAGTCGATGGCCTTGCTATCGCACGTGTTTGGTAGGGGTGGTTTTGTGGCAGTGAAGATTGAGCGGCGCAACGAGCCGACAGGCGAACAGCTAGCGGCTTCCGTAATCCTAACAGGCGCTTCAGCGCTGCGCATGATGCGCGCCGAGCGCCGGCAGATGGGCTATATCAGCTGGAAAGACCTTAATCCCGATGAAGAGCGCCGTGTGCTGCGCACGTCGTCGCCCTCGACCGAGGACATCTATCTTCCCGACTTGGTGCGGATTGGGGCCGCAAACGGCGAGGTGCAAGAAGATTTGTGCTTGCTGGTGGGATCTGCGGCGCAGCGCCGCCGCATGCCTAGCGTGGGCTGGTTCGTGTGTTCCGGGTTGCCTGCCGGCTCGATTCTAGAGGTGGAACCGGGGGTGTACAGCCTATCTCCCGAGGCCCTTTGTGTTGCCATCGCCCGCGAGGTCGGCTGTGTTCAGGCGTTTGCCCTGGCCCAGGAACTGTGTTCCAAGATTTCACTGAGCGATCGCGGGAAGTATCTGCCTCCTTACACCTCGCCTGTTGTGAATAGACTTGCAAAGGACAAGGACCAACCGGCAGATGTGGGCTACTTTGAAGTCGAGCCGGTGCTGACGCCCGATCGCCTGGCAGATTACCTTGCGGCATGCAAGGGGAATGTGGCCAAGCAGCTGCTGCGCCTTTGTCCCTACCTGTCAGAGAACCTGCTCTCGCCCATGGAGTGCATCATGCTCGCCCTGTTTTCGCTTCCGTTTTCCTATGGCGGGTTTGCCTGCGGACCTTTTAAGACCGACTACAAGATTGAGTTCGATGACCGTGCGCAGGCAATCTCGGGGATGCCGCATGCAGTTTGCGATGCGTATCAAGAAGCAGCCCGGTTTGACCTGGAATACAACGGTGAGCTGGGCCATTCCTCTCGGAGGGGACGTATCCATGATGAAAAACGCAACACGGGCTTGATTACTATGGGAATCGAGGTCGCAACGGTCAACAACGAGATGCTCTGCGACATGGAAGCGATGGAAGCGCTCGCATGGCGCATGCACCAGCGTATGCGAAAGCGGTACCGGAATCGTGTCGATGCCCGCAGGAAGAAGCAAGAGGCGTTGCTTAACACGCTGCGGGCGTGTTTTGGGCTTAAGCCGGTCTAATTCGCGTCGAAAATAGGGGTTAATCATATGCCCTGGCCAAAATACGGCAAATATGAGTACTGTCACTAAATCAGTAACAGCAAAATCAAGGAATTTAGGACTCGGAGGCGGCGTAAAGTAAGAAGATAATAAACAAATGTAGAATAACTAAGCATCAGGTTGGCGACACTGAGCGCAAAATCTGTCCGAGAGGCCAAAATTGCCTGTTACTAAATTGGTGGCAGTACTCATATTTGCCATATTTTGGCCGGGGCACCCTAAGAAGGACGCCCCGGAGCTCCCCGTAGGGGAGCTCCGGGCTTCATAGGGGCACGAATATCCCACTCCGACCTGCAAAATCTGTGCGCACGATGCGAATGACGCCCTTAACCTTAAACTTTAGCTTGAACTTAGCTATAATGCGCTACGTTCCTACCAGGCTGTGGTTGCGGACGGACGAAATGCCCGTCCTAGTCCAAGACAGACGCGGTCAAAGGGATCCACGTAAGCGACCGCGTGCGCGCGGCGCGATCATGGCGCGTCCTAGATGTAAGCCGCACCGTCCGTTCTACTTTTTTTGGGGCAATACCGCCTCGCGGGCGAGCGGGCCAGTCGTGAAGGTGGCTGCGGCCTCCCGAGCAAACACCCCGGTGCGCAAGTGTGGGGTCAAATACCAGGTCAGCTGGTGGGAACAACCTGATATTCCGCGCAACGCACGGATCGTATACGACACAGAAGGCAGGGTAGTGGACATGGTGAGGGGCAGCTTGATGCACGCGGCTCGGTTAGGTGCTGGGACCGCAGCGGTCATCGCCGTTTTGGGCCTGAGCGGATGCGCGTTCAACCCGCTGTCCACGTTCACGACGCCCACGATCGACCAAATCGAGCGCGAGACCGTCACCCCCACGGTATCGGACGACGCCCTGGTCACGCCGGGAACCCTGACGGTCGCTCTCGATACGTCCGACGCCCCGCAGGCCATGCAAGATGCCGACGGAAACCTTACGGGCTATGCGGTCGATGCTGCTCGTGCCCTTGTATGCCGCATGGGTCTCAAGGTTGCCTTTGTCGATGCGTCCTCGGCCGATTCCGTACTCAGCGATAAAAAGGCCGACATCTTCATTGGCGATGTCAGGTCTACGGACGGCGATATCAGCTCGCTTGGCACCTGTCTGTACGATGCCGCCGCCGTATTCGGCAAGAGCAGTGACGGAGAGTCGCTGAGCGTTTCCACCGAAACGCTTAACACTGCTACCCTGGGCGTTCAGACCTCCTCGGCCTCGCAGGAAGCGCTCGCCAAGCAGGGCATTACGGCCAACCAAAAGACCTTCTCCAACATCAACGAGTGCTTTGAGGCGCTCGAGTCCGGCGAGGTCGACTACGTGATTTGCGACTCTACGGCCGGCGGTTACCTCGCGCGCCTGATGAGCCAGATCTCCTATATCGGCACGCTCGAGGCGCCCTCCACGCTTGGCGTCGCAGGCCTTAGCTCTAACGATGAGCTGTGCCGTGCCGTGAGTGATGCCCTCGACGGCATCACGGTCGACGGCACGCTCGAGGCGGTCCACTGCGTCTGGTACGGCCAAATGCCCTATGACCTTACCGCCAAGACTGTTTCGGGGGCCAATGTGCAGGCATCCGACTCCACGTCCAACGAGACCGAGTCCTCCGATGGCGACACCTCCGATAACAACGGCGACAGCCCGTCGTCTAGTCAGGAGGGCACCATCACCGACGATGACATCAACAAGCTCAATAGCTAGTTATTGGTAGGGGTGGCGCCTGCCGTACACCGAACAAGGCGCTTCTTCACGGTTTCAACACGCAGGGCCGGGTCTCCCCAATAGGGGAGCCCGGCTTTTCTATTTTGATAAAACCAGCAGTTCAAGAGCGATTTTCAGGAGAAAAACCAACTCCGCCGACGCCCTCCTATAGCGCACTTTGCCACGGAAAAGTGCGAGACTTCGGTATGCGGTATCAAGCAGTCGTTATTCGGGTCTTTGGGAATTCGCGTGATTAAATGCACGGCAATGGGTACATAGCCAGTACAGTAAGTCCCCGAGGCAGATTGGAGCCACGTATGGATATCAAGGTTTCTGGACGCAAGACGACGGTAACCGATGCTCTGCGTGCGCATGTGGATGAGAAGATCGGCGAGGCGCTCAAGGTTTTCGATATCGAGCCCATGACAGTCGACGTCGTGCTTCGTTATGAGAAGAACCCCTCGAACCCCAACCCGGCAATCGTTGAGGTCACGGTTCGTGCCCGCGGCTCTGTGATTCGCGTTGCCGAGCATGGTGCAGATATGTACGCCGCCATCGATCTCTCCGCCGATAAGGTCACCCGCCAGCTGCGCAAGTTCAAGACCAAGGTCGTGGACAACCGCCAGGGTGGTGCCAGCGCCGCGGATGTCGCACCGGTCGAGCGCGTCGAGGATCTGGCCGACCTGCTGCTGCCCGAGGAGGACGACGACCTGCTCGTCCGCGAGAAGGTCGTCGATGTCACCCCGATGACTGAGGAGCAGGCGCTGGTGCAGACCGATCTGCTGGGCCACGACTTCTACGTCTTCGAGAACGCGACGACCGGCCTCATCAATGTGGTGTATCACCGTAAGAATGGTGGATATGGCATCATCAAGCCCCGCATCGAAACACTTGACGAGTAAAATACGTTAACTTGCATGAGTTAACGGTTGGCGGCCATCCCATGCGGATGGCCGCTTTTTTACGTAAGGAGTCGCTTTGATGGACAAGGCCGCATCCGCCGGTCATTCTGACCGCTGCCGCATCGTCGTCGATACCTGCTGCGACTTTAGCCCCGAGGTCGCCGCGAACCTCGATGTCGATATCTTGGGCTTCCCCTTTATCATCGATGGCGAGGAGCGCACGGACGACATCTGGTCGAGTATGAGCCCTAAGGAGTTCTACGACCGCATGCGCGCCGGCGCCCGCGTGTCCACCTCGGCTGTGTCGCTCGGTCGCTATATCGAGTTCTTTACCGAGTGCGCCAAAGAGGGCACGCCCACGGTCTACCTGTGCTTTACCTCGGCGCTGTCGTCGAGCTACAACTCCGCGTGCCAGGCGGCAGATGCCGTGCGCGCCGAGTATCCCAACTTTGAGCTCTACGTGGTCGACAACGCTCTGCCCTGTGCGACCGGCGCGCTCTTGGCGCTCGAGGCCGTGCGCCAGCGTTCGGCGGGACTGACCGCCGAGCAGCTGGTCGATTGGGCAAACGAGGCAAAGACCTACGTGCACGGCTACTTTACGCTCGAGAGCTTCGACGCACTGGCTGCCGGCGGCCGCATTCCGCCCGCGGCGGCACAGCTCACGGCAAAGCTCGACGTCAAGCCCGAGCTCTCCTACGACCTGGCCGGCTCGCTGTCGCTGATCGGCGTTAACCGCGGCCGCAAGAAGGCACTCAAGTCCATCCTCAAGTCGTTCCGCGAGAACTACGTGCCCGATCGCACCATGCCCATCGCCATCATGACGGCTGATGCTGAGAAGGACGGCGACTGGCTCGAAGCCGCCATCCGCAAGGAGGAGGGCTGCGCCGACGTCACGATCATTCGCAGTTCCGTGGGCCCCACCATCGGCTCGCATGTGGGTCCCGGCATGGTGGCCTGCGCTTTTTGGGGCAAGAACCGCGCCGAGAAAGCCTCGCTTTCCGACCGCATCGCCCGCCGCGTGCGCGGCCAGTAGGCAAGTAACGCGGCCGTAATCGATCCCAACTCACTGCCCAAACGCTGGCACCGAGTATTCAACCTGGTAACAACACCCAACCCAAAAGGAAAGGTTTCATGGCAAACAAGCTCTCTGTCGCATTTATCGGCACCGGAATCATGGGTGCCCCCATTGCCGGCCACATCCTGGACGCCGGCTATCCCGTCACGGTCAACAACCGCACCAAGTCCAAGGCCGCGGCGCTTATCGAGCGCGGTGCCGCCTGGGCCGATACGCCGGCCGATGCCGCGGCGAACGCCGATGTCGTCTTTACCATGGTGGGCTATCCCTCCGAGGTCGAGGAACTCTACCTGGCGGGCGACGGCCTGCTCGCGTGCACTAAGCCCGGCGCGGTCTTGATCGACCTCACCACGAGCTCGCCCGAGCTCGCCCGTGACATTGCTGAGGCCGCCCAGGTTTCTGGTCGCATGGCGTTTGACTGCCCCGTCACCGGCGGCGAGTCGGGCGCTATCGCCGGTACGCTCACGGCTATCGTGGGCGCCACCGAGAACGACATCGCTCCGGTCCGCGATATCCTTTCCACCTTTGCGGCCAACATCTGCTGCTTCGACGGTGCCGGCAAAGGCCAGGCTGCCAAGCTCGCCAACCAGGTGTCGCTGGGCGCCTGCATGGTCGGCATGGCAGACGCCATGGCATTTGCCGAGCTGAGCGGCCTTGACCTGGAAAAGACCCGCCAGATGATCCTGGGCGGCACCGGCAAGTCCGGCGCCATGGAGAGCCTGGCCCCCAAGGCGCTCGACGGCGACTACAGGCCCGGCTTTATGGTTGAGCATTTCATTAAGGACCTGCGCCTGGCCCTTGCCTACGCCGACGACCGCGAGCTCGCGCTGCCCGGAGCCGACGTGGCCTTTACGCTCTACGACATGCTCGACGCCATCGGTGGCGCCAAGCTGGGCACCCAGGCCATCACGGTTCTCTACAAGGAGGAGGCCGACGCCATCGCCGCCGGTCTGGACTGGTCGCAGTATCGTCCCGAGGAGCATGGCGCTCACGAGGAAGGTTGCGGTTGCGGCGAGCACGGCGAGGACCATGAGTGCGGTTGTGGCCATCACCACGGCGAGGACCACGAGTGCTGCGGTGGCCACGGCCATGATGACGGCCACGAGTGCTGCCGCGGCCACCATCACGGGGAGTAGTATCCATGAGCTGGACGTTCGTAGTGCTCGCGTTGGTGCTCTTTATCTTTGCAATCTATATTGGCTTTTTGTGCGGACAGTGGGCCTGCGAAAAGCGCGTGATCACCAAGCGCGACTACTGGATTGCCAACTTTGCGGGTGCGGCGGCAGTCGTCCTGCTGACCTGGGTGTTCTCGCTGTTCCCGCTGGTGCAGTTTGCGCCGATCGGCTGGCTCGGCGGCTTTATCGCCGGCCTTAAGATGAGCTTTGGCGAGTCCGTCGGCCCGTGGCGCAAGCACGACGAGGTCTTTAACGTCAACAAGGCTCACCGCGCCGCCGCCGACGCGGGCGACGCCGAGGAGCGTCGCCGTGCGCGTCACAACGGTGCAGCCGACCGACAGCTCATCTCGGTCACCGATGACAGCAAGGGTGCCGGCAAGCACGCTAAGAAATAGTAAGAAGAGGTAACTATGGCAGAAAACAAGGAAGAACAGCTCACCGACGAGGAACTGGCACAGCTTCAGCTGGCAGAGGAGAACGAGAACGCCGTCGACCGTCTGGTCAAGGAGCTCGGCTGCCCCACGCGCCGCATCCGCCAGTTTGCCGCCCGCGTACTGCATCTGCTGGCCGAGCGCGACCCGCAGCGCGTCGTGCCCTGCGTGCCCGCGCTGATCGAGGCACTCGACCGCCCCGAGGCTCAGACCCGCTGGGAGGCTCTCGATGCCCTGGCGGCGCTCGCCACCACCTGCCCTGAGCAGCTGGGCGATGCCTTTGAGGGTGCTGAGACCGCGTTGTTCGACGAGATTTCCTCCACGCTGCGCTATGCCGCCTTCCGCCTACTGTGCGTGTGGGGCGCCACGAGTGTCGAGCGTTCGCGCGAGGCTTGGCCAATTCTGGACGAGGCCATCCAGTGCTACCACGGCGACCTTGAGTATCGCGATATGCTCGGTTGCCTGTACGAGTTTGGCCAGGGCGAGATCGACGCCGAGGTCGCCGAGAAGCTCGCGCTGCGCCTTAAGTTCGACGCCGAGAACGGCAAGGGCAGCTATCTCAAGGCCCGTTCGAGCGAGATTTGCGAAATGCTTGTTAAACGTTTTGGCCTGGATCTCTCCAAAAAGAAGAAGCGTGCTAGCGTTAAAAAATCTGACGACGCCGAAGACGAGGAGTAACAGATTATGGCGCACGATGTAGTCCTGATTCCCGGTGACGGTATCGGTCCCGAGATTACGCAGGCCATGCGCCGCGTGGTCGAGGCCACCGGTGTCCAGATCAACTGGAACGTCCAGGAGGCCGGTGCCGGCGTAATGGACGAGTTTGGCACGCCGCTGCCCCAGCATGTGCTCGATGCGGTCGCCGAGACCAAGGTTGCCATCAAGGGCCCCATCACCACGCCGGTCGGCACGGGCTTCCGCAGCGTTAACGTCGCCCTGCGCAAGCATTTTGACCTGTACGCCTGCGTGCGCCCTTGTCTGTCGCAGCCGGGTGACGGCTCGCGTTTCCGCGATGTCGACCTGGTCATCGTGCGCGAGAACACCGAGGACCTCTACGCCGGCATCGAGTTCGATGAGGGTGCTGCCGAGGTCGAGGAGCTCTCGCAGCTCGTCGAGCGTTCGGGCCAAAAGACCTTCGCCGCCGATTCCGCGATCTCGATTAAGCCGATCTCCATCGCCAAGAGCCGTCGCATTGTGGAGTATGCCTTTGAGTATGCCCGTCGCTGCGGCCGCAAAAAGGTGACGGCCGTGCACAAGGCCAACATCATGAAGGCGACCGACGGCCTGTTCCTGCGCGTTGCGCGCGAGGTGGCCGCCAACTATCCCGATATCGAGTTCAACGACAAGATTGTCGACGCCACCTGCATGGGCCTGGTCCAGAACCCCAACGACTTCGATGTTCTGGTGCTGCCCAACCTGTACGGCGACATCGTGAGCGACCTGTGCGCCGGCCTGGTGGGCGGCTTAGGCATGGCCCCCGGCTCCAACATCGGTGCCGGCTGCGCCATCTTCGAGGCAACGCACGGCTCCGCGCCCGATATCGCGGGCAAGGATATTGCCAACCCCACGGCCGAGATCCTCTCCGCTGCGATGATGCTCGACCACCTGGGCGAGAACGATGCTGCCAACCGCATTCGTGCCGCCGTATCTGCCACGCTCGACGAGGGCGAGCAGGTTACCGGTGACGTACGTCGTGCCCAGACCGGCTCCGTTGAGGGCGCCGTGGGCACGCAGGCCTTTGCCGATGCCGTTATCGCGCGCCTGGTCTAAGGTATGCACGCTGCAAACGCCTAAATAGTACTTAAGTGTTTGCGTATAACCTAAGAATCAATACGCCCGGCGCCTCGTCGGGCGTATTCTATTGGGGACTATGTTTCCTAACAAGGAGTAATTGATATGGGTCTGATTCAAAAGAAGGACGAGAAGGACGAGATCGACGGCATCCAGATCATCGAGCGCGGCGAAGGCCCCGACGGTGATGGGGACGAGAAGATCGACCTGGTCGCCGGCACGTCTGCCGAACATATTGCCGCCGGCACGACCGCCGAGGAGGAGGATGCTCGCCTGGAGGCAAAGATCGCCGCGGACGCCGCCGACGAGAACCTCATGCCTGAGGAGCAGGACGAGGACGACTCCGATGCGGACGACCATGCATCCAAGCACAAGAAGACGATGATCGCCGCCTTCGTGGTTGCAGTCGTGATCGCTGCGGTGGTCGGCTTCTTTATTGGCAACGGCGGCTTTGGCGGCAAGGGCGTCGGCTCGGCTACCCTCACCGAGGACCAGCTCGATTCGACCGTGGCAAGCTATAGCTACAACGGCAAGAAGAGCGATATCACCGCGCGCGAGGCCATCGAGAGCCAGTACAGCCTCGACACCGTCAAGGATAGCGATGGCAACTACACCGCTCCGTCTGCCGACGTTATCCTGTCCTATGTGCGCAACCAGATTCTGCTGGACGCTGCCGAGGACGAGGGCATTACCGTTTCTTCCAAGGAAATGAAGCAGTACGCCGAGGATTCCATCGGCACCTCCGACTACAAGACCATGGCCACGCAGTACGGTGTTTCCAAGGACCAGGCCAAGCAGATTGTCCGCCAGTCTGCGACGCTGCAGAAGCTCTACAAGAAGAAGGTGGGCGATAGCTCCGCAAGCATGCCGACCGCCCCGACCGAGCCTGCTGACGGCAACGAGGAGACCACGAGCAAGGACTACGCCGACTACATCATCAACCTTGCCGGCGATGAGTGGGATAGCTCAAAGGGCACTTGGAAGGACGCCGACAGCACCTATGCCAAGGCCTTCGCCGACGATGCCTTTACGGCCGATAGCGCAACCTATAAGCAGGCCATGACCGCCTACTACACTGCTTATCAGCAGTATTCCTCGCAGGCTTCGGGTGCCAGCTCCAAGTGGACCGAGTATGCTAACGGCCTCTACGCCAAGGCCAACATCAGCATCTACGGCCTGTTTGCGTAAGGTTTTCCTGCACTACTGAGCGCTAACCGATCTGCCTGATTAAGCCCGCTAGAACGGACAACGTTCTAGCGGGCTTTCTGCGTTGAGGGCGTGATTGGCGGCTTAATTATGGCTATTCGTCTTTAAGTCCAAAAAGGCTATCGGCTTCATCGTCGGATATATATTCCAGTACATCGCCCGGTTGGCAGTCGAGTGCCCGGCATATCGCGTCAAGAGTTGAAAAACGTATGGCAGAAACCTTGCCCGTCTTAATGCGTGACATATTGACCTGGGAGATGCCTACGCGTTCCGCAAGCTCTTTGGATGAGATCTTACGTTCGGCGAGCATGCGGTCAAGCCGCAGGATAATCATGGATTCCCCCTAGAGCAACTCGTCATCTTGTTTTTGCAGGATATACCCGTAGCGGAAGATGCTGGCAATCAGGCAAATAATCAGGCCTGCAAAGAGCATGGAGGGCTCGAATAGCTGGCCGACGAACGCATCCGTAAAGCTGCCGCCAAATCCCGAGAGTATCATTCCCGTGATTACGGCACCAAGAAGCCTCACGGCAACGCCGCCGATAAGGAATAAATGCCCTACTCGACGAAGTGTCTGGTTACATTCAAGGTCAAAGGGTCTGCCTTCCTTTTCAATGTTGAAGAAAAGCCTGCGCACGCTTATCGCGATGGTAAGCGCGAGACATGTCATCAAGAGGCTCCCTATGGCAGTGTGACCATCGTGTGCAACGAGCATAAGTGGGGCCTGCGCATCGGTACCGATGATGGCAAGGCACGGCCCTTCGCCGGCTTGAAGTTCTACGGATTGGAGACACGAGCCTTGGGAGAGGCCAGGCAATATGAGTAGAAGGTCAATCGCAATGACTGCGAGAAGTCCCAGAGCGAGCGCGGTGGTAATGCAGATCGTGGCCCATTTGCAGATGCGAGCGAGCTTCCTCAGTTTGGCTATCGTCTGTTCGCGGCTGATGGTTTCATTCGATATAGATGCGTTTCGATGGACCATAACTCCTCCAACCGGCGTTTTGGATGATACTTGTATCATATCAGAATTAACGACAAACGATAAATAATTACGGAACTGAGTAAGTAATGATTGAAAACGATTAGCGTGAGCTATTAGCTCATTTTGGGTGCCGGAGTTTGGCGCGTGGGGGATGAGGACAAATGCCAAAACTTCCCGTGATCGCACAAGCGCTTCATCGGCCTCCCCAATTCATCTGGGAAAACAACTGCAAACGATTGCAAGTAACCGGTGAACGGTTGAAAACTACCGTTCACCGATAATCTCAAAACTGGTTCAAACTGGTATTAAGTCAAAAAGACCAATTCACATATCTTCACAATGACCTGCAATTTTTCTACACGCTATTTTTAGCCGACCTGCGTTGTTTAGACATAAAAATAGTTCCGATCTTTTGCCAAAGCATTTCGAAACGGTTTCAAAACCGCAGGTAGAAGTGTTAACGAGCGGTAAACGGTCGATTTATCACCGTGATCGGTGCAAAAACGTTTTACTGTTTGAATCAACGAAAGCGACCTCTTCTGTGGTGATATAGTGACAACAACACGTCACGTGGTTATTACCAGTTTAGAAACCACTGGTCTTCAAAGAACGCTTTCCAAGAAGCTTTAAGGGCGATTGCCCGCTGGCTTCTGAAAATCATCGGACTCAGATAGTACACACCTTCGGAAGGGAAATTTGAATGGTTGGCTTTATTCTTACCGGTCATGGACAGTTCGCACCCGGCCTCGCAAGCGCTATTGCTATGGTTGCCGGCGACCAGCCCGCTTTTACCGTCGTTCCTTTTGAGGGCGACCAGGCTGCTTCCTACGGTGAGGATCTCCGCGCCGCTATTACCGCCATGCGCGAGGAGTGCGATGGCGTGCTCGTCTTTACCGATCTGCTCGGTGGTACCCCGTTCAACCAGTCGATGATGATTGCCCAGGATGTCGACAACGTCGAAGTTCTGACTGGCACTAACCTCCCCATGGTTATTGAGCTTCTGTTCCTCCGCGGCAATGTCACGCTCGCTGAGCTTGGCGAGCAGGCCGTGACCGTTGGTCAGACGGGCATCACCGCCCAGACGGTCGCATCCGTTGCCGGCTCCGAGGAAGAGGATATCTTCGGCGACGAGGACGGCATCTAATGGCCGATTTCGGAGCCAACGTCCTGAGCTCCTCGGTTGCCCTTTTAGGCCTGCTTGTCATCATGGGCTTGATTTACACCATCTGGTCGCAAGTCAACATGAAGAAGAAGCAGAAGTACTTCAAGGAGCTGCACACGGAGCTCAAACCGGGTCAGGAGGTTCTTTTCGCCGGCGGTATCTACGGAACCGTCAAAGGCATCGAAGGCGAAAAGGTCCAGATCAAAGTCCGATCCGGAGCCGTCGTAGATGTTTCGCGTTACGCGATTCAGGAGATCAAGTAACTGTCGTCAGCAAATAACGAAAGGAAGCTGATCAACATGGCAGAACCCAACATTCTTCTTACCCGCATCGATAACCGACTGGTCCATGGTCAGGTCGCTACCCAGTGGAACTCCACCCTGGGCTCCAACCTCATCCTCGTCGCCAACGACGACGTGTCGACCAACACCATGCGTCAGAACCTCATGAAGATGGCCGCTCCCGCCGGCGTCGCTACGCGTTTCTTCTCCCTGCAGAAGACCATCGACGTCATTGGCAAGGCGAGCCCGCGCCAGAAGATCTTCATCGTGGCCGAAACACCGGAAGACGTGCTTACGCTCGTCAAGGGCGGTGTGCCTATAAAGAAGGTAAACATCGGCAACATGCACATGTCGGAAGGAAAGCGCCAAGTCGCCACCTCCGTCGCAGTTAACGACGAGGATGTCGCTGCGTTTAAAGAGCTGCAGGAATTGGGGGTGGAGTTGGAGATCAGGCGTGTTCCGAGCACGCCTGTTGAGGACACGAGCAAGCTCTTCTCGTAATCCTCGTGATCCACGTTGTCAGGAGTGAAACCCTGACATTCTGTACGTGAAATCCAAAGTGCGTACATACATTTTGAAAGGAGGAGCAAGATGGAATTCTCGATCATTCAGGTTGCCTTGGTCTTCGTTGTTACGTTCATCGCGGCAATCGACCAGTTTGACTTCCTCGAGTCTCTCTATCAGCCCATCGTCACCGGCGCCGTCATCGGTCTTATCCTTGGCGACCTCAACACCGGTCTTCTCGTGGGTGGTACCTATCAGCTCATGACGATCGGCAACATGCCGATCGGAGGCGCTCAGCCGCCTAACGCCGTCATTGGCGGCATCATGGCAGCCATTCTCGCTATCGCTACGGACCTCGAGCCCAACGCGGCAGTCGGCCTTGCCATTCCGTTCGCTCTGCTTGGTCAGCTCGGCGTTACCCTGGTCTTCACGCTTATGTCCCCGCTTATGTCCACGGCCGATAACATGGCTCATAACGCGGACATCAAGGGCATCGAGCGCCTGAACTACTTCGCCATGGCTCTGCTCGGCCTGGTCTTCGCTGTCGTCGTCACCCTGTTCTTCATCGCTGGCGCTACCATCGGTCAGACCATTGCTTCCGCCATCCCGACTTGGCTGCAGACCGGTCTGTCCGCTGCAGGCGGCATGATGCGCTTCGTCGGCTTCGCCGTCCTGCTCAAGGTTATGATGAACCGCGATATGTGGGGCTTCTTCCTCATGGGCTTTGGCCTCGCGCTTATCACCGTTGCCAACGAATCTCTGGCAACCCCTGCTCTGCTCATCCTCGCTCTCATCGGCTTCGGCATCGCTTTCTGGGACTTCCAGCAGCAGACCGAGCTGAAGGGTGCAGCTGTTTCTGACGGAGGTGACTTCGAAGATGGCATCTAATGAGTATGTGATCCCGGAGCACTATGAGGATCTCACTCCTGCTCCGCAGCTCGACCAGAAGACCCTCAACAAGATGGCTTGGCGCTCCTGCTTCTTGCAGGCATCGTTCAACTACGAGCGTATGCAGGCCGCTGGCTGGCTCTACTCCATCATCCCAGGTCTGGAGAAGATCCACACCAACAAGAACGACCTCGCGGCTTCTATGAGCCACAACCTGGAGTTCTTCAACACCCACCCGTTCCTTGTCACCTTTGTTATGGGCATCGTGCTTTCGCTCGAACAGAACAAGGTTGACATCCCCACGATCCGCGCCGTCCGCGTCGCCGCAATGGGCCCGCTCGGTGGTATCGGTGACGCCCTGTTCTGGCTGACGCTCGTGCCTATCACGGCCGGCATCACTTCCAACATGGCCATCAACGGCAACGCCGCTGCGCCGATCATCTTCCTGGTGATCTTCAACGTCGTCCAGTTCGCTCTGCGCTTCTGGCTCATGAACTGGTCCTACAAGCTTGGCACCAGCGCTATTGACGCTCTGACCGCCAACATGCAGGCCTTCACGCGTGCCGCTTCCATCATGGGCGTCTTCGTCGTCGGTTGCCTGGTCGTCACCATGGGTGGCACCCAGATCAACCTCCAGATCCCCAACGGCACCACCCGTGGCCTCTCTCCTACTACCGTGATCGTCTCCGAGAAGGAGGCCGAGAACTTCACCGGTATGGAGGGCATCGATACCGAGACCGCTGAGGCCGGTACCATCGCCATGACCGATGAGGACGGCAACGCCCTCACTGCCACCGATGCCGACGGCAACGAGGTCAAGTGCGGCGTCGCCGATCTGGGTAACGGCATGGAGTCCGTGACCTACGCTACCGTTACCGAGGATCCGGTCAACTTTTCTGTTGCCGACACCCTCAACACCATCGTCCCGAAGCTCGTCCCGCTTATGCTTACGCTGCTGCTTTACTACATGTTCGCTAAGCACAGCTGGACCCCGACCAAGGGCATTCTGCTGCTCTTCGTCCTGGGCATCCTGGGCGCTGGCCCGCTTGGTCTCTGGCCGAGCATCTGGTAAGGCTCTAGCTTGAGGGGTGTGTCCCTACGCGGCTCACACCCCGACCCCTTAAGCCATGTGTATGTTAAAAGCCGCGTGCTCGAAAGAGCGCGCGGCTTTTGTTTTCTTGATGATTCGGGTGTTGCGGACTGATAATGCTTAACACCCTAGGTAGTTAGCCGAATTCGAGCAAAAGGGAGGATAGGATGGCGATCGGAGCGCGTAAGCAACCGCTGTACGATCAGCTGGTCGATATTCTGACCGAAAAGATTGACCATGAATATCGCGCCGGTGACATGATTCCTTCCGAGCGCGAACTTTCGGAGCGCTATGGTCTCTCGCGCACTACGGTACGCCTGGCTCTGCAGGAACTGGAGCGTTTAGGACTGGTGGTTCGGCAGCACGGTCGCGGTACCTTTGTGACTGACCGTTCGGCAAAGGCAACCAATCTTATGCAGTCTTACAGCTTTACCGAGCAGATGCGCGCGATGGGTCGCGACCCCGAGACCACGATTCTCGAGTTTTGCGAGATGGAGGCCGATAAGAATCTGGCCGAGCATATGGGATTGCGTATCGGTGATCGCATTTTTAAGCTCAAGCGCCTTCGTTCTGCCGACAACATGCCCATGATGGTCGAACGCAGTTATCTACCGGTTCGTCAATTTCTGTCCCTAAAGCGACCGCTGCTGGAACGCAAGCCGCTTTACGATGTGATTGAGCAAGACTTTCAGCAAAAAATACGCGTGGCCGAAGAGGAGTTCTATGCGAGCATAGCCCGTCCCACCGATGCCCACCTTTTGGAAATCGTCGAGGGCTCGCCTGTGCTCGATTTGGTTAGGACTACGTATAACGAGTCAAACGAGGTTGTGGAGTATACGCTCTCGGTTGCTCGTGCCGATCAGTTTAAATACAAGGTTTACCACCAGCGTAGCGACTAGTGTTCGCACCGTTTCCATATGATGATTCTTTGTATTTAACTGGTTACTACCAGATAACCAACCGAAGTGTATAATTGCACGTCAGAGGATTGCTTCTAGAGAGAGGTATTAGAAATGTTCGAGAAGAGTGTCGAGGAGCTTACCGAGCTCGGCGCCCAGATCACCACGGCCGAGATTGCTCAGCAGCCCGAGCTTTGGCGTGATACGCTCAACATCTATCGCGAGAACAAGGAGGCCATCGAGGCCTTTCTGGCCGAGGCTCGCGCTATGGGCGAGGGTCGTCTGTCCGTTGTCTTCACCGGTGCCGGTACGTCCGACTACGTTGGCGATACCTGCGCCCCGTACCTGCGTCACGCTGGCAACACTGATCTCTACGACTTTAAGCCCATCGCCACGACCGACATCGTGAGCGCCCCGCGCGACTTCCTGCGCGCCGAGGATCCCACGCTCGTGGTTTCCTTTGCCCGCTCTGGCAACAGCCCCGAGAGCCTTGCCGCCGTTGCCGTTGCCAAGGAGCTCGTCCACAACGTTAAGTTCCTCAACATCACCTGCGCTCCCGAGGGCAAGCTCGCCGTCGAGTCTGCCGATGATCCCAACGCGCTGACGCTGCTCATTCCGCGCGCCAACGACAAGGGCTTCGCCATGACCGGTTCTTACACCTGCATGACCCTGCTCTCCACCCTTATCTTTGACGAGGCTTCCGATGAGCAGAAGGCTGAATGGGTCGAGACCATCGCCAAGATGGGCGAGGAGGTCATCTCCCGTGAGCCTGAGATCGCCGATTACCTGGCTGGCGACTTCAACCGCGTGACCTACTTGGGTTCTGGCTCCTTCGGTGGCCTTGCCCAGGAGAGCCAGCTCAAGATCCTCGAGCTCGCTCACGGTCTGGTCGCTACTTCCTACGACACCTCCATGGGCTATCGTCACGGACCTAAGTCCTTCGTCGACGATAAGACACTCGTCTTCGTGTTCGTCAACAATGACGCCTACACCCGTCAGTACGACATCGACATCCTCAACGAGATCGGTGGCGACGATATTGCTCAGCACACCGTTGCCGTTCAGCAGGATGGCGCTACTGTCTACGAGGGTGAGTCCTTCACCTTTAAGGGCTATGAGGCACTCCCCGAGGGTTACCTTGCTCTGCCGTTCGTGATGTTTGCCCAGGCAATCAGCCTGCTCAACTCCGTGCGCGTGGGTAACACGCCCGATACGCCGAGCCCCACCGGCACGGTCAACCGCGTGGTCAAGGGCGTGACGATTCACCCCTTCACCGCTTAATCGCGTCCCCCTGTAAGGGCGCCCGTCCGCTCATAACGGCGGGCGGGCGCTTTTTGTTTTACGTGAGCTGGGTATAAGCATCACCACAGTCAACTGCTTTAGAAGCGAGGAGTGCATATGAGCACGTACGCAATTAAGGCTGACAAGTTCTTCTTGCCGGCAGGCCCGCAACTGGGCGGCTATCTTATGGTCGAGGATGGCGTCTTTGGCGCCTGGCAGGCCGACGAGCCCTCTTGCGAGATTAAGGACTACACGGGATCGTGGATCGCGCCGGGCATGGTCGACACCCACATCCATGGCTTCTATAACCACTCGACTACCGATAACGACCCCGAGGGTATCGATATCAGCTCGACCGAGCTCGCCCGTCGCGGCACCACCAGCTGGCTGCCTACGACGTTCACCGATGGCGTCGAGCAGATTAAGGACGCCTGCGCCGCCATCGCCCAGGCGGACGAGGGTCGCGGCCCCGACTTCTGCGGTGCTCGCATTCAGGGCATCTACCTGGAAGGCCCCTTCTTTACCATGAAGCACGTGGGTGCGCAGAACCCTGCTTACCTTATCGATCCCTCCGAAGAGATCTTCGACCAGTGGCAGGAGGCTGCGGGTGGTCGCATCGTTAAGAGCGCCATGGCGGCCGAGCGCGACGGTGCCGCTGCTTATGCGGCTGCTCTGAACGCCAAGGGTGTGGTGACCAGCATCGGTCACTCCGACGCCACCTACGATGAGTGTATCGCCGCCATCAACGCCGGCGCCAGCTGCTTTACGCATACCTATAACGGTCAGCGCGGGCTGCATCACCGTGAGCCCGGTGTCGTGGGCGCTGCCATGTCCACGCCCGAGACCTACGCCGAGATCATCTGTGACGGCAAGCACGTGAACCCTGCCGCCATCAAGGCGCTGCTGCAGGCAAAGGGCTGGCAGCATACGGTGCTCATCACCGACTGCCTGGGTTGCGGCGGCATGCCCGAGGGCAGCTACACCAGCGGTGGCATGGACGTCATCATGAAGGACAACCTGTGCTGGCTCGCCGACGGCAAGAGCATTGCCGGCTCGGTGCTCACGCTTGCCCAGGGTGTCAAGAACATTGTCGATTGGGGCATCGCCAGCGCTGATATCGCCATTCGCATGGCAACCGAGGTGCCGGCTCGCTCTGCGCACATCGAGGATAAGTGCGGCAGCATCATGCCGGGCCGTGACGCCGACTTTGTCGTGTTCGACCACGAGCTCACCCTCGTCGAGACTTATGTTGGCGGCCAGAGCGTCGGCAACGCCTTTACCGAGTAACGATACAAAAAGACGGCGGGCCCGAATTTGCTCGGACCCGCCGTATGAGTTAAACGCTCAAAAGCACCTTCACAGTTACAGCTTGTTAGCGATCTTCTTTGCCGTGCGCTTAACGCCGGCCACCAAGCCTCCTGCAGGATGCTCCTTCTCGTATGCTAGGCGCTTCTCGCGCTTGGCGTACTCTTCGACGATGATGTCGCCATACTCGTTTTCGATCTTGTCGAAGAAATCGACGGCGCCCTTAATTTCCTCAGCGGTCGGGTGTCCCTTTTGGACACCGCCGGTGAGTTTGAACGGCCCCCACGTATCAAAGCCGGGGCAGCCGTAGACACCCATAAAGATGGCCTGCCTCATACGGCAGATGCCATCGATGTCCTTGCCGTACCACTTGTTTTTGCCACCGTAGGTCATAAGGCCAAACACCTTGTCCTGCGGCTGCAGCACGTTAGTGAGCACGCGTGCCATGTCCTTGTCGATCTCGGAGTAATAGATGCCCGTGGCGACACCGATTAGATGATATTCGTGCAGGTCGGGATACTCGTTTTTGCCGAGCGTCTTTACATCGAGGGTATCGATCTCGGGGTGCGCCTCAACGATGGCGTCCACGAGCTTTTTCGTATTGCCGTGGTGGCGTGAGGCGTAGAGGATGATGGTTCGCATAAGAAGGCCTTTCAGCTGTAATGACGTCAATGTCTGTATGGTACCCCGTTGCATGGCTGGGATACCGGACGCATCGATGAACGTGCGGGTTTGTCCTTTGGTCAGGGCCGAGACGGGTACTTGCGAGCAAAACGCAGTTGTTCGAAAGGATGGGCAATGGAATACGCTCTCTCCAACGATTCGATTTCTATTAAGGTGTCTACGGCCGGCGGCTCGTTTACCTCGATTGAGGCCGACGGTCGCGAGTATTTGTGGCAGGGCGATCCCGCAGTGTGGTCCGGCCAGGCGCCGATTTGCTTCCCGATTTGCGGAGGCTTGCGCGACAACAGCGCCATGACGTTTGCCGGGCATCATGTAAAGCTCGCTCGCCACGGGTTTGCGCGCAAGCAGGAGTGGAAGCTGCAGAGCCAAGGCGAGAACGAGCTGGCGATGTGCCTGGCTTCGGAGGATAACGCCGCGCTGCTGAGCGATTATCCCTACCCGTTTAAGCTTGTCGCTCGTTATACGCTCGAGGACGCCGCCGTGCGCGTCTCCTATGAGGTGACCAACGAGGGCACCGAGGACATGCCGTTCTTTATCGGTGGACACCCCGGCTTTAGGTGCCCGCTCGACGAGGGCGAGGCCTATACGGACTACGAGTTGCGCTTCGAGAAAGACGAGGCTGCGGAGCTTTGCACCGCTGTCCCCTCGACCGGATTGATTGATGTAGCTAACCGCTCCAAGAACCCCATGGTGGGAAAGACGCTGCCTCTGTCGCATGAGCTCTTCGATTGTGCGGAGACCATCTTTGACGTGCTCGAGAGCCGTCAGGTCACGCTTTCCAAGAAGGGCGAGGACAAGGGCGTTCGCTTGAGCTTTGGGGGCTTCCCATATCTCATTGTGTGGAGCAAGCCCGAGGGCGATTTTGTGGCGGTTGAGCCTTGGGGCGGTCTTTCGACCTGTTCCGATGAGGACGACGTGCTTGAGCATAAGCGTGGCTGCCTTGTCGCCAAGCCCAAGGAGACCGTCGTTCGCTCGTTCACGATTGAGATTCTGTAATTCCGTTTTGTCGACTCGTATCGCGAGGCACAAGGAGCCTGCGAGATAAGGAGCTAAAAATGATCCTCACCGTTACGATGAACCCGTCCGTCGATACACGCTATCAGCTCGATGAGCTCATTATCGACGACGTTAACCGTGTGACGCCCGAAAAGACTGCCGGCGGCAAGGGCCTCAACGTGGCCCGTGTACTGGGTCAGCTGGGCGACGACGTTGTGGCAACCGGTCTGCTCGGCGGCCACATGGGCGCCTACATGGCCGAGCTCATGGATGCCAACGGCATTAAGAATGATTTTGTACCCATCAAGGGCGAGACTCGCATTTGCCTCAACATCTTCCACGCCGGCAATCAGACCGAGCTACTCGAGAGCGGCCCGACGATTGCCCCCGAGGAGCTTGATGCCTTTACCGCCAAGTTCGCCGAGCTTGCGAGCAAGGCCGATGTCGTCACCATCTCGGGTTCGCTGCCCCGTGGTGTCGAGGCGGACTACTACGCCAAGATCACGGGCATTGCCGAGAACGCCGGCGCCAAGGTGCTGCTCGATACCTCGGGTGCTTCGCTCGAGGCCGCCCTTAAGTCCAAAATTAAGCCCGAGCTGGTCAAGCCTAACCTGACCGAGATTAACGGCCTTTTGGGCACGAGCTTTACCACCGACGATGTGGACGAACTCCGCGCCTCGCTCGCCTCTGATGCCCGCTTCTCCGATATCCCCTGGGTTGTCGTGTCCATGGGCGCTGCCGGCTCCGTGGGCTTCCATAATGGCCGTGCATTCCGCGCCAAGACGCCCGATATCCCCGCCGTTAACGCGACGGGCTCTGGCGATTCGACCATTGCCGGCTTTGCGCACGCCATCGCAGCCGGCGCGGATGATGAGACGGTGCTGCGTACCGCCAACACCTGCGGCAAGCTCAACGCCATGGATCCCATGACCGGCCATCTGGTCATGGATCGTTGGGACGAGGTCTACAACGGCGTTGTCGTGACCGAGCTGTAAGAGCTTGGGCGTCGGCCCCGGCATCGCTTGCTAGCTCATGTCGACGACAAGTGCAGTAACATTATGCTGGGGCGCGATGCCGACTTTGTCGTGTTCAGTCCCGACCTTACCTTGGTCGAGACGTATGTGGGTGGCAACAGCGTCGGTAACGCGTTTGCCGAGTAGCCGCCAAAGAAACGATCCGAGAGGGGATTTAGATGATTTACGGTGCACTGGGCGATATCGAGGAATACCGCGGAATGCTCAAGGGCCTCGACGTGCTGATCGACTGGCTCGAGGAGAACGACCCGGCGGAGCTCGAGGTCGGCAGCCATCCGATTCTGGGCGACAAGGTCTTTGCGAACGTCATGGCTCCCACGACGCGTCCCGAGACCGAGGCTCACTATGAGACGCATCAGCGCTATCACGACCTGCAGATCGATGTCGAGGGTCGCGAGGCCTTTAAGGTCGCCACGGGCAGCCTGACGCTGGTTCAGGAGTTTGACGAGAAGGACGACTACGACCTGGTTGATTCCGACGCCTCGATCGCCGGCGATCTTGCCGACGACAAGTTCGCGCTGTTCGTTGCCGGCGAGCCTCATATGCCCACGCTTGAGTTCCCGGGCGATGGCGTGCAGCCGGTCAAGAAGATTTGCTTTAAGCTGCTTGCAGATGCTTACTGGGAGGAGTAGCGCGCTGCTCGGCTGAGTTGTTCGCATGCTGGCGTGATCCCATTGAGGGGCGCGCTTGAGCCCCGCTGATCGCGGTTCCTTTGGGGATTGCGGTTGGCGGGGCTTTTTGTTGCGTAGGGGAGTTGCCGGCGGCGTTGTGCTTGGATTGGCGGATATGCGCTCGAAATCGGCAACAAAAAAGCCGCCCAAAGGCGGCTATCTTGTGCAATGGAGCCAGCGACCGGGCTCGAACCGGTGACCCCCGCTTTACGAGAGCGGTGCTCTACCAACTGAGCTACGCTGGCGGCCATGTGGTGACGCAACTGAGGCGTCAACGGCTGTCTATGATACGGGACATCGCACATCCGCGCAAGTGTTCTGACGGCTTTTCTCACTTTAAATGCACTAATATTGGAGACGTGATGTCTGCGGCGTCCATTTGGCGCTTGACCTGCTATTGAGCTGGTGGCCGACGTCCCGCTCATATGGGTCTCAAACAGAATGGGGCAGCCATGGCTCATCCCAAGATCCTTCTCACGCGTATCGACGACCGTTTCATTTACGGGCAAGACGTTGAGCTGTGGAACGAAGCCGTGGGTTCCAACCTTGTCCTAATCGTCAACGATGAGATCGCGGCGGATTCGCGCCAATGGGCACCCATGAGGGTGGCGGCGCCAGAAGGCGTCTGGACACGGTTTTTCTCGGTGCAAAGGACCATCGACATCATTCATACCGCAACGCCGCGTCAGTGGATTCTGATCATGGTAGCCTCACCCGTCGATGCGCTCGCGCTGGTTAAGGGTGGTGTGCCGATCGCCAAGATCAGCATCGGCCATATGCAGGCAGGGGAGGGCAAGCACCCCATAACGCCCGCAGTCGCCGTAGATGACGCAGATGTCGCAGCCCTCAAAGAGCTGCAGGCGCTCGGCATAGAGCTAGAAATCCGCTATCTCCCCAGCTCCAATCCCGACCCCATCCAACTAGTCATGTAAGAACGTCCCCAATGACTAGGTAGCAAAGCGCCCGTCGGCGGTGGTGCCGGCGGGCGCTGCTGTGCGATATGTCGCGCTGTGGGCTTAGTGCCTCATAAAGTGATATTCGATCACATTGCTGTAGGGGTGACCCGGGCCCACAATGCCCTGCGGGAACAGCGGCTGGTGCGGCGTGTCGGGGTACATCTCTGCCTCGAGGGCAAAGCCGGCGCCCCAGCCATAGTTGGTGTCGTCCTTGGCGTGCTCGTCGCCCAGCCAGTTGCCGGTGTAGAGCTGCACACCCGGGGCGGTGGTGTAGTAGTCCAGCTCACGGCCGGTCCACATCTCCTCGACGTGCATCGCGCGGCGCAGGTTGCGACCGTACTGATAGCCATCGATGCACAGGCAGTGGTCGTAGCCGCGGGCCTGCTTAATCTGCGGGTCGTCGGCTTCCATGCCGGGCGCGACGGGGCGCAGCTCACGGAAATCAAACGGCGTGCCCTCGACCGGAGCGATCTCGCCGGTGGGGATATTCTGGTCGTTGATGGGGAGGTAGTGGGCAGCGTTGGCAACAAAGAAGTGCTCGCAGTCCATGCCGGCGTTATGACCGGCAAGGTTAAAGTACGTGTGGTTGGTCATGGACACGTAGGTGGCGCGGTTGCTCTCGCAGCCATACTCGATGCGAAAGACGCCGGTGCGTGTAACGGTAAACACAGCGGTAAAGGTGCGGTTGCCGGGAAGACCCAGCTCACCGTCCTTAAGCGAGGTGGTCATGCGCACGGCGTTGTGAGTATCGTCGAGCTCAACGTCCCACACGCGCTTGTGCAGGCCGTGCTCAAGATCGCTGTGTAGGTTGTTGGCGCCTTCGTTGGCCGGCATATGCCAGTCCGTGCCAGCGATGGTGATCGTGGCACCTGCAGTGCGGTTGGCCACAGGGCCGATGGTCGCGCCAAAGCAGGCGGGGTTGTCAAAGTAATCCTCGAGCTTATCGAAGCCCAGCACCACATCGCGCACGTTGCCGGGAATGTCAGGCACATCGATACCCAGCACGGTGGCGCCATAGTCCATAATGCGAACGCAGATCTCGGGCCCGTTGAGGGTGTAACGATGAACGGGGGTACCGCACGGCGCGGTGCCGAAAAGCTCGGAAGTGATCATTTGGTTCCTAACATCGAGATATTTCGGACAAACTGTAGCGCGAACAGGCGAGATTATCACTACACCCCACTAAAGCAGGGGGTATTTTTCTCAAAAAAGTGATGATTGGAGCTGTGCGGGCGTTCATTTTTGACGCGTACGAGTCTGATACAATTTGTTCGTTACTGTTTGAATGATATGCGCGCAAAGAACGGCGAGGATTCATCGTGATTAAGGCAGAGCGACAGGATAAGGTTCGGCAGCTGCTCGAGGAGCAGGGCACGGTCTCGGTCAAGGAGATTTCGGATGCACTGGGCGTCTCGGATATGACGATCCGCCGCGATCTTGAGGAGCTTGCGAGCCTAGGCGAGATCGAGCGCGTGCACGGCGGCGCCCGTAGTGCACAGGGCCGTCCACATGCTATGTTGCGCCACGAGTATTCGCACAGCGAAAAGCGTACCAAGCATGCCGAGGAAAAGCTGCAGATCGCGCGCCGCGCCGTTGAGCTCATCGAGGAGGGCTCGACCATCTTTTTGGGTACGGGCACCACGGTTGAGCAGATGGCCTCGATGCTGCCGGCGTTTCGCCTGCGCATCGTGACCAATTCGCTTTCGGTGTTTAACTTGCTTGAGGCGCGCGAAGACTGCGACCTGTGCCTCGTGGGCGGTATGTACCGTCGCCGCACCGCCGCTTTTGTGGGGCCAACGGCCGAGGATACTCTGCGTGCGTTGGGTATCGATGCGGCGTTTATCGGCGCCAACGGCATTCTGGATGGCGATGTGTCTACGTCCAATATGGATGAGGGTCGTATCCAGCAGCTCGCCTTTAGCAAGGCCGACTCGCGCTATCTGATCGCCGACTCCAGCAAGATCGGCAAGCGCGACTTCTACACCTTCTGCCGCCTGGACAATTTGGACGCCGTGGTGTGCGAGCCGGGTATTACCGCCGAGGATCGCGCCGCCATCGAGGAGCACACGCAGGTCATTTGTTAGCAAGCGCTGCGGGAGATCGGACCAAGTATTCAGTTTGTGGGCTAGACCAGGCGGCCGTAGTCCTGTGACTGATGAAAGACATGGGCGATATAGATCGTATCGCGCTCAAACTTGTAAAGACACACGTATTTGTTGACGGTAAACGATCGATAATTGCGTGCCGCCAGCTCTCGTATGTGGGAGAGGGGCCGTAGGAGCGGCTGCTCGCGAAGCAGATCAAGCTGATATTCAAACTCAGCAACAAAATTGCCTGCTGCACGTGGGTTCATAAGGATTTGAGCAAGGTATCTGACAATAGCCTCGTATTCATATTGTGCGCTTTCGAGTATTACGACGTTATAGGCCATATTTGTCTCGTATCGCGGTCGCGAAGGAGTCGTAGTCGCTGTAGTCGCCTTGCGATATCTCGTCTTCTGCCAACATCATACGAGACAGCAGCTTGGCTTTGGCGATTTCGTCTTGCATGAGACGATACTGGTCGCTGCTGATGCAGTGCATGGCCTCATAGCCGTTCTTAGTTACGGTGACGTCGCGCTCGGACTCAACAAGCGCGGTAAATGCAGCGGTGTCCTTCATGTCTCGGACGGGCACACAGGTGGGCATAGGTACCTCCTTTGCGTTGGGACACAATTGTACCACGCCTTGACAAGAATTCGGTACCGTCAAATTGTCTCAATCTGTAACGGGTGGGTGTGATCGGAGAGTCTGAGGGTCTTTATGGGTGGAGCAAACGGCGTGACATGCGCTGTTGAATCCGTACGCCCGCTTGCGTTTTCGAGTGAAGAGGCAGCAAAGTTGATTGGCGTAAACGCGAAGACCCTTGCAAATTGGCGCTGTCCTAGTAAGGGGCCGGAGTACATTCGCCTCGGCAAATCCTCGCGATCCCATGTTCTTTATTGTTACGATGATCATGAGGCTTGGCTGCACTCTCTGCGCCAGCAGGCCAAGGTAAATTGATTGATAGCTGTTGGGCGCGGACAATATCGTTTGGACGGGTATAGCATGGTTCCATGCTCCGCGTTGCTAATTGCGCCGCTGCGTCATTTGTGAAATGGAATGATTGATGATGGAGAGGCGTGAGGTTCTCGGCTTGCCGCTTTTCACTTGGACTAATGACTGCGGCGGCAGAAAAATGTCCTGGCGAACGACTATCGTATAGAACGCAACGGTGGTTAGATGGGTCTTCGCGGTTTGAGTGGTACATGGATTGTCGGATGTGGGAGACGTGAGAAACCCATGGTTTGGGGCAAGGTTGCTATTCTGACGAGTTTATCTCTTCATCCCTGTGGCAAAATGAGGACATATTGTCCTGTTATCTATCCAGAAGGTGCGTCATGCAATTATCAGCAGATGAGGTAAAGGCCAAGAGACAGGAGCTCGGCTTGACTCAGAAGGAATTCGCCGCTGCCCTAGGCATGGGCCCCAACGGCGAGCGAACGGTGCGCCGCTGGGAGGCAGGCGAAACAAGGCCCACCGCAGCCGAGTCGAAGTACATCTCCACCCTCGGCCATCGCGCCCCCTTTGCACCCGCAGGGGAGGGGAAGCCTGCCTTCACCTTCATCGACCTGTTCGCGGGCATCGGCGGGATCCGCATGCCGTTCCAGGAGCTGGGCGGCAGGTGCGTCTTCTCCTGCGAGTGGGATAAGTTTGCGCAGAAGACCTACCGCATGAACTACGGCGAAACCCCGGCGGGGGACATCCGTGAGGTCGCCGCTTCAGACATCCCCGACTTCGACGTGCTGCTCGCTGGCTTTCCATGCCAGCCGTTCTCGCTTGCGGGTGTGTCCAAGAAGCGCTCCCTTGGTCGCGCTACGGGCTTCGAAGACAAGACGCAGGGCACGCTCTTCTTCGAGGTTGCACGCATCCTGAACGAGAAGCGCCCGAAGGCGTTCCTGCTCGAGAACGTGAAGAATCTGATCAGTCACGACAGGGGCAGAACGTTCGACGTCATCATGCAGGTCCTCCAGGACGAGCTCGGTTACCACGTTCACTACAAGGTTCTGGACTCCAAGGGTTGGACATGCCAGCACCGCGAGCGCATCTACATTGTTGGCTTTCGCGACGATGTGGAGTTCTCTTGGGACGACCTCGACTGCCCGAACAGTGGTCAGAAAGCCGCGGAGATTCTGGAGGAGGATGCGGACGCGAGGTACGTGCTCTCCGACAAGCTGTGGTCATATTTGAAAGCATACAAGGCCAAGCACGAGGCCGCCGGCAACGGGTTCGGCTACGGTCTTATCACTCCATCGGACACCACGAGGACGCTCTCCGCACGCTATCATAAGGACGGTAGTGAGATCTTGGTCTCGCGCGGCGAGGGCGAGAACCCCCGTAAGCTGACCCCTAGAGAGTGCGCGCGCTTGCAGGGATTTCCCGACCGGTTCATAATCCCGGTCTCCGACACACAGGCCTACCGCCAGTTCGGCAATTCGGTGACGGTCCCTGTAATACGGTCGGTGGCCAAGCTCATGATGGGAGCGTGTCAGGATGGATTACGGGGCGCTTAGCAGCTACTTCGACGGCGCGGTCTCGAAGACCCTCGCGGACGTCGATATCGACGCAGGTAGGAGTAATCAGCACGAGTTCAACGGCACGCTGCCGCTGAGGTCGCTGTTCGGTGACGACGACATCCGCGACATCCGCACCACGTTCGCCTACATGTGCGACGAGGCGGAGCCGGAGATGTGCGACGGGACCGTGACTTGGTACGATGCGCGCCGCAAACATCCCACGAGAACCGAGTACCGTCTCTACTACAAGGACAACCCCGCCATCAGGCAGGCATCCGCTGGCGACCTCATGGTGGTCGCCAACTCCGATGACCTCGGGCTGCTCATCATCTTCGCTAAAAAAGGCTCGACCATCGAGTCGCAGCTGAGGTGGCTGTTCGGCTTCGAGGAGCCCGACCGCTCGGGCTATGCCGTATCAAAGGGCGAGCGCAACCGTATCGGTGCGGTGGCCTCGCGCATCCTCGGCATGATTGGTATCGAGACGCGCGCTCCCTTGAGCGCGGATATCTACTTGGACGATATGGTCAAGAGGTTTGGACATACGTTTCCGAAGGGCATCGACTTTACGGAGTACTCCATCTCAACCCTTGAAGGTCTCGACTGGGCGGATGACCCCGATCGAAGCCTGCTCGCGTGCTACGAGCGCGAGGAATTGCTGTTCAAGGTGTTTGAGCGCCATCTGCTTGAGAGAGACCTTGCGCCCTATTTGAACGGCCAGCTCGACGTCGACGGCATTCTGAAGACCACCATGTCGACCTTCCAGCGCAGGAAGTCCCGCGCGGGCACAGCGTTCGAGCACCAGCTTGAGTTCCTGTTCAAGGGTAGGGGAATCCGATACTCCGCACAGCCCTACACCGAGGGAAAGTCGAAGCCGGACTTCATTTTTCCGTCAATCGAGTGTTACCGGGATGAGGGGTTCCCCTCCTCGAGCCTTACGATGCTCGGTGCGAAGACGACCATCAAGGAGCGCTGGAGGCAGGTGCTCGAGGAGGCGAACCGCATCGAGCGTAAGCACCTTATCACGCTGGAGCCCGCCGTGAGCGTGGACTACACGAACGCCATGCGTGACAGCAAGCTCCAGCTCGTCATCCCCTCCCAGCTTTTCCCCACCTACACGCCTTCACAGCAAGAATGGCTCATGGATGTGGGAGGCTTCTGCGAGATGGTCGAGGAGAGGCAACGGGTACTTGACTAGGCCGGGACAATAAGAGCGTTGAGGCGGCGCGCAAGCGCATGACCATCCTGAAGGGCTCCGAAAAGATTGTGGCATCGCTCAATCAGTTCGGCGTTGTCCGGCGCGTGAGGCGGGGGCACTACGTGATTGCAGAGCCCATCGAACTGAATGACGAGCTTACGCGGTTTTTGGTCTTTGCCGACATGCTGGTAAACCGGTCGAGTTACCGGACGTTCCTGGAACTGCAGGACGTGGCCGAGTTGTTTCCGTTCGCGTGCCGTGTGAGCAAGGAGGGACTTGTGGCTGACGAGCGGTTCGAGGTGAACAACTTCGGCGGGGAGTTCTCGGTGGGGGTACGGGAGTAGGAGAGTACAGGTCACTCCTACGACGCAACACCTTTGCCACGCGTGAAAAGCATATCGTCAATCGAAAGCTGCAGGATTTGCAGTTTACCCTGCTCCTCGGCTGGTATCAGCGACGAATCGAGCTTCTCCTTAAGGACTGCGACTATGTACTGGCAGTTGATTGTGCTGGCGCGTGCGATTATGTCACGCAACACCTTACCCTCGATGTTTTCAAGGACGTCATGCACTATGAAGCGCGGAGTCTTGATGCCCTTTGATTCTGCAAACTGCTGATACGCTAAATCAAATGCGGCGATGAGTGACTTGCGTGTGCCCGTGCTGGAGCCAGCGGTATCACGTATTGCAACGGGGAACTTGTTCGACTCTTCATAGTAAACGAGCAGCGGCGATTCGTTGTTGAACTCCCTGGCAAGCGGAGTGAAGAATGCGTTAAACGCAAGCATCATTGCAGCAAAATCGTTGGATTGCGGCTCGTCGCCATCATCAGACGAGCCAAGCGATGCGATTTTTCCCTCAATGCTGGTCTGTTCTACCTCAAAGCTGTTGAGCGTATCTATTACTTCTCGGCATTTGCCGATACTGCTCGAAAGCTCAACTAGGCGTGCCTGAAGCGACTCGTACTCATCGATGAGGTCTTGCTCCACCAATGACATGAATTGGCTGTTCTGCGATGACAGTTGGCTGATTTCACGTTGCACAGATGCACGCTCGGCCTTCAGTTTTTCTGCCACACTCGCGAAATAGGCAATCTTGTTGTCGCAGAGCTGGTTGTTGAATGCGACCATCTCTTCGAAAGATGCATTCACCATCGGGATCATCGAACAGACTTCCTCGAAAAACCGTCTGCTCAAATTAACGTCGGCTTGTCTACCGCGCTCTTGCATAGCAGTCTGCAGGGCCTTTTCATTTCGTTGCAGCTTGTAGTCTATGTCTGAGAGTTGCAGTGTCAGAGATGCGTATCGGGTGCGTGTAGCCGCGATTTCATCGCGGTTGGCCCTGTAGACATCGGCGTCGATGATGCTGTTGAGCTTGCACTGGACTTCTTCATGCTCGGCTTCGAGCCCTGCAAGTATCTGCTGCTGCTCGCTGACCGTATCGACGTTCTGGACTTTCTTATAGCGTTTGATGGACTCACGCGTCTTGTTCAAGTCCTTGTTGAGGTCGTCACGCTTTTTGTCGAGCGCCGGATCTGAGATGCCGAACAGAGCGTTGTAGACACTCCGGTAGATGGATGTGCTGCCGCTGGGAACGGTTTTGAGGAAGGAATTATCATCCCCGCCTACGGACACGCGGACAAATGAATTGATCAATTGGCGAAACGTGGGCACATTCGCTTCGTTCCCGAAAAGCAAGACATTGAGTCGTTGCTGGTAAGCTTTCTGCCCCATCTTTTCGCCGTCTATGTAGTACCTTCCATTCGGGAAGAGGTCGATTGTGAGAATCACGTCATCGCCATCGGGAAAATCCGATGTCAGTGTCATGTCGACGGCGATCTTGTTTGTGACGATGAAATCGCGTAGCTCCTCGGTCACCGTGCCCGTGTCGGCGTCTGTGTAAATGAGCTTCCTGTCCTTGGCGCCCATTGCGATATCAATGAGCTTGAGGAAGGTTGTTTTTCCAACGCGATTGTGCGATTCGGAGTCCTCGGTATCGACGATGAGGTTGGCACCCTTGTGGAATAAGACCTCGCGAACTATTTCGTCAGTTGTTGTCTTGCGAATTCTAAGCGACTTGATGAACATGTAGCCCTCCCTTCTCGTCTATTGACACGCGTCCGAGGAGGAAGAGAAAGTCCAAAGCCATGACAAAGAAGTCGTAGCTCACTTCTTTCTTGACCAGAGTGTTCGCCGTTACCTCATAGAGTTGACCGGCGTCCAAGCCTGGGTTCTGGTCGATGTAGCCATCCAAGGCGGCAGCGATGTAATAGACCGTGCTCGTCGGCTCATTATTGCGATCAAGCAGCAGCATCGTCATCACCTGGCCTCAGAAGGACTCTGCATTTTGCCACGGCAACGGCAATCAACGCAACGCAGAACTGGTTGATGATTTCTTCGGGGACCTCGTCAGCCTGAAAGCCTGCGTCATTCACAATCATGTTATAGATCTCGTTCTCGATGAGCTTGAGCTGTGCATCGCCGTTTCCTACGCACAGCTTGCCGTCATCGCGAACGTCTGCCACATTGACAAACATCTTGTTCAGCCTTTGGATGATGGCTTCGCTGTCGGGGAATTCCTTGATCACGCTGTCGAGACGAGCGTAGTTCTCAGAATACTCGTTGATGATGTTTAGGTAACGCGGTGCGTGGTTGTAAATCAGCTTCTTCTCTATAGGAGGCGGAGGCGTAAGGGGGAAATCTTCGCCCGTTGGCTCAGTCGACGAAATCATGATTTGCAGGAGTTTATACATGAGCGTCTTTGTAAGCGGCCGGTGCGGGCCAGACGAGACGGGCTGGTAGATGTTTATGTCATGTGAGTCATAGCTATTGGAGTCGCCGGTTATGTTCGTGGCGACCTTTCCAATTGCGCTCTGGCTTGTCTGCGTTGGCTTATCGCGAAGCATGGATGTTCGCCGAGTTGTTGCTGCCTACGACGTTTGTGGCAACTTTACCTGTAGCGGTCTGCGAGTTGTCGCTTAGACTCTTTTTGATTGACTTGATCTCTTGCTTGTTTTGGAGCGAGATGACGGCGGCGGCGATGGATGCGATAGACGCGATAATTCCAAGGATAAGGTTCACAGTCTCCATCTTGCCTCCCAAATGTCAAGTCCAATATTCTAGACCATTATCGAGCGTTCGCTCGTTGCGTTGCCTCTAATTCTTGCTAATGGTCACAAACTGCCGAACGGACTGGATGACCTCACTTTGTGACCGACCTTTAGCCTATTTGCATGGTTAAGGGACGGTTCGTTTGTGCTGGCCTATGTCAATCGAAAGGCAGGCCGACATGGACGGAGACGACCATAGCATCGACGACGAGGAAGAGGTCGCAGCGCAGGCGGGCGGCCAAGAAGGGGTCGCGCAGGCGGAAGAGCCGCAGGCAGTGGACTCGGAGAGGGGCTACCAGGCGCTTCTCGCCAAGCAGGAGGCTCGCATCAAGGAGCTTGAGGGGCAAGTGGCCGAGGCTGCCAAGAGCGCCGAGGTGGCGGACGCCCTGCGCGGCGAAATCCAGCAGGTGAAGGCCAGGCGGCCGATGAGCGCATCGCCTTCGCGGCAGACATGGCGACGTTCGCAACCATGAACCTGACCCACCTCTTCTACTCATGCACGGCGCTGGAGGTGGTCTCCGGTTTGGGCAACCTCGCAGGTGTCAAGTCGTGCGGTTCGCGTTCGCTTCGCGCTCGTCGCCCGCCGAGCTGGACTTCCGAGGCTTCGACCCGTCTGCGCTCACCGACCTGACCTACTGCTTCTCGGGGTGCTCGTCGCTGGTGACGATCTACGCCGACGCCACCTGGGCGCTGCCTTCGAGCGGGGTTTCGGACTCGCAGTGCTTCTATAACTGCTACAAGCTGACGGGCGGCAACGGAACCACGTATGCAAGCAGCAGGACGGTTTATACCCACTTCCGTATCGATACGACGGCTACGCCTGGTTACCTGACTGTCTCTGCTTGACATGCTCTTTGGCTACGGTATTTGCGTCAGTCTGGGTAATATCCGAGAACATTTCATCAACGATGCGGACATGGCATTCATAAGCTGCATACCTGCTGGACCTCACCGCATTTTCCGCTTCCTGCAGGCGTGTTGCAGCATCCCTGAATCGGGATTTTGCCGCCATTTGCCCCATGATGGAGTCTGGGTGGTTGTCACTGAGTACGTCTGCGTCTCTCAGTTCTATTTCCGCACTTGCAATGCGTTCCATAAGCAGATTGTATTGGGCATCGCCGACCTCAGACAGGCAGAGCACAAGGTCTTTAAACGCTGCTGCGGTCAGCATTCGATTGAGCACTGCCCTGCAAGCTTCTGGCTCGGCATTCGCCTTCGCGACCATATCATTCACGAGGTATTTTTCCCATTCCTCATGGTCTCCGCCGTTGCCGCCAGACTGTTCCGGAAGCCACTCCGCACTAACTTTTCTCGTCATACGCTCGATGGACAGAACAGCCTCGCCGCTGAGACCAAGGAAGTCAGCAATATCTTGGAGCTCGTACGTATCACAATCGGTCTCCCCGATGAGAAAACCTACTGGCTTTCCGAATATGTCAGCCAGATCTACGAGGTCATCCCATTGAGGAAACTGATCTCCTTTTCGAAATCGGCTGATCTTTCTCGCAATCGCCTTGCGGCCGTTCTCCCTTTCCACTGCATAGCGGTCATCGGCTAGCGAGGCATCATCGGCACCGTTACGCTTTTGATAGAGCAGACGCGCAAGGCCGATATTGCTAATGCCTCTGCGCCCCTTTTCTATTTCATAGCTTTCCATCAAACCGCTGAGTCTCTTTGGAAAAATGTCCTTAGGGCGATCTTTGCGGACGTACATTGTCTTAATCATTCCTCATTAACAACAGATAAGACAATTATAGGACATATACCGTCTTATTTACCGATGGCATGATAGCACTGTCGAAAGTGAGCACCCCAGTGGAAGCGGTGCTGAAGTGAAAGAAAGTGAGGAAAAGGCAATGACGACTTGGGACTATGCGCAATTGTCGCATCTGGCGAAAGAGCTCGGTGGGCCTCAGGCGCTGATCAGCAATATCAGAGCGGGCGGGATTTCCGTTGGAAGAATCCAGGGTGGAGTAATCGGTTCTGTAGCCACGCTAGTCGCAGGTGGAATCGGACTGTATGCCTACGACAAGCACCAGAGGAAGATCGCTCTTGCTGAACAGAGTGCAACCATTCTCAAGGCGAACATCGAAGTATACGAAGAGGCACATTCGTCAACAGAAGTTGATGAGGCTACGAGAGAGACGCAACATAGTGAGGAGGAAACGGTAACTGAATCCAGTGGCGGCGAAGAGGCCTAGCCACCAGATTCATTAGACAGCCACTACCACGAGGAGCCCCGGTATGTACCAGGGCTCCAATTCGTTCTTATACCTTGCAGCGGATACTTAGATCTCTCGGGACTTGCAGTAGAGCGGGTCGCCCTCTCCGACCAGCACATCCCACCGCCATTGCGGGGTCTCGGTGCCGGACTGGCAGAGCGCATCGAGGGGCATGACTTTTTGCTCGGGCGAGCAGGGGCAAAGGTCTGCCTTGATGTGGGCCATGTCTTCGGCCTGGCCGGCGAGCTTTTTTATCCGGGGACCATGCTTTCGGCACGCGATCCCCCATCCTCAACCTCCCAAATCAAAAACTCAATCTGTAACACCTAGACTCGATTTGAGCAGATATCTGTTACAGATTGAGACGTTTCGGCAGAGTGATTCCCGTTTGTCTTGATTTGTAACAGGTAGAGGCAAAAAACTCGACTTGATGTTACAGATTTAGACAAACGGCTGCCGACCCGCGCGAAAACAAAAAGGCCGCATGCGAGCCCGTGGGGGATTCACATGCGGCCGACAGGGTATGTGACTGAAACTAGGCCATGAGCAGGCCGGTCTCCGCGACGTTCTTGTACCAGTACGCGCTCGCCTTGGGATAGCGCTTCTGGGTCTCAAAGTCGATGTAGAACAGGCCATAGCGCTTGTTGTAGCCGTTGGTCCAGGAGAACTGGTCCTGCAGCGACCACACAAAGTAACCGTCGACGTTCACGCCGCCGTCGATTGCCTTGAGAATCCATGCGAGATGCTGACGCATGTAGTCGATGCGAGGGGCGTCGTCGATAAAGCCGTCCTCAAAGTCGTCCTTATAGCCCATGCCGTTCTCGGTGATGTAGATCTTCTTGTAGTTGGGGTAATCGTTCTTAATGCGGAGCAGCAGGTCGTAGAGACCCTCGGGATAGATAATCCAGTCCCAATCGGTGGTGGGTACGCCTTCGCGCACGCATGACTCGCCCACGCCCTTGAGGAACCAGCGCGAGGAGCCCTTGTCGCCGGTGCCATTGTGGTTGATGTCGTTTTCGCCCTCGGCGGCACGCAGGAACTGGCACTTGTAGGTGTTGACGCCTAGGCAATCGTTGTAGGGGAGCGCGGCGGTCAGCGCGGCGATGTCCTCGTCGCGGACGTCGAGCTCGCCGCCGGCGATATGGGCCAGCTTGGTCGCAGCCTCCATGGTGTCGGCTGCATAGTGGCCGCGGAAGGTGGCGTCGAGTACCCAGCGGTTGTTGATGACGTCGGCCATGCGAGCTGCCTCGCAGTCGGCGGCGTTGTTGGAATCGAGGGGATACTTGGGCTCCAGGTTCTGGACAATGCCGATCTCACCCTCAAAGCCGCCCTCATGGAAGGCGACGACAGCCTTGGCGTGGGCCACCATCATGTTGTGCATGAGCTGGAAGGCCTTGTCCAGGCGGTACTTCTCGCCGTGCGGCCAGTTGCCGACGATAAAGCTGCCCTCGGCGGTTGCGGGAATCTCGTTAAACGTGAACCAGTGCTTGACCTCGGTGAACTCGGCAAAGCAGAACTTGGCGTACTCGACAAAGGCATCGATGGTCGTGCGCGTCAAGAAGCCCTCGCCGCCGTCCTGGTAAAAGGCCTCGGGCGTATCGAAGTGATCGAGCGTGACATAGGGGATGACGCCGGCATTGTTGCAGGTGGCAAAAAGCTCGTGATAGAAGGCGACGCCCTCGGGGTTAATCTCGCCGGTGCCGTTGGGGAAGATGCGGCTCCAAGCGATGGAGACGCGGATGCCGTTGATGCCGAAGTGCTGGCACAGGTCGATATCGACCGGATACTTGTTGTAGAAATCGCTTGCGGGGTCGGGGGAGAAGCGACCCTGAGCAGCCAGGAAATCGTCCCAGGGCACTTTGCCCTTGCCGTGCGTACGGGTCTCGCCCTCAACCTGGTAAGCGGCGGTGGCGCCGCCAAACACAAAGCCGTCGGGGAACTGCATGGGGTTGGTCATGAGTCATCCTTTCTGTGGGATACGAATAGGGAGAGGTGCCCGAACTGGGGATCCGGGCACCAACAGAGGGAGGAAACTAGTCGAGGTTCTCGCGGAGCCACTTGATAGCGCCAGCGGGGTCGCGAGTAAGGTCGATATATTCCTTACCGCGCGGGGCGAGCAGCTTAATGCCCAGGCGATCGGTGTCGGCCTTCATGTCGTTGTAGTAGCTACGAACCTGCGGGGCAAGCACGATAACGTCGTACTGATCCATGATGGCAGTGTGCTGGCCATAGGCGCCTGCGGAGGAAGCGATGTTCTCTCCGGTCTGTGCAGCGCCTTCCTTGATGGCGTTGGCGAGCATGGCAGAGGTGCCGGCGCCGGCGCACAGGACGAGGACCTTCAGGCCGTCGACATCCTTCTTGGCGAATGCGTCGGCGGCGGGCTCGGGCTGATCGGTGACAGGCTTGCTGTCGGCGGCGGCAACGGTCGTCTCGACGGAAGCGGTGGCCTGCTCGACAGCGGGCGCAGGGGCGTTGGCGGCGATGGCAGCGGCACCATCGGACTCGAGACCCAGCTCGGCGGCGCGCTCGGCCTCCTGGTCGCAGAGCAGCTTATCGTATGCCTTTAAGAACGGCAGGTAGATGATGGCGTCCAGCAAGACGATGATCGCGACAAACACCAGGGCGATAAGCTGGAAGTTCGTGGTGATGAAAATGCCGATGGGGGCGGGGGTGGCCCAAGGCACCACGAAGGAGAAGCCGTTCATGCCCACGTTATCGATAAAGAACTTGGCAACACTCACGTTGACGCAGCCGGCGGCAACAAAGGGGATGAGCATGTAGGGGTTAAGGATCATCGGCGCGCCAAAGAGCAGCGGTTCGTTGACGGCGAAGGCAACAGGAACAATCGAGGCCTTACCGACGGCTTTGAGCTGCTTGGACTTCATAAAGAGAATCAGCAGAAGCGGCACGATGAACGTGGCGCCGGTGCCGCCGAACTCACCCACGAGCGACATGTTAAAGGTGAGGGAGTGGGCGGGGTGGCCGCCGGCCAGCAGAACCTGCAGGTTCTCAGCCTGGTTGGCAAGACGGATGGGGTCGATGCCCGGCTGGACAATCGAAGGACCATGGACACCGATGAACCAGAAGAACGCGGTGGCTGCTTGGATAAGGATAAGGCCAGGATAGGTTTCTGCCGCAGTGAAGAGCGGGGAGAGCAGCTTGATGAGCAGCTCGGAGAACGGAACGCCCATGAGGTTGCGCACGACAACATCGATGATGCCGCAGATGATGACAGCGCCGCCAAAGGGGATGATGTCGCGGAAGTTCTGAGCGATGGCGCCCGGAACCTCCTTGGGCAGCTTAATGGTCAGATCGCGCGAGACGCAGAACTTATAGACCCACACGGTAATGAACGCGGCGATATAGGCCGAGAACAGACCGCGCGTACCCATGCTGGTGCAATCGAAGACAGAAAGCTCGGAGCCGTTGAACTTGGTGGTGAACTGCGTAACAGCGAGCAGCAGCATGCTGCACTGGGCGGCAACCATGGTGGAGCCGTCGTTGAGCACCTTGCCGGCGGGCATGCGACGGTTCATGGAAGCCGTAAAGTTCTTGGCGGTGGTGCCGGCAACCATGATGCCCATGACGCCCATGGTGAAGTTGTACAGCTTGTTGCACCAGTCGAGGAGCGGCTGGGGCAGCGCGATGCCGACCACGCCGGGAAGCGTGGCGATCAGCAGAAAGATCGAAGAGGTGAGGACGATGGGCATGCACCCAAGGAATCCGTCCTTGATGGCCTGGAGGTAGATGTTTCTCGAGATCTTCTCAAAGAACGGTTGATGCTTTTCGAGCATCTTTACGATGGCGTCCATAAAGCTCCTTTGCTACTTGACGCGCGATGCATGTGGATGGAACTGGTCGTCGATGGATGGTCAGGACTGCCCGGAAGCCTTCCTGCTTAAGGAAGGCATTGCGAAATGACAACGTTGTCATTTCGTTAATGACAACGTAAGACATTTTTGGAAGAGCAACAAGGATATACGGGTGAGCGGTCGATATTGCCCGGTAAACGGTTGATTTATCAGTCAGGCAGGTAGTGTATGCTAGAACGCAAAAAGCAAGCGATAGAGAACCGAGTGGAGAAGCAGTGGCAACGATGGACAAGAAAAATGTCTCGATGAACGATGTGGCAGTTGCCGCGGGCGTTTCTCTCAAGACGGTTTCGCGCGTGATCAACGAGCCCGATAGCGTGCGAGAGTCGACACGCGATAAGGTCCATTCCGCAATGGAGGCGCTCGGGTTTCGAGCCAACTTTGCCGCGCGTTCACTCAAGTTGGGCCGTTACGGGTGCATCGGCGTGGTGCTGTTCCACTTGTCGGGCGGTGCTGTGGACATGATTGACGGTATCGCAGATGCCGCCGAAGAACGCGGCTTTGCGCTCACGATGATCAAAAAGCGGGCTGGGGAGAAGATGACCCTTGCCGAAGCGGCGCGTAGGATGTCGCAGCTTCCCGTCGACGGCATGATCTTCAACCTGCGTCAGATGGTCGATGACTTTGATACCTTTGAGGCGCCGAAAGACCTCAAGACGGTGATTATTACGCCGATGGAGCATCCTGCCTGCTCCACCGTCAGTGACGACCAAGAGGGCGGTGCGCGCATGGCGTGCGAGTACTTCTTGAATCACGGGCACAAGAACGTGTACTTCGTTTCTGGTAAAAAAGAGTCACTGTCGAGCCAGTGCCGTATGAAAGGTTGGCGAGCGGCACTCGAGGCGCGTGGCATTGAGCCGCCCGAACCTCTGCAAGGCGATTGGAATGCGGATAGTGGCTATGCCGCGGGCCTTGTGCTTGCCGATAAACCCGATTGCACGGCGGTCCTCGCTGCTAACGACTGCATGGCAAACGGCGTGATGATGGCTCTACATGACAAAGGGCTCAGTGTGCCCGACGACGTGTCCGTGATCGGTTTCGACGATGAGCTCTACAAGACGATTCCCAACTCCATTCTGACGTCGGTGAAGTTTTGCCACCGCGAGCTGGGCATTCGTGCGCTTAACGAGGTCGTCGCAGGTCTGGAAACCCCGAGCTCCAGAAGCCGTACGCTCGTCTCGGGCGTGTTGGTCGAACGTTCCAGCGTAAAGGACCTGCGGGCGTAGGCGTGCTCGGCCTGTTCGTCTCGATCGGTAACAGGTAGGACCAAAAAACTCGGCTAGATGTTACAGATCGAGACAAACGGCTTCCGGCCTGCACAAAAAGACCGGGGGCGGCGCGCCGTGTGACGCGCCGCCCCCGGCTGAGAAATGGGGACAGGCTATGTGAGCGGGCAACCCCGCCAGTCGCTAGTCCAGACGACGGGTCTGCGCCACGTGCTTGTACCAGTAGGCGCTTGCCTTGGGCGTGCGCTTCTGGGTTTCAAAGTCAACGTAGAAGAAGCCGTAACGCTTGTTGTAGCCGTTGGTCCAGGAAAACTGGTCCTGCAGGCTCCACAGGAAGTAACCGCCCACGTTGACGCCGACTTCCATGGCCTTGAGCAGCCAGCGCAGGTGCTGCTCGATGTAGTCGATGCGCGGTTGGTCGTCCACAAAACCGTCCTTGTAGGGGTCCTTGTAGCCCATACCGTTTTCGGTGATGAAGATCTGCTTGTAGTTGGGGTAGCGCTGCTTAATGTAGACGAGCAGATCGAACAGACCCTCGGGATAGATGATCCAGTCCCAGTCGGTGGTGGGGATGCCGGGCTTGTTCACGTGCTCGCCAATGCCCTTGACGCGCCAACGGCCGGTGCCCTTCTCGCCCGTACCGTTGTGGTGCAGGTCGTTCTCGCCGTCGTAAGCCTTCAAGAAGCGGCACTGGTAGTTGTTAACGCCCAGGTAGTCGTTGTAGAGCGCGGCCTCGCGCATAATCTCGAGGTCCTCGTCCAGGATCTCGATGGTGCCGCCCGAGACGGCAGCCAGGCGGTTGGCGCACTCGAGGGTGTCGGGCGCGTAGTCGCCGCGGAAGGTGGCGTCGAGCAAGAACTGGTTTTGCAGCACGTGCTCGTTGTTGGCGGCTTTGATATCGGCGGGGTCGTTCTCGTTGAGCGGGTACTTAAACTCCAGCGACTGGATGACGCCGATCTTGCCCTTAAAGCCGCCGTTGTGGAAGGCCAGTACGGCCTTGGCGTGGGCGAGCATCATGTTGTGCTCGCACTGGAAAGCCTCGGCCAGATGCGCCTTGACGCCACCGGGGAAGGTGCCCTCGATGTAGGTGTTGGAGGCGTCGGCCCAGATCTCGTTAAAGGTGAACCAGTAGGTCACCTGGTCGGTGTACTCCTTAAAGCAGAAGGTGGCAAAGTCCACAAAGGCATCGATGGTCTCGCGGTTGAGGAAGTCGCCCTTCTCAAAGAGGGGAAGCGGCGTATCGAAGTGATGCAGCGTGACAAACGGCTCAACGTGGTGCTTGTGGCACTCGGCGAAGAGATCGTGATAGAACTGCACGCCCTCGGGGTTGATTTCGCCGGTGCCGTTGGGGAAGATGCGGCTCCAGGCGATGGAGAGGCGAATGCCGTTGATGCCAAACTCCTCGCACAGCTCCAAATCGACGGGGTACTGGTTGTAGAAGTCCGAAGCGGGATCGGGGGAGAAGCGCCCCTGGGCCTCCAGGAAGTCGTCCCAGGCGACCTTGCCCTTACCGTGGGTACGGGTCTCGCCCTCTACCTGGTAGGCAGCAGTGGCGCCGCCAAAGACAAAGTCCTCGGGAAACTGCGCGGGCGGGTTGGTGACGCTAGCAGGGTTAACGGACATGATGAAATATCCAATCGTCTAAATCGAAGGGCCAGCCGGTCTTGGATGGTCGGCTGGCCCTGGGCGTTACTTACTTCGAAAGTTGTTCGGAGACGAAGGCGAGAGACTTATCGCCGTTCTGGGAGAGCTCGATGTATTGCTTGCCGCGGCAGGCGACGCACTTGTTGCCCACGCGCTCGCAGTCTTTCTGCAGGTCGGCCAGGTAGCTGGCAGCCTGCGGGGCCAGGACGACCAGATCAAAGTCGGGGAGCATGTCGACGTGGTTGCCATATGCCTCGGCAGCGGTCTCAAGATTGATGCCGCGCTCCTTGGCGGCCTTGGCCAGCGCGTTGGCGAGCAGGCCCGAGGTTCCGCCGCCCTGGCAGAGCACGAGCACGCGCTTGCCGTTGAGGTCGCTGGCGGTCGTTGTCTCGGCAGCGGGTGCTGCGGAAGCGGCGGGGGAGTCGGCCTTCACGGCCTCGGCAGCAGCGCCGGCGGCAACGCTCTTGGCGTCAGCCTTGCCCTGGAAGGCATCGTTGAGCTTGGCGGCCTTCTCGGCGTTCTTGGCGGCGAGCTCCTCCTGGGAGATCTCGGCCTCCTCGGCGCACTTCTGGGCGTCATAGGCACGGAAGAACGGGTAGTACAGAACGAAGTCGACGACCAGGATAAGGGCGAGCATCACAAAAGCGAGCGGCTGGAAGCCCAGGCCCATGATGGTGCCGATGGGGCCGGGGACGGTCCAAGGCAGGGTGTACATAAAGCCGTTCATGCCCAAGAAGTCGATAAAGATCTTGAGGATCCAGATGTTGGCGATCGGGGCAAAGACAAACGGGACAAAGAAGACGGGGTTGAGCACGATGGGCGCGGCGAACAGCAGCGGCTCGTTGACGGCAAAGCAGACGGGGACGATGGCGGCCTTACCGACGGCGCGCATCTCCTGAGACTTGGCCAGGAAGCAGAACATAAAGACCAGGACGAGCGTGGCGCCGGTGCCGCCCATGCAGACGACGAAGTACTGGGCACCCTGGGTCAGGACAGCGGAAGCGTGCTGGCCGGCCTGGAACGCAGCCAGGTTGTCGGTCATGTTGGCAACGAGGGCGGCGGCGATGGCGGGCTCGACGATCGAGGGGCCGTGGACGCCCACGAACCAGAAGAGGCTCATAGCGCCGTAGATCACAGCGAGGCCGATGTAGCCGTCGGCAGCGGTGAACAGGGGCTGGAACACCTGGATGACGCCCTGGGCAAAGCAGAAGCCAAAAGCAGCGCGGAAGGCGATGTCAAAGACCCAAAAGACGGTGATGCAGACGGAGAAGGGGATGATGTCCTTAAAGGTCTGCGAGATGTTGGGCGGAACCTGCTCGGGCATCTTGACGGTGATGTTGCGCTTAATGAAGAACTTGTAGATGATGCCGGTCACAAACGCAGCGATAAAGGCGGTCAGCAGGCCTTTGGAACCAAGGTAGGTGGTGTTGAAGCCGCTGGCAGCGTCCGTGGCGATCGTGTCGCTCGAAAGGAGCAAGAAGCCGATGATGGCCGCGCACATGCACGAGATGAAGTTGATCTGGTTGTTCTTGGGCAGATCGCGGTTCTGAGCGTCGGCGAAGTGCTTGGCCGTGGTGGCGGCACAGGCGATGGCCAGGATGCCCATGGAGTAGTTGTAGCACTTCCATAGGGCGTTGTTGATGTCATCGGGCCAGTAGAAACCCCAGATATTGGGAACCGAGGCTACCAGGCAGAAGATGGACGAGAAGATGATGATGGGGATGACGGAGATAAAACCGTCGCGGATCGCCTTGAGGTACTTGTTGCGGGCGATCGCGTTGAAAAAGGGCTGCCCCTTTTCGATGATGGCGATGAGTTGCTCCATGCAAAGCTCCTAAGAGTCGGTGGGTTGGCAACGATGGTAGCTTTTGGCGTTCGGTTGCCAAAATGTTGACGTTGCCATTTTGTGACACAAAAAAAGAAGCGAACCGGTGGTTCCTGTGCCTGTGGACCGTCGATTCCATGCGCGTAAACGTTTGAGCCGCCCGGTGGCTCTGTGTTTGCATAATGGCAACGTTAACATTTGGTCGACAAAAGCCGTTCGGGGAAGCAAAAATGTCGGTGAACGGTAGGTTTTGGGTGGTGAGCGTATGGTGGGGGAGGCGTTGGATATACTTGAAGACGTTTCATTTGAATGCGCAGGGTGCCACCAATGGCATCGTTGACATAGAAAGATCGATCTATGGCCGCTGTTAAAAAATCGGTATCCGTCAAAGACGTAGCGCGCCTCGCGGGCGTCTCGGAGCAGACAGTCTCGCGCACCGTGCACGATTCGCCCAGCGTGCGCCCCGAGACCAAGGAACGCGTGCGTGCCGCCATGCGCGAGCTGGGGTATCGCCCCAATTTTGCCGGTCGATCGCTGCGCCGTGGCAGGTTTAAGACCGTCGGCGTCGCCATGTTCAACATTACCGGTACCGGCAACCTCGACCGTATGGAGGGCTTTGCCGCCGCGGCCGACAAACATGGCTATGCCATCACCCTCACTAAAGTAGACGGGCATCCGTATACCCTCGAGAGCGCATCGTCACGCATGAGCGCGCTGCCGGTAGACGGCATGGTCGTGATCATGAATCGCATGCCGGCGGACTTTGGCACCTTCGAGCCGCTGCCCGGCATGCAGACGGTGCTCGTTACCATGCTGGAGCACCCGCTCTGTTCAACGGTCGATAACGACCAGTTCGATTGCTCGCGTCAAGTTGTCGAGTACTTGCTGGGGCGGGGGCACAAGACCGTGCACTTTATCTCATGCCCCGAGCGCTCGCTTTCGGGCATGCGACGCGAGGAAGGCTGGCGTGAGACATTGCGTGCGAATGGCATTGAGCCCTCGCAGCTCGTGCGCGGCGACTGGACGGCGCAGAGCGGATATGCTGCCGGTCAGGCTCTGGCGGAAGATCCGACCTGTACGGCCATTTATGCCTCCAACGACGCCATGGCCTACGGCTGCATTCGCGGGCTCGAGTCGCGCGGAAAGCGCGTGCCCCAGGACGTGAGCGTGGTGGGTGTTGATGACAGTCTGGGCGACATCGTGCCCGATTGTCGCCTGACCACGGTGCGCTTTGACAACAAGCGCGTCGGCATGTGGGCGGTTGACAAGATTGCCGGCGCCGAGGGCGTTGAACCCGGTGTGGAGCACATGCTGTTTCCGGGCGTGCTCGTCGAGGGCGATACGGTGCGCGATGTACGCTAGGGCGCAGGTCTGTTTGGGTTGCCGCTAATTGTGTTCGATATTGTTCAGATTGGTTCAAAAACCGTTTACGGGCGAAAAGTGACCGTTCATAGCTCGAAATCACGTTTTGCGCTGTTCTTTTTTGTTTGAATGTTATTGTTTCTGTCATACACAACGCAGCGCGTATGCCCGAACGCGATGCTCTCCGTTGGTTCATATGTGAAAGGAACGCAATATGGCAACCAAAGAAGAAATCTCGATGGTTGGATTCGAGATCGTCGCATACGCAGGTGACGCCCAGACAGATCTGCTTGCAGCGCTCGATGCTGCTCGCGAAGGTGACTTTGAGAAGGCCGAACAGCTGCACAAGGATGCCAGCGATGCACTTATCGGCGCCCACGACACGCAGACCAAGCTGCTTTCGCAGGAGGCCGGCGGCGGCGAGATGGAGATGACCTTCATCATGGCTCACGCTCAGGACACCCTCATGACCACTATGATCCTGGAGAAGCAGGCCCGCTTTACCATCGATGCCTACAAGCGCATCGCCGAGCTCGAGGCCAAGCTCGCCTAACGAGCCCTCACAACCAAGTCCCCTTCCAAAAGCTCTGCCGCTACCCGCGGCAGGGCTTTTTCTGTCCTCCTCCAAGTTGCGGTGAAATAGGGACTGAATAGGGGCCGGCGGGCGCAAAACAATCCCTATTCCACCGCAACTCATCCCGAGGTAGTCATTGGGGACAGTCTTGGTGCGCTCCGTTCGTCCTCCCGTTCGATTTTTGCTCGGTGGGTATACTTCCTTTCGCATTAACCACCGGACTGAGGAGGTATCCAAATGCCGGATAACGGGTCAATACAAAAAAGAGACGCGCATGAGATGGCTCATGGGCGTCCTGTCCAGATAACCGAGCATGCGACGGTAACCGAGCTGCAGCCCAGTCTGTCCGATGTCGTTTGCGCAAACAAAAAACTGCAGATTGGCTTTATCGTTGCGCTCGTGGTACTAGCGCTGTTGTCGGGCTTTGTAGCTCGTCCGCATTTTGCCGATACCAAGACTTGGGACTCCACCATCGAGGTCATCGATCAAAAGAAGGGCAATGTTTTGGCGCTCACAACCTCGTGCGTCGCCCTATCTGCGGGTATCACTGCGCTGCCGGGCGATACGGGAACGCCAGTTGCCGAGCAGCTCGCGCAGCTTTCGGGAAACTTGGGTATCGTGCTTGCCGTGCTCTACCTCGAAAAATATCTGCTGACCATTTTATGGTCGGTCGGGCTGGGCATCCTGATTCCGTTCTCGCTCGTACTCTTCGCGGTGTCGCTTGGCATTCACGGACGCTGGAGCACGAGCGCAGTCATTCGCCGCGTGGCAACGCGTGTGCTGGTGGTCGCCATAATTGGCATGGCGTTGGTGCCTGCAAGCGTTTGGGTGTCGCAGAAGGTCGACGAAACGTATCGCGTTAGCATCGAGGCGGCCGAGCAAAAGGCGGCCGACGCTGCGAGTGCGGCAAATAGCGATAGCTCCAAAACAAGCAAGAAAAAGACCGAGTCCGCAGAGTCCAAGAGCGTGCTCGAGCAGCTTGCCGACGGTGCCTCGGGCCTCGTCACGTCGGTGACCAGCGGCGCCAAGCAGATGACCGATGAAATTGTGCAGCAAGTGACCGATCTCATCGAAGG
>CABIWB010000009.1:0-11358 GCA_902362275.1 Coriobacteriaceae bacterium | reverse complement strand
CAGTTGATGTTCGAATGTGTTCAAATAAACATGAACAGTGAAGAACCGCACATTCAGATGCCCGGACCTGAACGCGATTCAACACTTCCAAACAGAAACTACGCACCTGCGTATCTCTCAAGGAGGATGTCATGAGGGTTGTAATCGCTTCCGATGCCGACGGTATGTCGATGAAGGAGTCCATCAAGGAGATGCTCATCGCCGACGGTCACGAGGTCGTCGACTATTCCGAGACCCCTGCCGCGGACTTTGTCGATTCCGCGACCGCCGTTGCCAAGGACCTGCTGGAGCACAAGGATTCCCAGGGCTTCGCATTCGATAAGTACGGCGTCGGCTCCTATATGGCCGCCGTCAAGATCAAGGGCATGGTCGTCGCCAACATTTCCGACGAGCGTTCCGCCTACATGACCCGCGAGCACAACGGCTCGCGCATGGTCACCATGGGCCCGGGCGTTGTGGGCACCGAGGTCGCCAAGAAGATCGCCCGCGAGTTCCTGCGCGCCCAGTACGCCGGCGGCCGTCACCAGATCCGTGTCGACATGCTCAACAAGATGGCCTAACGAGAGCCACCGAGAACTCGAACTTCTACCTCAACTTGTGAATTCAGACGAAAGGACGTTCTGATGAAGAAGACCATCGCAATCGGTTGCGACCATATCGTTACGGACGAGAAGATCTATCTGGCCGACCGCCTGGAGCAGGCTGGCTACAAGGTGCTCGATTGCGGCACCTACAGCCACACCCGTACGCACTACCCCATCTACGGTAAGGCCGTGGGCGAGGCTGTTGCCAGCGGCAAGGCCGACTTTGGCGTGGTCCTTTGCGGCACCGGCATCGGCATCACCAACGCCGTCAACAAGGTTCCCGGCGCCCGCTGCGCCCTGGTTCGCGACATGACCTCTGCCCTGTATGCCCGTCGCGAGCTCAACGCCAACATTGTGGGCTTTGGCGGCAAGATCACCGGCGAGTTCCTGATGGCCGACATCATGCTTGCCTTCCTGGAGGAGCCCTACGAGAAGACCCCCGAGCACGATGCCCTGATTGCCAAGATCGATGCCTGCAATAAGGCCGACGCCGAGGCTCAGGCTGACCCGCACTTCTTTGACGAGTTCCTCGAGAAGTGGGACCGCGGCGAATACCACGACTAAGGAGGTTACGCGGTTTTACCAAACCGCGTAACGGGTCGACGCTGCGCGACGCTCGCTGATGTTGAGGGTGCCTGTGGGGTTACCGCTGTTGTTGCGAAGCGTTCTGGTACGGCAAGTTGCTCCGATAACACGTTTGCTTGCTGAGCTTGTGTGCTTCGCTCTTGGCGGTACTCGGCATTCTGCAGCTTTTCAATTGACGGCTCGCGTTTCTGTGAGGGGGCGCGGGCCGGTTTTCTATCAGCCCTATTGACTTGGCGGGCTGTCGTAAGAAAGGGAAGGCTCCTATGGAGTTTGTTCTTGATAACGGTTCTGTTCGCGTGGCACTGAGCACGGCTGGCGGATCGTTCACTTCGATTAAAGCCAACGGTTGCGAGTACCTGTGGCAGGGTGACCCGGCGGTCTGGTCGGGCCAGGCACCCATTTGCTTCCCGATCTGCGGCGGCCTTCGTGATGGTCGCGCAATGACCATGGGCGGCCGCGAGGTAAAGCTCGCCCGTCACGGCTTTGCGCGCAAACAGGAGTGGAAGCTCGAGGAGCAGGGCGACAACATGGTTGCGCTGAGCTTAAGCTCTGCCGACCATGCCGAGTTGCTCGAGCAGTACCCGTATCCGTTTAAGATCGTTGCCCGTTACACGATCGATTCGGAAAAGGTTGCCGTGTCGTACGAGGTGACCAATGAGGGCACCGAGGACATGCCGTTCTTTGTGGGCGGTCACCCCGGCTTTAAGTGCCCGCTCGACGAGGGCGAGTCCTATGACGATTACGAGCTCCGTTTTGAGCAGCGCGAGGCCGCCGAGCTCTGTACTGCCGTTCCTTCGACGGGCCTGATTGATGTTGAGCATCGCAGCAAGAACCCCATGATCGGCCAGAACCTGCCGCTTACCCACGAACTCTTCGACTTCGCGGAGACCATCTTCGACGTGCTCGAGAGCCGCGTGGTTATGCTGACCAAGAAAACCGAGGACAAGGGCGTGCGCCTGACGTTCCCCGATATGCCGTACCTGATTGTGTGGAGCAAGCCCGAGGGCGACTTTGTGGCTGTTGAACCGTGGGGTGGTCTGTCCACCTGCTCCGACGAGGACGATGTTCTGGAGCACAAGCGTGGCTGCCTAGTGGCCAAGCCGGGAGAGACCGTCACCCGCGGCTTTGAGATCGAGATCCTTTAACGAGTTATCGTATGTTTGGGGCGGGTCATGCCGCCCGGGAACAGGAGTTCAACATGATTCTGACCGTTACCATGAACCCGTCGATTGATACGCGCTATCAGCTCGACAAGCTGATTATCGACGATGTTAACCGCGTGACGCCCGAAAAGACCGCTGGCGGCAAGGGCCTCAACGTGAGCCGCGTGCTGCTGCAGCTGGGCGACGACGTGCTCGCGACTGGCCTACTCGGTGGCCACATGGGTGCCTATATGGCCGAGCTTATGGATGCCGACGGCGTCAAGAACGACTTTGTGCCCATCGCCGGTGAGACGCGCATTTGCCTGAATATTCTGCACGAGGGTAATCAGACCGAGCTGCTGGAGAGCGGCCCGCAGATCGCCCCGGCCGAGCTCGAGGCCTTTACGGCCAAGTTCGCCGAGCTTGCAGCGAAGGCGGACGTTGTGACGCTTTCGGGCTCGCTGCCGCGTGGCGTCGATGCCGGCTACTATGCCGAGCTCGTCAAGATCGCCGAGGAGGCGGGCGCCAAGGTGCTGCTCGACACCTCGGGTGCATCGCTGGAGGCCGCGCTGGAGTCCGACGCTAAGCCTGAACTCGTAAAGCCCAACCTGACCGAGATTAACGGCCTGCTGGGTACGTCCTTTACGACCGATGATGTCGATGCCCTGCGCGAGGCGCTTGCCGCCGATGCCCGCTTTGCCGGTATCCCCTGGGTTGTCATTTCGATGGGTGCTGCCGGTTCGGTGGGCTTCCATGAGGGCCGCGCGTTCCGCGCCAAGACGCCCGCGATTGCGGCTGTGAACGCGACGGGTTCCGGCGACTCGACCATCGCCGGCTTTGCGCATGCCATTGCTGCTGGTGCCGACGATGTCACGGTGCTCAAGACCGCCAATACTTGCGGCAAGCTCAACGCCATGGATCCCAAGACTGGCCACCTGGTCATGGACCGCTGGGAAGAGATCTACAACAACGTTGTCGTGACTGAACTGTAGGGTTACGGCGTTTTACCAAACCGCGTAACGGCGCGACGCTGCAAACGCCCCTAAGCGGCAATCTGACGTTCAATCGTCGGGCATGACCAAAAGGTCAATGCCCTCCTCTTTCACGTCACCTTGCTCGCTTAGGGGCGTTTTCGCTGTCGTTGCCAAGACACCGGCGTTGCCTTGGTCGCAAGTAGTCATTGGGGACGCTCTTTAATGACTAGTCGTTTAAGAACGCCCCTTAAGAATGACCCCAATGACTACACTCAAAAACGGCGCCCGCCGGCGATGTTGCCGGCGAGCGCCGTTGTCTTGAAGACGAAATGATCCGTTTTCCTCCGTCCCCAAGGGATCATTACAACGAGTCGATAAAGCGCTGCTGGGCGGCGCGGCCGGCTTCGTCCCACTTAAAGACGCCGGCGTTGTCGAGCACGTGGCCAAACACCACGCCGACCTCCTCGTGCAGGATATCGATGGCGTTATCCGCCGTAAGCTCATCGGCGCGGCGGGCATAGACATCCTCGGCCCACGCGGCATGGCTGCGGCAAAGATCATCGCCTTCGAGCGCACCGGCAAGGTCGTAGCTGGCATCGGCCTTAGCTGCCAGCAGATGCTCGCGGACAGCGCCAAGCTCGGGAACCAGGCGCGGCGGCAGAATTGCCAGGCCCATGACCTCGATCAGGCCGATGTTCTCCTTTTTAATGTGGTGGTACTCGGCATGCGGGTGGAATACGCCCAGCGGATGCTCGTCGGTCGTGATATTGCAGCGAAGCGCCAGGTAGGCCTCGTAGATCTCGCCGCCGGCGTTGCCGCGAGAGTCGACGCGGCGGATGACGGGCGTCACGGTGTTGTGCGCCACGCCATCGGCTGTGTGCGCGATGACGCCCACCGACTCATCGGTCCACTCGCGCCAAGCGAGGATAATCTTCTCGGCAGCGTCGAGCAGCTGAGCACGGTCATGCGAGCGCAGGCGCAGCACCGAGAGCGGCCACTGCAGCACGGTGCCTCTGACCTGGTCAAATCCGGGCACGCTAAACTGCGAGACCTCGGCGGCATGCATCATGGGGAACTCGTGTGCGCCGCCCTGGAAGTGGTCGTGCGACAGAATCGAGCCGCCCACGATGGGCAGGTCGGCGTTGGAGCCAATGAAGTAGTGCGGGAACAGGTCGACAAAGTCGAGCAGGCAGGTCAGCCCCTTGCGGTCGACGTGCATCGGACGATGCTCGGAGCTCATGGCAATGCAGTGCTCGTTAAAGTACGCGTACGGGCTGTATTGGAAGCCCCAGCGCTCGCCGTCGAGCTTAATGGGGATAACGCGCAGATTCTGGCGGGCGGGATGGGCGCCGCCGTCGGCTGCAGCGGAGCGTCCGGGATAGCCCTCGTTTTCGATGCAGAGCTGGCAGGCGGGATACTTCTCGCCCGTGTTTTTGGCAGCGCCGGCCGCGGCAATATCGCGCGGGTCCTTTTCGGGCTTTGACAGGTTGATGGTAATCTCGAGGTCGCCCCAGTTGGTGGGGGTGCTCCATTTGATGTTGCGCGCGATGGCGGCACGGCGCACGTAGCCGGCGTCGCAGCACAGGCCGTAGAACCAGTCGGTCGCGGCGCGGGGCTCGTTGACGCCCATGCGTCCGTTGAACTCCTCGTTTACAACCGAAGGCCTTGGCATGAGCGCGCCCATGATGCGCATGGCGATGCGGTCGCGGCCCGATGCCGTGTCCTCGGCGGCGCCGTTGGCAACAGCCGCCTCGGCAAGCGCGGCAAGTGTGCCTTCAGGGTCAAAGTTGGGCAGGGTGTCGGGGTGCAAGAGCGAGAGTTTTTCGACCTGGAGCGCCCAGGCCATGTCGAGCGCCGGGCCCGTAGCACCGATGCACTCGAGAATGGTGTTATACGCCCAGATGCGATCGTCCTGGCCGATCATCGATCGGTGGATAGCGTACTCGATCAGGTTCTGCGCGGCCTCGCGCACGTCAGTCATTACAGCCATGCCGCGTAAGCCCCCTTGTCAGAGATAGCGTAGTGGCGGGCAGAGCCCTCGCCCAGCCAGCCGTTCATCTTGGTGATAAAGGTGTCGACCAGGTCGAGCGGCACGAAGGCCTGGATGGTGCCACCAAAGCCGCCACCGTGGATACGGACGGCGCCACGGCCGTCGAGCACGTGCTCGGCCAGTGCCAGGGCATACATCGAAGGCTGCTCGGAGCCCAGCTTGGCAACGACATTCTGCAGGTACATGGCAGAGCTGGCGCCGGACTCGCGCGTCAGGACCAGGAACTGATCGATGTCGCCGGCGTTCAGGGCAGCCCAGCGCTTATCGACCAGGCCGTTTTCGTACCAGTAGTGAACGGCGCGCAGGCAGGCGCGGTCGCCCAGCTTGGCGCGCAGCTCGGGGAGCTTGGCGTCAAAGTCCGCCACGTTTACCTCGCACAGGCGCGCCTTGCCAAACTCGGCAGCGACGTCCTGCATCTCGCGCGGAACGGCGGCGTAGTCGTCGGTGGCGGCCACGTGGTCGGCACCGACCTTAACGAGCACGAGCGCATAACCGTGATCCTCAAAGTTGAGCTCGAGCTTCTGGGTTTTAGGCTGAGCCTGATCCTCAAAGTCCATGTAGGCGAGGCCGCCCAAGCAAACGGCGGCCTGGTCCATCAGACCGCAGGGCTTGCCGTAATAGTTGTTCTCGGTGCGCTGGCTCATCTGGGCGAGCGCGACGGGCTCGATGGCGGGTGCGCCCCAGAGCGTCTCCATGGCGCGACCGTATGCCGCCTCGACAGCAGCGGAGCTCGAAAGACCGCCGCCCGAGGGGACGGAGCAGGTGAAGGCAAAGTCGAAGCCCTGGGGCTCAACGCCCAGAGCAGCGATTTCGTGGGCCATGCCGCGGACGAGGCTCGCGGACGTGCCCTTCTCGGACTCCTGAACGTCTAGCGTGTCGAGCGCGATCTCAAACGTGGGATAGCCTTCGTCGGCTACGCGAACCTTGTTGGAATCGGTTGCCACGGCGATGCCGTCGACGGCGACATCGAGCGAGCCGGCGATAACGTGGCCACCCTCGTGGTCAGTGTGGTTGCCGCTGATCTCGGAGCGGCCGGGCGCGTGCACGTAGAGCACCTGGCGGTCGCCGATGGGGCCAAACTCCTCCTCGAACAGCTTGGTGAGCGTGGCGAGTGTCTTTTTGTCGGGGGTGGTCATGGGAGTCCTTTCCTTGGCGCGCCCGGGTGGGTTTTGCGTCGTTATGAGTACGTTAACAACTTAAAGCGGCATGAACCAAGTGTTCACGATACCGCACGTTACGGGCTATGTTAACGTACTCATAACACATCGCTTGTCACTTTTTGAGAATCTGGTAATCGGTAGAAATTCAGCCGTGAACGGTACTGCCGTATGGACTTATAAAGCAGAAGAGATGCAGATAGAAAAAGTAGAGTACGTTAACATGCGTCCGACGATAGCGGGCCTCGGCGCGGGATGTATTTCTGCCCGGGCCGGCATTCACGCTATTCAGATCTCGCAAGGGTGAAGGTGATCCTGTGGCAAGGCGCCCGTCCAACGATACCAGTTCGCGTCCGGTCTCCATGGCCGACGTCGCCCGCGCTGCCGGCGTTTCGCAGCAGACGGTTTCGCGCGTCGCCAACGGCTTGTCTAACGTTAACGAGCAGACGCGCCAGCGCGTACAGGCCGCTATGCAAAAGCTCGGCTTTCGTCCGAGTTATGCCGGTCGCTCGCTGCGCGACGGCCGTTATCATTCGGTCGGCCTGTGCGTCAACGATGTCACCAAGTTCGGCAACCTCTCAATGATCGACGGCATCGCCAGCGCTGCTCGCGAGCATAATTGTGCCATCACGCTGGTCGAGATGTCCAAGACCGAGGAGTTTTCGCTTGCCGAGGCCACGCGTCGTATGGCCGCATTGCCGGTGGACGGCATCATCATCGGCATGAGTCGCATGGCGCCCGATTTTGAGACGTTTGATCCACTGCCGGGCATTGGCACGGTCATCGTTACCATGTACGCGCACCCGCGGGTGACCACGGTCGATTCCGACCATTACGGCTGCTCGCTATTGCTTATGGATCACCTGTTTGAGCTAGGGCACGAGCAGATTCGCTATATTGGCGGCCCGTCATTCTCGGTCGACGAGCAATTTCGTCGCGCCGGTTGGCAGGATGCACTCGAGCGTAAACACATCGAGCCGGCAGAGCCGCTCGAGGGCGACTGGTCTGCCAACAGCGGCTACGAGGCCGGCAGGTACCTGGCCGAGCACGATCGCACCATGACGGCGATTTACGCGGCAAACGACCAGATGGCAAATGGCGCGATTGCAGCGCTGCGCGATAGCGGTCTGCGCGTGCCCGAGGACGTGAGCGTGGTGGGCGTCGACGATTCGCTCGATGATTTTGTGGCACACAACGAGCTCACGACCGTTCGATTCGATTTGCATCAGCGTGGACGCGAGGTGTTCGAGCACGCGGTTTCCAAGGCGGGGGCAACGGACAAAACCGTTGCCATTCGTATTCCCGGCCAGCTCATCGTTCGACATAGCACAGCGATACCGCGCGCATAGTTTGTACAGGTAAACGGCGGTATATTCCGCCTCAAAAACAATCGGTAAGGATGCTGACAGATAGCCGTGGCTATGAAGGCGAGTGCTATGATAGACGGGCTCTTTTGTCTATCTAGGAGGCTTTGCCTGATGGAGATCACCAAGGATATCCGCTACATTGGCGTCAACGATCACGACATTGACCTGTTCGAGGGCCAGTACGACGTGTCCGAGAATGGTATGGCATACAACAGCTACGTTATCTTGGGCGATAAAATCGCTGTCGCCGATTCGGTCGACGCTGGCTTTGTCGACGAGTGGCTCGGCAACCTCGAGGCCGTGCTCGATGGCCGTACGCCCGACTACCTGGTTGTCCATCACATGGAGCCCGATCACTCCGCCGGTATCGCCGCCTTTATGGAGCGCTATCCCCAGGCGCAGATTGTGGCCAGCGTGGGTGCTTTCCGCATGATGGTCAACTACTTTGGCACCGACTACCCCGAGCGTAAGATGGTCGTCAAAGAGGGCGACGTGCTCGACCTGGGTGGCCACAGCCTAACGTTTGTCGGTGCCCCCAACGTGCACTGGCCCGAGGTGCTCTTCTCCTACGAGTCTACCGACAAGGTGCTCTTTAGTGCCGACGGTTTTGGCAAGTTCGGCGCCAACGACATCGAGGACCCGGAAGGCTGGGCTTGCGAAGCGCGCCGCTACTACTTTGGCATCGTCGGTAAGTTCGGCAAGTTCGTGCAGACCGTGCTCAAGAAGGCCGCCGACCTGGACATTCAGATCATCTGTCCGCTCCACGGCCCCGTACTGACCGAGAATCTGGGCTATTACCTCGACACCTACAACACCTGGTCGAGCTATCAGCCCGAGGACGAGGGCATCACGATTGCCTATGCGAGCGTGTACGGCCATCTGAAGGCTGCCGTTGAGGAGCTCGCATCTGCTCTCGAGGCCCGCGGCCAGAAGGTCTCCGTCTTTGACCTGGCTCGCGACGACATGGCTGAGGCCGTTGAGGATGCGTTCCGCTATGACCGTCTGGTGCTTGCCTCCATCACCTATCAGGGCGAGATCTTCCCGTTCATGAGCACCTTTATCCACACGCTTGCCGGGCACGCCTATCAGAACCGTACCGTGGCGCTTGTCGAGGCCGGTTCCTGGGCGCCTGCAGCTGCCAAGGTTATGACCAAGGAGCTCGAGGGCATGAAGGACATCACCCTGGCGCAGAACAAGGTGACCGTGCTGGGCTCGCTCAACGACGCCTCGCGCGCTCAGATCGAGGCCCTCGCCGACGAGCTTTCCAAGTAGCGACATTTCGCTTTTGACGCTCAGCCATCACAACCACCACAAAGGGGACAGGCACCTTTGTGGTGGTTTTTGTTTAAGCGCCGTCGATGACGAGATTTGGGCGGGCGTCGTCGGCGGTCTCGGCGATTGAGGTGGCGACGGCGCCATCGGGATCACGGTCCATCACGATGGTGTCGACATCGGTCAGCTTGGCAAAGCGGTACATGCCGCGTCCGTTAACCTTGCTGGCGTCCATGAGGGCGACGCTTTGACGGGCGGTACCGACCATAGCCGCTTTGGTTTCGGCCATCTGCGGAAAGTCGGTCGTAAAGCCGCAGCTGGGGACAAAGGCACCGGGGCACATGACGGCCAGATCGGCATGGACCATTTGGAGCGCCTGCATAGTGAGCGGTCCGTACAAATAACGATGGCCTTTGCGCAGTGCCCCGCCCAACATGACGACATCGACCGAGGGCATGCTCTCGTCGATGTAATCGGCAATGGTAATGTCGGCCGTGATAACGGTGATGCCATCGCGCTGGTCGAGGAGCCGGACGAACTCGAGCGCCGTGGTGCCCGAGTCGACGAGCAGCGTGTCGCCGTCATTGACGAGCTCGATGGCGCTTTGCGCGATGGCCTGCTTGGCGGCGACGTTGACATTGATGCGGCGATCCTGGGTGGATACGGTCAGTCGCTTCTGGAGCGACACAGCGCCACCATGCGTGCGGCGCAGCTTGCCGGACTCGGCGAGCGCGTCTAGGTCGGCACGGGCGGTAACGGAGGACACGCCAAAGGTCTGGGCGATTTCTGCCACCTGCACCGAGGCGTTATGTTCGAGCATCTCCATGATGGCAGCGCGACGCTCATCGGCGAAGGCTCGGGTTGTTGCATGGGCCATAGCTGCTCCATCCTCAACTTGAATTTGCAGGAATTGTGTTGACTCTATTTTCGTTCATTTTCTTTTTAAGTAAGAAAACGCCTTTCGATTACTTATCTTTTCTATAAAAGAAAGATGATTCGCTTGAAAACTGCAATGTCGTATAGAGGGATCCGGCGCGAATCCCTTCCGTTTGCTTTTCAAAAACGAGTGTCTTGACCTGTGTGCCGGTGATATCTCATACGTGCGACGCTGTCGATTTTCATACAATGAGCGCAGCAAAACGCAAGGTAAAACGCCTTGTGAACAACTACGCCCGATGTCCAGATGCGGGCGAGGGAGAGGAGCAAACGCTCATGGCACTTGTTACCACCGAAAAGATGCTCAAGGACGCTCAGGCCGGCCACTACGCTGTTGGCGCTTTCAACGTCGAGAACCTCGAGTTTGTTATGGCCGTTCTGGCCGCTGCCGAGGAGACCAAGTCCCCCGTCATCATGCAGACCACCCCGGGCACCATCAAGACCGCTGGTCTGGACTACTTCTACGGCATGGTCAAGGCTGCCGCCGAGCGCGCTTCCGTGCCCGTCGCTCTGCACCTCGATCACGGCGATGGCTATGACCGCTGCATGCAGGCTTTCCGCACGGGCTACACCTCTGTCATGATCGACGGTTCGCACGAGTCCTTCGAGGACAACATTGCCCTGACCAAGTCCGTCGCCGATGCTGGCCGCGCCATGGGCGTGCCCGTCGAGGCTGAGCTCGGTAAGGTTGGCGGCAAGGAGGACGACGGTCCTGCGGTCGAGGGCGAGAGCCCCTACACCGATCCTGCCGAGGCCAAGGAGTTCGTTGAGCGCACCGGCTGCACCTCGCTGGCCATTGGCGTTGGCACCAGCCACGGCGTGTACACGAGCGATCCGCACATCGAGCAGTCCGTGGTCAAGGCCATCCGCGACGCCGTCGACGTGCCGCTGGTCCTGCATGGCACCTCCGGTGTGCCCGATGAGCAGGTTGCCGAGGCTGTGAAGAACGGCATCTGCAAGGTTAACTACGCCACCGAGCTGCGTCAGGCCTACACCAAGGGCTTCATGGCCTACATGGCCGAGAACCCCGCCTGCTTCGATCCCAAGAAGCCGGCCAAGGAGGGCATGCGTGAGATCACCGAGCTGGTTAAGATCCGCATGACCAACCTCAACTCCGTGGGCAAAGCAGAGTAACAGCAAGGATACTCTGATCCCACCGGACGGCTTGGGCGGGTCCCGTACTTAGTTTCCAAAACGTCCTCGCGCATGAAGGCCCCCCGTTGTCTCGCTTCTTCGAAGCGTTGACAACGGGGGCCTTCGCGCTGCGGAATGATTTTGGAAACTAAGTACG
>CABIWB010000008.1:107522-119013 GCA_902362275.1 Coriobacteriaceae bacterium | reverse complement strand
GGTGAGAAGGTCGTGCCGGTGTCGACAGCCGACTACTACGCCGGCGCCGAGGGGCCCGTCGCCTCGCGCCCGGTCCACTCCGCGCTCGACCTGTCCAGGCTCGAGTCAGTTGGCTTCCACATGCCCGACTGGGAGGAAGAGCTGGGGGAGTATCTCAAGACCCTCTAGTCGCCGCTATTGAATTGACGAGAGTAAAAAAGCCGCCGCTTGTTAACGGCGGCTTTTCTTATGTCTGGCGTATAGCCCCGCTGCAACAAGGGCGGCGGCGGTCGCCAGACTCACTACAAGCCCCGCTAGGGCGCCCGGAGTCTTGTAGGTCATCACAATCCTATTCGCGCCTTTCTGCATGTTCAGGGACGACAGGCCCTTATCGGCGGCGGGCGTTAGTTCTGCGGCGGTTCCGTTTACCGTTACGTTCCAGCCCTCATCGTACGGAACGCTCAGCAGCAGGTTGCCGTCATCCTTGGCGGTATACTCGCCTTCGATCCTTCCGTCCTCAAAAACTGTCGGGACAAATTCGCTCGTCTTAAGCTCGTAAATAATCTGCTCGAAAACGTCCAGATTGAGGGCGTAAAAGACCGGCTCATTGTCTTGGGGCATGTCTGAATTGTCCTCTGCGACTCCGATTGACACCGTATGCTGGCTCGGGGCGTCCGATGCATCCGCAATCTGGCGGATATTATTGTCGAATCTCCAGGCCTCGTTTTCGATCGTTCGCTGGTCGATGGTAAGGGTGACGGGCCAATAACTGCCGGCGGTCGCATCTTTGTTGATGTAGAGATACCCGATTGAGCTTGCCGGTACGGTAACGCTCCATTGCTTTAAGCTATCGCTATTTTCCGTGCTCGTGGCCTCGATCTTGGTATAGAGCTCGACCTCGCGGCCTAGGATTTTGCTGTAGAGGTCGTTCTGCTTTTCGAAAGGGTTCTCGCTCTTCAACGTACTGTTTTGGATATCGCTTGAGGCTGCGATGCCAATGCTGAGCGCATAGGGGTTCTGGTACACCGCGCTTGTGGAGTCGGCCTGATTCGTCTTGGCTAAAACGTATCCCGCAGGCACGTTTTCAGGAATGGCATATTTGACTCCCAGTAGGGCATCGACGGCGAGAATGGGCTCGGCATAACGGGTCGAGAATTCGCCGACGCTGCTGTATCCAAGGGAGTTGAGCAGTGCGATGGCCTGCGGGTTGTTGGCAGACGAATACGAAGACAACTGGTTGTACCCAAGCGCCAGGCCTTCGTTGAGGGCGGCGCTGTCGACGCGTGTGGTCGTGCGGTCAATGCGGTAGAACGACGCCGAAGTCTGGTCTTGAATAGCCGTGATCGTGTCGGTTGCGGTGGCGATATAGGCTCTGTTGGCTTCTTCGGAATAGCCTGTGTACAGCTGGTTCCACATAACATGGGCGTTGGCAAATAGTTCAATTGCCGTGAGTGCCAGGAGTGGCATGATGATGGCCGGACGATGGGCTCGACGTAATGTTGGCCGCTCTTGGAGTTTCTGCAGCGCGTATCCTGCGGCCCACAGCGCAAAGAAGCTCAGCAAAAAAGCCGTGCGCGAGTAGAAGCCATTGGGAACGCGCATGCCGCACCAGATGTACTCGAGCGGGCTCAAAACGGAGCTGGCGACCAGGATTATCGTGACGACGAGTGTTGCAATGCGCGTCTTGATTGAAACCGTGCGGTTAACCAGTAGGCTCACCGCGAGCAGCATCATGATGATGCCGCAATAGAATTGCGGTGTGCTTTCGTTGTTTACCCACATGCAGGGAAGAAAGCCCCCGATGAGCGACTTGAGGCTGGTTTTAAGTAGGGGGCCGAGTGCCAGAACGGGTCCGCCCTTGGACATGGCAAGGATGGTCGGCAAAAAGGTCCAGGCGGACAGAAGCAATCCAAGCGCGATAGCCCCGGCGAACCGCAGGGCCCGATCGAGCATGAGCTTCCAGCTAAATTCTTTTTCTACAACATAATCGACAAATTCGACCAATACGAAGATGCAGAGGAACAGGATGCTGATGTAGGCCGTATACCAGCAGAACATGACATTGAGCGCCGTTGTGATGACGAGGCGGATCATACGCTGCTTGCGAATGAGCTCGTGGCATCCGTAGACGCAGATGGGCAGCAGGATGAGGCAATCGATCCAGAGTGGGTTGCGCAGGTTGCTGATGGTCCAGCTGCAAAACGTGAACGAGAGGGAAAGCAGGAATGCGGCGGGCTTGGGCAGGTCAAAGCGCTTTTGCACATACCAAGCGCTGCTGATGTGGATGCAGCCCAGTTTGAGCGCGGTTATGGCAAATACGAAGAGCGTCAGCTTGTCTGCAGGAAACAGCACGCAGAGCAGGTTGAAGGGGCTGGCGAGGTAGTAGCTATAGAGCCCCCATGTGTTCATGCCGAGTCCCTGCGAGAAGGAATAGCGAAGGTTTGCCTCGCCTAAAAGGACGCGGCGAAACCACGCGAAGAAGTCGATGTATTGGTATTTGAGATCGTTGGTGAGAAACGAGTTGTCGCCAAGGGGGTAGACATGCCCCGCCGCTGCAAGTGCGACAAAGAGTGCGACGGAAAACGTGAAGCAGGCGGCGTAGAACGCCACATTCTTGAGCGTGCTGTTATTGGGCTGTGTCATCAGATTCCTCGTTGGACTCTCGGATGATATAGATGGGGCGGCGCTTGGCCTCCAAGTAGGCTTTTGCCAGGTACTCGCCAATGATTCCCAGACACAGGAGCTGCATACCGCCAAACAGCGTAATGAGGCAGGCAAGGGAGGGCCATCCGCCTACGGGGTCGCCCCAAACAAGCGTTTTGACCAGGATGACGATAAATCCTAGGATGGCGATGAGGCAGAAGACGATACCCGTGAGGGCGGCGAGGGAGAGTGGCGCCGTGGAAAACGCGACGATGCCGTCGATGGAATAGAGGAGCAGCGACCAAAAGCTCCATTTGGTCTCGCCGGCTACGCGGTTGACGTTTACGTAGGGGAGCCATTTGGTCTTGAAGCCGACCCAGCCGTAAATGCCCTTGGAGAATCGGTTGTATTCGCCCATGGAGATGATGGCGTTGACCATAGGTCGCTTCATGAGCCTAAAATCGCGTGCTCCGTCGACGATGTCGGCCTTGGAAATGCGGTTGATGATCTTGTAGAACATACGGGCACAGAAAGACCTGATGGGAGGCTCGCCTTCGCGGGTGGTCCTGCGTGTGGCGACGTTATCGTAGTTTTCGGTCTGCAAGATCTCGTACATCTGCGGCAGGAGCGAGGGCGGGTCCTGCATGTCGGCATCCATGATGGCGACATAGTCGCCCTTTGCGTGCTGGAGTCCGGCGAATAGTGCCGCCTCCTTGCCAAAGTTGCGCGAGAAAGAGTGCCAGCGGATGGCGTATGGATGCGCCGCCGCGGCTTCTGCTTTCATGACGGCGAGCGTTTTGTCTGCCGAGCCATCGTCGATGAGGACGGCTTCAAAGGAAATCTCGGGGTCCTGCTGAGTCATGATGCGAACGACGCCATCGAGCTCTTTGAGAAAGATCGGAAGTGATTCCTGCTCGTTGTAGCACGGCACGACGATGGAGATGAGCGGCATGGTGGTTTACCTCTCGCTTGGCTTGGAAGTAGGGTGGCCGGGCTGGTCATCGTAGGCGTATTTGCTGTACACGTTGACCTCCCACTGCTTTTTCTCAACCTTTGCCACAGAATCCAGGATGAATCCGGTCGCAAGGCTCAGTCCGCACAGGAACATAAACGAGGCGGCGAGCATGGCGGTGGGGAAGCGCGGGACTAGGCCGGTCTGAAAGTACTCAACAAAGATAGGAATGCCCAAAGCCAGACCGATAATCGCGAATAAAAGCGCAACCAGACTGAAGAACTTCAGCGGGCGGTAGTCCTTGAACAGCGTGCCAATCATCGCAACGACTTTAATGCCGTCGCTCACGGTATTGAGCTTGGACTCGGAGCCTTCCGGACGGTCGCGGTACTCGATGGGCACATCTTTGATGCGCCAGCGGTGGTCGACGGCGTGGATTGAGAGCTCGGTTTCGATCTGGAAGCCCTCGGAAAGCACGGGGAAGGTTTTGACGAACGGACGGCTCATGGCGCGGTAGCCGGTCATGACATCATCGAAGCTGTAGCCATAGATCCACTTGATCATGGCGCGGACCAGATTGTTGCCAAAGCCGTGGAAGGCACGCTTATTTTCCTCGGCGTAGGTGCCGTTGGAAAGGCGGTCGCCTACGGTCATATCGGCTGTGCCGCTGAGGATAGGCTCGCAGAGGGCTTTGGCCGCCTCGGCGGGGTAGGTGTCGTCTCCGTCGACCATCAGGTAGCAATCGGCATCGATATCGCGAAACATCTGGCGGCACACGTTGCCCTTTCCCTGACGGGGTTCAAGGCGTACCGTGGCGCCGTGCTCGGTGGCGATGCGTGAGGTATCGTCCGACGAGTTGTTGTCATAGACATAGACCGTCGCCTGCGGAAGCTCGCGGTGAAAGTCGTCGATGACCTTACCAATCGTGAGCGCTTCGTTGTAGCAGGGGATGATGACGGCGATGGATTCAGAATTCACTCAATGCTCCTTATACATTCAACCCTTGAAATTATAGCCGTTTGGGCTTGGCATCCTGAGATGTGGGTTAGTTCTCCAGTTTTGTTGCGCGAATCGTTTGCATGGCCGTCGGGTCTATACTGTTCGTTTGTCAACGATTACGAGTAAAGGAGTTGCATCCGTGTCGGATCAGACAAAGCAACAAGAAACTCGCAGTCTGCCTGCGACGTTTGCTAAGAACGAATTTGAGAAGGACGCGTTTATCCTTCGTCAGCTTGTTACCAAGGATTTTAAGATCAAGTATCGCCGTAGCGTTCTGGGTGTCGCATGGTCGGTGCTCAACCCGCTGCTGATGATGATTGTCATGGCCATCGTGTTCTCGACGATTTTCGCCCAAGGCCGAAATGGCTCGATTACGCCCGAGATGTACCCACTGTACTTGATCGTGGGTAACGTTACCTTTGCCGTCATGTCCGAGTCTACGAACCAGGCCCTGACGTCGATTGTGGGTGCGGCTCCGCTGCTCAAGAAGGTTAAGGTGCACCGCTGGGTCTTCCCGGTGCAGAAGGTGCTTTTCTCACTCGTGAACTTTGGCTTCTCGCTGGTCGCCGTCGCCATCGTTATGCTGTGGTTCCGCGTTATGCCTTCTTGGCACCTTATTCTGCTGCCGGTTTGCCTGCTGCTGCTTATGTGCTTCTGCATGGGCCTGGGCATGATGCTCTCTGCCCTTACGGTCTTCTTCCGCGACGTTATGCATCTGTGGAGCGTCGTCATCACGGCGTGGACTTACATCACGCCCATCTTTTGGACGACTGACTTTATTGCACAAATGCCGCATCTCGTGCGTATCTTGATGTATGCGAACCCCATGTACAACTACCTGCAGTTTATGCGCGATATCTTCCTGTTCCAGACTACGCCCTCGCTTATGACGTTTGGTATGTGCGTCGCTTGGGCGGTTCTTGCGCTTGTTATTGGCTACACCGTGTTCCATAAGTCCGAGCGCAAGTTCATCCTCTACATCTAAGGAGTGCTGTGATGACTGAATCTGTTGTTGATTACAGCGAGCAGCCTCTGGCTGTCGAGGTCGACGACGTCACCATGATCTTTAACATGGCGTCCGAGTCGCTGACCAACCTCAAGGAGTACTTCATTAAGCTTGCCAAGCACGAGCTGTTCTTTGAGGAGTTTAGGGCGCTTAAGCACATCTCGTTTGATATTCATCGCGGCGAGGTCGTGGGTCTGGTCGGCACCAATGGCTCCGGCAAGTCTACGATGCTCAAGATTATCGCTGGCGTGCTTGAGCCTAGCGAGGGCAGCGTTAAGGTGCACGGTAACATCGCGCCGCTGATTGAGCTTGGTGCCGGCTTTGACCCCGAGCTGACCGCCCGCGAGAACATCTATCTAAACGGCGCCCTGCTCGGCTATACCAAGGAGTTCATCGACGCCAACTTTGACGGCATTATCGAGTTCGCTGAGCTGCAGAACTTTGTCGATATGCCGCTTAAGAACTTCTCCTCGGGCATGGTGGCGCGTATCGCCTTTGCAATCGCGACGATTACCGAGCCCGATATTCTGATCGTTGACGAGACGCTGTCCGTCGGTGACGTGTTCTTCCAGCGGAAGTGCGAGGACCGCATTCAGCACTTTATCCAGAGCGGCGACGTGACGGTTCTGTTCGTTTCGCACTCCATGGAGCAGGTTGAGCGCATCTGCCAGCGTGCCGTTTGGATTGAGAAGGGTGACCTTCGCATGGACGGCCCTGTTGATGAGGTCTGCAAGGCGTACCGCGAGCAGTTCAACTAGGTTATAATTATTTGCGCCCGACAGGCTTGCGCTTGCTTAGGCGTGCGGTTATTTGCTCCATTAGCTCAGTTGGATAGAGCAGGGGACTTCTAATCCCAAGGTCGACGGTTCGAATCCGCCATGGAGCACCATCGTTTATTAAGACCGGGCCGCTAGGTGGTCTGGGCTTTTTTCATCTTATGTGCTGCGGTTTTGAAGGGTTCGCTATGGGAAGCAAAAGGCTCGACTGGATCGATATTGCAAAGGGGATTGCAATTATTCTGGTCATTGTGGGGCACACCGTTCCAAATCCCTCTCCCTTGCGGCACGCGATCTTCTCGTTTCACATGCCGGTGTTCTTTATTCTTGCCGGGTATACGTTTAGGCTGAAGCCGTGGCGCGAGCTGCTGAGTGGTTCGGTGTCTCGCCTGCTGGTGCCGTATGTGGTTCTTGCACTGGCGTGGCAGGTGCCGACGTTCTTGATGAGCGGCGCTCCTTTGACAATCGGTACGCTGGTTGCGGGGCTTAAGACGCTTGTGTTTGCCTCGGGCGTTGATGTGCCTGGGCTTTGCGTTACCGCCGTTGGCATGGCATGGTTTTTGGCGGCGCTGTTTACGTCGCGCTTGCTGTTTAATGCGCTCGTGCGGCTGTTTGATCGCCGCAGGATTGGGGTTGTTTGGCAGGGCGTTGTCTGTGCCGCGATTGCCTTTTGCGGTTTGAGCGTGTCTCGCTATTTTGGTGTTTACCTGCCGCTCGATTTGGATTTGAGCTGCTACATCGTCTTGCTGATGTGGGTTGGCTATACGGCCCGCCAAAGGGGGCTGGAGGCGAGCGTGAACAAGCCTCTGCTATTTATTGGAGCCGGTGTCGCTTGGCTTGTCCTTGCCGCGCTGAGTGGGCTTGAGCTTTCGAGCCGCCGCGTGGATGGGTTTGTGGTTGCGACGGCTGCCGCTCTTGCTGGCAGCTACTGCGTGTGCTGGGTTTCCATGGCGCTGGAGAAGCTGAAAGACGTGCCGGTTTTGGGGGCTTTTGAGCGAGGGCTCGTGTTTTGCGGACAAGCCAGTCTGGCGATCTTTGCGATCCACGCGGTCGATTGGTTTATTCCTTGGCAGACCATGCCGCTGCTTATGACGCTGCCAGCATCGTGGCTCTTCGCGTCAATCGTACGCTGTGCCTGCGATATTGGATTGGCGTACGTGATCAAGAAGGCGTAATTAAAAGCGGGGAGGACCAAGTCGGCCCTTCCCGCTATCATTTATTCAGTAGTGTTGCAGTCTTACTTTTCGAGACGCTCCCTCAGCAGCTCCAACGCGTGGGCGTAGCCTTGGAGGCCTTCGCCGGTGATGGTGGCGAAGCAGGCTAGGCGTGCATAGCTCACCTGGCGGAAGTCCTCGCGGGTCTCGACGGCGCTGATGTGGACCTCGACGGCAGGGATGGCGACGGCCTTGAGTGCGTCGAGGATCGCGACGCTCGTGTGCGTGTAGGCGGCCGGGTTGATGACGATGCCGTCGACCTTGCCGTAGGCCTCCTGGATCTTGTCGACGATGCTGCCCTCGTGGTTGGACTGGAAGACCTCGACCTCGTCGAAGCCCTGCGCGGCGCCCGTATCCTGGCAGATCTGCACTAAGCGGTCATAGTTGTCGCTGCCATAGATGCCCGGCTCGCGAATGCCGAGCATGTTGAGGTTGGGGCCGTTGATGACGAGTGCTTTCATGGTTGCTTCCTTTGCGATTGGAAAACCACCACAAAGGTGCCTGCCCCTTTGTGGTGGTATTTGTTAGAGAGCGGGTGGGAGGGTGTCGAGGAGGGCTTGGGCGGTGTTGGCGGCGCAGTCGCGTGAGTCGATGATGTAGTCGGCCCAGGCGCGGTAGCGTGGCATGCGCTGCTCGGCGAGCTTGTCGATGCCGTCGCGCGCGGTGATAGGGCGGCCCTTGCGGGCGAGCTCGTCGAGCTTGCGGTTGAGCATCACGACCTGGCTGTTTTGGTGCAGCAGCGGGCAATTCTCGTCGCGCGTGACCACGCCGCCACCCGTGGAAAGCACCAGGCCGCTGCGCTTGGAGATGTCGGCCAGCGCCGCCGTCTCCTGCTCGCGGAAGGCCGCCTCGCCGCGCTCGACGATATAGTCGGCGCAGGGCATGCCGAGGCGTTCCTCAAGCGTGCGGTCCAAGTCGATGTGCTCGCGACCCGTGAGCAGGGCGATCTGCTCGCCCACGCGGGTCTTGCCCGAACCCGGCATGCCAATCAGGGCAATGTTCTGCTCGCGGTGAGACAGGCGCTTCGTTACGTCCAGGATGCGCTCGCGCGGGGTAACCTGGCCGGTGTAGCGCTCGACGGCCTGTGCGGCCTGGGCAACGAGCATCAGCAGGCCGCCGATGCAGGGGATGCCGCGGCGCTCGGCCTCGAGCATGAGTCCCGTGCGGGCGGGGTTGTAGACAATGTCGATGACGCCCTCGAGCGCGTCAAGTCCTTCGAGTGTGCAAGGGGCGTCGGGGCAGTAGGGGAACATGCCGGCAGGCGTGCAGTTGACGAGCAGCGCGGCATCGGATTGCTGCGCGATGTTATCGTAGTTGACCTCGCTCGTGCGACCCACGGGTACGACGATGGCGCCTAGGTCATCGAGCACCATGCTGGCCGTGGTGCCTGCGCCGCCGGTGGCGCCGAGCACGAGGACCTTCTTACCGGCAACCTCTACGCCCAACTCCTCGACCAGACACTGAAAACCAAAGTAGTCAGTGTTGTCGCCGCGTAGGCGGCCGTCGGGCAGGCGTGTGATGGTGTTGACGTTGCCCATGCGCTCGGCCAGCGGACTCAGCTCGTCCAGGTATTCCATGACGGCGCGCTTGTAGGGGATGGTCACGTTGGTGCCCTCCCATTCGTCGCCCGCCATAAAGGCCTCAAGATCCTCGGGCTCGCGCTCAAAGCGCACGTACTCAAGCCCCGCGAGCTCCTTGTAGATGGTCGGGGTGTAGCTGTGGCCCAGTACGCGGCCCAGCACGCCGTAGGGACGGGCTGCGGCGACATCGTTCATCTAGAGCACCTCCGTGTAGCTGCCAAAGTAGGTGAAGCTCTCGCACACGTCGTCGACGGAATCGAGCAAGTCGTCGAGGGCCTTGCTGCCAAAGGGGCAGTCCAGGTCAAAGTAGAACATAAACTCAAAGTCGTGCCCGGGGATGGGGCGGCTCTCGAGCTTGATGAGGTTGATATTAAGCGCGTAGAAGCGCTCGAGTACGCGATAGAGTGCGCCCGGCTCGTTGGCCGTGGTAATCATGAGCGAGGTGCGGTTGGCGCCGGGATAGACGCGCGGCTCGCGGCTGATGACGACAAAGCGCGTGTAGTTGTTGTCCGAGTCTTGGATGTTGGGCTCCAGCACCTCCAGGCCGTAGAGTGCCGCGCAGCTGCGCGATGCGATGGCGGCAACATCGGTGCGCTCGGAGCTGGCGACCATCTCGGCCGACATGGCCGTGTTAGGGTACTTGGTGGCGTGCAGCCCGTGGGCCTCGATAAAATTAGCGCACTGCGCGATGGCCTGGCCGTGACTATAGACCTCGCGCACGTCTGCGAGCTTGGTGCCGGGCTTGACAAGCAAGTTGTGGTCGATCTTAAGACGCAGCGAGCGCACGATATGGAAGTCGAACTGGGCGAGCAGGTCGTAGACAGCGTTGACCGAGCCAGCGGTGGAGTTCTCGATGGGCAGCACGCCAAATTCGCAGAAGCCGTCGCGCACGGCGCGCATGACTCCCTCGAAGGTCTCGAAGAACGCAATATCGGGCACGTCGAAGAGTTTGCACGCGGCGATCTGGCTATAGGCGCCTTCGACGCCCTGGCAGGCAACGGTGGCCGTTTGAGGGAAGGGCGTGTTAAAGGCTGCGGCTGTGGCATGGGCCTTTTGCGACACCGTGATGCCCTTGAGCTCGTTGATGTAGCGCTGCTGCTCGGCCTTGCTCATGCTCATGAGGAGACGGAACAGGGCGATGGTCTGTGCCTCGTAGCGCTCGGGCGCGCGGCTGGCGAGGTTGTTGAGCTTGGAGCGCTCGCGGGCGGGGTCGAAGACGGCCTTGCCCATCTCGATTTTTGACTTGGCGACATCGATGGCAATGTCCATGCGCTCGACAAAGCTGTTGAGGAGCGTGGTGTCGATGCCATCGATGGCCTGGCGGATGTCAGCAAGGTCCATGGAGGCCCCTTTCACATAACGGCTGAGTTGGCAGGCAACCCAGGTGAGTCGGGTTAGAGCTGGGCGGCGTCTTCGAGGAGGGCGTCCCAGATGGCGAGGGCGGCGGCTGCTTCGGCTACGGGGACGGCTCGGGGGACGATGCAGGGATCGTGACGGCCGTGGACCGAGAGCTCGGCATTTTCCATGGCGTCCATGTCTACGGTCTGTTGCTCGCGGCCAATTGAGGGCGTCGGCTTCACGGCCATACGCCACATGACGGGTGCACCCGTGGAAATGCCGCCCAGGATGCCGCCGGCGTTGTTGGACTCGACCTCGATCTTTCCGGTCTCGGCATCGATGCGATACGGATCGTTGTTCTCGCTGCCGCGCATGGCGGCGACGGCAAAGCCCATGCCAAACTCCACGCCCTTTACGGCGGGAATGCCAAAGGCGATTTGCGCGATGCGGTTCTCGATGCTGTCGAACATGGGGTCGCCGATGCCCGCGGGAAGCCCGTAAATGCCGCACTCCACGATGCCGCCGATGCTGTCGAGTTCGTCGCGCGCGGCCAGAATCTCCTCGCGCATGCGGCCGGCTGCCGCGGCGTCAATGCAAGGCAAGTCGTTCGAAAGGATTGCCTTGCGGTCGGCCTCGCGATAGACCATATCGTCCATCGGCAGGTCGGAGATGCCGCCGATCTGCGCGACGTGCGCCATGACCTGAATGCCGCGGGCCTCGAGTGCCTGCAGCGCAATGCCGCCGGCGATGCATAAGGGTGCCGTTAGGCGGCCGGAGAAATGCCCGCTACCAGCGACATCGTGCATGTTGTGATACTTCACACGCGCCGGGTAATCGGCATGTCCCGGACGGGGCTTGCGGCGCAGCTCAGAGTAATCCTTGGAGCGCGTGTTGGTGTTCTCGATAATCGCCGCGATGGGCGCGCCGGTGGTGTGTCCATCGACCACACCGGCGATGATGTGGGCTGCGTCGGCCTCGCGGCGTTTGGTCGCGGTCTCGTCGCG
>CABIWB010000008.1:0-107424 GCA_902362275.1 Coriobacteriaceae bacterium | reverse complement strand
GCGATTGGCCGAAGATGCTTAAGCGTAAGACGTTGCCAAAGGTCGAGGACATGCTATTCCTCCTCGAGTGTGACCTTGCCGCCCAGCAGGCGGTAGTGGTCGAAGAAATCGGGATAGGACTTGTTGACGGCCTCGGCGCCGTGGATCACGACCTCGCCGGTGGCGCGGCTCGCGGCGATGGCGGCCATCATGGCGATGCGGTGGTCGTTGTGCGAATCGACCTCGCCGCCGGTGAAGGCATCGACACCCTTGATGATGAGGTCGTCACCGGCGATGCGCACCTGTGCGCCCAGCGCGGTGAGTTCGCGGGTGGTGGTGACCAGACGGTCAGATTCCTTGATGCGCAGGCGCGCACAGTCACGGATGAACGTGCGGCCCTGAGCCAGCGAGGCCACGGCCGAGATAACGGGCACCAGGTCGGGAATGTCGTGGGCGCTCATCTCAAAGCCGGCGAGCTTGTCGGACTGCACGGTGGCGGCGTTGGTGGAACGCACGATGCGGGCGCCAAAGCGCGAAAGTGCGGCAAGTACGTTGCGGTCGCCCTGTGCGGAGCTCAAGGACACACCCTCGACGGTGATGGGGTCGGTGCCGATGGCGCCGGCACACAGCCAAAAGGCAGCGTTGGACCAGTCGCCCTCGACGGCCACGCTGCCGGGCGTGCGGTACGAGCCACTGCTCACGCGGAAGTTCGTGACCTCGGGCTGACCGTCCTTGGCGGGGATGCGTTCGACGTTGACCTCGACGCCAAAGGCCTTCATGGCCTGGATCGTCAGGTTGATGTAGGGGCGGCTCTCAATGAGGCCGGTCACCTGCACGCAGGAGGGCTGGGCGAGCAACGGGGCTGCCAATAGTAGGCCCGAGATGTACTGCGAGCTTACGTTGCCCGGCAGCACAAAGGTGCCCGGGCGCATGCGTCCGCTCGTCTTGAGCGGAAAACCGCCCAGACCCTGCAGGTCGCAGCCGGCGGCAATGATCTCATCGGAGAGCGGGGAGAGCGGGCGGGCGCCCAAGCGCCCCTGGCCCACAAAAGTTGCTTCTGCACCCAGCGCGCAGGCGACAGGCAGCATAAAGCGGAGCGTGGAGCCGCTTTCACCGCAATCAAGCGTGCCGCCCGCAAGTGCCTTGAGCAGGCCAAACTCAACACTCTTCATAGTGGGATGGACCTGGAAGCCGTCCTCGACGGTCTCGATGCGGGCGCCCAGCGCCGTGAGGCAGCGCACCGTGGCTTCGATATCGGCGCAGGTGGTGTTGCAAGTGACGTGCGTCTCGCCGTTGGCGAGTGCGGCGCAGATGATGAGGCGGTGCGCCATCGACTTGGATGCGATGGCGGGAACGGTGCCCTTAAGCGGGGACGGGGTGATGCGGGCTAGCATGCGGATGCGTCTCCCTTCTGGCCGAGGCCCTCGGCAATGAGTTCGTGGAAAGTGGAAAGCGGCGTGCGGTCGATGCTGCAGCGGCCAATACCGTGCGGAATCACTAGGTCGATAGTGTCGCCCGCGCGCTTCTTGTCGTGGAGCGCCTCGGCAAAGATGGCGTCGGCCGAAAGCTCGCAGCAGGTCTTGAGGCCATGGCGAGCGCAGAGCTCCTCAATACGACCGGGTAGTGCAGCATCGCAGACGCCGTGCAGGGCTGCGGCGCGCGTGATGATGCCCATGCCGATCGACACGCAGTTGCCGTGTCCGAGCTCAAAGTGCTCGCAGGCCTCGACGGCGTGTCCGGCGCTGTGTCCAAAGTTGAGGAGCTTGCGTTGGTTGGTTTCGCGCTCGTCGGCGACGACCACGGCGCGCTTGATGTCGATATTGCGGGCGATGATGAGCGCTACGCGGGCCACATCGCGGTTGAGCAGCTCCAGCGTGAGCGGGGTCTTCTCCAGCTCGGCGAAGAGCTCGGGGTCGGCGATCACGGCGTGCTTGACAACCTCGCCGCAGCCGTCGGCGAACTGCTCGAGCGTGAGGGTGGCCAGGCACCCCACGTCGGCGATAACCACGCTCGGCTGCCAAAAGGCTCCGGCGAGATTTTTGCCGGCAGCCAGGTCGATGGCGGTCTTGCCGCCCACCGACGAATCCACCATGGCGAGCAGGCTCGTCGGGATCTGCACAAACTTGCAGCCGCGCATGTAGGTGGCGGCCACAAAGCCCGCCACGTCGCCCACGACGCCGCCGCCGAGTGCCACGATCACGTCGGAGCGCGAAAGCTCGTGCTCGGCCACAAACTCCAAAATGGCAACATAGGTTTCGGCGCGCTTATGGGCCTCGCCGGCCTCGAAGGTGCAGATGCTCACTTCGTAGCCTGACGCCTCTAGGCTCTGCTTAACGGGCATCTGGTAGAGCGGGCCCACGTTGGTGTCCGTCACGATGACGGCCTTGGTGCCGCCGGCGGTGGCGCGCACGAGCGGTCCCGCCTGCTCCAGCAAAAACGTGCCAACATGCACCTGGTAGGGGCGTGCGGTGTCGATATCGATGGTAATCGCCATAAGCTTCGGTCCTTTCGACCTGGCGTGATAGGTGGTCTAGTGGGAGGCCTCGTCGTCGAGCGCGCGCTTAATGCGGTCGCCCTCGGCAAGAAGATTCTCCAGATAGCGCTGGTCGCGGTCCTTGAGCGCATGGCTGTAGGCGCCAAGCGATTCGATCAGATGGTCGATCTCGAAGGCGAGCGCGTCGGCGTCGTCGATCATGAGCTCGGACCACATCTGCGGGTTGAGGTGCGCCACGCGGGTGAGATCGCGGTAGCTACCGGCCGAAAAGCCGTGGTGGACCTGGGCGGTCGGGCTCTTTACGTAGGCGTTGGACACCACGTGCGCAAGCTGGCTCGTGAAGGCGATGACGCGGTCGTGCTCGGCGGCGCTGGTCACGCTGAACTTGCCAAAGCCCAAGGGGCGCACCATCTCGCGCACCTGGCCCAAAAGCTCCAGCTTAAGGGCATCGTCCACCGCGGGTGGCACGAGCACGAGCGGGGCACCCTGGAACAGGTCGGCGCGGGAGTGCGCGTAGCCTGAGAACTGGGTGCCCGCCATGGGGTGCGCGCCCACAAAGTAAAAGCCGTTCTCGCGGGCAAGCTCAAAGGCGCGCTCGCACACGATGCCCTTGACGCCCACCGTGTCGATCACCACGGGGCCCATGATGGCCTCGGTGTCGGTGGCGTCGGCGAGCGCCTGGGCGTGCGCCTCGAGCCACTCGATGCATGCCTCGGGGTAGCAAGCCAGGACGATGATGTCGCATTCGCCGAGTGTCCTGTCGTTGAGCTCTCCGGCGATAGTGCCCATGCTGGCGGCCGTCATGACATCGTCATCGGGGTCCCAGGCCAGCACGCGGACGCCCGCCTGTGCATAGCCGCGGGCAAAGCTGCCGCCGATGAGGCCAAGGCCGACGATGCCGGCACACTTGGGGCCGCCCTGGTTAACGCGTGCGTTTCTCACCGTACCCATGGGCTACTCCATGGTCTCTTGGCAGACGACCTCGCGGATGGCTCGGATGCGGCGCATGGTGTCGTCGAACTGATCGGGGGTGAGGGCCTGGGCGCCGTCGGACCAGGCGCGGCTCGGCTCGTCGTGGACCTCGATCTCCAGGCCGTTGGCACCGCAGGCGGTCGCGGCGAGCGCCATGGGCTCAACGTAGCGGGTGTAGCCGGTGGCGTGGCTGGGGTCGGCGACGACGGGCAGGTGCGACAGGTGGTGCAGCACCGGCACGGCGTTGAGGTCGAAGGTATTGCGGGTGCGGGTCTCGAAGGTGCGGATACCGCGCTCGCACAGAATGACGTTGTTGTTGCCCTCGCTCATGATGTACTCGGCTGCCATAAGCAGCTCATCGATCGTGCCGGACATGCCGCGCTTGAGCAGAATCGGGGTCTGGGTCTTGCCGACCTCCTTGAGCAGGGGGAAGTTCTGGGCGTTGCGGGCGCCGATCTGCATGACGTCAATCTTCTTGTCCAAGAAGACCTGCACGTCGCGTGGGTCCATGATCTCGGTGACGATCGGCATGTCGAGCTCGGCGGACGCCTCGCACAGCAGGTCGAGGCCGGCGGGGCCCATGCCCTGGTAGGCGTAGGGGGAGGTGCGGGGCTTGTAGGCACCGCCGCGCAGCATCGTGGCACCGGCGGCCTTCACGCGGCGGGCGATGCGGATGAGGTTCTCGCCCTCGACGGAGCACGGGCCGGCGATGACCTGGAACTGATCGCCGCCGATCTTGACGCCGTGGCCGCAGTCGATGACGGAGTCCTCGGGGTGGAACTTGCGGTTGGCGCGCTTGAACGGCTCGGAGACGCGCTGCACGCGCTCGACGACATCCATGGACTCGAGCAGGAACGGGTCGATCTTGGTCGTGTCGCCCACCAGGCCGATGATCGTCTCATTCTCGCCGCGCGAGACGTCGGTCTTCAGGCCCTTTTTCTCAATCCAGCTGACGATATGGCTGACGGCCTCGTCGCTGGCGCTCTGCTTTAAAATAGCAATCATGGTGTGCCTCTCACCTCGATGGATAACCCTTGCAAAAACGGCCCGCATCGCGAGCCGTGTATATATCTTGCATGAGAGTTTATACTATCTGACTCGCTTTTGCCTTCTAAAGTGGGCCGTTGCGCCGCGTCTTCCTCGGAATTGCAAAGCTTTTTCTTTTATTTTGATAGCCCGTGGTGCACTTGGGTATAATGCCAGACGTTGGCCCTATTAGCTCAGGGGATTAGAGCGTCTGCCTCCGGAGCAGAAGGCCGTTGGTTCGAATCCAACATGGGGCACCATCGAACGTAAGACCGTCCGAACCTCGCATGGTCCGGGCGGTTTTTCTTATACTGACGCGACGTGATGGGACGTGGTATGGCAGCAACGGATATCGAGCGCGGACTCTCGACCGCCGAGGTCGAGGAGCGCATCGCCGCCGGTAAGATCAACCGCAACATGGAGCTCAAGACCAAGTCGGTCAAAGAGCTCATCATCGAGAACCTCTGCACGCTGTTCAATTTGATCAACGTGATCTTGGCGTTCCTGGTCATTTTGACCGGTTCGTTTAAGAATCTGACGTTCCTGTTCGTGGTGTTCCTCAATACCGCTATTGGCGTCATCCAGTCCATGCGTTCCAAGAAGATGGTCGATAAGCTCACGCTGCTGACTTCCAAGAAGGCCATCGCGGTGCGCGACGGCGCCGAGGTGGAGCTCGACCTGGACCAGATCGTGCTCGACGACATCATCCGCCTGGGGCGCGGCGACCAGATTCCCGCTGACGCCGTGGTGGTTTCGGGCGAGGCGCTCGTGAACGAGAGCCTGCTGACGGGCGAGAGCGACCTTATTAAGAAACAGCCCGGTTCCGAGCTCATGAGCGGCAGCTTTATCGACTCGGGTCTGCTGCGCGCCCGCGTGATCCATGTCGGCGCCGACAACTACGTGGCCACAATTAATAACGAGGCCAAGTACGTCAAAAAGGTCAATTCCGAGATCATGAACGCGCTTAACGCCATCGTGCGCTTCGCAAGCCTCATTATGATTCCGCTCGGCCTGGCACTCTTTGCCTCGAGTGTGAGCGAGCTGTGGGATGCCGCCGGTACGCCGGGCGATAGCGCGCTTTCGTGGTGCTTTTCCGAGCTGCTTGCCGGTCGTGTGCCCTCGTCGGCGCTGCTGTCCACGGTGGGCGCTCTTTTGGGCATGATTCCGCAGGGCCTGGTGCTGCTGACCTCGTCGGTGCTTGCCATCGCCACGGTGCGTCTGGCGCGCCGCAAGGTACTCGCGCAGCAGCTCTACTGCATCGAGACGCTCGCGCGCGTCGACGTGCTGTGCCTGGACAAGACGGGCACCATTACCTCGGGTCGTATGGAGGTCGAGGGTACCTACCCGCTGCCTGTTGAGGGTGTTGGCTTTGGCGTGGACTCGGACGAGGCGGCTGTTCCCGTCGATACCACGGTGCTCGATTTTGCGCTGGCTAACGTGGCACGTGCGACTTCGGCCGATGCCAACGAGACCTGCCAGGCGCTGCTCAACTATTACGCCGATCGCCCGGTCGAGGTGTCTGAGCCGCTGTCGGTCATTCCGTTCTCGTCCTCCAAAAAGTGGAGCGGCGCGTCGTTTGCGCAGGGCTCCTATGTGATGGGTGCAGCGCAGTTTGTGCTCTCTGATCGTGTGTTTTCGCAGGTCGAGAACCGTGTCGCCGAGCTTGCCGATACCTGCCGCGTGCTCGTGGTGGCGAGCGTGGACGGCTTTACGCCCGATGGCGATATGGTGGGTGAGGCCGAGCCCGTGGGCTTTGTGACCATCCGCGACGAGATTCGTACCTCGGCGGCCGAGACCATCGGCTACTTTAACGAGCAGGGCGTGACCCTCAACGTGATCAGTGGCGACGACCCGCGTACGGTGTCGTCGATCGCGCGCGTGGTGGGCGTGCCGGGGGCGGACGCTTATGTGGACGCCACGACGCTCGATACGCCGGCCAAGCTCGATGCCGCAGTGGACCGCTACCATGTCTTTGGTCGTGTGACCCCGCAGCAGAAGCGCGAGCTCGTGCAGGCGCTCAAGCGCCGCGAGCACACCGTGGCCATGACGGGCGACGGCGTCAACGACGTGCTGGCGCTCAAGGAGGCCGACTGCTCCGTGGCCATGGCGGCCGGCTCCGATGCCGCGCGCAACGTGGCCGAGATTGTACTCGTCGACAACGACTTTGCCTCGATGCCCGCCGTGGTGGCCGAGGGCCGTCGCTCCATCAACAACCTGCAGCGTTCGGCCTCGCTGTTCCTGACCAAGACGCTGTTCTCGATGGGCCTGGCGGCGCTGTGTATCGCGCTGCCGCCGTACCCCTTCGAGCCCATCCAGATGACGCTCATTAACTTCTTCTGCATCGGCGCGCCGGGCTTTGTGCTGGGTTTGGAGCCCAACAATGCTCGCGTGAAAGGGTCGTTCCTGACGAACGTGCTCAAGCGGGCACTGCCGGCGTCGATTGCGGTCATTTTGGCCGCGGCGCTCGATATCTTTGTGGCGCGCGTGTTTGGCTTTAACCAGCTCACGCTGTCTACGATGTGCCTGCTTACGTCGTGCGCGGCGAGCGTCAGCCTGATCTGGCGCATCTCGCAGCCGCTTACGCCCTTACGTGTGGTGCTCTTTGTGTTTGTAGTCGCCGGCATCTTGGTGGGCGTTATCGGATTCCCGGGGCTGCTGTCTATTGCCAACCTGACGATGGGTCAGATGGTTATCTTGGCTGTCATCGTGGTCTTTACCTGTTCGGTGTTCTTTAAGCTCGCCACGATGATGGATTCGCTCAAGCCGCGTTGTCGTCATGCCGCAACTGGTTTTGGCCGCGGTGTGCGCGTCCGCCTGGGTCGCGGTGGCGGCAAGGTGAGCTCGACGGGTTCGACGGCCGAGCGTTTTGCCAAGCGCTTCGCCGCCGACATGGCGCAGCGCCGCGAAGACCGCATCGTTCGCGAGGCCGAGGCCCGCGCACTCGAGGGCGTGGCCCAGGCCCAGCCCAAGAAAAAGAAGAGTACCGGAGCCAAGCGCTCTCGCGTGACCAAGTCCGCCCAAGGCATCAAAGTCTCGATGCCAAGCAAAAAGAAGAAGTAGCTACGCGCCCTGGCGATGTTGAATTGGTGCCTTGTTCCTGTGGGGCCGTGGCGATGTTATGCTCTAACCTCGATTGTTTGAATTGCTTCGAAAAGAGGATGCCGTGATCTGCCCGCATTGCCTTAAGACTATCGAGGACGGCGCCTCGTTCTGCCCCTACTGCAACGCCTATGTGGGTCCGGGCGACGGTCCCGAGCACACCGAGTTCGTGTTTTGTGAGGGCTGCGGTGCCCGTCTTTCCCCGCATGATCGTACGTGCCCCAAATGCGGACGCCCCGCTCCGGGCATCCTCTCCAAGGACGCGGCAGCATCCGACCTGGCAGCGGGCCGCACGGCGGGCTTTCCGCGCCTAACGCAAGAGCAGATCGATACCGAGGTGCCGCATGCGCCGGCCTCTGCCGCTGCGGTGCTTTCGGATGCTGCCGATCCTAACGAGACCTGCGTGCTGCCGGCTTTTGATAAGGATTTCGGTATCCCCAAGGTCGATATTCCCACACCCGTTTCCCTGCATGACGATACTCAAAAACCCAAGCGCAAGGTGCACCCCGACGAGGACGCCTATCACAAGCACAAGCGTCATATTCCCAAGCCGCTTATCGTCATCGCGGTCCTTGCTGTCGTTTGCGGCGGTGCCTACTGGTTCGTGACGACCGATCCCATGGGTGTCATGCCTGGCTTTTACGACCAGTTTGGCCAAGCTGCACAAACCACCTTCCCCACGCGCCAAAAGGGCGAGGCGACTGAGGACGATACCAAGCAGGATGATTCTGCCGAGGTGGTCCAGGAAGAAACCGTGCTCACCGATGATCAGCTCTATACCAGGCTCGACGGTCTGTATCAGACCATCGTGTCCTACGCTGACGAGGACCAGATCGGCGAGGTCATCGATTCCTTTAACAACGGCTATCTCCGAACACCGCTGTCCACCCGTCAGGAGCTTTCGCAGAGTGCCTACGCCCTGCGCGACCAGATCAAAAAGACGCAAGTTGAGCTTAACAACCTGAAAGTACAGAACGATACGGTCTATGCGGACGACATCGCCCACTTAAAGCAGCTTGCCGAGTGGATGTATGAGCGCGTCGACGTAATCTGCCAGAGCTGGGATATCTCGCTGACCATTCCCGATGGCGAGTCGATGAGTTCCCACCAAAGCGAGATCCTGGCGCCCATCGCGCAGAGCGGCAACAGCGCGCTGAACCAGTACGATGCCAATGTGGGTTCCTGGAAGCCGCGGCAGCGTTCCTAAAATTAGTTCGCCATAGTCGGCATAACCTACGTGCGCAATTGATGTAAGCCCGTGCTTATTGCTACAATTCGTACAAATATGCTTTAAACGCACGAGGAAGGAACCACATGTTTGGGTTTAAGAAAGAGCTCTACACGCCCGAGTATCAGCTTGCCGGCGACGAGAGCGCCGTAATCGAGACGTCGAAGGGTACCATCAAGGTCAAGTTTGACGGCGAGGGCGCTCCCATTCATGTTGCGAACTTCTGCGAGCTTTCCACGATGGGCTTCTATGATGGCCTTAAGTTCCATCGCTATGTGCCCGGTTTTGTCATCCAGGGCGGCGACCCCAATACCCGCGACATGTCCGGCGCCGACGTCGCTGCCGGTCTTGAGGGCCCCGACGGCATGCCCGGTACCGGTGGCCCCGGCTACTGCATCAAGGGCGAGTTTGCCACCAATCCGCGCAACAGCCATGTCGATGGCGCCCTTGCCATGGCACGCTCCATGGACCCCGATTCCGCGGGTTCGCAGTTCTACTTCTGCCTGGGTGCCCAGCATAACCTCGATTCCGGTTACACCGTCTTTGGTACCACGGTCGAGGGTCTCGATGTGATTTCGCAGCTGCGTGCCGGCGACGAGATCGTCCATGTCGAGATCGTTCACGAGTAAAGGGGACTTCCTTGAATAGCCAGCTGATCCAACAGGGCCGCGCCGCTTACCGCGCGGGTGATTTTTCTGCTGCAGCCCAGATGTTTGGGGCGGCAAAGACTCCCGATGAGATTATGGGCGAGGCCGATCACCTTCGTGGCAACGCCTTGATGCACCTGGGCATGTATGCCGAGGCCGCCGAGGCCTATGCCGCCGCCCTCAACGACGGCACCTACGGCAAGCGCGGCGCGCTGCTCACCAACCGCGGCAAGGCGCTCGCCGCCGTGGGCGACTACACGACGGCCGCTCAGGCGTTCTCTGCTGCTACGCAGGATGCTTCCTATGCCACGCCGTTCAAGGCCTATCTGGGTCTAGGCAATGCGCTGTTCCAATCGGGCGACTATGCCAACGCGGGAACCGCCTTCCGTCAGGCCGCCATCGACGGCGCCAATCCGGCTCCTGCCGCCGCGCTCGGCGAGCTCGGCCGTTGCTTCATTAAGCTCGGCCGTCCGGCGGATGCCGTGGAGACCTACCGCACGGCTATCGACTTTGCCGGCCCCCGCGACGACACGCGTGCGCTTAACGCCGGCATGGGTCAGGCGCTTTCTGCCGCCGGCCGTCCCTCCGATGCGCTCGATGCCTTTAACGCCGCTACTGCCGATGGCATCTACCAGCTCACCTCCGAGCAGGCCGATGAGCTTGCCCGCGTGCACGATTCGCTTGCCGCGCTGTCTGCCCAGACGGCCATGGCCACGGCTCCGGCGCCCGCGATGGACGCTCCTGCCGTCGATCCTCTCGATCCTACGGGCGCGACCGGTCAGTTTATGCCCGATCCCTCGGACACCGGCTTCTTTACGCTGTCCGAGTCCGAGATGGTCCAGCAGGACCGTCAGGATCGTAAGCAGGCCAAGGTCCGTCGTCGCCATCGCCACACGGGTCTCAAAGTCTTCATCGTACTGCTTCTGCTCATTTTGATCGCCGCGGGCGGTCTGGGCTTTGCCTACACGCGCGGCTTTGGCTTCCCGTCTCAGGAGTCTGTCGTTACCGATCTGTTCCAGGCTGCCGGCGACGGTGACACCGCAAAGGCCGAGTCTTGCCTGGCCTCGAGCCTGTCCGAGGACGCCAAGTCGATGATCGTCTCCTCGATTCCGCAGGGTGCCACCGTGTCCGTCGAGGGCATGGATCAGTCCATGACCGAGACGACCGCCAAGGTTAAGGCGTCGCTGTCCAAGGGCGGCGAGCAGGAGTACACCGTCAAATTCGTGCGCTCCGACAACCATATCGGCTGGGCCGTTTCCTCGCTCGATATGGATTTCTCGGCTGCTGACAACCAGTAGTGACCTTATGGGATTTAGCTTTGCCCGGCGCTTCACCGCAAGTGAGGTGCCGGGCTTGCGCTAGTATGATGAGCTAGTAGTTTTCCAGCAATCATCCAACACATCAGGAGTTGCGTTGTTTTCTTTGATGGATATGTTCTTCGGTAGCTATGCGGGCGATCTTGCCATCGACCTCGGCACCGCAAATACGCTTGTTTCCGTGCGCGGCAAGGGCATCGTCATTCGCGAGCCCTCTGTTGTCGCCATCGACAAGAACGACGAGCGCATCCTTGCGGTCGGTATCGAGGCAAAGCGCATGCTCGGCCGTACGCCCGGCAACATCGTGGCCGTTCGTCCCCTGAAGGACGGCGTCATCGCCGACTTCGATGTTACCGAGGCCATGCTCCGCTACTTTATCGACAAGGCGTCCGAGAAGCGCTATCCGTGGACCCCGCGTCCGCGCGTTGTCGTCTGCGTTCCCTCCGGTGTCACGTCGGTCGAGAAGCGTGCCGTCTTTGAGGCGACGATCCAGGCCGGCGCCCGCCAGGCCTATCTAATCGAAGAGCCCATGGCCGCCGCTATCGGCGCCGACCTGCCCGTCGAGGAACCCACCGGCTCCATGGTCATCGACATCGGTGGCGGTACCACCGAGGTCGCCGTTATCGCCATGGGTGGCATCGTCGTCTCGCAGTCCATCCGTATTGCCGGCGACGAGTTCGATCAGGCCATCCTCACGCACGTTCGCGATGCCTACAACTTGGCCATCGGCGAGCGTACGGCAGAGGACATCAAGATCAAGGTCGGCTCCGCCGTGCCGCTCAAGGACGAGCTCGACGTCGAGGTCAACGGCCGCGACGTGATCACCGGTCTGCCTAAGACCGTGCGCATCGAGAGCGAGGAGATTCGTCGCGCGCTCAACAAGCCGCTCGACGAGATGGCCAAGGCCGTCAAGGACGCACTCGACGCTACGCCTCCCGATCTTGCCTCGGACCTTATGTACTACGGCATTTTGCTGACTGGTGGCGGCGCGCTGCTGCGCGGTCTCGACGTGCGCCTGCGCGATGAGACCGGCGTTTCGGTCAACGTCAGTCCTACGGCGCTCGATAACGTTGTTAACGGCTGCGCCCGCGTGCTCGAGGCCAATGCGTTTGATGGCGGCTTCGTCCAGACCAATGCTTAATTTCCAAAAGGTGGATTCCATTTGGCACGATCTTCGGGTTTCTCCACAAATCTGAATACCAAGCGACAATCAACGGGTATGCGCCCGTTGATTGTTTTCAGCCTGATTTCGGTGTTGCTGCTCACGTTTTACATCCGCGAGGGCGAGGCAGGACCGATTCATGCCGTGCGTTCGGGCGTAACGACGATTACCTCGCCGGTGCGCTTTGTGGGCTCGGCCGTGGCGACTCCCTTCAATGCGATCGGCAACGTGTTCTCTAACCTTACGGCGTCGCAGGACACGCTTGACGAGCTTAAGAAGCAAAACGAGGAGCTGACCTCTAAGGTTGCTGAGCTCTCCGAGGCTCAAAAGACCGCTGAGCGTCTGGAGGGGCTGGTCGGCCTGCAGTCGACCTACAACCTCAAATCGACCGCTGCTCGTATTGTCGGTGCCTCCGGCGATGCCTGGACCTCGACCGTTACCATCGACAAGGGCTCTGCCGACGGGCTTACCATCAACATGCCTGTGACGAGTTCGGCCGGTGTTATCGGACAGATCATCGAGGTTTCGGCCAAAACGTCGACCGTGCGCCTGATTGGCGACGAGAACTCCGGCGTGTCCGCTATGGTGCAGGACACGCGCGCCCAGGGCATGTTGCAGGGTCAGGCTGACGGCACGCTGCGTCTTGAGTACGTGAGCGTCGACTCCGATGTTAAGGTTGGAGACATCATCGTGACCTCGGGTATCGGTGGTGTGTTCCCCAAGGGTTTACCGCTCGGCACCGTCTCGTCGGTTGAGAAATCGGCAAACGACGTGTACTACACCATTGTGGTGCGCGCTCAGACCACGGCCGAGAACAACGAGGAAGTACTGGTCATTACCTCGCTGACCGACGAACAGTCGGCCTCGGATGAGGACGTGAGCACGGCCAACAGCACGCCGCAGGGAACGTCGCGCGATGCTGCGACCAAGACGAAGGACGAGAGTTCGGATGACGGTTCCGACACGTCCGAGACGACCGATTCTGGCTCGAGCGAATAGGGGGCATGTCCATGGATCTACACGAGCAGGGGATGAGCTCCCGCACGTTTGTAATCGCCGCCATCGTGTGCGTGCTGCTGCAGGCAGGCTTGGCACCGCAGATCTCCATTGCGGGCGGTCGCGTCAACTTCATGATTATCCTGGTGTGCCTAAGCGTGTTCTCGGGCGACCCGACCCGTGCCGTCGTGTGCGGTTTTTGCAGCGGCTTGTTTTATGACCTGTCTGCTGCCGTGCCGGTGGGCGTTATGTCGTTCCTGCTGACAGTGGGCAGCTTTGCCTTGGTGCACAGCGCCGTCGGTCAGACGGGCGGTACCCCGAGTGCGCGCGGCGTCACTGTGGGCGCCTTCGCGCTCGTCATTAATGTGATCTACAGCATCATCTTGCTGTTTATGGGTTTGGAGACGAGCTTTGTCGTGGCGATCTTCGGCCATGCGCTGCCGTCCTCGATCCTGACGGGTCTGGTTGCCATTCCGTTTTTGATGTCTGGCGTCGTGCCGCAGTCCGGCTATGGATTCTCCGCACGCGGCGGACGCCAGGCAGGTATGCGCTTTAAGCCCAAGACCCGCAAGCTCAAATAGGGGAGGTCCGTAGATGTCTTCCCAGATGACGGTTATTATCGCCGGTATCGTGCTGGTTGTGGCCATCGTTGTCGCGCTGGTCATCATGCGTCGTGGCGATTCCCGTTTTACCTACGATACGCAGCATGGAACGGCCCCGCGCGCCACCGAGGGCGAGGGCAATACTGCGGCGACCGCCTTTAAGGGCCGCTTTTCCATCCTCACCACGGGTGTGGGCGCGATGTTTGCGGCGCTTGTCGTCAAGCTGTGGGGCATGCAGATGGTCTCGTCGGACTATTACGAGAAGCAGGCTAATAGCAATCAGACGCGCACCGTTACCACTCCCGCTGTGCGCGGCCGCATCCTCGACCGCAATGGCGTGGCGCTTGTCCAGAACCGTCCCTCACTTGCTGTCGTGGCCTACCGCGACCTTGCCGAGGATGAGGTTCTGGTTCGCCATCTTGCCAACGTGCTTGGAATGCCTTACGTGGCGGTCCTTCGCAATATTCAGGACAATACAGAGGGCGCTCAGAGCCTGCATACCATCGCGACAGACGTCCGTCGCTCCACGGTTGCCTATATCAAGGAGCACGCCGGCGAGTTCCCGGGCGTCAAGATTGCCGAGCGTACCGAGCGCCAGTATCCATATGGCGAGACGGCATGCCATATCTTGGGCTATACCGGCACCATTACCTCCGAGCAGCTCGAGGCCCAGAATAAGAAAACCTCTGGCGATGATGATGCCTCTGCTGGCAAGATTACGTACCAGTCGGGCGATATCGTGGGCCAGGCGGGCGTTGAGAGCTACTACGAAAACCTGCTGCAGGGCATTCGTGGCGAGCAGACCGTCAAGGTCGATGCCTCGGGCAATGTGACCGGTCAGGCCGGCGCCGTTCCCGCGAAGGCCGGCTCCGACATTAAGCTCACGCTCGACCTTAAGATCCAACAGGCCTGTGAGACGGCGCTGGTGAGCGCTATCGAGCTTGCCAAGACCACTGGCTACAGCAATGCCGGCAACGGCGCCGTGGTGTGTCTCGATCCCAACAATGGCGAGATCCTGGGCATGGCGAGCGAGCCCAAGTTCGATCCGTCCGTCTTTATCGGCGGCGTCTCAAATGACGTGTGGACCGAGCTCAATGATGACAAGGGTTCGCACCCGCTGCTCAACCGCGCCATTAGCGGACAGTACATGTCGGCTTCGACCATCAAGCCGCTCTCGGCACTGGCCGGTCTTGAGTTTGGAACCTACACGTCGGGGCAGACGACCAACTGCACGGGCTATTGGACGGGTCTGGGCAAGTCGTGGGGCAAGTACTGCTGGCTGCATTCCGGCCACGGCACCATGACGTTGCAGTCGGGTATCGCCAACTCGTGCGACCCCGTCTTCTACGACATGGGCAAGGCGTTCTTTTATGACGAGCAACATTCCGAGGGCCTACAGGAGGTCTTTCGTCGCTGGGGCCTAGGCAAGACCTGCGGTATCGATCTGCCGAGTGAGGGCGCGGGCCGTATTCCCGATGCCGAGTGGAAAGAGTCGTACTTCACCGACGCATCTGCCGAGGACCGCAAGTGGAATGCCGGCGATATGACCAACATTGCCATCGGCCAGGGCGACATCCTGGTGACGCCCCTGCAGATGGCGTGTGCCTATATGGGTCTTGCCAACGGCGGCAAACAGTACGTGCCTCACGTGTTTCTGTCTGCCGTGTCGCGCGATGGCGACGGCGATGCCTATAAGTACAACGGCAAGGGCAAGAAGAAGCGCCTGGAGGCCAAGATCAACAGCGATTCGGATTTGACTCTTGTTCGCAACGGCATGCACGACGTGATATACACGGCATCGACGTCCCTGGCGGCTCACTTTGGCACCCTGACGCCGCAGGTATACGGCAAGTCGGGCACGGGCGAGAAAAGTGGCGAGGACGAATACGCGTGGTTCTGCGCTTATGCACCGGCCGATGATCCCAAGTATGTCATCGCTACCGTCCTGGAGCAGGGCGGCGGCGGCTCAGATACCGCGATGCATGTCGTGCGCGACGTGCTCGGCGTGATTTACGACGAGCCCGATACCTCTTCGGCCTCGGGCGATTCTTCGGTTCGATAGGAGGTTGCGATGGATTTTTCTCCGGCGGATCTGTTCCGTTCAACCAAGACTGGCTCTCGCAGCAGCCTGGACCGCGTCAACAAGCAACTTTCGGCCTCGCGCGGCACGTTTCGCCAAAAGGTGCATATCGGTGTGCTCGTGGCTACTGTGGCGCTCATCGCCTACGGTGCCATCATCATCTGGTCGGCTTCGCAGTTTAAGGCCGATGCCTCGTTCTCGCGCCATCTGCTGGGAATTGGCATCGGCACGGTGCTGGCGGTGCTGGTCTGGCGCTCCGACCTGCGCGGTATTTCCAATTTCTCGACGGCGTTGCTCGTCATCGACCTGATCGTTATCTTCTCGCCCAAGATTCCGGGTCTGTCCTATACGGGCGGTCTGGGCATGACGGGCTGGATCAAGATTCCCGGTATCGGCTTGACATTCCAGCCGGTTGAGCTTGCCAAGCTTGTCACCATCTTCTTTATTGCTACGCTTGGATCGCAGTATAACGGTCGCATTGATACCGTTCGCGACTACGTCAAGCTCTGCGGCATGCTGTCCATTCCGTTTTTGGCCGTCGTCGCCATGGGCGACCTGGGCTCGGGCCTGGTCGTGCTGGTCTCGGGCGCCATCGTCATCTGCATGAGCGGTGCACGCCGCGAATGGGTGCTGTCGACCCTGGCCCTGCTCGTGGGCCTGGTGGCCCTCGTCCTGGCGCTCGATTCGGTCTTTGATTCGTTGCTCGGCCACGATGTGCTCATCAAGCAGTATCAGATGAACCGTCTGACGGTCTTTATCGACCCCGATAATGCCGATTCGGACGATGCCTACAACCTGCAGCAGTCGCTTATCGCCGTTGGCTCGGGCGGCTTCTTTGGTAAGGGCTTGGGCCATGCGACGCAGTCGGCCGGCGGCTTTCTGCCTGAGTTCCACACCGACTTCGTCTTCGCCTTCCTGTCCGAGACCTTTGGCTTTTGCGGTTCCTTTATGCTCCTGTGCCTCTACGTGCTGTTGATCTTTTCGACGATTCGCGTCGCCTTTAAGTGCGAGTCCCTGTTTTTGCGTCTTTCGTGTGTTGGCATCGTTGGCATGTGGGCGTTCCAGACCTTCGAAAACATCGGCATGTGCATCGGCATGATGCCGATTACCGGTATTCCGCTACCGTTTATTAGCTTCGGTTCGTCTTCGATGATGATTCAGCTGCTGACGGTGGGTATCGTACAATCCATATGGCGGCATCGTTCGGGCGCCGCGTAACCGCTGGAGGGGTTTGCTATGAAAATTCCCGTAGATAAGCTGACCCGCGCTTTTAAGATGGGCGCGTCCGTTAAGAAGGATTCCGATACGCCGGTGCGCGTCTCGGTCTATCTGGATTCGTCCGCCTCGCGCTTTCTGGCCGAGACGGTGCGTGATGCCTTTGTGCCGCAGACGACCTCGGGCATTGTGCGCGTCGAGCGTCTGGGGGAGGAGCGAATTGCTCCAAAGACCGATACCGATGTGGTGCTGGTGCTCTCGTGTGGTTCCGACCGCTTGGAGAGTGCCGTGCAGGAGCTCGTGATCGCCGGCGCGCCCGTGTGCGTGCTTGCCGAGTCTGCTGTGGAGGTGCCGTTTATCGAGGAGCCCACGCCCATGCTTGGCGTGGTAGCGGCAACCGATAAGACGTATCTGCTCGAGACGCTTGCCCGCTGGATTCTCGATCGCACGGACAAGGAAACGGCTTTTGCGGCGAACTTTGCCTTCATGCGCATCGCGGCGGCCAATCGTATCATCACCTCGTGCGCGCTCACCAATATGGCGACCGGTGCGCTGGTGTTTTTGCCGGGCGCCGATTATCCCGTTATGGCGCTGGCGCAGGTGGGCATGCTCTTTGAGCTCGCTGCCGTCTTTGGCCGCGGCATTAAGCCCGAGCGCGGCTACGAGGTCGCGGGCGTGCTTGCCGGCGGTCTTGTGATCCGCGCGGTCACCCGTGCGCTCGTCAAGCAGACGCCGCATATTGGGTTTGCCGTCAAGGCGCTCACTGCTGCCGCGGGCACCTATGGCATGGGCCGTGCGCTCGTTTCGCTCTACGAGCGCGATGTCGACTACAGCCGTGCCAACGAGGTGGTCACTGCCACGTTCTCCCGCGTTCGCGATCTGGTGACCACGGTCGCGGGCGCTACCCGTCCTATGCCGTCCTACCAAGACGCATCCGATATCGCTGCTTAGGGTTTTCCGTTGCGCGTTGCATACCAAGATTGTTTTCATTTAATTGAGCCGTTGCTCGCCAAGGTCGAGAAGCCGAGTCGCTATATCGATCACGAGTGGGGCACGCTTTCCAAGCCCGATGCCGACTACCGTTGCTGCCTGATCTACCCGGATGTGTACGAGGTTGGTCTGCCCAACCAGGGCATCGCCATCCTCTACAACATCCTTAACCAGGCCGAGGGCATCTCCTGCGAGCGCGGCTATGTGCCGTGGCCCGATATGGGTGACGCCATGCGCGAGGCGGGCATTCCGCTGCTGTCGCTCGAGGGTGCAGCGCCGGTCGCTTCGTTTGATATCGTCGGCCTGCATGTTCCGCACGAGATGGCGGTGACGAACTTCCTCGAGGCTCTCGACCTCGCTGGCATTCCGCTGTTGGCGGCCGACCGAGGTGACGACGACCCCATCATCATCGCCGGCGGCCCCTCGGTGTACAACCCCGAGCCGTACGCGGCCTTCTTCGATGCCATCCTCATCGGTGAGGGCGAGGAATCGCTGCTCGAGACCTGCCAGCTGCATCGCCGCCTGCGTGACGAAGGAGTCCCGCGCGCGCAGATTGTTGAGCAGCTCGCATCCATTGCCGGCAACTACGTGCCGTCGCTCTATGAGGTTCGTCACGACGTGCCCTGCTCGCCGCATGGCTACACCGTGCCGCGTGAGGGCAAGGATGCGCCGACCGTGGTCTACAAGCGCGTCGTCGAGGATTTCAGTGCCACGAACCCGCTGTCGCAGTCGTGCGTGCCCTATGCGCAGCTGGTCCACGACCGCCTGTCTATCGAGATCCTTCGCGGCTGCGCCCGCGGCTGTCGTTTTTGCCAGGCCGGCATGACGTATCGCCCGGTGCGTGAGCGCTCGGCCGACCAGATCGTCTCGTCGGTGATTCAGGGTCTGGAAAAGACCGGCTATGACGAGGTGTCGCTGACCTCGCTCTCCACGACCGACCACTCCTGCATTCGTGACGTGCTCGGCAGGCTCAACCATCGCCTGGAGGATACGGGTATTCGCGTGTCTATTCCGTCGCAGCGCTTGGATTCGTTTGGCGTTGATATGGCCGAGTCGGTCGCCGGCGAAAAGAAGGGCGGCCTGACGTTCGCGCCCGAGGCCGGCAGCCAGCGCATGCGCGACATCATTAACAAGAACGTGACCGAGGAGGACCTGGACCGTGCGGCCAAGGCGGCCTTCGAGGCCGGCTGGAACCGCATGAAGCTCTACTTTATGATGGGCCTTCCCGGCGAGCGCGACGAGGACATCGTGGCCATCGCCAATCTGGCCGATCACGTGCTGGAGCTCGGTCGTTCCGTGGTGCCTAAGGCTCGTCGCGGCTCGATCTCGGTGTCCATCTCGGTTTCGGTGTTTATCCCCAAGGCTGCCACGCCGTTCCAGTGGTGCCCGCAGCTCGACTACGACGACGTCAAGCGTCGCCAGAAGCTGCTTATCACGAGCGTTCGCAACCGTGCCGTCCGCGTGCATTACCACGATGCCGAGACCTCGCTCATCGAGGCCGCGCTGTCCCGCGCCGGGCGTGACATGACGCCCGTCATCATCGATGCTTGGCGCGCGGGCTCTCGCTTTGACGCCTGGGTAGAGCATTTCTCGCTCGATAACTGGAAGGAGGCTGCTGCCAAAAACGGCATCGACCTCAATGAGCTCGTGCACCTGCCCTACGAGTTGGACTGGCGCCTGCCGTGGGAGCATGTGAGTCCCGGCTGCACGCGTGGCTTCCTCGAGCGCGAGTACCGTCGCTCGCTCGAGGGTGTCACGACTCCCGATTGCACCCGCACGTCGTGCACCGGCTGCGGAATCTGCCCCACGCTCCACGCCAAGAATGTATTGATGGGTGATCGCGCATGAGTGAGCGCCTGACCGACAACCCCACGCTCTTTAGGCTTCGTGTTCGCTATGGCAAGCGCGATCGCCTTAAGTACCTGGGCCATCTCGAAGTGATCCATACCATTGAGCGCATCGTGCGCCGTGCGGGACTTCCCTATGCCGTCACGCAGGGCTTCTCTCCGCACATGCGCGTGGGCTTCTCTTCGGCGCTACCGGTTGGTACGTCGTCGACCTGCGAGTGGTATGACCTGTTTATGACTGAGTTCGTGGCACTCGACGAGGCGTTTGGGCGCCTGGCTGCGGCGTCTCCGGCCGATCTGGCGCCCATCGAGGCGGCGTATATCGACGTACGCACGCCGGCGTTGACGGCGCAGCTCACGCGCCTGTCGTATCGCATCGACCTGCACTTGGATCCCGAGGCGCCCGTATGCGCCGACGAGGTGCGTCGTGCGATCGACACGCTGCGCGCGGACCATGGCATCGACTACGCGCGCGGCAAAAAGAGCAAGCGCTTGGATTTGGATCACACGCTTGTGGGCTATGAGCTCACGGAGGGGGAGCGCCCGGATCATTTGGTGCTCATGCTCGACACTCATGCCGACAACGAGGGCTCCATGCGTCCGGAGATTTTGCTTTCCGCTGCTGATGTTTTGTTGCAGGGCTTGACCCCGGGCGTGGATGCACCTATTGTTTCCACCGGTATGCAAGACCTCGTGACCATCTGCTCCTACGATGTCGAGCGTCAGAATCAAGCATGCGAGGACGACGAGGGCCGACTCGTCAGCCCCATACCTGTGCGAACTTGTGGATTTGCTTCACATACTCGTTGACGGGGGTATTTTCGCCTGCTACTATATTCGGCTGTTGCACTAACTGATGCATGAAGGGCAAGTAAACATGTACGCAATCGTTAACACGGGCGGCAAGCAGTACAAGGTCGCCACCGACGATGTCATCACCGTCGAGAAGATCGAGGGCAATGAGGGCGACAAGGTCACCCTGCCGGTTATCTTCCTCAACGATGGTAAGAAGATCGTCACCGATCCCGACAAGCTGGCCAAGGCCAAGGTTACCGCTCAGATCGTTGAGCAGTTCAAGGGCGAGAAGCAGCTGGTCTTCAAGTTCCACAAGCGTAAGCGCTATCGTCGTCTGAAGGGTCACCGTCAGCAGCTCACCAAGCTGAAGATCGTGAAGGTCCAGGCTACGTCCCGCGCCAAGAAGGCTGTCAAGGCAGAGGCCGAGGCTGTTGCCGAGGCTCCCGTCGCCGAGTAGATTACACTCGTAACGAAAGAGTAGGTATACACAATGGCACACAAAAAAGGACTCGGTTCCTCCCGTAATGGCCGTGACTCCCGCGGTCAGCGCCTTGGCACGAAGCGCTATGCCGGCCAGACGGTAACCACGGGCACGATTCTCGTCCGTCAGCACGGCACGCACATCCACCCGGGTGAGAACGTTGGCCGTGGCAAGGACGACACGCTGTTCGCGCTGGTCGACGGTACCGTTGAGTTCCACAAGGGTATCAAGCACAGGGTCAGCGTACGCCCGCTCGCGAACGCGTAATTTACCCTTCATAGAGCACATATGTGGGAGGCACTTGAGTTTTAGGATTCAAGGGTCTCCCTCTTTTTGTAGGAGGCGATTCTGTTGTCACAGTTCACCGATATCAGCCGCATTAACGTGTGCGGCGGCGACGGCGGAGCCGGATGCATGTCGTTTAGGCGCGAGGCATTTGTCCCCAAGGGCGGCCCCGATGGCGGCGACGGCGGTCGTGGCGGCAATGTCGTCATCCAGGCCGATGCTCAGCTGTCTTCGTTGATCGATTACCGCTTTAAGCATCACTTCCGCGCCGAACGCGGCACGCACGGGCAGGGTGCCCGTCGTAACGGTAAGAGCGGCGAGGACCTGATTCTCAAGGTCCCCATGGGTACCGTGGTGCGCGAGCTCGACCCCGAGACGCAGACCCCGATGTTCGAGATTGCCGACCTGGTGCACGATGGCGAGCGCGTTGTCGTGGCGCCCGGCGGTGCCGGTGGCCTGGGCAACACGCACTTTGTGACGTCGGTGCGCCGCGCGCCCGCGTTCGCTCAGCTGGGCGAACCGGCCGAGGAGCACTGGATTGAGCTCGAGATGAAGCTTATGGCCGATGCTGCGCTCGTGGGCTTCCCCTCGGTGGGCAAGTCCTCGCTCATCGCGCGCATGAGTGCCGCCCGTCCCAAGATCGCCGACTATCCGTTTACAACGCTCGTGCCGAACCTCGGCATGGTGCGTGCCGGTGAGTATTCTTACGTCGTTGCCGACGTTCCTGGTTTGATCGAGGGCGCGAGCGAGGGCAAGGGCCTGGGTCACCAGTTCTTGCGCCACATTGAGCGTACGGCGCTCATCATGCATGTCGTCGACATGACGGGCGGTTTTGAGGATCGCGACCCGGTTGAGGATTACCGCATCATCAACCGTGAGCTCGAGCAGTATGGCGCCGAGCTTTCGGAGCGTCCGCAGATCGTCGTCGCCAACAAGTGCGACGCGCCGGGCACGGCCGACAAGATTGCCGATCTCAAGCGCGCCGCGCTCGACGACGGACATATGTTCTTTGCCGTGTCCGCCGTGACGGGCGCCGGCCTCAACACGCTGATGCTTGCCGTGGGCGAGCAGGTGGCTAAGCTGCGCGCCGAGTTGGCGGTTTCCGATGAGCCGGTCGATCTGCGCGACGAGGAGTGGGAGCGCCGCCGTCTGCAGCGCGAGAAGCGGTTCCGCATTGTCCAGGAAGAGCCCGGTGCCTTCCGTGTGGTTGGTCGCGCGATCGAGCGCATGGTCATCCAGACCGACTGGGAAAACGAGGAAGCTGTCATCTACCTGCAGCATAAGTTTGCGCGTATGGGTGTTGACGACGCGCTCGAGAAGGCCGGTTGCCGTGCGGGCGACGAGGTCCGCATTTGCCAGCGCGCCTTTGACTTTGAGGGCGCTGAGGACTTCTCGGAGTACGAGGAGCTCGAGGACGCTGGCGAGGACGTTGCCGTTGGGGCCATTGACGTGGCCGATGCTGCGGATGAGGGCGTCGAGGTTGTCGATGCGGCGGATGCCGCGGACGATGCCGAGACCTCGGAGGGCGAGTAAGCCATGTCGCTGCGCGGTGGAATCGGTTTGCCCGAGCTGCCCATAAAAGAGGGCAAAGAGTTTCGGCTTGGCATTATGGGCGGCACATTCGACCCGATTCATTACGGGCACCTGGTGACTGCCGAGCAGGCGCGCGAGTCGCTCGACTTGGACGCTGTGCTCTTTATGCCGGCGGGCTCTCCCGCCTTTAAGCTTGACAAGCCGGTGACGCCTGCCGAGGACCGTTATGCCATGACGGTCCTCGCCACCGCCGCGAACCCGGCCTTTTTGGCGAGCCGGTTCGAGATTGACCGTCCGGGCGTAACCTATACGGCCGATACGCTTCATGCCCTTCGCGACTTTTACCCGCCGCTGGTAAAGCTCTACTTTATTACGGGCGCCGACGCGATTATCGATATTGTGACCTGGCATGATGCCGAACGAATCGCTGAGCTTGCTACCTTTATTGCGGCGACACGACCGGGCTTTGATATCGATACGGCGCGTGCCCGAATCAAAGAGTCGGGGCTGCCGTTCGACGTGCGCTATATTCAGATTCCGGCGCTGGCGATCAGCTCGACGAACATTCGTAAGCGAGTTGCCCGCGGCATGAGCGTGCGCTATCTTACGAGCGAGTCCGTGCTCGGCTACATTCGCAAACGCAGGCTATATGCCGATTTGGGCCAAGAAGATTTTGAGTGATGGGGGTCTACGTTGTCGGTAGAGGATCAGTTTGAAGGCGATGAGCGCGCACTGCTCAAGCGCATTCAAGAGCTGCTCGATGTTCGCATGAAGAATAAGCGCAAGCGCTATGTGCATTCGCTGGGTGTTGCCGAGACCGCACTTCATCTGGCCGAGGTCTACGGCGTTGACCGCTTTGATGCCGCTGCCGCCGGCCTGATTCATGACTGGGACAAAGTGCTCTCCGACGACGAGCTGGTCACGCGCGCTCTGCATTACGGCATTAAGATTGCCGGCTCTCCTTCCGCCGCGACGCCGCTTTTGCATGGCCCTGTTGCCGCCTATGAGCTTCCGCAGCTTTTTCCCGAGTTGTCGCCGGCCGTTTTCCAGGCTGTCGACCGTCACACCGTGGGTGCCTGCGACATGACGCCGCTCGATATGGTGGTCTTTGTGGCCGATGCCATCGAGCCCAACCGCCACGGCGACTATGCGCATGCCCTGCGCGAGATGGTGGGGGAGTCGACGCTCGATGAGTTGTTCTTCTCCTGTTTTGCGCAGGGTCTGGTCTATGTGATCCAGTCCGGGCGCTATCTTTATCCCACGGCTATTACGATTTACAACCATTACGCCCAGCTACGCTAGCTCGGGCTGTCTAGAAAGAGGTATTCCATGGCCGACGAGACCATGACCGACGAGCAGATTCTTGAACGTGTGGAGCACAAGAGCTTCGCCGCCGCGTCCGACCGCACTGCCGCCTCGCTGTCCGCGAGCGGTGTCGCCGCCGAGGATGTCGCCCGCGCCGCCGCGCAGGCCGCCTACGACAAGAAAGGCGAGGACGTTCAGGTGCTCGACCTGACCGAGCTTTCCGATGTGTGCGACTACTTTGTGCTTGCCACCGGTGCCAACAACCGCCAGGTCGATTCAATTGTCGACGAGATCGAGGAGAAGGTCGCCGAGGCTTGCGGCGAGCATCCGTTTTCCATCGAGGGCCGCGAGCAGAAGACCTGGATGCTCATGGACTACGGTTCGGTTGTCGTCCACGTCTTCACTCCCGAAGCCCGCGACTTCTATCGTCTCGAGAAGCTCTGGGGCGACGCTCCCCAGCTTCCCCTCGACCTCCTCTAGGAGCTCATTTGAGACGGGGTTTTAGCTATCCTCACGCATATCGCCGGGCAGTTGCGGTTTTCCGTAGCTGCCCGGCTTTCTTTTTGCCCAAAGGCGGTTAATCGTCGAAGCGGGATTGGCGGCCGAAGGATAGGGCGGTGTCGCCGAACTTGTCTCGGACGGCGTCGATAGCGACGGATAGGACGCGACGGTCGCTCGATTGGGCTCCGCGGTCGTCGACTTCGCAGAACAGGTCGGTTTGGATGCCGCCTTGGTGGTCGAAGTCGCTCATGCCGATGCCCGCTAAGCGAACATGCATGCCTTCCTGCCAGATGTTGTCGAGCAGTTCGAGTGCAACCGCCACGAAGATGTTCTCATCGTCGGTCGGATGAGGCAGCCGGCGCTGTGCCGTACGCCCGCTGCCATACGAATACTTAAGCTTGAGCGTCACTGTGGCGCCTGTTAGTCCCTGACGGCGCAGACGGCGTCCCACTGACTCTCCCAACAGCGCAATTGCCGCCTCAATATCCCCACGCTCAGTCAAATCTTTAGCAAAGGTGCGTTCATTGCTGACCGACTTGGCCTCGCGCTCTTCGTCGAGGCTCGTGACTTCAGAGATTTCGAGTCCCAGCGCTCGCTGGCGCATGCGCTCGCCGTTCACGCCAAAAATGGCAGCCAGTGTGGACTCAGGCGCGCGCGAAAGCTCTCCGAGTGTGTAGATGCGCATGCGGCGCAGCCGCTCCTCGGCCGAGCGCCCGATGCCGCTCATGGCAGATACCGGCAGCGCGGCCAAAAAGCGTTGTTCCGTCCCGGGGCGCACGATGGTCAGCCCAAACGGCTTATCCCGCTCGCTTGCGATCTTTGCGACCGTCTTGTTGCAGCCCACGCCAATGGAGCACGTCACTCCCAGCGCTGCCACGCGATCGCTTATACGCCGCGCAACCAGCAGCGGGTCTTCGGGCGCAAAGCGACCCGGTGTGATATCGATGAAGGCTTCGTCGATGGATACGCGCTCAACGCGCGGGGTCTCGTCGGCGAGAATCGCCATAACCTGCGCGCTCACCTCGCGGTAGCGATCAAAGTGTCCGTGCGTCCAAATGGCTTGCGGGCACAAGCGCCGCGCCTCGGCCGAGGCCATGGCAGAGTGCACGCCAAAGCGACGTGCCTCATACGAACACGTGGACACGACGCCACGCGAATCGGCGTCTCCGCCCACGATGAGCGGCTTTCCGCGCCATTCGGGATGATCGAGCATCTCCACACTCGCAAAAAACGCATCGAGGTCCATGAGGCCCACCGCCGGACCCGTCCAGGGAGGCGGCGTGACGCCCATGGCATCCTCATAACCGTATGTATGTTCGCGTTTTTCCATGTCATGAGTATACCGCGCAGCTCATGTGGGGTGCGTGTATGTGCTTGCAAATCCCGAATTCTTGTCTAAGATATGGATTTGCCCTCGACTACACCGAAGAAGTTGGTCTCACGGACTTCACCTGCCCGCGTCGATGGCGTATTATGTTCAACTGTTTGTTTGTAGTTGCAGCCTAAAGCTGCTTGGTTGGAGGAGTTTCCTTTGGCAGTCAAGATTCGCCTTGCTCGTCACGGCGCTAAGAAGCGTCCGTACTACCGTGTCGTCGTCGCCGATTCCCGCGCCCCGCGTGACGGTCGTATCATCGAGGAGGTTGGCCGCTACAACCCGATGACCGCCCCCAAGACCATCAACCTCGACCTCGAGAAGATCGCCGACTGGCAGTCCAAGGGCGCTCAGCTCACCGACGCCGTCGCCGCTCTGGTCAAGGCTGCCAACGAGGGCGAGAAGACCGAGACCGTCGTCAAGAAGTCCAAGAAGCAGCTCGCCAAAGAGGCCGAGGCCGCTAAGGCTGCCGCTGAGGCCGCTGAGGGCGCCGAGGAGTAAATCGTGCCTGAGGTTGACGCTGCACAGCTCGAGGGTGAGGCAATGCTCTCAGATCGCATCGCCGATCTCGTCGAATATCTCGTTGTTCAGATCGTCGACGACCCAGATTCCGTGAGCCTTGAGGTCATCGATGGTGACGACGCCTCTACGATTGAGGTTTCGGTCGCCGAAGATGACGTCGCTAAGGTCATCGGCCGTCGTGGCCGTACCATCAAGGCCATTCGCACGCTCGCCCGTGCACTGGCCGCTCGCCTCGGCACTGCTGTCGAGGTAGAGGTTCTGGGCTAGGACCTTGAGGTCCCAGTACAAAAACATCGCCCGTGTGGTCAAGCCGCACGGAAGGAAGGGGGAGGTCCTCGCGCAGCCGCTGCGGGGGCTTCCTTCTGTATTAGAGCCTGGTATGCGCGTCGCCCTGACGCCGCCGGCGCTCAAGCGCGACCGCTTTTGCACGGTCGTGTCCGTCACCGATACGGGCGATGGCGATCTGGTCTCGTTTGAGGGCATTGACGACTTGACGGCCGCCGAGGGCATCACGGGATGCTACGTGCTGGCAAATCGTGACGACTTTGAGCTCGATTCGCTCGACGCTGCCTATACCGACCTGATGGGTCGCGAGGTGGTCGACGATCGCTTCGGTTCGCTCGGCACGATCGTCGAGATCATGTCGACGCCCGCTAACGATGTTTGGGTTGTCGAGGGCGATCGGTACGGCGAGGTACTGATTCCCGTGATCGAGCAGGTTGTGCTCGATCTTCCCGACACAGAAACAATTTCCGTCCACGTTATGGACGGCCTGATCGATATGGACAAGTAGGGAGGACAACATGCTGATTGAGACCCTTTCGGTCTTTCCCGAGATGTTTGAGCCCGTTATGTCCACATCGATCTTGGGTCGCGCCCGCAAGGCCGGCCTTTTTGATTTTAAGGCGTATAACCTGCGCGACTGGACGCACGACCGCCATCGTACCGTCGATGACGAGCCGTACGGCGGCGGGCAGGGCATGCTCATGAAGGTCGAGCCTATCGCAGAGGCCATCGAGGCCATTAGCGCAGAGGGTCCCAAGCCCACTGTGGTGTTCTTTACCCCCTGTGGCGAGCCCTTTACGCAGCATGTGGCCGAGCGCCTGCTCAAAAGTGAGCGCCTGTTGTTTGTGTGCAGTCGCTACGAGGGCGTCGACGAGCGTGCGTATGCTTATGCCGATGAGCGTCTCTCGATTGGCGACTACGTGCTTACGGGCGGCGAGCTTCCCGCTATGGTCGTTGCCGATGCCGTCGTACGCCTGATTCCCGGCGCCCTGGGCGACGAGATGAGCAACGTGGACGAGTCGTTCTCGACCGCCGAGGACGGAGGCCTGCTCGAGTACGCGCAGTACACCCGTCCAGCCGAGTTCAACGGCGAGGGCGTGCCTCCTGTGCTCGTGAGTGGCGATCACGCCAAGGTCGATGCCTGGCGTCGCAAGAATGCCATCGAGCGCACCTGTCGCTGGCGTCCCGATCTGATCGAGACGGCGCGGCTCACGCCCGAGGAGCGCGCTTACGCGCAGGATTTGCTTTCTGGAAGAGGTGAATAACATAGAGGACAATAAAGGCCGCCAACGAGTTCATCTTGAACATGATTTTGGCGAGAGGTCCGTTTTCACTTTGCGGGGCGCCTTGGAATGGGTTTTGGTCATTCTAATCGCGCTCGCCGCCACCTTCCTGATCCGCACCTTTGTGGTCGAGCCCTTTGTGGTGCCCACCGGCTCCATGGAGTCCACAATCGAGATCGGCGACCAGATTTTGGCGCAAAAGGTGAGCCTCGAGCTCGGCAAGCCTGTCAGCCAAGGCGATATCGTGGTGTTCCACAACCCCGATGGCACCTCCGAGCACGATGTTCTCGTCAAGCGTGTTATTGCCACGGCCGGCCAGACGGTCGACCTTCAGGACGGCAAGGTGGTCGTTGATGGCCAAGCACTCGACGAGGACTACACGACCGGCATGAGCTGGCCGCTTTCGGTCCAGGCTCCCGGCGCTCAGGTAAGCTATCCCTACACCGTTCCCGATGGGTGCGTGTGGGTGATGGGCGACAACCGCGAAAATTCTGCCGACTCGCGCTACTTTGGTCCCGTCGATCGCTCTGATTTAATCGCCGTGGCGCTTGTGCGCTACTGGCCGCTCAACCGCATCGGCGCTATCGACTAAAAACCGCTATAGTACAGTACCTAACCGTGTATTCGTTTCGACGAGGGGATATTAGAGGCATGAACGCTTCATCGCTTTCCTTCCAAGACATCATCCTGCGCCTCCAGCAGTACTGGGGCGAGCAGGGCTGCGTCATTATGCAGCCCTATGACTCCGAGGTCGGTGCCGGTACCTTCCACACCGCGACCACGCTGCGCTCGCTTGGTCCCGCCGAGTGGCGCACCTGCTACGCTCAGCCTTGCCGCCGTCCTGCCGACGGCCGCTACGGCGAGAACCCCAACCGCATGCAGCACTACTATCAGTTCCAGGTGCTTATCAAGCCGTCGCCGGTCAACGCTCAGGAGCTTTACCTGGGGTCTCTTGCCGCCATCGGTCTGGACCCCAACGATCATGACGTCCGCTTTGTCGAGGACGACTGGGAGAGCCCGACCCTGGGCGCCTGGGGCCTTGGCTGGGAGGTCTGGCTCAACGGCATGGAGGTCACGCAGTTTACGTACTTCCAGCAGGTGGGTGGCATCGAGGTCGACCCCGTGCCCGTCGAGATCACCTATGGCCTGGAGCGCATCGCCATGTATGCCCAGGGCGTCAACTCCGTCTACGACCTGGTGTGGAGCTACCTGCCCGACGGCACGCCCATGACCTATGGCGACGTGTTCCTCGAGAACGAGCGCGAGTTCAGTGCCTATAACTTTGAGGTCGCCAACGTCGAGATGATGCGTCAGAAGTTTGACGACTACGAGGCCGAGTGCCACTCCTGCCTGGAGCGCAAGTTGCCGCTGCCCGCATACGACTGTGTCATGAAGTGCAGCCACGCTTTCAACCTGCTCGATGCCCGTGGCGCCCTGTCCGCGGTCGAGCGTGCCAACTACATCCTGCGCGTCCGCGCCGTCGCCAAGGCGTGCTGCGAGGCCTACATGGCCGAGGTCGCCGGAGTCAACGAGAATGCCGACCAGGAAGGCGAGGTGGCGTAAGCCATGGCAGACGCTAAGGATTTCCTGTTTGAGATCGGTACGGAGGAAATGCCCTCTGCACCGTTGAACAATGCCGTCAAGCAGCTTGGCACCATGATCGCCAAGGGCCTCGACGAGGCCGGTCTGGCCCACGGCGAGGTCCGCGTGATCTCGAGCCCGCGTCGCCTGGCTGCGCTCGTGGCTAACGTCGCCACCGCGACCGATGAGGTTCACGAGGTCAAGCGTGGCCCCGCGGCCAACATTGCCTTCGACGCTGACGGTAACGCCACCAAGGCCGCCCAGGGCTTTGCCCGCAAGTGCGGTGTGGCTGCCGAGGACCTGGTCCGCCGCGAGGACACTGACGGTCGCGAGTATGTGTTCGCCGAGAAGAACATTCCCTCCGCACCGGCTACGCCGATTCTGACCGCTCTGTGCGAGAAGACTATTGCCGGCCTGCAGTGGCCCAACTATCGCTCCCAGCGCTGGGGCCACGAGCACGCGACGTTCGTGCGTCCGGTCCGTTGGATCTGCTGCCTTTTGGGCGAGGATGTTGTTCCCGTGTCGTTTGCCGACGTGACGAGTGGCAACACCACGCGTGGTCATCGCGTACTTGGCCCTGGTGACCATGTGGTTGCCAGCCCCGCCGTCTACGAGCAGGTGCTCGAGGACGCCGGCGTGCTTTCTGCCGAGCGTCGCCGTGAGGCCATTCTTGCCGGTATCGCCGAGGTCGAGGCCGCTCGCCCCGGCTGTCATGTCGACACGCCCAAGAAGGTCTTTGAGGAGGTCATTAACCTCTGCGAGTGGCCGACGGTGCTCGTCGGTACCTTCGATGAGGAGTTCCTCAAGGTCCCGCACGAGATCATCTGCGAGTCCATGCTCACCAACCAGCGCTACTTCCCGATCTATGACGGCGAGGGCAGGCTCACGCGTGAGTTCGTGGTCGTCTCCAACAGCAAGCCCGAGAACGCCGAGCGCGTGATCGACGGCAACGAGCGCGTCGTGCGCGCCCGTCTGGACGACGCAAAGTTCTTCTACGAGGAGGACCTGAAGATCTCCCTCGACGAGTTCCGTGAGCGTTTGGCCAAGGTTGCCTTCCAGGAGAAGCTCGGTAGCGTGCTCGCCAAGTCCGAGCGCATCGAGCAGCTCGCGCTCGCTATTGCCCGCGAGGCTCATCTGGGCGCTCATCTTGCCGCTGACGCTGCTCGCGCCGCGCACCTGTGCAAGGCCGACCTGGTATCCAACGCCGTCGTCGAGTTCACGAGCCAGCAGGGCGTGATGGGCGGTTACTACGCCACCGCGATGGGGGAGAACGACGAGGTCGCCCACGCCATTCGCGATCATTATCGTCCCCGCTTTGCTGGTGACGAGCTGCCCGAGGGCACCGCTGGCTGCATCGTGGCCTGTGCCGACAAGCTCGATACCATCGCCGGTATCTTTGCCATCGGCGAGCCCCCGACCGGCTCTTCGGACCCCTACGCGCTGCGTCGCGCCGCTATCGGCATCATCAACATCCTGCGTGATCGTCTGCCGATTGACCCCACGTCGCTCATCGATTTCGCCCTCGAGCTCTACAGTGAGCAGGGCATTGAGTTCGACGCCGCCGAGGTCGCCCAGCAGGTCCGTGACTTCTTCCACGGCCGCCTGGTGAGCATGGCCCGCGACGAGAAGATTCCTGCCGATACCGTCGCCGCCGTCTCCGCGGTGCACATCATCGCCCCGTCTGTCTTCTTCGCCCGCTGCGCCGCACTCGACGAGGCTCGCAAGAACGACGCCGAGACCTTCGACAACCTGGCTACCGCCTATGCCCGCGCCGCGCACATCTCCAAGCCCGAGCTGGGTGCGGAGTACGACCGCGCCCTGATGGGCGAGGTTGAGCTTGCGCTTGCCGACGCCTCCGAGGCCGCTCAGACCGCCGTCGATGCTGCTCTCGCTGCCGAGGATTACCCGGCCGCATTTGCCGCCCTCGCTGCCCTGCGTGCGCCCATTGACCGTTTCTTCGATGAGGTCATGGTCATGGACAAGGACGAGCAGCTTCGTGATAATCGCCTTAAGCTGCTCAACCGCTTCGAGGCCGTTTTCTCCGGCATCGCCAACATCGGTGAGCTTGCCCGCAAAAAGTAAGCCAGATTGCGCATAAGCGCAAAAGGAGCCCCGCATGGATTGCCCGGTCACCGCTCGTCCCACCGTTATCGTTATCTCCGACTCGCTCGGTGATACCGCTTGTGAGGTGGTGCTTGCGGCGTCCGGGCAATTTGATGAAGGGGCTTTTCGCGTTTTGCGCCTGCCTAAGGTGACCTCCGTGGATCAGGTCAAGTCATTTGTGGGGCCGCGCGTCGATGCCGACCATCGCGATATCGCCGTGTTCCATACCATTGTCGATCCGGCGCTTCGCGCCCGTGTGCTCGATTACCTGGGTATGTTGCATATTCGCTCGGTCGACCTGATCGGCCCGACGCTCGCCGTGCTGTCATCGCTCATCGGTGCGCCGCCCAAGGGCGTCGCGGGCGTGATTCACAAGACCGATGACCGCTATTTCCATCGTATCGAGGCCATGGAGTATTTCGTTGAGCACGATGACGGGCGCGGTTGCAACGATCTGTCGGGTGCCGATATCGTGCTGCTGGGCGTATCGCGCACGTCCAAGACGCCGCTGTCGATGTATTTGGCCTATCAAGGTTACAAGGTTGCCAATGTTCCGTTGGCCCATGGCATGGAGCCGCCTAAGTCGATTTACGAGGTCGACCCGATGCAGTTGTTCGGCCTGATTTCGACCGTCGACGTTATTTCTGAGATTCGCGATAGCCGCTTGGGCGATGACTACGCCCGTGCCGTTGCCGGCTCCTATGCCGAGCCCGAGAGCGTGCGCAGCGAGCTTGAGGAAGCTCGTGCCCTCATGAAGCGCCTGGGCTGCTTTGTGGTGCGTACCGACGGCAAGGCTATCGAGGAGAGCGCCTCCGAGATCATCAGCCACTTGGAGGAAATCAAAGAAGCACGCGCCCGCCGAGCCACTCGCCGCGCCCAACAGTAGTAGCATTTTGATAAAGCGATTTAGCAAAAACATCACATCTGACCTGCATTTTTCTTGCAGTGATATCTTCATAAGGTAACCACCTTTACCTACCGTTTACCGCCATATTTACCACGTTTACCAACCCCCGCGCCCTCTACGCAAGCCCGCTCAATGCCCGCCGTATAGTACCCTCACGGCCCGCATCCGGCGGGTCGATTCGTCAACACGGGCGTGCGCGAGAGCGCATGGAAGGGGAAGTATCGTGAGCGATTGCAAGAGGGTTTACCGTTTTGGAACCGACGCCCAGGGCACCTGTGTCACCGAGGGCGACAAGTCCATGAACTTCGTGCTTGGCGGCAAGGGCGCAAACCTTGCCGAGATGAGTCGCATCGGCCTGCCGGTTCCCGGTGGCTTTACCATTACCTGCCAGACTTGCGTCGAGTACTCCGGTGCCGGCAACGTGTGGCCCGAGGGCGCACTCGATGAGATCGTTGCTGCCGAGGCTGACCTCGAGGCCCGCTGCGGCAAGAAGCTCGGCGACGCCTCCGATCCGCTGCTCGTGTCGGTTCGCTCGGGTGCTCCGTTTTCCATGCCCGGCATGATGGATACGGTTCTCAACCTGGGCCTCAACGACGACTCCGTTCAGGGCCTCATCGCCCAGACGCAAAACCCGCGTTTTGCCTGGGATAGCTACCGCCGCTTTATCCAGATGTTCTCCAACGTCGTCATGGGTGTTGACGCCGACCTGTTCGAGAACGCCCTGACCCAGGCCCGCCTGGTCGCCGGCGTTCGCGTCGATTTCGAGCTTTCGGCCGAGGACCTGCAGGAACTCGTCGAGACCTTTAAGGGCATCTTCTCCGAGAACGTCGAGGCTGCCCTGTATCCCGAGCTCGAGGTCGCCGACGGCAAGCCCGTCTTTCCGCACGACCCGGAGCTCCAGCTGTGCCTTGCCATCCAGGCCGTCTTTGGCAGCTGGATGAACGAGCGTGCCTGCATCTATCGCAAACAGCACGGCATCTCCGACGAGCTCGGTACTGCCGTCAACGTCCAGGCTATGGCTTTTGGCAACAAGGGTGAGACCTCCGCGACCGGCGTCGCCTTTACGCGTAACCCGGCCGACGGCACTAAGGAGTTCTACGGCGACTTTCTGGTCAACGCCCAGGGCGAGGATGTCGTCGCCGGCATCCGCAATACCGAGCCCATCGCCGACCTCAAGACCACCCCGGGCCTCGAGTCCGCAGGTGAGGAGCTCGAGCGCGTGTTCCTGACGCTCGAGGATCACTATCGCGACATGTGCGACATCGAGTTCACCATCGAACAGGGTAAGCTCTGGATGCTCCAGACTCGCGTGGGCAAGCGCACTGCCACCGCCGCCCTGCGCATCGCCATCGAAATGGTCGAGGAGGGCCTGATCACTCGCGAGGAGGCCGTGAGCCGCATCGATCCCGCGCAGCTCGACCAGCTTCTGCACCCGCAGTTTGACGCCTCTAAGAAGTACGAGGCGCTGGCCAGCGGTCTTAACGCCAGCCCCGGTGCCGCCGTGGGCGAGATCGTGTTCTCGAGCGATGACGCCGTCGCGCGCGCCAACGAGGGTCACAAGGTCATTCTGGTTCGTTGGGAGACCAACCCCGATGACCTGAAGGGCATGGTCGCCGCCGAGGGCATCCTGACCAGCCACGGTGGCAAGACGAGCCATGCCGCCGTTATTGCTCGCGGCATGGGTACGCCCTGCGTCTGCGGCGTTGAGCGCTTCCATATCGACGCTGCTGAGAAGGTCGTGCGTATCGAGGGCAGTGACCGCGTGCTGCGCGAGGGCGATGTCATCTCCATCGACGGCACCCAGGGTATCGTCGTCGACGGTCCCGTCGACCTGGTCTCCGCCGAGCTTACCGGCGACCTGGACACTGTCCTGTCCTGGGCCGACGAGATTCGCCTGGACGAGACCGGCGGCCACGCCAACCATGTGCGCGTCAACGCCGACAACCCCGAGGATGCCGCGCTCGCGCTCGAGTTTGGCGCCGAGGCCATCGGCCTGTGCCGCACCGAGCACATGTTCCTGGGCGACCGCAAGAACATCATCCAGAGCTTTATCCTGTCTGACGATGAGGCCGTGAAGCAGCAGGCCCTGGCCGACTTGCTCAAGGTTCAGACCGAAGACTTCCTGGCGATGTTCAAGACCATGTCCGGTCGCGATGTGGTCGTCCGCCTGCTCGATCCGCCGCTTCATGAGTTCCTGGATAATCCTCGCGAGCTCGAGGTTGCCATCACCAGGAAGGAAGCCGCTGGCGCCAGCGAGGAAGAGCTTGCCGTCCTGCGTACCCGCCTGCGTCGTATCGACGGCATGGTCGAGTCGAACCCCATGCTCGGCCTACGCGGCGTGCGCCTGTCCGTCGTCTTTGGCGATCTTCCGCTCATGCAGGTCCGCGCCGTGGCAACGGCTGCCGCCCGCCTGATCAAGGAAGGCGTCGATCCGCGCCCCGAGATCATGGTTCCGCTTGTTTCCATCACGGCCGAGCATGTCCAGACCCGCGAGGTCATCGAGCGCGTGATCGCCGAGGTTTCCGCCGAAGAAGGCGTCGAGCTCAATATTCCCGTGGGCACGATGCTCGAGCTGCCACGCGCCTGCATGGTCGCCGACGAGATCGCCCATCATGCCGACTTTTTCTGCTTTGGCACCAACGACCTCACGCAGACGACCTTCGGCTTCTCTCGCGACGATGCCGAGGCCAAGTTCATCCCGCTGTACATGCATAAGAAGATTCTGAAGGATAACCCCTTCGAGACCATCGATGCGGCGGTGCTCGAACTCGTGCGTATGGCCGTCGAGAAGGGACGAGCCACCAACCCCGACATGCACTTTGGCGTGTGCGGCGAGCACGGCGGCGACCCCAAGTCCATCAAAGGCCTGTTCAACGTGGCCGATGTGGACTATGTGTCCTGCTCGCCCTACCGCGTACCCCTCGCACGCCTGGCTGCCGCCCAGGCCAAGCTCGAGGCGAAGCGCTCCGCGTAACGTTTTGGGTTTAGACGCCTGGCGTAGCCCCCTTCATGCCGCCCGTCTCATTCGTGAGGCGGGCGGTTATCATGTGCGGGTTTTGTCTTTTTGTCTGCGTAAAAAATTGTTCTTGCAGCAGAAACCCGCGCGTGTATACTCGAATACGTTTGTTCAACTACGTGCCGGCCAAGGTGGTACGGCACCTCTAGAAGAGTAAGGAATTGCACATGGATTACATCCGCGCAATCGAGCGTCAGCAGATCCGCGAGGACATTCCTCAGGTTCGCGTCGCCGACAACGTCAAGGTTCACTACCGCATTAAGGAAGGCGACCGCGAGCGTATCCAGGTCTTCCAGGGCGACGTCATCCGCATGGCCGGCGCCGGTGCCCGCGAGACCTTCACCGTCCGCAAGATGTCCTTCGGTGTCGGTGTTGAGCGTACCTTCCCGCTTCACAGCCCCAAGATCGCCAAGCTCGAGGTCGTTCGTCATGGTCGCGTCCGTCGCGCCAAGCTGTACTACCTCCGCGACAAGGTGGGCAAGGCTGCTCGCATCCCCGAGAAGCGCTAAGAAGATCGCAGCGTCTGTCCACTCGTTTGGACGTAAGGGTCACCTTCGGGTGGCCCTTCTTTTTATCTGATTTGCACGCAAGGAGGGCCTGGTATGGCCAATATGACGAGCTCGGTTTCGGCGTCGCAGGTTGCCGGCGAGCTGGCGAGCGCCACGTTCGAGGAGATTCCCGCCCTCGTGGAGCATTATCGCGAGGACCCGCGCCAGCAGGTGATCAAGGCTTGTGAACGCGCCCTCAAACGCCATGCCAAAGAGGTTGCCGAGCGCGAGCGCGTCAATGACATGTACGAGCTTATGCATGAGCTTGGCGGCGATGGGGTGGTCGTTGGTGTCGACGAGGTGGGTCGCGGATCGGTGGCCGGTCCTTTGACGGTATGCGCCGTCTGCCTTCCTATGGAGCCGCGCGTCTGGGGCATCAACGATTCCAAAAAGCTCACGCCGGCGCGCCGCGAGTTGCTCTCAGTGAAGATTGCCGAGGTGGCGACGGCGATCGGTTTTTGCCATATCGCGCCTGCGGATATCGACGATATGGGCATGGCCCGCGCCATCCGCGCTGCCGTCGCGGGCGCCGTGGCCGATACGGGGCTCGAGCCCGATTGCGTGCTTATGGACGGTAACCCCTTGGGCGCCGTTCCCAACGAGCGCGACGTGGTGAAGGGCGATGCCAAAATCGCCTGCATCGCCGCGGCGTCCATCATGGCCAAGGTCACGCGTGACGAGATGATGGTCGAGTACGATGCCGAGTATCCCGAGTACCATCTGGCCGAATCGAAGGGCTATGCGAGCCCCGAGCACATCGAGGCCATTCGCAAACATGGACTTTGCCCGCTGCACCGTGTGAGCTTTTGCGGAAACTTTCTGCAGACTGAGCGCCTTTTCTAGGTCAATTGTGGAGGCAGGGACCCTTGGGGTTTTATAAACCTGCTGGTAGCGGGCCGTATGCAACACCATTGCTGCGTACGGCCCGTTTTTTGTCGGCATTTGGTCAGCTTTTGGTTTGCTTCCGGTACTTACCCGCATGAAAGGTGCCCTCATCATCGGGGCACTGCAGCGTGCGGGAAAGGAGACCCCATGAGTGCCGCAAGCAAAAAGAGCAAGACACAGCAGCTCAAGGAGCGTTGGGAAAACGGCGAGCTCGACTGCGGGGCGATGACGCCCGAGTTTATCAAGGGACTCAGTCCCCGCGAGCTGGGTATGCTGGGCGAGCTGATCACCATTGACTACTTTAACGAGCGCGGCTACACCTTGCTGGAGCAGGGTTATCGTTGCACCGAGGGCGAGGCCGACCTGGTGCTGCTCGATGAGCTCGACGATGTCGTAGTGATGGCCGAGGTCAAGACCAGACGCGTCGCGCTGGATTGCAACACGCGGGTCTTTCCCGAGGAGGCCGTGGACGCCCAAAAGCAACGCCGCTACCGCCGCATCGCAAGTTGCTATCTCATGGAGCATTATCCGCTCAAAGCGATTCGCTTCGATGCCGTGGGTGTCACCATTCGCGGCGGGCATATCGCCGAGATCGAGCATCAGTACAACGCGTTCGATTGGCAGGTGTCGTGATGGCGTTCGAGACGTTTGCCGTTCACGCGGCCTGCATCCGCGGCGTCGAGGCGATTCCCGTCACGGTCGAGGTATCGCTTGCCGGCGGCGTTCCGGGCATCCAGATGCTCGGCATTCCGAGTATGGAGGTGATGGAGTCACGCGGGCGCATTCGCTGCGCGATGCGCTCCGCCGGGTTCGAGATCCCGCGCTCGGGCATTACGGTCAATCTGGCGCCCGGCGATATTCGCAAGACCGGTAGCGGCTTTGATCTGCCCATCGCCATCGCGGTTCTGGCGGCCGATGGGCAGATTCCTCGCGACAACCTCGATCGTTGTCTTATCGCCGGCGAGCTCGGCTTGGACGGCACGGTGCTTCCCGTCAAGGGCGAGGTGGCGTTCCAGCTGCTGGCTCGCGACATGGGGCTGTCTTTTATCGCCGGCAGGTCAGACCAGCATGTTCCACTCGCGGGCGTGGATTGCGGCTTTATCGATCATTTGTCTCAGCTTGCCCATGGTATGGGCGATGCCGCGCGGCACTACTTGGATTCTGAGGGCGTCGAGGCGACCTTTGAGCCTGAGCTCGACTATGCCGACGTGCTGGGGCAGGAAGTCGCTAAACGCGGCATGGCGCTTGCGGCGGCAGGAGAACTCGGCTTGCTCATGATTGGGTCTCCGGGATCGGGCAAGACGATGCTCGCGCGCCGTATGACCGGCATCCTGCCCGAGCTTTCCGTTGAGGATCAACAGGAGGCGCTGTGCATCCATTCGGTTTTGGGTGAGAACATTGATGGCTTGTTGGCGGGACACCGGCCCTTCCGCAGTCCCCACCACAGCATTTCAACGGCTGGCCTCATTGGCGGCGGGCGCCCGGTGCATCCGGGTGAGATCAGCCTGGCTCATGGCGGCGTGCTCTTTTTGGACGAGCTTGCCGAGTTTCCCACCGGTGTGCTGCAGACACTGCGTCAGCCCATCGAACGCGGCTATGTGAGGATCGTACGCGTCGACGGGGCCTTTACCTTCCCGTCGCGCTTTCAGCTGCTGGCTGCGAGCAATCCCTGCCCCTGCGGCTTTTTGGGCGATCGCGAGGTGCCGTGTCGCTGCTCGGCGGCGATGGTCGAGCGTTATCGGTCTAAACTGCGCGGTCCTTTGGCCGACCGTATCGACATGATGATCGATGTGACCCGTCCCGACCCCCAAGTGATTATCGAGGGTGCGGAGGGTATGTCGTCGGCCGAGTTACGTGACTACGTTGTGCGCGGTCGCGCCTTTCGCGCTTGGCGCGAATCCCGTATGGACGATGCGGATGTCGAGGCCGAGGATGACGAGACGCGGTCCATTGACGGCGTCGTTTCGACCTTTGAGCTCGATGATGCTGCCGAGAAATGCGTACTCGGTCTGTCCAAGCGCACACATCTCACAGGGCGTGGCATCGTGCGCCTGGTTCGCATTGCGCGCACGATCGCAGATGTCGCCGAGAGCGAGCAAGTGACGCAGGACCACGTGCTCGAGGCGGCGATGTACCAGGGAAGGAGGGACCAATGATGGCCGAGGGGACCTTCGAGCTGCATCCAGGCGATGCGTTGTATCCCGAGACCGTTTTGGAGCTTTCTGATGTACCCCAGACGCTTTATGTGCGCGGCAACCCCGAGGTGCTTTCGACGCCCGCGCTCTCCATCATCGGCGCGCGCAAGGCCTCGCCGTATGGTCTTGCCGTGGCAGAGCTTGCGGCAAAGGTGGCGGTAGAGGCGGGAGTGACGGTTGTTTCGGGCGGCGCGGTCGGTTGTGACCAGGCCTCGGGTTGGGCTGCGGTCAACGCCGGCGGCAAACACGTCGTGGTGCTGGGGACGGGCGCCGACGTGGTCTACCCGCGTTCGAGCGCGGGGCTTATTACTCGCACGCTCGATACGGGTGGCGCGGTTGTGTCGATCTCTCCGTGGGGCATGGGTCCGCGCAAGTTTGCCTTTCCGCGCCGCAATCGCGTGATCGCGGCCCTGTCGCAAGCCCTCTTTGTATCCGAGGCTGGTATGCCTTCCGGGACGTTTTCTACAGCCGAGGCTGCTATGGATTTGGGGCGCGAACTTCTTGCCGTGCCGGGGTCGATCCTGTCGCCCGAGTCGCGTGGCACGAATTACCTCATTGCGAACGGTGCCTGCTGCATCATCGACGAGGAATCTATTGAGATGGCTATCTCACGCATCTACGGCACCCTGCGCTACTCGCGCCCCGATGCTCCCGGCATTGCCGACCTGGATCCAACGCAGCAGACCGTGATGCATGCGCTCATCGCCTCTCCGCTCAAGGTCGACGACATCGCGGCGCTCGTCTCGCTCGATGCTGTCGGCGTACTCAAACTCTTGGGTTCGCTTGAACTCGAGGGCCTTATCGAGCGCATGATGGATGGAAGGTATGCGCCCTCCAAGTTTGCCCTTCACGCCCAGACGCCCTTCGGTCACAATGGAAAACGTGTCAATTAGAAAGGTGTTTGCAGATGCAGTTCGATCAGGTGACGGTTATCGGTGGCGGTCTGGCGGGTTCGGAATGCGCGATCCAGCTGGCAGACCGCGGGTTTGCCGTAAAGCTGTGCGAGATGCGCCCCCAGGTGAGCTCCCCGGTTCACCATACCGATCACCTGGCAGAGCTCGTCTGCTCCAATTCGTTTAAGTCGACCCGTCCGGATTCCGCGGCTGGTTTGCTGAAGGCCGAGCTTGAGCGCATGGGTTCGGTGCTGCTCGACTGCGCTCATCGTGCGGCCGTTCCCGCTGGCGGCGCCCTGGCGGTCGACCGCGTCAAGTTTTCCGAGTTTGTCGAGGCCGAGGTTGCCGCCCGCCCCAATATCGAGATCATTCACGGCGAGGTCACGCAGATTCCCGAGGGTCACGTGGTCATTGCCGCCGGCCCCTTGTGCTCGCCGGCGCTGAGCGAAGAGGTCATGAAGCTCGTCGGTGGCGACGCCCTTGCGTTCTTCGATGCCGCGGCGCCGATCGTCGATGCCTCTACGCTCGATATGGATGTGCTGTTCTCGCAGTCGCGCTATGAGGAGCAGGGGAGCGGCGACTATCTCAACGCTCCGCTCAATAAGGAGGAGTACGAGACCTTTATCGAGGCGCTTACCACGGCCGACCGCGTGGTGCTCAAGGATTTTGAGGGCGGCGATCTGTTCCAGGCCTGCCAGCCTGCCGAGGAGGTTGCACGCACCGGCAAGGACGCTATTCGCTTTGGCGCCATGAAGCCCGTCGGCCTCACCGACCCGCGTACCGGACGTCGCCCTTGGGCGGCGATTCAGCTGCGTGCCGAGAACAAGGAGAAGACCGCTTATAATCTGGTGGGCTTCCAGACCAACCTGACCTTTGGCGAGCAGAAGCGCGTCTTCCATATGGTGCCGGGCCTGGAGAACGCTGAGTTTTTCCGCTACGGTGTCATGCACCGCAATACCTTTGTCGACGCCCCGCACGTGCTCGATGGCACCTTTGCCGTGCCCGGTACCGGCGTGCGCCTGGCCGGTCAGATCACCGGCACCGAGGGGTACATGGAAGCCGTGGCGACAGGTCTGCTCGCGGCGCTCAACACCTATGCCGAGGCTATCGGTGCCGCGGGTGTCGAGTTGCCGCGCGTGGGCGCCCTGGGTGCGCTCGTGGGCTATGCGACCGATCCTGCCACCGTGGGCTATCAGCCCATGCATGTTAACTTTGGACTGGTGCCGCCGCTCGAGGACGGTAAGCGCCGCAGCAAGCGCGAGCGCTACCAGGCCTATGCGGACCGTGCGCTCGAGGCCCTTGATGCCTATCTGGCCACTCGCCCCGATCTGTTTGGAGGCGACCGGTCATAGCCTTTGACCTGTACGACACCGTCGACTCGTTTATCGCCTATATCGCACGTGTCGAGGGACTTTCTCCCAACACGGTGACTGCCTATGGCTCGCGGTTGGAGCGCTTCGCCGCCTGGTGCGAGCGCGAGGATATCGATGCTTTCGCTGCCGACGTGCGCGCCATTCGTCGCTATCTTGCCGAGCTTTCGCGTGAGCAGGTGGCTCCCCGAACGCTTGCGGCGCATCTGTCTGCCATTCGCTCGCTCTATCGGTGGATGGCTGCCGAGGGGATTGTCGAGGGCGATGCGGTCTCGGCGATCGCATCGCCCAAGCTGCCGCGCGACCTGCCGGGCGTCCTTACGACTCAGCAGGTCGAGGCACTGCTCAAGACGCCTGATACCTCGACGCCCGCGGGACTGCGCGATGCGGCGATGCTCGAGTTGCTCTATGCCTCGGGTGCCCGCATCTCAGAGCTTGCGGCGCTCAATGTGGAATCCATCTCATGGTCCGAGCGCACGCTGCGGCTATGGGGCAAGGGGAGCAAGGAACGTATCGTCCCTCTGTATCGTCGTGCGCTCGAGGTGACGCGTCTCTATATTGAGGAGGGGAGGCCGGAGTTGCTCGCTCGGGCAAAGCGCCGCGACCTCGCTACCGGGCCGCATCCGCTGCTTATATCGGCGCGCGGCAATCGCATGAGCGCCGCCATCCTCCGGCGGCGGTTCCATACGCTGGCGACGCTTGCCGACATTCCGGCCGACATCGCCCCGCATGCGATGCGCCATACCTTTGCGACCGACTTGCTCGAGGGCGGTGCGGACCTGCGCTCGGTTCAAGAGCTGCTGGGTCATGCGAGCCTGTCCACGACGCAGATCTACACGCATCTCACGCCCGATCGGCTTAAGCGGGCCGTGGCTCAAGCCCATCCCCGCGGCGAATAGCGGCTGGGACGTCCCGCGCCGCACTCAGGTGTGTGGTTTTGATTGCGGGTTGGCAGGAAGACGCATTCCTGCTATCATTCATCGGGTTGCTTCACGGCAACATGTTTTTATCACGCACGCGCGGCTACTTCATACCGTGGTGCCCGGGCTTTGGTAGCACATGTCCGGGTTGGTTTTGGAGGATGACCCCGCGCGGAGGCAAACCACAGGAGGTTTAACATGGCTACCAAGATTAATATCCGCACCCTGCTCGAGGCCGGCTGCCACTTCGGTCACCAGACCCGTCGCTGGAACCCCAAAATGAAGCCGTTCATCTTCGGTGAGCGCAACGGTATCTACATCCTCGACCTCAAGCAGACCATCCTTGACGCCGACCAGGCCTACACCTTCGTCAAGAACGTCGCCAAGGGTGGCAACGTGCTGTTCGTCGGCACCAAGAAGCAGGCTCAGGAGGCCGTCAAGAACGCTGCTGAGCGCGCTAACATGCCTTACATCAACCAGCGTTGGCTCGGCGGTATGCTGACCAACTTCGTCACCATCCGCTCCCGCATCAACCGCATGGAGGAGCTCGAGGCCATGGTCGAGGACGGCCGCATGGCAGTGCCCCCCAAGAAGGAGCAGGCTGTGCTCGGCAAGGAGCTCACCAAGCTCCAGACCAACCTCGGTGGCGCCCGCGACATGAAGGGTCTGCCCCAGGCTCTCTTCGTCATTGACACCAAGCGCGAGGAGAACGCCATCAAGGAGGCACAGCGCCTGAACATCCCCGTCGTCGCTCTGATCGACACCAACTCCGATCCCGACGAGGTCGAGTACGGCATCCCCTGCAACGATGACGCTATCTCCGCTGTCACCCTTATGTGCGAGCTCATGGCTGACGCCTGCCTCGCTGGCTCCGGCAAGGAGCAGGTCTCCGAGGCCGAGATGGCCGCTGAGCCCAAGGCCGAGTAAATCAGTCTTAGTTAATTCTTTTTCATCTCTTTGAAAGGAACCACAATGGCCCAGATTACCGCCGCTATGGTCAAGCAGCTCCGCGAGATGACCGACTCCCCGATGATGGAGTGCAAGAAGGCTCTCGTCGAGGCTGACGGCGACATGGACGCCGCTGTCGACGTTCTGCGTAAGAACGGCCTCGCCAAGGCTGCCAAGAAGGCTGGCCGTGAGACCAACGAGGGCGCTGTCGCCGCGTTCGTCTCCGAGGATGGCAAGACCGGCGCTCTGCTCGAGCTCTCCTGCGAGACCGACTTCGTTGGCTCCAACGCCAAGTTCACCGGCTTTGCTTCCAAGGTCGCCGAGGTTGTCGCTACCACCGAGCCTGCTGACGTCGACGCTCTGCTCGAGAAGCCGATGGGTGAGGAGACCGTTTCCTCCGAGCTTACCGAGATGATTCACATCATGGGCGAGAACATGAAGATCTCCCGCTTCGCCGCCCGCAAGGCCGAGAACGGCGCTCTCGCTTCTTACATCCACATGGGTGGTAAGATTGGCGTCCTCGTCGAGTTTGCTTTCGAGAAGGCCGAGACCGCTCAGGCTGAGTCCTTCAAGACCTTCGCTCACGACGTTGCCCTTCAGGTTGCCGCCGTCGCCCCGATCTGCGCTACCCGCGATCAGGTTCCGGCCGAGACCGTCGAGCACGAGAAGCAGATCTACATGGCCCAGGCTGCCGAGTCCGGCAAGCCCGAGGCTATCCAGGAGAAGATGGCTGTCGGCCGTCTGGAGAAGTTCTACAAGCAGTCCGTGCTCACCGAGCAGGAGTTCATCAAGGACAGCTCCCTCACCATCAAGAAGTACGCTGAGCAGGTCTCTAAGGAGCTCGGCGACACCATTACCGTCGTTGCCTTTGACCGTCTGGTCCGTGGCGAGTAAATAAGCTCTTGTAGCTGGTAATGAGCAGGCTGTGGGTTTTACTCACAGCCTGCTTTTTCATGGCTCTTCTTAGAGCCTTTGATAGAATGTTGTGAGTTCAATCTAAAGGAGGATCGCTTTGTCCGACATCCGATATAAACGCGTGCTTCTTAAGCTTTCCGGCGAAGCACTGATGGGCGACGGCCAATATGGCATCGACCCCAAGGTTACCGACCATCTTGCCAAGCAGGTCAATGAGCTGCTCGCCGTTGGTCATGAGGTCGGCGTCGTTGTCGGCGGCGGCAATATTTTCCGCGGCATGGCCGGCGCTGCCGGTGGCATGGAGCGTGCTCAGGCCGACTACATGGGCATGCTGGCAACCGTTATGAACGCGCTCGCCCTGCAGGATGCCTTCGAGCATAATGATGTTCCCTGCCGCGTGATGAGCGCTATCCAGATGAACGAGATCTGCGAGCCCTATATTCGCCGTCGCGCCATCAACCACCTTTCCAAGGGCAACGTTGTTATTTTTGCCGCCGGTTCGGGCAATCCGTATTTTACGACCGACACCGCCGCGGCTCTTCGTGCGTGCGAGATCGGCGCCGAGATTCTGATTAAAGCCACCAAGGTTGACGGCATCTACGACAAGGATCCCGTCAAGTGCGCCGATGCCGTCTGTTTTGACAAGATTACCTATCACGAGGTTCTCGTCCGCGGTCTGCAGGTTATGGATTCCACGGCTACGGCACTGTGCCAGGACAACCGTATGCCGATTTTGGTCCTCAACATCGATGGCGAGGACACCGTCAAGCGCGCGCTTTCGGGTGAGCCCGTCGGCACGCTCGTCTATCAGGAGGATTAAGCATGGCAGAGAATATCACCGCCCACATGGACAAGTCGCTCGAGTCGCTTAAACATAACTTCTCCAAGGTTCGTACCGGCCGCGCCAATGCCAACATTCTTTCCGACATCACCGTCGATTATTACGGTGTTCCCACGCCGGTCACGCAGGTTGCCGCCGTCAAGACCCCCGAGGCCCACATGCTGCTCATCGAGCCGTGGGACAAGGCACTCATCAATGCTATCGTCAAGGCCATCGGCGCTTCCGATCTGGGTATTACCCCCAACTCCGATGGCACCGTCGTTCGTCTGCCGTTCCCGGCTCCCACCGAGGAGCGCCGTCGCGAGCTCGTTAAGGAGTGCCGCGAGTACGCCGAGCAGGCCAAGGTGTCTATCCGTAACATCCGTCGCGACTTCAACAACAAGCTCGAGCGCGATGAGGAGCTCACCGAGGACGATGTCCGTCGCGAGCAGGCCAAGGTCCAGAAGCACACCGATGAGTATGTCGCCAAGGTCGAGGAACTTCTGAAGGAAAAAGAAGCCGAGGTCATGGAGATCTAAGGTGCAATACGACGAGCATAAACTGGTCGAGTACTTTGCCGACGCCCCTGCGGGCGTCGGTTTTTCCGACCTTGACCTCAATAACATTCCGCACCATATCTCGTGCATCATGGACGGCAACGGTCGTTGGGCCACGTCGCGCGGTCTTGCACGCACCGAGGGTCATAAGGCAGGTATCGTCTCGCTGCGCGAGATCATTACCGCCTGCGTGCGCTTAGGCGTCGACGTGCTTTCGGCCTATGCGTTTTCTACCGAAAACTGGAACCGTCCGCAGCATGAGGTCAACGTCTTGATGCATCTGTTTGCCAAGACGTTTATCGACGAGCTGCCGCTTCTGAAGCGCGAAAACGTGCGTGTTGTCTTTTTGGGTGACATTTCCGCGCTGCCCAAGAAGACCCGCGACGTTTTTGAACGCGGTCTTGCCGAGTGCGCCGATCACACCGGTATGACGCTGGCGCTTGCAGTCAACTACGGCGCGCGTGCCGAGATTACCCGCGCTGTCCGTCAGATTGCACTCGACGCTGCCGCCGGCAAGATCGATCCTGCCGCAATTGATGACGACATGGTGGCTTCCCACCTCTATACCGCCGGTCTTCCCGATCCTGAGCTTGTGATTCGCACCTCTGGTGAGCTGCGCCTTTCGAACTATCTGTTGTGGCAGGTGGCTTATTCCGAGTTCTACGTCACCGATACCTATTGGCCCGACTTTGATCGTTGGGGCCTTGTCGACGCCATTTTGGCCTATCAGGGCCGTGACCGTAGGTTTGGTGGACTGAGCAAGACCGAGGAGGCTTAATCGTGTCCGATCGTCCCAAGGCATCTGCTCCCAAGACGCCTGCGCGTAAAGCTGCCACTGCGGAAGCGCCTGCAGCGAAGGGCGGCACCGGTTCGTGGCTGGCGGGCTTTATCACCCGTGCCGCCGCCGGTATCGTCTACGCCGTCGTCTTTATCCTGTGCCTGGTTTTGGGTATCGTGCCCACGGCCATCTTTGTTTCTGTCATGAGCGGTCTGTGCTGCTATGAGTTTTTCCGTATGACAAGGCTCGATGGCAAGATGGCTAACGAGCACATGGGTATCGCTGCCGCCGTACTCTTTCCGCTGTCGGCGTTGGGCGATTCGATGTTGCTGAATGCCCTGCTTTTTGCCTTGATGCTCGCTGTGGGCATTTGGTATGTCTGGTCGCCGCGTACCCGCATCTCTGATGTGGCCGTGACGCTCATGGGTCCCATCTACACTGGCTTTATGCTGTCGGCTATCGTGCTGCTGCGCGATGCCGTGCCCGGTTTTGCCGGTGCCCTGCTTTCAGTGGGCGTTTGCGCGTCCCTTTGGGTCTCTGATTCGTTTGCCTACATCGTGGGCAGCCGTATCGGCAAGCACAAGATGGTTCCCAAGATCTCTCCCAAAAAGAGCTGGGAGGGGTTTGCCGGCGGCATCTTAGGCTCGGTTTTGATTTGGCTAATCCTGTGGGTGACGCACTTCTACAAGCTCAGCCTGCCCTATGCGCTGCTGTGCGGCGTGGTTGTGTCCATTCTGGGCGTTATCGGCGACCTTATCGAGTCGCGCATCAAGCGCGGTGTGGGCGTCAAGGATTCCGGCAACCTTATCCCGGGCCACGGCGGCATGCTCGATCGTAGCGATTCGCTTATCTTCGGCTGCATCACCGCGCAGCTGTTGCTGATGATCGGAGGCGTGCTGTAATGTCCTTCCAGACGACGTATGGCTCCGATGGACGTCTCCGTGTTGCCATCCTGGGCTGTACAGGCTCTATCGGCACCCAGGCGCTCGATGTGTGCCGCCAGCATGCCGATCGCCTGCAGGTGACGGCGCTGTCCGTTAACTCCAGTACCTCTGAGCTCGTTGCCGCTGCTCTTGAGTTCTCGGTTCCGGCGGTTGCCGTGGCCGATGTCGCTCATGGCGATGACGCCGTGCTGCAGGAGTTGCCCGAGGGCACGCAGCTCGGCGTTGGCGCGCAGGCGGTTTGCGAGCTCGCGCGTCGCGACGATGTCGACTGCGTGCTCGTCGCTATTGTGGGCGCCGCCGGTCTCGAGGCGAGCCATGCGGCCTTGACCTCGAATAAGCGCCTTGCCCTTGCCAACAAGGAGTCCCTCGTCGTCGGTGGCGACTTGCTTATGCCGTTGGCGCAACCGGGCCAGCTTATTCCGGTCGACTCTGAGCATTCCGCCATCTACCAGTGCTATCTGGGGGAGAACCCGCGCGAGGCCCACTGCATTTGGCTCACCTGCTCGGGCGGTCCGTTCTTTGGCCGCACGCGCGACGAGCTCGATCGCGTGACGCGTGCCGATGCCCTCGCGCATCCCACGTGGGCCATGGGTGCCAAGATCACCATCGACTCCGCCACCCTCATGAACAAGGGCCTGGAGCGCATCGAGGCCATGCACCTGTTTAACTGCGACCTCGATTTCATTAACGTGGTCGTGCAGCGTCAGTCCAAGATTCACTCTATGGTCGAGTTCGCCGACGGCTCTGTGATGGCGCATCTCGGTACTTCCGACATGCGTATTCCCATCCAGTTCGCGTTCTCGTATCCCGAGCGTTGGGATACCCCGGCGCCTCGTATCGATTTTCGCGAGCTGGGACAGCTCACGTTTGATGCTGCCGACATGGATACCTTCCGCTGTCTGGCACTGGCCGAGCGTGCCGGCAAGACGGGTGGCACCATGCCGTGCGTGCTCAATGCCGCCAACGAGGTCGCCGTCGATGCCTTCCTGCACGATGGCTGCAGCTTTACCGATATCGATCGCATTGTGGAATCCTGCATGGATGCCCACGATGTGCAGGCAGCCGATTCGTTTGAGCAGCTTCGCGACATCGATGCGTGGGCGCGTGAAAAAGCTGCGCAGGTGCTCGCCGCAACCCGTTCCTAACCCATAAGGATTGCTTTTTCGTTTTATGGATACTGTTCTGAGCGTTCTTTCATCGGTCTTTTGGGGCCTGCTGATGCTTTCCGTACTCGTGTTTTTGCACGAGGGCGGCCACTTTTTGGCGGCGCGTGCCTGCGGCGTCCGTGTGACCGAGTTCTTTTTGGGCCTGCCGTGCCGCTTTGATATCCATTTCACGTCGCGTCGCATTGGAACCAAGTTTGGCGTGACCCCGCTGCTGCTGGGTGGCTACGCTGCCATCTGCGGTATGGATCCGACCGATGTCTCGTGCGCCGATCGCGTGCTCGCGGCTATCTATCGTCATGGTCGCGTGACCGTGGCCGACCTTGCCGCCGAGCTCGAACTGTCCGAGGAGGATGTGCTCGAGGCATGTGCCTTGCTCTTGGGTTGGGGCTCCATCGCGCCCTGGTATGAGGAAGGGGAGCAGCCCTCGCCGAGCTACTATCCCACCAAATATCAGACGTTGCCGCGAGACACGGCAGGCTATACCACCTTTGATGGTCGCCGTTTCGATCGCGAACATGCGACTGCCGAGGGCGATGTGTGGGAGCTGTCGTGCGGCGAGGCCGAGTTCCTTGCGCAAGAGCGCTCGCACACCTATCTTGGCCAAGGCTTTCTCAAGCGCGCCTTTATGCTGCTCGCGGGCATTCTCGTCAATATCTTGACGGGTTTTTTGCTCCTTATGAGCATCTATTCCATTGCGGGTGTCACCGTGCCGATGGATACCAACGTGATCGGTCAGGTTGACGAGGGGTCTATTGCCGCCAAGGCGGGTATCGAGGCCGGTGATGCGATCCTTTCGGTTGACGGTGTCTCATGTTCCACTTGGATGGATGTCTACGATGCCATCGGCAAGGCCGCCGGTAAGGACGATATTGCTATTGAGTATGAGCGCGATGGCAAGCAGTGCTCGACCTCGGTCGCACTCAAAGAGAACGAACGCTTGGGCGTTTATGCCTCTACGCAGGTGGTTCGTTTGGACCCCATCACCTCGGCGCGCCTCTCCTTCTCCTATGTTGCGCAGACGGCGGAGGGCGTGCTATGTCTGCTCCAGCCACAGCATACGATGGAGATCCTCGATCAGTCCTCCTCGATCGTGGGTATTAGCGTCATGTCTTCGCAGGCAGCTGCTGCCGGTCCCATCACGTTCTTGTCGTTTGCAGCGCTCATCTCGTTCTCGCTGGGCTTTATGAACTTGCTGCCTATCCCGCCGCTCGATGGCGGCAAGCTGGTCATCGAGATCATTCAAAAGATTGCTGGCCGCGAGCTTCCGCTCAAGGTCCAGACGATTGTGAGCTATGTGGGCATCGCGCTTTTCGCACTGCTGTTTGTCTATATGCTTCGTTCCGACATCCTTCGATTTATTCTGTAGGGGAGTGTTTGGATTGTCTCTATCCCATTCTTTGCCGCGCGAGCTGACGCGCCCCGTGCATGTGGGCGGCGTGCAGATCGGCGGCGGCGCGCCGGTGGTGGTTCAGTCCATGACCTGCACTGATACCGCCGATGCCCAGGCAACGCTTGGGCAGGTTCGCGCGTTGGCGCAGGCGGGCTGCGATATCGTGCGCGTGAGTGTTCCCACCGAGGCCGCGCTCGAGGGCTTTCGTACCATCTGTGCTGAGTCCCCGGTGCCGATCGTCGCCGATATTCACTTTAACCATAAGCTCGCCATTGGTGCCGTTGAGGCCGGAGCTGCCAAGCTGCGCATTAATCCCGGCAATATCGGCGATTGGGCCAAGGTTGACGCGGTGATCGATGCTGCTGGTGCCGCGGGCTGTGCGATTCGTATCGGCGTCAATGCCGGTTCGCTTGAGCAGGATATCGCCGAGCGCGACGACCTCACGCAGCCCGAAAAACTCGTGATGTCGAGCGAACGTTTCGTCAAGCATTTTGAAGACCGCGGCTTTACGAACATTGTGCTTTCGGCCAAGGCCCATAGCGTGCAAACGACGCTCGATACCTATCGAGCCTTGTCGCGTGAGATTCCCCACGTTCCGCTTCACCTGGGCGTAACCGAGGCGGGTACCAAGCTTCAGGGCACCATTAAGAGCTCGGTGGGCCTTGGTATTCTGCTGTCTGAGGGTATTGGTGACACCATGCGCGTCTCTCTCACGGCCGATCCGGTTGAGGAGCCGCCGGTTGCCTGGGGTATTCTGCAGTCGCTGGGCCTGCGTCGCCGTGGCCCCGAGATTGTCTCGTGCCCCACGTGCGCCCGCTGCCAGGTTAACCTCATTCACATCGCCGAGGAGGTCACCGAGCGGCTTAAGAACTACTCCGCGCCGCTTTCTATCGCTGTGATGGGATGTGCCGTTAATGGCCCCGGTGAGGCTTCTGATGCCGACCTGGGCGTTGCTTGCGGACGTGGTCGGGCCTTGCTCTTTTCGCATGGCCAGATCATTGGTAAAGTAGCTGAGGAACAAATTATCGACGCGCTTATGGCAGAGGTCGACAAACTTATTGAGGAGAAATAAATGACCCGAGCAATGTATATGTCTAAGCTCTATGCGCCGACGCTTAAAGAGGATCCGGCGGACGCTGAGCTCGCCAGCCACCGCCTGCTGCTCCGTGCCGGCATGATCCGCAAGGAGGCCGCCGGTCTGTATTCCTACCTGCCGCTCGCATGGCGCTCGATTCGCAAGATCGAGAACATCGTGCGCGACGAGATGGATGCTGCCGGTGCCCAGGAGCTCATGATGCCCATTATGGTCGATGCCGAGCTGTGGCGTGAATCCGGCCGTATCGATGCTTATGGCAAGGAGCTCGTGCGCTTTGATGACCGCCACGGCCGCGAGTTTGTGCTCGGACCCACGCACGAGGAGACCGTGACTGCCCTGGTACGCAACGAGCTGCGCTCCTACAAGCAGCTGCCCGTCAACCTGTACCACATTCAGGACAAGTTCCGCGACGAGTTCCGTCCCCGCTTTGGCCTGATGCGCGGCCGCGAGTTCATCATGAAGGACGCCTACAGCTTCTCTGCCACGCAGGAGAGTCTGCAGGAGGAGTACGACAAGATGAAGCAGGCCTACGCTAACATCTGTGAGCGCTGCTACATCAAGGCTCTGCCCGTCGTTGCCGACTCCGGTGAGATCGGTGGCGATACCTCCGTCGAGTACATGGCTTTGGCCGACGCCGGTGAGGCTTCGCTGGTCTACTGCGACGATTGCGGCTTTGCTGCCGATGACGAGGCGGCAAGCACAAAGGTCGTCGTGACTGAGGGCCCCGGCGACGGTACGCTCACCAAGGTCGAGACTCCGGGCATGGGCACCATCGAAGCTGTTGCTAAGTTCTTTGGCTTCCCCGAGAACGGTACGCGCAAGTCGCTGGTACTCATCGACGCCGAGGGCAAGCCTGTCGTGGCCATTGTTCCGGGCGACCACGAGCTCAACGATTGCAAGGCCGAGCACGTCTTTGGCAAGGGCTATCGCATGATGACCGACGAGGAGCTTCAGGCGAACGGTCTGCACAAGGGCTTTATCGGACCAGTTAACCTGCCCGAGGGCATTCGTCTGGTCTGCGACGAGAGCCTGCGCGAGTCCAAGCAGTGGGCCTGTGGCGCCAACGAGGTCGACTATCACTTTACCGGTGCCTGCCCCGAGCGCGACTTTACCGTCGACGAGTGGGCCGACCTGGTCACCGTCGTCGCCGGCGACCCCTGCCCGCACTGCGGCAAGCCGCTCTCCGCTGCCCGCGGCATCGAGGTCTCTCAGGTCTTCCAGCTTGGCACCAAGTATTCCGAGGCCATGGGTGCCACCTTTATGGACGAGGACGGCAAGGAGAAGCCGCTCATCATGGGTTGTTACGGCGTGGGCGTGTCCCGCTCGCTCGCTGCCGTCGTGGAGCAGCACAACGACGAGCACGGTATCGTCTGGCCGGTCTCCGTTGCCCCGTACGAGGTCGCGGTGATTCCGCTTGATCCCAAGAAGGAAGAGTGCGCTACCGTCTGCGAGCAGATTGTTGATGGCCTGTGTGCCGAGGGTATCGAGGTCGTTGTCGACGATCGCGATGAGCGTCCTGGCTTTAAGTTTGCCGATAACGACCTCATGGGCTTCCCGTATCAGGTGGTGCTCGGCAAGCGTGGCCTTAAGAACGGCACCGTCGAGCTCAAGGACCGTGCTACGGGCGAGCGCGACGACGTGGCTATCGACGAGGTCGTCGCCAAGGTTGCCGAGCTTGTTAAGGCAGCCCGTCGTTAATCGACGATTTCGTTTGTAGTTCGATATACGGGACGGCCCCGCATTTCTCCAGATCGGGGAGATGCGGGGCCGTCCTTTTATCTTGTAGCATCCTCGATATCTAAAAGGAAAACCCCACAGCCCATATAAGCTGTGGGGTTTCTTGTGCCTCCGATGCGAAATAAATCGCTCAGATATTACTGATAATCGACGACGTCGATCCAGTTCTTCAGGAACTCATCGTTCACGTTGCGCTTACGAGCGAGCTCGGAAGCGGCGACGATGCTCGTCCACTGACGCACGACCTGCATGGGCATGTCGGCGCGGTCGCAGTAGAGCTCCAGGTAGGCCTCGGCCTGGTCCTTGCTGTTGAGGGCGAAGAGCAGGTAGGTGGTGGCAACGTCGGCAGCAGGGGAGCCCTGGGTGGCGTGTGCCCAGTCGCACACATAGAGCTGGCCGTCGTCGCCGACGATGACATTGGAGGGGTTGAAGTCGCCGTGGCAGACCTTGAACTCCTTGGTCATGCCGTCCAGACGCTCCTGAAGGTTGTAGCGCGTGGTGGCATTGAGCTGATCAAGGCTGTCGATCATGCGGGCGAACTTGTCGCGCTGACGGTTAAGCAGCGGGGAGGTGTAGCCGTGGATCTCAATCTGGAGGTCGACGAACATCTCGAGGTACTCACCAAAGCGCTGGGGCTCGGCAGTCATCTTCTCGGCAAGGGTGGTGCCCGGAACCTTCTCGGTCACGAGCGCCCAGCCGTTGGCGTTCTCGAGCTGGGAAACCTCGAGAGCCTTGGGGCTGCGGATGCCGCACTCATTGATGCGGGCAAGATTCAAAGCCTCGTTGAACACGTCGGAGACAGGCTTGGTCTCGTTAAAGACCTTGACGATCTTGTCGCCCAGGTCGTAAACGACCTTGTTGCCACGGCGGACGAGTTCGGTCTTGGAATCGGGTAGCAGCATGGTTGCATCCTTTCAACGATGCGATAGAAGCGACGGCGGGGGTGTGTGAAACACCCGTGCACCCCCGCCGTTAAAAACCGTGCTAAAACTAGCAGACGGCGTAGTCCTGAGGCTCGCGGCCGTAGTAGGCGTCCAGGTAGAGCTCCTTGATCTCGCTCATGAGCGGGTAGCGCGGGTTAGCGCCGGTGCACTGGTCGTTGAATGCCTGCTCGGTCATCTCGTCGAGGGTGTCGAGGAAGTACTGCTCGTCAACACCGTAGTCGGCGATGGTCTTCTTGACACCGATGAAGTCCTTGAGCTCCTCGAGCTTCGTGATGAAGTTCTCGAAGACCTCCTTGTCGTCCTTGCCCTCGATGCCGCAGTACTTGGCCATTTCGGCGTAGTTGTGCAGCGCGTTGGGGTAAGGATACTGGGAGAAGGTACCCATCTTGACGGGAGCCTCGGCGGCGTTGTAGCGCATGACGCGGGTCAGGATGACGGCGTTTGCGAGGCCGTGGGGCAGGTGATGGAAGGCGCCGAGCTTGTGGGCCATGGAGTGGTTGAGGCCCAGGAAGGCGTTGGCGAAGGCCATACCGGCCATGCAGGAGGCGTTGTGCATCTCCTCGCGGGCATGCGGGTCCTTGGCGCCGTTCGTGAAGCTGGAGGGCAGGTTCTCGAAGACGAGCTTAGCAGCGCGCTCGGAGAGGCCCTTGGTGTAGTCGGAAGCCATGATGGAGACGTAAGACTCGATGGCGTGGGTCATGACGTCGATGCCGGAGGCAGCGGTCAGGCCGCGCGGAGCGGTCATGCAGTTGTCGGCGTCGACGATAGCCATGTTGGGGAGCAGCGCGTAGTCGGCGAGCGGCCACTTGATGCCGGTCTCCTTATCGGTGATGATGGCGAACGGCGTGCACTCGGAGCCGGTACCCGAGGAGGTCGGGACGGCGACGAAGTAGGCCTTCTTGCCCATCTCGGGGAAGGTGAAGATACGCTTGCGGATGTCCATGAAGTCCATGGCCATGTCCTCAAACTTGCACTCGGGGTGCTCGTACATCATCCACATGATCTTGCCGGCGTCCATAGCGGAGCCACCGCCGACGGCGATGATGACGTCCGGCTCAAAGAGAGCCATTTGCTTGGCGCCGCGACGTGCGCACTGCAGCGACGGATCGGGCTCGACGTCGTAGAAGCAGTCGTGGGCAATGCCCATCTCGTCGAGCTTGGCCTCGATGGCGCGGGTGTTGCCATTCTTGAAGAGGAACTGGTCGGTGACGATGAAGGCGCGCTTCTTGCCCATGACGTTGCCCAGCTCGTCGAGGGCGACGGGCGTGGAACCCTTCTTGAAGTAGACCTTCTCGGGAGCGCGGAACCACAGCATGTTCTCACGGCGCTCGGCCACAGTCTTAACGTTGATCAAGTGCTTCACCCCAACGTTCTCGGAGACGGAGTTGCCGCCCCAGGAGCCGCAGCCCAGGGTCAGAGACGGCTTCATGCCAAAGTTGTACAGGTCACCGATGCCGCCGTGCGAGGACGGGGTGTTGATGACGATACGGCAGGCCTTCATGACGTGCTCGAACAGGCTGATCTTCTCGGCCTGAGCGGGGTGCACGTACAGAGAGGCGGTGTGGCCCGGGCCACCGGCGAGCACCAGGTGCTCGGCCTTGTCGACGGCCTCCTGGAAGTCCTTGGCGTGGTACATGGCCAGGACCGGGGAGAGCTTCTCGTGGGAGAACTCCTCCTTGGCGGGGTCGGTGGAGGTGACCTCGGCGATCAGGATCTTGGTCTTGGCGGGAACCTCGATGCCGGCGAGCTCGGCGATCTTAGCGGCAGCCATGCCGGGGATGCGGTGATCGAGAGCGCCGTTCTTGAACATGGCGGCACGCAGGGCCTCCATCTCGGCACCCTGCTTGACGAAGTAGCAGCCGCGCTTCTGGAACTCGGCCTTGACCTGGTCATAGATGGTGTCGATGACGGTCACGGACTGCTCGGAAGCGCAGATCATGCCGTTGTCGAAGGTCTTGGAGTGGATGATGGAGTTGACGGCGAGCAGCACGTCGGCGGTGTCGTCGATGACGACCGGGGTGTTACCGGCGCCAACGCCCAGGGCGGGCTTGCCCGAGGAGTAAGCGGCCTTGACCATGCCCGGGCCACCGGTGGCGAGGATGATGTCGACGTCGCGCATAACCATGTTGGTCAGCTCGATGGAGGGGACATCGACCCAGCCGATGATGCCCTCGGGGGCGCCGGCCTTGACGGCGGCGTCAAGCACGAGTTTGGCGGCGGCGATGGTGCACTTGGCGGCTGCCGGGTGCGGGGAGATGATGATGGCGTTGCGGGTCTTCAGGCTGATCAGCGTCTTGAAGATCGCGGTGGAGGTGGGGTTGGTCGTCGGGATGACGGCGCCCACGATGCCGATGGGCTCGGCGATCTTGGTGATGCCGTAAGCCTCGTCGCGCTCCAGAACGCCACAGGTCTTGGTGTTCTTGTAAGCGTTGTAGATGTACTCTGCGGCGTAGTGGTTCTTGATGACCTTGTCCTCAAGAACGCCGCGGCCGGTCTCCTCGATGGCCATCTTCGCCAACGGGATACGAGCCTTGTTGGCGGCCATGGCGGCCTCATAGAAGATCTTGTCGACCTGCTCCTGCGTGTACGTAGCAAAAAGCGCCTGGGCCTCTCGCATCTGAGCGAGCTTAGCCTCAAGCGCCTCTACGTTGTCCACAATTGCGGGAGTAGTGTTTTCCGGTGACTTTTTCACCATTTGTGTCTCCTTGCGATCGGAGATTTACCCTACGCCTTGCATGATAGCAAGAAATAATTCGGTGAACGGTCAGATTCCTCTAAAAGGCACACTAAAACGCTTCAATAAAATGAAGCGTTTTAACTAGAACTATCTGCCTGCTGCATCTCCCCGCTCATTGGGGACAGGCTTACATGAGCGCTTTCACTCATTGGGGACAGACATCGTTTTGCCATTTTGCCGTTCTGGACCTGTTTTTGCCGCTCATTGGATATAAATAGGTCACAGGCTCAGCATTTCGCGTTCCTTCTCTCCTTTTAGGTGTTGCCTGTTCAGTTTGAAAGGAGAGATTATGCCCCGATGCGCCCGCGCCGTTTCGCTCACCGGCTATTACCACGTCTTTGACCGTGGCAACTCCAAACAGATTATTTTTGAAGATGACTCTGACCGATATCGTTTCTTATCGGACATCTCGGACAGGTTTGCACGCCATAAAGTGGCGGTGTTGGCTTGGTGCCTTATGGACAACCACTTCCATTTGATGGTTGATGACCCATATGACAACCTTTCAAAGGCAATGCAGTGCGCACTGACGGCGTATGCTAAGTATTTCAATGGGAAAACGGGAAGAACGGGCCATCTGTTTGACAATCGCTATTCGCGTGTTGCGGTTGAGTCAGACACACAGGAGGTGCAGCTACTCGATTATATCCATCTCAATCCTGTGAAAGGTGCGATCGACTCTCTCGAAGCATACCGCTGGTCAAGCTTTAGGGCATACCAGCTGGGCTACGATCCCTTTGACATCTGTGATGCGGCCCCTATGCTCGACATTGTCGGAGGCTCCCGTTGCTATTGCGAGCATCTCAAGGAAGTTGCTGGGCGCATCTGGTCAGTTGAGGTTCTTCCACGCCGACGGATCCACGATGAGGATGCCCTTTCCGTTGCGCGCGAAGTCCTGCCGAGCATAGATCCTGCGCTGCTCAAGGCCCTGCCTCGTCCCGAACGCGATGCCTGCCTGCTGAGGCTCAGGCGGGCACATCTCACGGTTAAGCAAATTGCTCGTATCACCGGTATCGGCGCCACGAGCGTGACCAAGGCAACTGCAGGCTGGAAGGATGCAGCGTGAGGCAGGGGCCGGAGCCAGTCGGTGTGCCGCTGGCATGCGTCATGTCTGTCCCCAATGCGTGAAAACACTCATGTAAGTCTGTCCCCAATGAGTGCAAAAAGGCGCCCTCCGTAGGGGAGGGCGCCTTTGGTAAGTTCTATGTGAACGCGAGGTCTTTGACCCGGAGAGTCCGAGGTACTTGTTGGTAAGACCTTATTTAGGAGCGCGCAACCTTGCCGGACTTGAGGCAGGTGGAGCAAACGTTCATCTTGCGACGGTGACCATCGACGACAACGTAGACGCGCTGGATGTTGGGGCGGAACTTACGGTTGGTGACGCGGTGAGAGTGGCTGATGGAGCGACCGGCAACGGGGTGCTTACCGCAAACTTCGCAAACTTTGGACATAACTGACCCTCCTTGGGCGACAAACGAACATGTCGCGTTAACAAACAAGCCTGAACTATAGCACAGAAGTCGCTCCCTGTGCGCAATCTACACAGAGATATTCCTCTTTTGGCGATAGTGCCCACGCTACGGCCCTGGACGTAGATCCGATTTGCGTGCAGCAGAGGGGATTATGCCAGCTCGTGCGTGCGTTTTCAAGCTCGTCCCACAAATATATATAGGTTTATTGAGCGTTGGGCTCCGTTTACGGATTGCTCTGTATTTATGCTCGCAATTAAGCTCGAGGTTGGCTACACTATCCCTTGACCATTAAAGGGGTACGAGATACCCACATGGAATTACATAGCTGCCAAAGAGCAGACTTTCCTGTGGGTGTCTGGTCCGCTTTAAGCGGTCAGGCATCTATTTTTTGACTGTGTCAGCAGTCAAGACATGTGAGGAAGGAGATCGATGGGCACGACTTCCCCCAAGGCGGTCATCATGGACGAGACCGCCGTCAATCGAGCGATGACCCGCATCGCGCACGAGATTCTCGAGCGCAACGAGGGCTGTGAAGACCTCGCTCTGGTCGGCATCGTCACGCGCGGCGACCTTCTGGCAAAGAAGCTCGCCGAGGAGATCAAGGAGATCGAGGGCGTCGACGTTCCGCTCGGCAGCCTCGACATCAGCTTCTACCGCGATGACTATGCGACCAATTTCGCTCCCGCGATCCACGCCACCAACATTCCCTTCAGCGTCGACGGCAAGCGCGTCGTGCTGGTGGACGACATCCTGTATACGGGCCGTACCATTCGCGCCGCTCTCGACGCCGTCATGGATCTGGGTCGTCCGAGCCGCATTGAGCTGGCAGTTCTCGTTGACCGCGGCCACCGCGAGCTCCCCATCTCGCCGGATTTTGTCGGCAAGAACGTTCCCTCGTCGCATGAGGAGAACGTGCACCTATATATGAAGGAAGTCGACGGCCACACCGCCGTCGAGATTAACGACGTCGCGCCGGGTTCCCACGTGGGCTCCGCGCCGCTGGGAGGTGAGTAGTACCGTGGCGTTCAACCATAAGCACCTGATCGACATTACCGAGTACTCCGAAGAGGACATCAAGCTCATCCTCGAGACCGCCAAGGCGTTCTCCGAGGTCAACGAGCGTGCCATCAAGAAGGTCCCCACGCTCAAGGGCAAGACCATCGTCAACATGTTCAACGAGCCCTCGACGCGCACCCGCAGCTCCTTCGAGCTTGCCGAGAAGCGTCTTTCGGCCGATAGCCTTAACTTTGGCGGCTCCTCGACCTCCACGGTCAAGGGTGAGAGCCTCGTCGACACCGTCGAGACCCTCAACGCCTACAAGATCGACTGCATCGTCGTGCGCGATAAGCACGCCGGTGCTCCCTACATCGTCACGCAGAACTCGCCCGCGAGCGTCATCTGCGCCGGCGACGGCAAGCACAACCATCCCACGCAGGCCCTTCTCGACCTGTACACCATCTGGGAGCACAAGGGTGACTTCCACGGTCTGAAGGTCGCCGTCGTCGGCGATATCTCACACTCCCGTGTCTGCGGCTCGCTGATTCCCGCCCTTAAGATCATGGGCTGCGAGACCTACGCCGTCGCCCCCGGCACGCTGCTGCCGCCGGCGCCCGAGGTTCTGGGCTGCGACCACGTGACGAGCGACCTCGATTCCGTCCTGCCCGAGCTGGACGTCGTCTACATGCTGCGCGTGCAGCAGGAGCGCCTCGAGGGTGCCCCGTTCCCCACGATTCGCGAGTACCACAAGCTCTTCGGCCTGACCAAGGACCGCGAGAAGCTCATGAAGCCCGACGCGATCATCTGCCACCCGGGCCCCATCAACCGCGGCGTCGAGTTCGATTCCTATATGGCCGACCACCCGCAACGCTCCGTCATCCTGGAGCAGGTCTACGCCGGTATCTGCGTGCGTATGGCTATCCTGTATCTGCTGCTTGGAGGTGCCGATAATGGCCTTGCTTCTTAAGAATGCCCACGTCGTCGACCCGTCCGTCGAGCTTGACGGTGTCGTTGACGTCCTGATTGACGGCGACAAGATCGCCGAGGTCGGCGAGAATCTCGCCGTCGAGGGAGCCGAGGTCCGCGACCTTTCCGGCAAGTACCTCGTCCCCGGCCTGGTGGATATGCACGTTCACCTTCGCGAGCCCGGCTACGAGGTCAAAGAGGACATCGAGAGCGGTACCCGTGCAGCTGCCAAGGGCGGCTTTACCGGCGTGTGCTCCATGCCCAACACCGATCCCGTCACCGATAACGGTACCGTCGTGGAGTTCGTAAAGTCCCGTGCTGCCGAGGTCGGTCACTGCCGCGTCTATCCGTCGGGCGCCATGACCCGCGGTCTTAAGGGCGAGGCCATGTCCGAGATGGGCGATATGGTCGCCCACGGCGCCGTCGCCTTCACCGACGACGGTCGCGGCGTGCAGGGCGCGGGCATGCTCCGTCGTTGCATGGACTACGGCAAGATGTTCGGCAAGGTCTTTATGAGCCACTGCCAGGACGAGGACTTGGTCGGCCACGGCCAGATCAACGAGGGCAAGGTCTCGACCCGTCTGGCCCTCGAGGGCTGGCCGGCTGCCGGCGAGGAGCTCCAGATCGCCCGCGACATCGAGATCGCCAAGCTGACCGGTGCCAAGCTGCACATCCAGCACATCTCCACCGCCCATGGCCTGGAGATCGTGCGTGCCGGTAAGGCCGCTGGCGTTCAGGTTACCTGCGAGGCCACCCCGCATCACATGTTCCTGACCGAGAACGACCTGGACGAGACCTACAACACCTCGCTCAAGGTCAATCCGCCGCTGCGCACCGACGAGGACGCTGAGGCCATCCGTCAGGGCGTCATCGACGGCACCGTCGACGTTATCGTCACCGATCACGCTCCCCACACCCCGTGGGAGAAGGCCCGCGAGTTCGAGCTTTCGCCCTTTGGCATGATCGGTCTCGAGACCTCGCTGTCGCTTGTGCTCACCGAGCTGGTCAACACGGGCAAGATGAGCATGGGCCGTATGGTCGAGCTCATGGCCATCAAGCCGCGTGAGATCCTGGGCCTCGACCAGGTTCAGGTCAAGGCGGGCTCCGTTGCCGACCTGACCGTGTTCGACGCGTCCGCCACCTGGACGGTCGGCGAGGACGGTTACGAGTCGCGCGCCGAGAACTCCGGTTTCGCCGGCCGCACGCTCACCGGGCGTGCCACCGATGTGTTTGTCGGCGGTAAGCAGACGCTCGCCGACGGCTGCATCTGCTAGCATAGCCTTATCGCTTTTGTGCGCGGTGCCCTTGCGGTGCCGCGCTTTCTGTTCGTTTTGACCATGCAATCGCATGGGGGATTGGAGCGTCTATGCCCACACCTTCCACTGCACGCATGCACGACTTCGAGGTCGTCTCGAACCAGGAGATCGCCGACGGCATCTTCTCGCTCGTTATTTCGGCCCCCAAGCTTGCAAGTGCGCTCAAGCCCGGTCAGTTTGTGAACATCGCCGTGCCCGGCGATGCGTCCTCGCTGCTTCGCGTGCCCCTGAGCTTCTATCGCGCCGACGCCCAGGCCGGTACCGTCGAGCTGTGGTACGCCGTCGTGGGCGACGATACCCGTCGTTTGTCCCAGATGGGCCCTGGCTCCACCTCTAACCTGCTGGGCCCCGGTGGTCGTGGTTGGATGGTACCCGAGGGCACCAGGAAGGCGCTGCTCGTGGCGGGCGGCATCGGCGTTCCGCCCGTGCTGTGCCTCGCCGGCATGCTTGCCGAGCAGGGTGTGGCCGTCGACGTGTGCCTGGGCTTTGGCACCGCGTCCAAGGCCGTGGGCATCGATGAGTTCCGCGCTCTGTGCGACACGGTCAACGTTTGCACTGACGACGGTTCGCTCGGCACGCACGGTTTTTGCACCGATCCTGCCGCCGAGCTGCTCGGCGAGGGCGGCTACGACTATGTCGCCAGCTGCGGTCCCGCCGTCATGATGAAGAAGGTCGCCGCCGCTGCCGCCGAGGCCGGTGCCTACTGCGAGGTGTCGCTCGAGCGCATGATGAGCTGTGGCTTTGGCGCCTGCAACACCTGCAATGTCGAGACGGTCGACGGTATGAAGGGTGCTTGCATGTGCGGCCCCGTGTTCGATGCTTCCAAGGTGGTGGTCTTCTAGTGGGTACCGTGAACATGGCCGTCGATTTCGGCGGCGTCAAGATGCAGAACCCCATCAACACCGCAGCCGGTACCTTTGGCTACGGTTGGCAGTTCCAGAACTTCTTTGATGTTTCCCAGCTGGGCGCCATCACCACCAAGGGTTGCGCTGCCGAGCCCTGGCCCGGCAACCCCGCGCCCCGCATGGCCGAGATCCCGGGCGGCATGATCAACTCCGTGGGCCTTCAGAACCCTGGCGTGGCCGCCTTTGCTCGTGAGTCTGGTCCGTGGCTCGAGCAGCTCTCCAAGGACGGTTGCCAGGTCATCTGCCAGGTCGCCGGTCACTCCGTCGAGGAGTTTGTCCGCGCGCTCGAGATGTATGTCGAGCTGTGCCCCTGGGCTGCCGGCTACGAGATCAACGTGAGCTGCCCTAATATCGCCGCCGGCGGTGCCGCCATGGGCTCCACGCCCGAGGGCGCCTCTTCCGTTATGGCTGCCTGCCGTAAGGTGACCGATAAGCCGCTGTTCGTGAAGATGGCGCCGGTCAACGTCGCCGAGATCGCCAGGGCCCTCGAGGCTGCCGGTGCCGACGGCCTTTCAGTTATCAACTCCATCCAGGGCATGGCCATCGACGTCCATACCCGCAAGTCCCGCGTGGCCAAGCCCAAGGGCGGCCTTTCGGGCCCGCTGTGCCACCACATCGCCGTGCGCATGGTCTGGGAGGTTGCCCAGGCCGTCGATATCCCCATCAACGGTGTCGGCGGTGTCATGACCGGTGAGGATGCGGCTGAGTTTATCCTGGCCGGTGCCACCTGCGTGTCGGTCGGCATGGCCAACTTCGTCGATCCGTGCGCTTCGCTCAAGATCGCGCATGAGCTCGAGGCCTGGGCCGAGTCCCAGGGCGTAAAGGACATCAACGAGCTGGTAGGTGCTTTCGAATGCTAGAGACCGATGCCCGCGACCGCGTAATCGTCGCCCTCGACTGCGATCGTGAACGTTCGCTCGAGCTCGCCCACGAGCTTTCGGGCCATGCCGCCTGGCTCAAGGTTGGCATGACGCTCTATTACGCTGAGGGCCCCGAGATCGTCAAGACCTTTAAGGACCTGGGCTTTAAGGTCTTCCTTGACCTTAAGTTCCATGATATTCCGCATCAGGTTCGCGGTGCCGCCCGTTCGGCCTCGCTTGCCGGTGCCGACCTGCTCTCGGTTCACGGCTTGGGTTCGGGCGCCATGCTCGCTGCCTGCCGCGAGGGTGCCGAGGAGGCGCGCGAGGACCGCGCCAAGCTCGTCGCCATCACCGTGCTCACGAGCATGAATCAGGATGCCTTGAGCGAGATCGGCGTCGAGTCGCCCGTGGCCGAGGAGGCCGCCCGCCTGGCAAAGCTCGCTCAGGCCAACGGCATCGATGGCATCGTGTGCTCGCCGATGGAGGCTCACGACATGCGTGAGCTGCTGGGCCCTGATGCCCTGATCGTGACTCCGGGTGTGCGTCCGGTGGGTGCCGCCTTAGGTGACCAGTCCCGCGTGGCGACGCCTTCCCAGGCTATCGAGCGTGGCGCAAGCCACATTGTGGTGGGCCGTCCCATCACCGGTGCCGACGATCCGGTTGCCGCCTTTGACGCCATCGTCGCTGAGCTGGTCGAAAACGTCGCGTAAAAGATTCCCCTAAGTCACCACTTTTGGGTTTCATTAGCACAAAATAGCCCCTGTGCCTGCGTAAACTTTCCCATCCTTTGTGTGGAATCGCAGGTCAGGGGCTTAACTTTGGGCGCAGTATATTGCACTTTTTGCGGGTATCGTCTAACCTATGGAGCCGCGATTGGGCATTTTGTACGTTCTACGTGCTAAAATGCCAATTATTGAATCAGATATAACCCAACTTTTTGGAGGTACGAATGGCACTCCCTCAGCTTACCGATGAGCAGCGCAAGCAGGCTCTTGAGAAGGCTGCTGCCGCACGTCACGCCCGCGCTGAGCTTCGCGAGCAGATCAAGAAGGGCGAGAAGTCCCTTGAGTCCGTGCTCAACTCCGATGACCCCATCGCTTCCCGCATGAAGGTTTCCACCCTCATCGAGTCTCTCCCTGGTTATGGCAAGGCCAAGGCCGCCAAGATCATGGAGGAGCTCGGTATCTCCGCTACCCGTCGCGTCCAGGGCCTCGGCGTCCGTCAGCGCGAGCAGCTCCTCGAGCAGCTGACCAAATAAGTGAGCGCTCAGGATTCCAAGCTCTTTGTGATTTCTGGACCGTCAGGCGCAGGCAAGGGTACGCTCGTCACTCGTGTGCGCGAGCGCCGCTCGAACCTGGGCCTGACGGTTTCGGCTACCACGCGAGCACCACGCAAAGGTGAGGTCGACGGCGTCAACTACTTTTTTCTGACGCGCGAGGAGTTCGACCGCCGCGTGGCAAACGGCGAGTTTGTTGAGTGGGCCGAGGTCCACGGTAACTGCTACGGCACGTTGGTGAGCGAGGTCACATCCAAGCTCGCCTCGGGCGCGTCTCTGATTTTGGAGATCGATGTCCAGGGCGCCCTGCAGGTGAAGGAGCGTTTCCCCGAGGCCGTGCTGATCTTTATCAAGCCGCCTTCGCTTGAGGTGCTCCGCGAGCGTCTAGTCGGTCGCGGTACCGAGACGCCCGAGACGATTGAGCTGCGTATGGCAAACGCCGCCGATGAGCTTGCCCTTGCCGACCGCTACGACGACGTCGTGGTTAATGACGATCTCGACCGCGCGACCGATGAACTCGTTCGCGTTCTCGATATGCATGAAAGGAACTGAGGTCCGTGTCCGTTGTAAAGCCTTGCATTGACGATCTTCTGGAGAAGACCGATCACAACCGCTTCCTGCTCGCTTCGCTTGCCTCCAAGCGCGCCTGCGACATCAATAGCATGCTGCGTGGCCAGCACAACCGCGTGCTTGCCGTCCAGGATGTCGATGACATCACCATCGGGCTTTCCGGTGCCGATACCATCTCGATGGCTATGGACGAGATTGTCGACGGCGACATCTCTTACGACGAGGCCCGTTACGAGAAGGCGCTCGGCCACAAGGTTGCTGAAGCCTAAATGGCGGCTCGCGTCTGCCTGGTCCACTATCACGAGGTTGGACTGAAGGGTAAGAACCGCGCACATTTTGAGCATATCCTCATGGATAACATCAAGGCGGCCTTGGCCGCCTTTTCCGTGAATGCCGTGTCTCGAATTTCCGGTTATATCCTCGTGACCTTTAACGAGCATCAGGCCGATGAGGCGGCGCGTGTCATTCGCACCGTTCCCGGCGTTGCTCGTGTGTCTTTGGCGTATCACACTAACCGCGACCCGCAGGAGTACTGTGCCGCCGCCGTCAAGGCGCTGCGCGAGTTTGGTCCTTTCGATTCGTTTAAGGTGCACGCCAAGCGCTCCAATACCGACTATGAGCTCACCTCGATTGATATCAATCGTCAGGTGGGCGAGGTACTGTGCGAGGCCTTCCCCGATAAAAAGGTTCAAATGCACGACCCCGATGCGATGGTGCACGTACTGGTGGTCCAGGGTAGCGTCTACGTGTATGCGCGCTCCGAGCGTGGCGTGGGCGGTCTGCCGGTGGGTTCTGCCGGCAAGGTCGTGACGCTGTTGTCGTCGGGTATCGATTCTCCGGTGGCGACCTGGATGCTCGCGCGTCGCGGCGCGGTGTGCGTGCCGGTACATTTCTCCGGTCGTCCGCAGACGCCCGATACGAGCGAGTATTTGGTGCAGGACATCATCCGTGCGCTTGAGCCGGGTGTCCAGATCGGCCGCCTGTACGTGGTGCCGTTTGGCGACTGCCAGCGTGAGATTTCGGTCACCTGTCCCAGCAACCTGCGCGTGATTATGTATCGCCGCATTATGTATTCGGTTGCCGAGCGCATTGCACACATCGAGGGTGCCAAGGCTATCGTTACGGGCGAATCACTTGGGCAGGTTGCCTCCCAAACGCTTGAGAACATCATGGCCGTCAACGAGGCCGTGAAGATCCCCGTGTTCCGTCCTCTCATCGGTTCGGACAAGCAGGAGATCATCGCGCGCGCCGAGGAGATCGGCACGTTCGATATCTCGACTGAGGCCGCTCCCGACTGCTGCACGCTATTTATGCCGCGCCGTCCCGAGACGCACGCTAAACTCGATGCCGTGCATGAGGCCTGGGAGTTGTTCGATCACGAGGAGATGATCGAGCGCCTGCTCAAACAGACCGAGTACATCGACTTCGAGAGCAACACGTATAAGGCCCCCAAGACCTTAAAACGCAAACATTCGGAGCTTGCTCCGCGTGAGATTTACCAAGATCACGAGTAAATTTGTGCATAGACCGACGATGCGCCTGCATCGTCGGTCTTTTGCTATCTGGGCATTTTGCGGCTAAGTGTTCATTTGCTGACGTGTGCCTGAATAAATGGACAGATTTGTGCAAGGTTTTGGTCGGTTTTTGGTTTGACCGCTAAAACCGGTTTTGGAGCGTAGCTGTTGCGGAGTTCCTTTCCTGACACGATGGTGTTGGGAGGTTTTGCTATGGCGCAGCGCGAACAACACGAACGGGTCAAAAAGATGGACCGCTTGGCGGACAAGCTGTTCGGTCATAAGGCGGTGGTCGTGGCGATACTGGTCGTCATTGCGATGGCGAGCGGCTTGGCGATGGCGAACCTTGGCGGCGGTGCCGGCGGCGTGTCGTTTGAGCGCACTGACGGTTCAGACTCGTTGGTGGAGCCGGGATCCGGCGATGCCTCGAGCGGAAAGACATCCGAAGGCTCTTCGTCTAAGGCGTCTGCCGCGGCAGAAGTCTATGTCGATGTTGATGGCGCTGTTGTGTCGCCCGGTGTATACAGGCTCAAAGACGGCGCGCGGGTGGCTCAGGCGATTGATGCCGCCGGCGGGCTGGCGCCTGAGGCAGACGTTACGGGGCTCAATCGGGCATCTAAGGTCGTCGATGGACAGAAGATTCACGTTCCAACGGTAGGGGAGCAGCAGACGTCCATTGCGGAAGCCGGTGTTGATGGTGGGGCTTTCGCATCATCGGGCGTGAGTGGCGCAACAGGCCTAGTAAATATCAATACGGCAAGCGCGGCAGAACTGCAGACGCTCTCGGGCATCGGTCCCTCCATGGCACAGTCGATTATCGATGAGCGGACAAAGAACGGTGCTTTTGCCTCGGTTGACGATCTGATGCGTGTTTCGGGAATCGGCGAGAAGAAGCTTGCCAAAATCAAAGATTGCATCTGCGTATGAGTGCGACCGAGCGCGAGCATGTGATGCCTCCGCGGCCCCTGATGCCGTGGACGATGGCCCTGTGTGCCGGCATGTGCATGAGCTGCGCCTCGGTGCTCAACGTGGCCGCTGATGCGCTGCTGAGGGAGCAGGCGCCGGCGGTCGGGCTGCTATGGGCCATTCCCGTTGCGACGACGGTATTCGTTGTGCTGGCTCAATCTTGTGCGCGGCTTGCCCCTTTGAAGCGGTGGTTGTATGCCGCGTCCGTCGGTCTCGTGGCGGGAGCGGTCGTCTCGGCGTGGTGGGCTGTGGGTGCGCTCAGCGCCTCGAAGGCGCTCGACGGTCGAGCGGCAAGCGGCCTCGAGTTTATCGTGCAGGGCGATCCATCCATAAACGACGACGTGTATTCCTATATCTGCGAGGCACGCGCGGACGGTAAGAACTTGGCAACGGTTCGCCTATCGTGCGACCGCGAGCTCAAGGTCGGGGCGTACGTGCGTGTTATCGGTCGCGTTTCACGTTTTGAGAACGATGCGTATGGACGATCGCGCGTGCTCCGAGGCGAGGTGCGCAAGGTTAAAGTCGTTCGGATTGTGTCGGCCGATGAGGGCTCTCCGGGACCGCTGCTTCGGCTGCGAAATGGGCTGCTTGCGTCCATCGCGCCTGCGACCGACCCGGCGCGTGCACTCATAGCCGGTGTCGTCTGCGGTCGTTCGGCCGAACTGCGCGCCCAGCCGGCGGGCGACTGGTTTTCGGTAACGGGAACGGCGCATCTTATCGCCGTCTCGGGCAGCCATTTGGCTATCGTGGGATTTGTAATCGAGGGTGTATTGCAAAAGACTCGCTGCTCACGTGGTGTTCAGCGGGCGATATTGGCGATGGCGCTTGTGGGCTACACTGCCTTTACGGGCGCGTCTCCCTCGGCCGTGCGCGCGTGCTGCATGGTGTTCGCGACGCTTGTCGTAAACGGCGCGGGGCGTCGCCGGCACGGCGCATCGGCACTCTTCGTAACCATGTCCATCTTTGTGCTACTGCGGCCGACGGTGCTGTTCGAGATGGGCTTTCAGCTCTCGTGTGCCAGCGTCTTAGCCATTCTGTGCTTTTGCCCCTATGCGACCTACGCTTTGGGTGAGCTGGGTGTGCCATCGGGCGTTGCCAACATACTTTCCGTCACGCTGTGCTCGCAACTGGCAACACTTCCCATTACCATTCCTGCCTTCGGTACGTTCTCGCTCATTGCTCCGCTGGCAAATGCAGTCATCGGTCCGGTGGTGAGCGTACTGCTTGCTGTGTCGATCGTACTGGTTCCCTATTCGCTCGTGGCACCATTGCGGATTTGGGCGCTCATTGTGCCCATGGTTGCCGCCCGTTGCGCGTTGTTCTTCGAGCAGCTGTTTGCCGCCGTGCCGGGTGCATCCGTGAGTGTGCCGCCCGATAGCATGTGGATTTACCTAGTGCCGTGTTTGCTGGCGGTTCTGCTGGTCTGGTGGCCGCGTCCCCGTGCACGTCTTATGGCGGTGGGGCTTACGTGCCTGGTGTTCTTGGCTGCGATTCCGTACGCCTACTGGGATCGGTTCGCTCCGCCTTCGGTGACGGTGCTCGATGTGGGCCAGGCCGATGCGATTCTTATCCGCCAGGGCGGCACAGTAGCGCTCGTCGACTGCGGGCTCGACGAGCGCGTGGTGGCGGCGTTGGTTCGCAATAACGTGCACCATATCGATGCCGTCTTTGTGACGCATTGGGATGAGGATCACTGGGGTGGTCTGCCTGCCGTGCTCGAACAGTTTTCGGTCGGAACGATTGCCGTGGCGGCAGATGCGCTGGAGGATGCTCCTGCCGAGGTATTGAACCGACCTGGCGTGGAGTATCGGCAGGTGCGCCATGGGGATACGGTCGACATCGGCTCATTTTGCGCCCGCGTGATGTGGCCATTCGAGTCCGTGGATGGCGAGGGCAATGAGGACTCGCTTGTCCTGCTGCTCTCTTATGTTCAGGAAGACAAGGGCCTGCGCATGCTCCTCACCGGTGATGCCGAGCTCGACCAAGAACGGGAATTCGTGCAGGAGGTGGGGGATATCGATGTCCTTAAACTCGGGCATCACGGCTCCAAGGTTTCGGTCGATGCCGCGCTGCTGGAGATTCTGAGACCCGAGCTTTCCCTCGCGAGCGCGGGCGAGGGGAATCGATACGGTCATCCGTCCGATGCCTGCATCGATGCCGTGAAGGAAGCGGGTGGCGTGTTCGCGTGCACCATCGAACACGGCGACATTACCGTCACGCCGACTGAGAATGGCTTTGCGATGCGATGCCAGCGACCGTGACGACGTCGTTGGCGTGTGGTGGGCCCCTGGGCTAGAATGGCACGGAACGAATACGAAGGCCTGCGGGAGGGGAGCGCAATGTCCGAAACCGGTCTGCTGCCGGCATATCTGATCGTCGGTACCGACGGAGTCAAGCGCGATCACGCCGTCTCGCGTATGAAAGCGCGTCTGGAAAAGTCGGGTATGGTCGAGTTTAACCTCGACGAGCGCGACATGACTAAGGACCCCGATATCGAGTCCATTATCGGATCGCTTAACACCTTTCCGATGGGCAGCGAGTTTCGCCTGGTAATCCTTGATGGCTGCTCAAAGCTCGCTAAGGCTGTCTCGGAGCCGCTCGTCGAGTACCTCGCAAGTCCCAGCCCCACAACGGTCTGCCTCATCATCGCCGACTCGCTTGCCAAGAACACGCGCCTGTATAAGGCGATCGCCAAGATCGACAAGAAGGCCGTGATCGATTGCTCCGGCACCAAGCGCTGGGAGCTACCGCGCCGCGTTCAGCAGATGGCGACGCAGCATGGCAAGTCGATCTCGACGGCGGCCGCCGAGGAACTCGTCTCGCGTTCGGGTGAAAACACTCGCATGCTCGATAACGATTTGGCTAAGCTTGCCCAGATGGTCGAGGCGCCCCAGATTGAGCTTGCCGACGTTGAGCGCTGGATTGTACGTACGGCCGAGGTTCAGCCCTGGGACTTTCTCAATGCGGTCTCGGCCCGTGACATGCGCCGCTCGCTCGAGCTCTTCAATCTACTGCCCGCCAAGAGCTACGTGTGGACTTACACATTGCTGTGCGGCCGTATTCGCGAGCTTATCGTTGCCAAGGCGCTCGATGCGCGCGGACAGGGTCGTGAGCTGGCCGCAACGCTTAAGCTCCAGTCCTGGCAGGTCAAGAATCACCTGACCTGGGCTCGCCGCTTTTCGATGGCAGAGCTCGTCGCAGCGCTCGAGGGAGCGGTCGATGTGGAGCTCGCGCTCAAGGGTTCGGCCGATTCTGAGACCGCGCTTTTGCTCTGGATTACGAACATCTTGAGAAAATCGTGATGATACCTGCCTATTTGGCAAATTCGTTCTATCCCTTTGAGGGGGAGCGTGCTATAGTAGGCGCTTGCATGACCTCACCGTGTCTCAGAGGTGTCATACATTTTTTGCAAGGAACTCGAAAGGAACTCCAGAAGTGGCAAACATCAAGTCTCAGAAGAAGCGTATCCGCACCAATGAGGCAGCTCGCATGCGTAACAAGGCTGTCAAGTCCGAGCTCAAGACGCTGACCAAGCACGTCCAGTCCGCCGTCGCCGAGGGCGACGCCGAGAAGGCCCAGGCCGCCCTCAAGACCGTCACCAAGCGTCTCGACATGGCTGCCGCCAAGCATGTTATCCACAAGAACCAGGCTTCCAACCGCAAGTCCGGTCTTGCCAAGCTCGTGAACAGCATCAACGCCTAAGTTGTAAATTTCACACCACACAGATTACGCGCATAAATGGAGCCTGTTTTATGGAACAGGCTCCATTTTTTGTATCGCTCGGGTAAGATAGTCCGCATGAATACTTCAAATGACATTTCCCACATCCGCAACTTCTCAATCGTTGCGCACATCGACCATGGCAAGTCCACGATCAGTGACCGTATCCTCGAACTCACCCATACAGTCGACGAACGCGACATGGAGTCGCAGCTGCTCGACACCATGGATATCGAGCGCGAGCGCGGCATCACGATCAAGTCCAATGCCGTTCGCGTGTCCTATGACGCCGACGATGGCGAGACGTATCAGTTCAATCTGATCGATACACCGGGCCACGTGGACTTTACCTATGAGGTCTCGCGCTCGCTGGCAGCCTGTGAGGGCGCGGTGCTCGTTGTCGACGCCACGCAGGGCGTCGAGGCACAGACCGTCTCCAACGCGACGCTTGCCATGAACGCCAATCTGGACATTGTGCCGGCCATCAACAAGATTGACCTGCCCTCGGCTCATCCCGACGAGGTTAAGACCGAGATCGAGGATGACCTGGCGATCCCTGCCGATGATGCCGTGTGTGTCTCGGGCAAGACCGGCGAGGGCATCCACGATCTGCTGGAGTCCATTGTCTTTTTGATCTCTCCGCCCAAGGGCGATGCGAACGCGCCGCTCAAGGCACTCATCCTGGATTCGTACTTCGACGAGTATCGTGGCGTCGTCGCCACGGTGCGCATCTTTGACGGCTCCATCAAAAAGGGCGATACCCTGCGCATGATGCAGGCAAAGGGCGACTTTTTGGTCGATGGTGTGGGCGTCAAGCGTCCCGCCGAGACCCCGGTCGACGCGCTGACGGTCGGCGAGGTCGGATACGTGGTCACGGGCCTGAAGGACCCCGAGGCCGTTCGCGTGGGCGATACCCTCACGTGGGCGTCGAATCCCTGCCCTGAGCCGCTTCCCGGCTACCGCGAGGCCAAGCCCATGGTTTATACGGGCCTGTTCCCGATCGATAACAAGGACTACGAGAACCTGCGTGACGCGCTCGATAAGCTGCACGTCAACGACCCGTCGTTGGTGTGGGAGCCCGAGACCTCGGTGGCGCTCGGCTTTGGTTTCCGCGTGGGCTTCTTGGGCCTGCTGCATATGGAGGTCGTCAAGGAGCGCCTGGAGCGCGAGTTCAATCTTGACCTCATTGCCACGAGCCCCTCGGTGGACTATCACGTCTACAAGACTGACGGCGAGATGATTGATGTCCGCAGCCCGCAGGATCTGCCCGAGGCTACGCGCATCGAGCGCATCGAGGAGCCCTACCTCAAGGCAAAGATCATCTGCCCGCCCGAGTATACGGGTGCCGTCATGCAGCTCGCTATCGAGCACCGCGGCGTTACGACCGACATGATCCATCTCACGAGCAAGTCGGTCGAGATGCGCTTTGATATGCCGCTCGCCGAGCTCATTTTGGACTTCTTTGACCAGCTCAAGAGCCGTACCAAGGGCTATGCCTCGCTCGACTACGAGTTCAACGAGTACCGTCCCTCCGAGCTTGTGAAGCTCGATATCTTGCTTTCGGGTGATGAGGTGGACGCGCTGTCGTTTATCGTCCATAAGGACAAGGCCTATGGCCTGGCCCGTGGTCTGTGCGACAAACTTAAGGAGATCATCCCGCGTCAGCTGTTCGAGGTGCCCATCCAGGGTGCTATCGGCAACAAGATCATTGCCCGCTCCACCGTCAAGGCGCGTCGCAAGGACGTGCTTGCTAAGTGCTACGGCGGCGATATTTCGCGTAAGCGTAAGCTGCTCGAGAAGCAGAAAGAGGGCAAGAAACGCATGAAGGCCATCGGCTCGGTCGAGGTCCCGCAGGAAGCCTTTATGGCGATTCTCAAGGTGGACGAGTAGGTCTATGGCGCTTTCCGAATATAGTCTGCGGCTGCTGGGCGCCTATGCCGAGCAGCCGTTCCTTATGGCTCCCATGGCGGGCGTGACCGACCCTGCCTACCGCATCATGTGCCGCCGCCGCGGTGCCAACCTTGCCTACAGCGAGATGGTGAGCGTGGCGGGCCTTGCCTATGCCAGCAACAAGACCTGGCGCCTGGTGCTACCGGCCGACGAGGAGCAGCAGATTTGCGTGCAGCTCTTTGGCTCCAAGCCCGATCAGTTTGCGAGCGCCGTCGCCGCCGTCGAGGAGCGTGTGGGCGATCGCCTGTCGCTCATCGATATCAACATGGCCTGTCCTGCCCGAAAGGTTGTCACCAAGGGCGAGGGCTCTGCCCTTATGCGCACGCCCGATTTGGCCGAGAAGATCGTCGAGGCGGCGGTGGGCGCGGCGCATGTGCCCGTGACCGTAAAGATCCGCAAGGGCTTTTATGCCGAGGACCGTAATGCCGCGACGTTTGCCCAGATGCTCGAAGGCGCCGGTGCCGCCGCGGTGGCGGTGCATGGCCGCTGCGCCACGCAGCTCTATACGGGCCAGGCCGATTGGTCGGTCGTCGATGAGGTTGCCGACGCTGTCGAGATTCCCGTTATCGGTTCGGGCGATGTGTTCTCGGCCGAGGACGCTGCTGAGCATCTGCGCAGCTCGGGTGCCAGCGCGGTGTTTATCGCGCGCGGCATCTACGGCAATCCGTGGGTGTTCGGTGATGCTCGCGCCCTTGCGCTCGATGGCACGCCGGTGCCGGCGCGCAGCTCCGTCGAGCGCCTGGACGCCCTGCGTGAACACCTAACGCTGACGCATGAGCTCCTGCCGCTCATGTCGCGTGCCCGCACGTACGCAAGCTGGTACTTAAAAGGCATGCCCCATGCCGCCGCTTGGCGTGCCCATGTGGTGCGCTGTTCCACATACGAGGAGTTTATGGTGCTGGTCGATGAGATCGAGCGCGATGTGGTGGCCTGCGAGGCCGCACTTGCCGCCGGCGAATCGGTGCCCCCTCATCCGCTGGAGGCTTAAGGGTGGCCGTTACCGCGCTGTACGTGCACGTGCCGTTTTGCGCCCAAAAGTGCCGGTACTGCGACTTTGACTCGCGCAGTTTTGCTCCGTGTGATCTGAGCGCTGCGCTCGATGCCTATTTTGAGCAGCTGTATGCACGCCTCGATGCCTTTGGAGACGCCGGGGCGCTTGCGCAGGTCCGCACCGTCTATGTTGGCGGCGGCACGCCGTCGCTGGCGGGGGAGCGTCTGGTAGAACTCGCCCGGCGTATCTCTGCGTGGTGTAAGCCCGTTGAGTTTACCTGCGAGGCTAATCCTGAGTCGTTGACTTCGCAGCTCACCGCGGCGCTTGCCGGGGTGGGCGTCACGCGCATTTCTCTGGGAGTCCAAACCCTCGACAACGACGAGCTTGCTGCGATTGGCCGTATTCACGATGCCGATCGGGCGCTCGCTGCCATCGCGACGGTCAAGAACGCTGGGCTTGACGTGTCGTGCGATCTTATGTGTGGGCTTCCCGGGCAGACCGCAGCGAGTTGGAAGAGCACGCTCGATGGCGTGCTGACGGCGGCTCCGCATCATGTGTCGGTTTACCCGCTCACGCTCGAGGAGGGGACGCCCCTCTATCGCATGGCGTGCCGCGATGAGTCGCTCGAGCCCGATGAGGATTTCCAAGCCGCATGCATGGACGTTGCGCGCGAGCGGCTGAGTTCGGCGGGCTACCATCCGTATGAGGTGGCGAGCTACGCGCTCGATGGGCATGAATGCGCCCACAACATTGCCTATTGGACCGGACAGGGCTATTTGGGTTTGGGTCGTTCTGCCGCCGGTATGCTCGACGCCGAGGATTTCGATCGTTTGGCCGGGCTGTTTCCTGACGTTCCCGCTCGTGGCGATGCGCATCGCGTGCGTCTGGTACAACGCGACGATGCCGCGACGACCTTTGATGCCGAGTATCTGTCGCAGCGCGAGGCGGTGGCCGAGGATTTGATGCTCGCCTGCCGCATGACGCGTGGCATTGGGCCCGATCTGTTGGTTCGCTCGGCAAGCGTGATTGCTGCTGACGAGCTGGCGGTTGCCTGCGACCGTGCACTCGAGTTGGGCCTTGCCACCTGGGTGCCCGATCATGTTGAAGGACATGCGGGGCGCGTCACCTCAAAAGACGTTATCGCAGGTCGCGCCCGCGCCCGTTTAGCGCCGACCCACCTGGGCTGGCTCGATGGAAATATGCTGTTCGAGCTGTTTTGGGGTCTAGCCTAGGCCGCTCGGGTAGAATTACCGCAATATATACGCTGCTGTGAGCAGGAGGTTGCCGCGCATGGCGACGATGAACGAAAAAGATTACTACGAGATTTTGGGCGTCTCCAAGGACGCCACCTCGCGTGATATTCAAAAGGCTTTCCAGCAAAAGGCCCGCAAGCTCCATCCGGACGTCAATAAAGAGCCGGATGCCGAGGAAAAGTTTAAAGAGGTTTCCGAGGCCTACGCCGTGCTCTCGGACGAGCAGAAGCGTGCGCGTTACGACGCCATGCGGTCGGGTAATCCCTTTGCCGGAGCACCGACGGCTTCGCCTTATGGCGGTGGCTATGCCGGCAGCGCCGGTTACGGCAATCCCTTTGACGGCGGTTTCCCCTTCGGGGGCGCCTGGGGCCAGCCCCGTCGCGGCCAGGCGGCCTACAACCCCGAGAGTGGCGCCAACGTGGTCGTCGATATCAAGCTCGACGCCAAGGAGGCCAAGAGCGGTGCCCACAAGACCGTTCGCTACACCCGCTTTGACACCTGCGGACATTGCGGCGGATCGGGCTCCGTTTCGTCAGAGCATGCCCATACCTGCCCGAGCTGCGGTGGTCGCGGCCATATCGATGTCGACCTGTCCTTCCTGTTTGGTGCGGGCACGTTCCAGACGGTTTGTCCCGAGTGCGGCGGTTCCGGCAAGGTCGTTGCCGATCCGTGCCCCGATTGCGGTGGCAGCGGTCGTACCCGTGTGACCTCCGAGCAGACGATTGAGTTTCCCGCCGGCACACATGATGGCGACGAGGTGCGCATCCCCAACATGGGACACGCCGGCACGAACGGCGCTTCGGGCGGCGATCTGGTCGGTCGTGCGCACGTTGAGGCCGAGCGCCTGGAGGGTAAGGCTCGCACCGGCTTCTACCTCATGGGTATCATCGCACCGTTTTTGGTGCTGTCTGCCATCTCGGGCGTGTTCTCGGCCTTTGCCATGATGTGCTTTATTCCGTTTGCCATGGGCTTGTTCATGGTGCTGTCGGACGGCGTGCTTCATCGCAGCCTGCTGTGGTGGAAGCGGGGCGCAATGCAGTTTGCCAATGGTTTTGCCAACGGCTTTATGTTTGCGCTCGTGTCGGTCTGGTTTGCGAGCTGCTCGCAGCAGGCCATGCTTTCGCCCTACGGGATGCAATAACATCAAACCCTCTGTTTGCGGCCGGCCCAGCTTGGGTATAGGACGCACTGTGACAATAATGAAAGTTGGAAGGATTCGGTCGTGTCGGAAAATAGGGATTACTACGAGGTACTTGGCGTTGACAAGGATGCCGACGCGCGGACGATTAAACGCGCGTTTCTAAAGAAAGCCCGTACGGTACACCCGGATGTTTCGGACGACCCCGAGGCCGAGGCCAAGTTCAAGGAGCTCAACGAGGCCTATTCCGTTCTTTCCGACGATCAGAAGCGTGCAAACTACGATCGCTACGGTTCGCCCGACGGTCCCGGTGGCTCCGGCTATGTCGACATTAACGATATCTTTGGCGGCATGGGCATGGACGACCTCTTCTCGTCGTTCTTTGGCGGCGGCGCCGGCGGTGGCGCCCGAAATCGCCGTGAGCGTCGTCGCGGCCGTGATATGGCCATCTCCCTTTCGGTGACCCTTGAGGAGGCGGCGCTCGGCTGCAAAAAGACAATCAGCTATGACCGCCTTGCTCCTTGCGAGGACTGCAATGGCACCGGTAGGGCAGAGGGCGCACAGGAAAAGCAGTGCGGCCGCTGCCACGGTACGGGCTACGTCACGACGGTTCAGCGTTCGTTCCTGGGCCAGGTTCAGTCTTCCTCGCCTTGCCCCGACTGCCATGGCGAGGGCACGGTTATCGATCATCCCTGCGAGACCTGCGACGGTCAAGGCCGCACGCCTTCGCACGAAAAGATCGACATCGATATTCCCGCCGGCGTTTCGACCGGTCGCCAGCTGCGCGTGAGCGGCTTTGGCGAGGCCGGCCTTCGCGGCGAGCCTTCGGGCGACCTGATTGTCAACGTGCGCGTTGCCGACCATGAGCGCTTTAAGCGCAACGGGGACGACCTGTACCTGGTGAGCGATATCTCGATTGCGCAGGCTGCGCTCGGCTGCGAGATCGAGGTCGAGGGCATTATGCCCGACGAGGTCGTTAAGGTGACGGTTCCCGCCGGCGCCCAGTACGGCGACACCGTGAGCGTCAATAATTACGGCATGCCGCGCATTGGCGGTGGCGGTTCGCGTGGCCGCCTGATCGTGCAACTGCGCGTGGTTGTTCCCACCAATCTTTCCAATAAGCAGCGCGAGCTGCTCCGTGCTTTTGCCGGTGAGATGGGCGATGACGTCGCTTCCGGTAAGAAGTCGGTGACCGACCGTATCAAGAGTGCCCTCGACGATATCCTCGATTAAGGAGCCCGCGTGCTCGCACCCCATATTTCCGTCGTCAACCTCGGCTGCCGTGTCAACCGGGTTGAGTCTGACCGTATCACTGCCGATCTTATGCGCTTGGGCTTTGCTATTGTGGAGCCCCAGGATGCCGATCTGATCGTCATTAACACTTGTGCCGTTACGGGCGAGGCCGAGGCCAAGACCCGTAAGGCCGTCCGTCATGCGCTGGCCCATCCAAACGAGCCCTATGTGGTCGTGACCGGATGCGTGGTCAATTTGCATCCCGAGGAGCTGTCGGAGCTTTCGGATCGCGTGATTGCCGAGCCTTCCAAGATAGATGTCGCCGAACGTGTATGCGAGGTGCTGGGTGTTGAGTCCGATAGCGTTCCCGCCTGCAGCGATGGCGAGGTGGTCGATGCGCTCGGTCGCTCTCGCCTGGGCGTGAAGATTCAGGATGGCTGCAACCATCGCTGCACCTATTGCATTGTGTGGAAGGCGCGCGGCCCCGAGCGCTCCGTGCCCGTCGAGTCCGTGCTCGAGCAAGTTCGCGAGGCCCAGGAGGCCGGCGTGCCCGAGGTGGTGCTGACCGGTGTGAACCTGGGTGCCTACGATGGCAAGAGCGCGACCGACGAGCACGTCGAAATCGATGAGCTGCTCGAGGCCATCATGGAGCGCACGTCTATTCCGCATGTGCGCATTTCCTCGGTCGAGCCCATGGATATCTCCGAGCGCCTGCTTAAGGTTATGGCGCGCTACCCGCAGCGTATCGCCCCGTTTTTGCACCTGCCCGTGCAGTCCGGCTGCACGGCGACCCTGCATCGCATGGGCCGTCCCTATAGCGCCGAAGCCTTTGAGGACACGGTGCGTATGATTCGCGCCAACTTGCCCCAGGCGTCCCTTTCGTGCGATGTCATCGTCGGTTTTCCTGGTGAGACGGACGAGGAGTTCGAGGAGTCGCTGGCGCTGTGCCGCCGTGTGGGTTTCTCGCGTATGCACGTGTTCCGCTACAGCAAGCGTCCCGGTACCCTTGCTGCCGACATGCCCGACCAGGTGCCACCCGAGGTTATGGCCGAGCGCAGCCGCCGTATGCGGGCCGCCGCACAGGAGCTCGCTATTGCCGACGCTCGTCGTCGCGTGGGCACGGTCGAGCGTGCCGTGCTCGAGTATGGTGACAACCTGACGCTCGGCTCGTTCCACCATGCCCGTCTTGACGATACCTGTGGACTTACAGCCCCGTGCCTGCTCGATGTTGCTATCATCGGAGTCGATGATTCCGGCTTGGTCCATGCACGCAGGGAGGTTCATGGAAGCCTCGAAGATTAGACTTACCGTTCCCGAGGGAATTGATCCCTCGTGCGTTTTGGGCGCCGGCGACGGCGTCCTTCGCGTGCTCGAGAGCTTGGTTCGCGCTCACGTGGTCGCCCGTGGCGATAGCATCGCCGTGAGCGGCGACCCGGACGAGGTCGAACTCGTGGCGCGCTTTTTCGAGCACGCTTTTCGCGAGGCGGCCGCCGGGCGCACACTGTCTGCCGACGATGTCTCTCGCTGCCTGGCCGTCTTGCGCGACGGTGAGCACGAGGCTACGTCGCTTCGCGATGACGTGCTGCTTTCGTATCGCGGCCGCGTCATTCGTCCCAAGACGCTCGGGCAAAAGCGCTATGTGGATGCCATCCGCTCGCATGCCATCACCTTTGGCTTGGGTCCCGCCGGTACCGGTAAGACCTATCTGGCCATGGCGCTCGCCGTTGCCGCGCTCAAGCGTCACGAGGTGGGCCGTTTGATCTTGACGCGTCCGGTTGTCGAGGCGGGGGAGAATCTGGGCTTTTTGCCCGGTACCCTTGAGGAAAAGATCGACCCCTACATGCGTCCGCTCTACGACGCCCTTTTTGACATGATGGATCGCGAGCGCACCGATGAGCTTATGGAGCGTGGCGTGATCGAGATCGCCCCGCTTGCCTACATGCGCGGCCGCACACTGAGTGATGCCTTCGTGGTGCTCGACGAGGCGCAAAATACCACGCCCGAGCAGATGAAGATGTTCCTGACACGCCTTGGGTTCAACTCCAAGTTCGTGATTACCGGCGACCTGAGCCAGCGCGACCTGGTGGGTCGTCGTGGCGGTCTTGCTGACGTTGAGCAGATTTTGGGCCGTGTCGACGATGTCGCATTTTCTCACCTCGAGCGTGCCGACGTGGTGCGCCATGCCCTGGTGGGTCGTATCGTCGAGGCATATGAAGCTTATGATGACGTGCGCGAGCAGCGCCCGCGCGACCGAAAGGAGTCCCGTTGAGTGTATTGATCAGCAACGATGCCGAGCTCGATACGCTGCTCGACGCGCAGGAGGTGGAGCACATCTGCGAGGTTGTGCTTGCCGCCGAGGGCGTTGAACGTGGAGTCGAGATTTCCCTTTCGTATGTCGACGAGGACGAGATGCACGAGCTCAACCACGAGTGGCGCGGTATCGACCGCACCACCGATGTGCTTTCGTTTGAGTGCGATTCGGCCTTCGACGATGACATTCCCGCCGATGAGACGCTCGAGCTCGGCGATATTATCTTGGCCCCGCAGGTTATTGCCCGTCAGGCCCCCGGTTTTGGCAATAGCCCCGCTGACGAGTGCCGTCTGATGCTCGTACACGGAATGCTGCACCTGCTGGGCTATGACCACATCGAGGACGACGAGGCCGAGGTCATGGAGGCCCGCGAGGACGCCATCCTGCGCGATCTGGCGCTCGAGCGCGGCGAGGACCCTAAGCTAGTCCACGTCGGCCCCATCACCAACCACGCCCACGACTAGGAGCCGTCTATGATTCCCGGATCGAACAAGGACCATCCGTCCTTCTTAAAGTCGTTTTCCTACGCCATGGAGGGCTTCGTCACCGCCGTCAAGACCGAGCGCAACATTAAGGTCATGCTCGTGGCGGGCGTGTGTACCGTCATCGCCGGCTGTATCGTGGGGCTCGACATTGCCGAGTGGGCCACGATTATCATCTGTTGTGGCCTGGTGATTCACGGCGAGCTGTGCAACACCGCTATGGAGGCTATCGTCGACCTAGCGACCCAGGAGCTCCATCCGCTGGCCAAGCGTGCGAAGGACATCGCCGCCGCCTCTGTATACGTTCTTTCCATCACCGCCGCGATTGTGGGCGTGCTGGTATTTGCCCGCGCGCTCGGCTTTATTTAGAAGGGGATTCCCATGTCCGACAATATGCAGCCTACCGATGAAGTTTTGGATGACGAGGTCCTTGACGCGGTGGATACCGAGGAGCTCGAGGATGTCGAGGAGTTCGACCCGTTTGAGGGCATGAGCGACGAGGAACTCGACTCCCTGTGCGACGAGGACGACGGTCCTATGGGCTTTGGTGACGTGGAACCCGGTTTCCGCAGCGGCTTCGTGGCCCTGGTCGGTCGTCCCAACGCCGGCAAGTCCACGCTGCTTAATGCCTGCTATGGCAAAAAGGTCGCCATCACCTCGCCGGTGGCACAGACGACCCGCCGTCGCATGCGCGCCGTCGTCAACCGTCCCGGCTACCAGCTGGTCTTTGTCGATACCCCGGGTATTCATAAGCCCAAGGACGGCCTGGGGTCCGAGCTCAACAAGAGCGCACTGTTCGAGTTGAACGATGTCGACGTCGTCGCGTTTTTGATTGATGCCACCAAGCCGATCGGCAGGGGAGACGCCTGGGTTGCCGAGCGCGTCAGATGCGCTCGTTGCAAGAAGGTCCTGGTGCTCACCAAGGCCGATGAGGCCGACCCCGCACAGGTCATGGAGCAGCTTAAGGCTGCCCACGAGCTTATGGAATATGACGACGAGATTGTGACGTCGTCGGTCAAGAACTTCAACGTCGATGCCTTTATCGAGACCGTTGCGCACTTTTTGCCTGAGGGTCCGCGTTGGTTCCCCGAGGACATGGGTACCGACGCTTCCGATGAGACGCTCGTTGCCGAGTTTGTGCGCGAGAAGGTCTTGCGCCGCACCCGTGATGAGATCCCGCACTCCGTTGGCGTGATTTGCGATGCGCTCGAGCAGACCAAGAAGGTACTGCGCGTGCACGCCACCATTTACGTCGAGCGTGAGGGCCAAAAGGGCATCATCATCGGTAAGGGCGGCGAGATGATTAAGCATATCGGTATCGACGCCCGTCGCGATCTTGAGCGCATTTTTGGCACGCAGGTCTTTTTGGAGCTGGACGTGAAGGTCAAGGCCGGCTGGCGTGACGACGAGGCCCAGATTCGCCGCTTTGGCTATAACGCCGAGGACTAAGGGCGCGCGGCGCGCATGGCAGGCTCCCGGACATATCGTACGAAGGTGCTCGTCCTCGATAAGACCAAGCTCAAAGAGACGGACCTGATCTTGACGATGCTTGACGAGCAGGGTCGGCAGGTTCGTGCCGTGGCAAAGGGCGCCCGCAAACCCGGCGGACGCCTGGCTGCGCGCTGCGAGCTGTTCTGTACCGTTGATATGCTGCTCGCGCATGGACGGTCGCTCGACGTGGTTTCCCAGGCCGAGCTTATGGAGGCGCCGCTCGGCGCTGCGCCCGATTACGAGACGACCTGCGCCGCAAGCGCGATCGCCGAGGTCGCGCGCGCGTGCTCGTTCGAGGACGCCGAGGACCCGTTTACCTTTGCCATAACGCAGCGAGCGCTTGCCCTGGTGGGCAGCGGGCTTGACACGGCACATATGGACCTACTTGTGGCGGCATATGTCTTTAAGCTGCTATCGCACGTTGGCTATCGTCCCGATTTTTCGGCCTGTGTGCTGTGCGGAGACCCCATGCTGTCGTATTTTTCAGCCCAGGCGGGCGGTCTCATGTGCGGGTCGTGCGCGTCGAGCGTTCCAGGTGCCGAACTGGTGTCGACCGGTGAGGTCGCATGGCTGCGCGCCCTCATGTCGATGACCTTCGATGCGCTTTTGGCCGAGAAAATCGACTCGCATACGGCGGCGTTCTTGCTTGGGCTTTCGCATGTGTGGGCGGCGACGCATACCGACCAGCGCCTCCGTGCGATGGAATTCATGTTGGGTCGGTGATGATGCGCAGGCGCGGGCTGCTTGTGGTAACATACCGACCTGTTGGTACCTCGACCTTGGTTGCTCGCTCCACCGGCGGCTTCCCAGTCCGAGGCGAATCGAGTCGCCCTATGGCGACGCAAAACGAAAGGTGAAACAATGACTGTTTCCAAAGAGCGCAAGGCGGAGCTGACTGCCCAGTTCGGTAACACCCCGGTCGACACCGGCAACCCCAAGGTTCAGGTCGCCATCCTGTCCGAGCGCATCAAGGAGCTGACCGAGCACATGAAGTCCCACCAGAAGGACTTCCACACCCGTCGTGGCCTGCTCATGCTCGTCGGCCGTCGTCGTCGTCTTCTCTCCTACATCAAGAAGAACGACATCGTCGAGTACCGTGAGCTCATCAAGGCTCTGGGCATCCGCGACAACATCCAGTAGGATTTGTACATGCTAAGAGCGTCCTGCGCAGCGGGGCGCTCTTTTTGTGTAAGGGCGTGAACAATCACGCTCTGAAGCGTGGCGGGGGCAGGGGGCCTGCGTCACATGAGAAGCCCGCAGGCAAGGGGCCTGTGGGGTAAAGGAGAACAATGACACTCGTATCCAAGACCTTTGAGCTGTACGGCAAGACCTACACCTTTGAGTCGGGCGAGCTTGCCAAGCAGGCCACCGGCGCCTGCCTGGTCAAGCAGGGCGACACCACGATGCTCGACACCGTGGTCGTCTCCAAGGAGCGTAAGAACTACGACTTCTTCCCGCTGACCGTCGACTTCAACGAGAAGATGTACGCCGCCGGCCGCATTCCGGGTGGCTACCTCAAGCGTGAGGGCCGTCCCAGCGAGAAGGCCACGCTCACCGCGCGCATGATCGACCGTCCGATTCGGCCGAGCTTCCCGGACGGCTTCCGCAACGAGGTGCACATCGTCGCTACCTCGCTTGTCGCCGACCAGGTCAACCCCTTCGACGTCATCAACGTTATGGGTGCTTCCCTGGCCATGACGCTCGGCGGCGTGCCCTTCGAGGGCCCGCTTGCCTGCGTGCGCATCGGCCGTAACGTGGAGACCGGCGAGTTTATCGTCAACCCCACCTACGAGGAGCGCGAGAACTCCGATCTGGACCTGGAGCTGGGCGGATCCGCCGACTTCATCTCGATGGTCGAGGCCGGCGCCGAGGAGATCTCCGAGGACGACATGCTCGCCGCCATGAAGTTTGGCCAGGAGGCCCTTGCAGCTTTCTGCCAGGCTCAGGACGAGTTTGTCGCCGAGTGGGAGCAGGTCAACGGCCCCATCGTCAAGAAGGAGTACCCGCTCGACCAGCCCGTCGAGGAGGTCCAGGAGCGCATCTTCGCCCACTACGACGAGATGGCAGCCGCCCTTCGCGACGCCGACAAGCTCTCCCGTATCGGTAAGGTCGAGGCTCTGAAGGAGTCCATCCGCGCCGAGTTCACCGAGGAGGAGCAGGCCGCTTGGGAACGCGAGATCCGCGTGGCGCTCAAGAAGCTCGAGAAGAAGGCCATGCGCACCATGGTCGTTGAGACCGGCGAGCGCGTCGACGGTCGTGCCGCCGATGAGATCCGTCCCATCATGGTGAAGGACAACTACCTGCCGCTCGTTCACGGCTCCGGCCTGTTCCAGCGCGGCCAGACCCAGGTGCTTTCCGTCCTGTCGCTCGGCATGCTCAACGAGGGCCAGCGTCTGGATACCATCGAGCCCACCGAGGGCAAACGCTACATGCACCACTACAACTTCCCGCCGTTTTGCACCGGTGAGACCGGCCGCATGGGCAGCCCCAAGCGCCGCGAGATCGGCCACGGCAATCTAGCCGAGCGCGCTCTGCTTCCGGTGCTCCCCGACGAGAACGAGTTCCCCTACGCCATCCGCGTGGTCTCCGAGGTCATGGAGTCCAACGGCTCCTCTTCGATGGCTTCGACCTGCGGCTCTACGCTCGCCCTTATGGACGGCGGCGTGCCCATTAAGCGCCCGGTCTCCGGTATCGCCATGGGCCTGATCCAGGAGGAGGGCAAGACCGTGGTCCTGTCCGACATCCAGGGTCTCGAGGACTTCCTGGGCGACATGGACTTTAAGGTCACCGGCACCACCGAGGGCATCACCGCCCTGCAGATGGACAACAAGGCCACCGGCCTCACTTTCGACATCCTGGCCCGCGCTCTGCAACAGGCCAAGGAGGGTCGCGCCTTCATCCTGCAGAAGATGCTCGATGTGATTCCCGAGCCGCGCCACACCACGCGCAGCACCGCTCCGCGCATCGTTTCCATCCAGGTTCCGACCGACAAGATCCGCGACGTCATCGGTTCCGGCGGTAAGGTCATCCGCGGTATCCAGGACGAGACCGGCGCCTCGGTCGACATCCAGGAGGACGGCACCGTCTTTGTCGGCGGCACCGGCGAGTCCGTCGACCAGGCCGTCGAGCGTATCAAGCTCATCATCAAGGTTCCCGAGCCGGGCGAGGAGTACACGGGTCGCGTGGTCTCCATCCAGCCCTTCGGCGCCTTTGTGAACCTGCTGCCCGGTAAGGATGGCCTGCTGCACATCTCCCGCGTTGCCAAGGGCCGCGTGGAGAAGGTCGAGGACGTTCTCAATGTGGGCGACGAGGTCAAGGTCGTCGTCATCGAGGTCGACGATCGCGGCAAGATCTCGCTCGATCGTCTGGACAAGCCCGAGGCCCCGGCTCGTGCCGAGGGTGCCTCCGAGGGCGACGGCGAGCACTTCCAGCGCCGTGAGCGTCCGCGTCGCGAGCGCTCCGAGCGCAGTGATCGCCCGCGCCGTCCCGGCGACAACGGAGGCCGCAAGCCCCGCCGTCACCACGACGCCGAGTAATAGCTACACATAAGCAGCTCAACAAGGGCGACTCCGTACAGGGGTCGCCCTTTTGCTTGCGCCCGGGAGGGCCGCATATGAAGTTTCCTGCTCTACAGTCCTGCGCAAGACGGAAAGCACATTAAGTGCTTTCCTTTGCGTGCGGAACTCGCGATAAACTTCATATGCGGCCCTCCCGGGCGCAAGCAAAAGGGCTGGTTAGTGTCGCTCGCTATTTAGTTAGACAGTCTATTCAGTAGTCAGATTTCAGATCAGTAGATAGACACAGCAGTATTTCCCCTGATAAAACCTACCAAAATAAACCTATCTCATATTGGCAGGTCAGGGCTCAGCGGCCCCGGCACGGGCTAAGTTTATCGCGAGTTCCGCACGAACAGGAGGCCACTTAATGTGGCCTCCGTCGTGAGCAGGACTGTAGAGCAGGAAACTTAGCCCGTGCCGGGGCCGCTGAGCCCTGACCGGCGGGATACACAGGTTCAGATGGGGCTTTGATGCATGGGTGGTCTGTTGTTGTGCAAATGGGTATCATACTGTGGTTATTGCATCGACTCTGTGATGCATGTTTGTACGTTCCCGGCGGTCGGTTTGCCAGAAGCGCCCCGTCGGTTGTTCCAGACCCGTTTCGAAGAAAGGAAACCACACTAACCTATGGCAGCTAAAAAATCATCTCCCTTGAAGATCATTCCGCTCGGCGGCCTTGACGGCATCGGCAAGAACATGACGGTCTTCGAGTGCGGCGACGACATGGTGCTCGTCGACGCTGGCCTCATGTTCCCCGACGACTCCCAGCCCGGTATCGACCTGGTGCTTCCTGACTACACCTACGTTCTTGAAAACGAGGAGAAGCTCCGCGGTATCGTCGTCACCCACGGCCACGAGGACCACACCGGTTCGCTTCCGTATCTACTGCAGGACCTCAACAACAAGGTGCCCATCTTCTCGAGCAAGCTGACGCTTGGCTTTATCGAGGGCAAGCTCTCTGAGTTCCGAATCCGCGCGCCCAAGTTCCGCGAGGTCAAGGGCGGAAGCCATGTCAATCTCGGTGGCATCTCGCTCGACTTCTTCTCGATGACGCACTCCATCCCCGGCGCTCTGGGCGTGTTCATTCGCACTAACCAGGGCACCGTTATGCACACCGGCGACTTTAAGCTCGACCAGACGCCCATCGACGGCGTTACGCCCGACTATGCCGCTATCAGCCGCTTTGCCAAGCAGGGTATCGACCTGCTGCTGTCCGACTCCACCAACGCCACGGTTCCCGGCTTTACCAAGTCCGAGGCCGAGGTTGGTCCCAACTTGCTGCACGCTATCAAGAACGCCCCGGGTCGCGTGTTCGTCGCGTCGTTCTCGAGCCATATCCATCGCCTGCAGCAGATCTGCGATGCCGCCCGCAAGTGCGGCCGTAAGGTCGTTGTGACCGGTCGCTCCATGCTCACGAACACCCGCGTGGCGCGTGAACTGGGCTACCTCAACATCGACGATGCCGATATCATCGATGCCTTCGATATCGATAACCTGCCCGACGACAAGATCGTCGTCATGTGCACCGGTTCGCAGGGCGAGCCGCTGTCGGCCCTGTCCCGCATGGCCAACGGAGAGCACAAGACGCTCTCCATCCACGAGGGCGATACCGTTATCCTCTCGGCAACGCCGGTCCCCGGTAACGAGAAAGCCGTCCAGCAGGTCGTCAACAGCCTAGCCAAGCTCGGCTGCGACGTGTGGGATAAGAACCGCGCTCTCGTTCACGTCTCCGGTCACGGTAGCCAGGAGGAACTCAAGCTACTGATGGCCATGGCCAAGCCCACCTACTTTATGCCGGTTCACGGCGAGGCCGTGCATCTGCGTGCCCATGCCCAGCTTGCTCGTAAGATGGGCATCAAGGATGATCACATCTTTATCCTCGATAACGGCGACACGCTCGAGATGCGCGGCGGTATCGTCAAACGCGGTACGCCCGTCGAGTCCGGCGTCGTCTACGTCGACGGCCTGCGTATCGGCGATACCGACCCCATCGTCCTGCGCGATCGTCAGAAGCTCGCCAACGACGGTATGGTTACCGCTGTTGCCATCGTCTCGCTCAAGCACAAGAAGATCGAGGCCATCGAGTTCTCGGGCCGCGGCGTCTCGTTTGCCATCGACGACCAGTTCTCCGAGGATGCCTCCGCGTCCATTATGAAGACGATCGAGAAGGGCAAGTTTAGCTTTACGAGCAGCGGTTCCGATGCCATTCGCAAGGCCGTGCGCGATTCGCTCTCTAACTTTATCTGGAGCCGTACGCGCACCCGTCCGATGATCATCCCGGTCGTCATGGAGGTTTAGTTTGGCGCGCGGATCTGCACAAAACGCCAAAGGCAATAAGGCCAATAACCAACCGGCATCTGCTAAGGGTGCCGGTTCCCATCTGCGTGCCAATAAGGGCCACGAGGCGGACTTCGACGATTTTGAGCCCTTGGTGGAGCCCTCGGCCAATCGCGATATCGCCGGCGTGGTCATTGCCGTTTTGGCGATTGCGTCCTTTATTGCCGTGATTTCTCCGGCAACAGCGCCCGTGACGGCTGCTGTTGCCGGTTTTTACCACCTGGGCTTTGGCCTGGGCGCCTACGTGCTGCCGATCGTCATTTTGCTGTTTGCCGCCACGCTCTTTTTAGGCGAGGACTCGCCGCTCAACGTGCGCTCTGTTGCGGGCGGCGCCGTGGTCTTTATCGCCGTCGTCTCCATTCTTTCGCTGATGGTGCCGGGTACGAGTGTCTCGTGTGACCTTATGTTCACGCCGCAAAATTTGTCCGCCTCGGGTGGCTACATCGGTGCGTTTATTGCGAGTGCGCTGCAGAATGCCCTGGGTAAGCCTATCGCGATGGTAGTCCTGTTGGGCCTTGTCGTCGTGGGCTTGGTCATCATCGGCTTTTCGGTGGGTGGCGTGCTGCGCTCTGCCCGCGACCGCGCGGCCGATTTTGCCGAGCGCCGTCGTGCCGATGTTAACGCGAGCCCGTGGGGTGACGACGAAGCCCTGTCGGTGCCCGGCGTTGCCCGTCCGCACCTGAGCATTCTTCGTCAAAAGGGCTCCGATGCTGCCGTGACCACGGTCATGGGCAACGATGCGGACCCGGTTTTGGACGATGACGACGAGGACGAGGATCCGTTTGTCGACGTGTCCGATGCCGTGGAAGCTGAGCGCGCTAAGACGACGCTGTTGCCGCGCCGCCATGCCAAGAAGGGCAAGGCTGCGCCTAATCTCAATACGAGTGAGCCTGACCCGTCTTGGTCCGATAGCGAGATTGAGCTCACCGAGGGCGATGACGAGGACGACGAGGCTCCGATTGAGACCGCAAAGACAACTTTGCTGCCGCGTCGCCATGCAAAACGCGACCAGGTAACCGGTCAGCTTTCGATGGAAGACGACCCCGATAAGATCGACGAGTCCGAGCCGCCGTTTGCCGTGAATCCTGTCTCGGCAACACCTCAGATTCCCGACTTCTTGAAGCATCCCAAGGTTGCCGATACGGCTGTCGCGGGCGCTGCCGAGGCGCCTACTCCTAGCGATGGGGGAGCGGTCAATGCCCCCGCGGATAACGAGGGCGAAGAAGAGGACGGCTTCAAGCTTCCGCCGCTCGAGATCCTGCACGCCAACCCGCAGTCGGCGTCCTCCGCGTCATCTGACAAGGAGCTGGAACAGACTGCCGAGTCACTGCAATCCACCTTGCTTGAGTTTGGCCGCAGTGCCCGCGTGGTCGGCTGGATCGCCGGCCCCACGGTGACGACCTTTAAGCTGCAACCTGGCGAGGGCGAGCGCGTGAGCAAGATTTCGAGCCTCGAGGACGATATCGCGCTTTCGCTCGCTGCTCAGTCGGTGCGCATCTTTGCCCCGATCCCCGGTACCTCGCTTGTGGGTATCGAGATCCCCAATCGCAAGCGCCAGAACGTCAACCTGGGCGACGTGCTTCCCTATGTGAAGGGCGGTCCGCTCGAGCTGGCCATCGGTCGAGATGCCGAGGGCACGCCGGTCGTCGCCGACCTTGCCAAGATGCCCCACCTGCTGATCGCCGGCACGACCGGTTCTGGTAAGTCGGTGATGATCAACTCCATCATCACGACCCTGCTCATGCGCGCGCTTCCCGAGGACGTTCGCCTGATCATGGTCGACCCCAAGCGCGTCGAGCTTGCGGGCTATAACGGTTTGCCGCATCTCTATGTGCCCGTGGTGACCGAGCCCAAGCAGGCCGCGAGCGCTCTGCAATGGGCCGTGTCCGAGATGGAGCGTCGCCTGAAGGTCTTCGAGCGTCTCAACGTGCGTAAGATCTCGACCTACAACGAAAAGCAGGCCGCCGGCGAGTTTGAGCATTACGACAACCCGCCGCAAAAGATGCCCTACCTGGTCATCATCATTGACGAGCTCTCGGACCTGATGATGGTCGCCGGTAAGGATGTCGAGGCCTCGATTGTGCGTATTGCGCAGCTGGGCCGTGCCGCCGGCATTCATCTTATCGTGGCCACGCAGCGCCCCAGTTCCAACGTAGTGACGGGCCTTATCAAGGCCAACATCACCAACCGCATCGCCTTTAATGTCGCCACGGGCATCGACTCGCGCGTCATCATCGACCAGATGGGTGCCGAAAAGCTCACCGGTTTGGGCGACATGCTGTTCTCCAAGGTCGACTGGGGCAAGCCTCGCCGTATCCAGGGCTGCTTTGTCTCGGACGACGAAATCAACGAGATTGTCGAGTTCGTCAAGTCGCAGAGTGAGCCTGACTACCACGAGGAGATCCTGTCTGCCGTGGCGCCCGCTTCGATGTCCATGGCGGGTGGCGGCATTGTCCGCACCGGAGTCGCCGAGCCGCAGGACGACGACCCGCTCATTTGGGAAGCCGCCCATATTGTGGTGGAATCGCAGCTGGGCTCCACATCTGGCCTGCAACGCCGTCTGAAGGTTGGCTATGCGCGTGCCGGGCGTATTATGGATATGCTGGAAGAAAAGGGTGTCGTTGGTCCGCCTGACGGTTCCAAGCCGCGTGAGGTTCTCCTAGACGAAGAGGGTCTTGCCGCGCTGAAATCTGTCGACGCCGAGATGGCACGTGAAGATCGTGAGTTTGGAGGATTCTGATGGCTGCACGCTTTGGTGATATGCTGCTCGAGCAGCGTCGCCGAATGGGCCTTTCCATTCAGCAGGTCGCCAACACCATCAAAATCAGGCCGCAGATCATCGAGTTTTTCGAGACCGGTAACTTTGCTTCGATGCCGCCGCGCGGCTATGCGCAGGGCATGATTTCGAGCTATGCTCGCTTTTTGGGCCTCAATCCGCGCGAGGTCGTCAATGCCTACTTTGACGACCTGATGGCATACGAACGCGAGACGTCGCAGCAGGGCGGTCGTTTTCAGGACGCCGCCGGCTACGTTAATTCGCGTTCCTCGGTCGATAACGGGCGTTTTCTGATGGTTCAGGGCGGTCGTTCGACCCGCTATGGACAGCGTCCTCAGCAGGCCGGTTATATTACCGAGACGGGTTCGGGCGAGGAGATTCGCTTGCAGCGTGACCGGTTCCGCAGTACGCCGATGCCCGAGGACCGCGCACTTCCCGCTGCCCGTGGCGTGGCGCGTGACCCTCGTGCCGGCTACGGCGACGGCGGCTATTCCGATCGCGGTTGCCGTGGTGTCTCTACCGGACGCTCTCGCGGTGGCTATGCGGACGCCGATGCCACGCAGGTGACGCCGCGTCTTCGCTCTCAATCACAGCCGTATGACCAGCGCTCTTCGGCTCCGCGTTCGGGCCAGCGTGGCTATCAAGGCCGCGGTGAACTTGCGCCCCGCTCGGGTCAGCGCAGCCTTCAGGGCCAGGGCGGCTATCGCGGCCGTTCCGATAGCAATCGCGGTCGTATGCCTCAGGGAGGCGGCCGCAGCAGTTCCGGTCGTGGACGCGGCGGATCCCGTACTCCTCAAAACAACGGGCTCGATCCGCGTATCGTCTACGCCGGCATCGGCGCCGTGGCATTGCTGCTGATTGTGCTCATCGTGGTGCTTCTGCGCGGCTGCGCATCTTCGACGCCCGAGACCACGCCCGAGACGCCCGCTGCCACCAAGACGACGACTAAGAAGTCTTCTAAGAAGACCGAAACGGTCGACGAGGACGAAGACACCGATGAGGCGACGGATGAGTCGACTGATTCGGACGCTACCAAGACGACGGCCAAGAAGGAAGAGAGCGAGGTCACGAAGGTCAAGGTCTCCGTTGCCAAGGGAAAGACCGCGTGGATTGAGGTCAAGGTCGACGGCAAGTCGGTCTATGGCGCCCAGGCGACTGGCCCCTTTGAGCAGGAGTATACGCCCGAGTCCTCGATCGAGATCACCACGTCCAAGCCTTCCGATGTCACCGTTACCAAGAACGGTGAAAAGGTCCGTTACGATACCAAGACCTCGGGCGTGGCGCGCGTGACGATCACCGTTCCCAAGAAGGAGACGTCTGATTCCGAGAATGGTGAAAGTTCTGATGGTACCGACACCACCGATGGTACCGATACCACCGACGGTACCGATGCCCAGTCCACGGATGGCGCCGATACCGCAACTGACGGTCAGACACCCACCGATTCTACCGACAATTCGTACGATAGCTACTAGGCCGCTCGTACGCGAAAGGAAACATCATGGCTAAAGATTCCAGCTTCGACGTCGTGTCCGAGGTCAACATGCAAGAGGTCGACAACGCCTTCCAGCAGACCACGCGCGAGATTTCCCAGCGCTATGACCTTAAGGATTCCGGCGCCACGATCGAGCTTTCGAAGGGCGACAAGCTCTTTACGATAAACGCCCCGGCCGACTTTGTCTCCAAACAGATTGTCGACGTGCTGAGCTCCAAGCTCATCAAGCGCGGCATCGACCTCAAGGCCGTCTCGTGGGATGCTCCGCAGGCGGCATCGGGCGGCACCGTGCGCGTGCTCGGCCATATCGTCGAGGGTATTGACCAGGCGACCGCCAAGAAGATCAACAAGGACATCAAGGATCAAAAGCTCAAGGTCAAGGTGACCATCGAGGCCGACAAACTGCGTGTTTCCTCTGCTTCGAAGGACGCGTTGCAGACCGTGATCCAGTTCCTGCGCGACCAGGACTACGGCCAGCCGCTGCAGTTCACCAACTACCGCTAATATCAATCGAAAGGACTGCTCTCCAACATGGATATACCGTTGGGCTCCGTGCTCTACATCACCCTCGGGTGCGCTAAGAACGAGGTTGACACCGACCGCATGCGTTCTCTTTTGACCGCCGCGGGCTACGAGGAGGCATTCGACCCGCAGGATGCCGATATCGCCATCGTCAATACTTGCTCGTTCCTCGCCTCCGCAACGTCCGAGAGCATCGAGACCACGCTCGAGCTCGCCAACGAGGTTCAGGACGGCGTTCGTTCTTGCCCCATCGTCATGTGCGGCTGCGTGCCGTCGCGCTATGGCGATGACCTGCCTGACGAGCTGCCCGAGGTCGCTGCCTTTGTGAAGGCCGACGAGGAAGACGGCATCGTGGCGGTCATCGATGGCGTGCTGGGTGTCGAGCGCGAGATTGCAGCCTATATCCCGCAGGTCAAACGTACCGTCGAGGGTGCTGTCGCCTACGTCAAGATTTCCGATGGCTGCAACCGCTTCTGCAGCTTCTGCATGATTCCCTACATCCGCGGCCGCTATCATTCGCGCAATGCCGAGAGCATCATCTCCGAGGTGCGCGACCTGGTTGCCGGCGGTGTGCGCGAGATCGTGCTGATCGGCCAGGACACGGGCATCTGGGGTACCGACTTTGCCGACGAGGACGTCGCCGATGGCTCGCCGCGCAATCTGGCGCAGCTGCTGTGTGCCGTCGCCGAGGCCGTGCGCCCGCACAACGTCTGGGTCCGCGTGCTCTATCTGCAGCCCGAGGGCATGACTGACGAACTCATCGAGACGATTCGCGATACGCCCGAGGTGCTGCCCTATATCGATATCCCCGTGCAGCACTGCGACGCGCGCATTCTCAAGGCCATGCGTCGCTCCGGTTCGCGCCAGGAGCTCGAGGATCTGTTCCGCGACCTTCGCGAGCGCATCCTCGGCATCGTGATTCGTTCCACGGCCATGGTCGGCTTCCCGACCGAGACCGACGACGAGTTCCGCGATCTTATCGACTTTATGGACACCGTCGGCTTTGATTACACGAGTGTCTTTGCCTACTCGCAGGAGGAGGGCAGCCTGGCCGCTAAGATGGAGGGTCAGGTCGACGAAGAGGTCAAGCTCGAGCGCGCCCAGGAGGCCATGGACCTGGCCGAGTCGCTCGGTTTTGCCGCCACCGCCGCACATGTGGGCGAGCGCGCCCAGGTAATCGTCGACGGTATCGAAGAGACCGAGGATGGCGCCGAGCTGATCGGCCATGCCTGGTTCCAGGCGCCCGATTCCGATGGCGCGGTGCATCTGGACGCCAGCGAGGCGTCCGTGGGCGATATTCTGACCGTCGAGTTTACCGATAGCTTCTGCTATGAGCTTATCGGTCATGTTGTGGAGTAGGAGAGCGTCGTGGCTAACGAGAGCAATAAGGAACTGACGAGTGTCTGGACGCCCGCCAACATCGTGACGTGCGTTCGCATCGTCTTTATCCCAGTGTTCATGATCGTGTCGGCGCTTTCTCACACGAGTGTTGCCGGTACGGATTGGAGCATCTTCGATGGCCCGCTCGCCGCCGCTGCCTTCATTCTGTATATGATCCTGTCGTGCACCGATAAGGTCGACGGTTATCTAGCGCGTTCGCGCAACGAGATCACCGACTTCGGTAAGTTCTTGGACCCCATCGCCGATAAGCTGCTCGTGTTCTCGGCCCTGCTGCTGTTCTTGGATTTTGGCGCGGTGACCGTGTGGTCCGTGTTCATTATCCTGTTCCGTGAGCTTCTGGTGAGCGCCCTTCGCATGGTCGCGAGTGCGGCCGGTGTGGTCGTTGCGGCCGATAAGCTCGGCAAGTACAAAACGGCAACCACGATGGTCTCCATTTGCGGTTACCTGTGCGTTTTTGCTATGGCCGGCTTGCACCTTGGCCCGGTGGCGCTGACGCTCGGCATCTACTCGGTGTCGCGCTTCCTGTACGCCGTTGCCGTTGTCCTGACCGTTATCTCGGGCGCCCAGTACTTCTGGAACTGCCGCAAGATCGTCTTTTCGGTCTAGGTCCTGGTAGGCATGACGGAATCATTTGAGCAGATTACCGCACATAACGAAGAGCTGGCGCGTGATATTGTCGAGCGCGCGAGCGCTCGGGGCGTGACGGTTTCGACGGCTGAGTCGCTGACGGCGGGTATGATCGCCTCGACGATTGCCGATATCCCGGGCGCCTCAGCGGTGCTGCGTGGTGGTGCGGTGACCTACTGCGATGAGATCAAGCATCGCGTTCTGGGTGTTGAGCAGGAGACGCTCGACCGCTATACCGCTGTGTCGCATCAGACCGCGCGCGAGATGGCGGTGGGTTCGCTGGAGCTGTACCAGAGCGATATTGCAGTGAGCGCAACGGGTTATGCCGGCCCAGGCGGTGGCACTGAGGACGATCCGGCTGGCACTTTCTATATTGGCTGGGCGTATCGTTCCGCCGATGGGGGCGTGCCGGTCGTGGACTCTGTGCGCTGCCACTATGAGGGCGACCGTTCGTGTGTTCGTGCCCATGCGGTCGCGGAGACATTGGGGCGCATTGCCCTTGTGCTCAACTCTATGGAATAGACATGTTTTAAGGGGCCTTAGGGCCCCTTAATTGTGGAGATAGGGACCTCTGACAAATTTAGCGTTTGTGCTGGTTATAGATGTATTCTTGCCTTCTTTGTTCTTATTTGGCCCTTTGTGGTCAAGCATTTGGTCAGTGTTTGGTCGGCGTTTGGTTGGGTTTTGGAAAGACTGCCTGCATATGATTGGCCTGAACGGTTGACCACGAACAGCCGTTCGTTTATTATCGATGCAGGTTGTTAAGAGGAGGGCTATTCATGGCCAAGAATTCAGGTCCCGTACGTACCGTTCATGCTCGCACGACGGGTAAAGAGCGCGATGAGATGATCGCCACCACCAAGGCCGAGATCGAGAAGAAATTCGGCCAGGGTTCCATCATGAGGTACGGCGACGGTGGTCCCGAGCTCGAGGTCGAGGCCATTCCCACGGGCGCCCTGGCCCTCGATGCCGCGCTGGGTATCGGCGGCGTGCCGCGCGGCCGTATCGTCGAGATTTACGGTCCTGAGTCCTCCGGTAAGACGACGCTTTCGCTCGAGATCCTGGCCGAGGCCCAGGCAATGGGTGGCGTTGTGGCATTTATCGATGCCGAGCATGCGCTCGATCCCACGTATGCCGCGCGCATCGGCGTGGATATCGACGAGGTGCTCATTTCCCAGCCCGATACGGGCGAGCAGGCGCTCGAGATTGTTGACATGCTCGTGCGTTCCGGCGCCATCGATGCCATCGTCGTCGACTCCGTCGCCGCGCTGACCCCGCGTGCCGAAATCGAGGGAGAAATCGGCGATACTACGGTCGGTCTTCAGGCTCGCCTGATGAGCCAGGCGCTCCGCAAGCTCGCCGGCTCGCTGTCCAAGTCCAACACGACGTGCATCTTCATTAACCAGCTGCGTGAGAAGATCGGCGTCATGTTCGGCAACCCCGAGACTACGACGGGCGGCCGCGCCCTTAAGTTCTTCTCTTCGGTGCGTATCGACATTCGCCGTATCGACAGCATTAAGCTTAAGGACGAGGTTATCGGTAACCGCGTGCGCGCCAAGGTCGTTAAGAACAAGGTGGCAGCTCCGTTCCGTTCTGCTGAGTTCGACATCATGTACGGTACGGGTATCTCTAAGGAGGGCTCGATTCTGGACATGGCTGTCGAGTGCGGCATCTGCAAGAAGATGGGCTCCTGGTTTGCCTATGGCGAGGACAAGCTCGGCAACGGTCGCGAGGCCGCCAAGGCGTTCCTGCGCGAACACCCCGATTGCGCTGACGAGATTGAGCATAAGGTCCGCCTTGCCTGCGGACTTGAGTTTGATGACGATGCTCCGTCCGAGGTCGAGCTGACCGATCAGCCTGCGCCTGAGGAGTTTGACGAGCTTTACGCCATCGATGGTTCCGCCATGCTCGATGATGACGACGAGTAGCGGTTACGCTCATGTCGTATACGGTGACCGAGGCCACGGTCGTCTTTCCCGACAAGAAGGCGGCCTCCTCGTTCTCGAGCGGGTATGCGTCCAAAAAGCCTTGCGCACATATCGATTGTGAGCTTGAGGGCGGTTTTGAGCGGTCCATTTGGATTCCCGTGCGGGTCGCGCGGCTGTATGTCAAAAACCGCCCCGATCTTCCCTGTGATTGGGACAACTTTCGTGAGGCGGTGCAGCTCATCGAGCGTAAATGTGCACTTACCATGGTGACCGAGATGTTATCGCGCCGCGACCATGCGACGGGTGAGGTCCGTGACAAGCTGGCTCGCTACGGCTTTCACCAGCCTGCGATCGATTTCGCCGTCGAGCGCGCCACCGAGTATCGTTTTTTAGACGAGAGCCGCTTTTGCTCGTACTTTATCGAGGAGCGCAAGCGGCGCGGTTGGGGACAGCGCAAAATCGAGACCGAGCTCAAGCGCCGTCATGTCGTGCTCGATGACATTCCCGGTTATCCCGAGGATTATTTTGCCGTCGAAGACGATTTGGCGCGTGCGTCAGCCCTGCTCGCCAAGCGGCGTGTTCCAGAGACGCGCGCATTCGAAAAACTGGTTCGGTTTTTGATGGGCAAGGGCTTCTCGTATCACGTCGCCGCCGATGCCGTTAAGGCACGTCTCGATGCCGAACGCGAGGAATGTGCGGTTTAGGCGTATGCGTTTTGTGGCCCTGCCGTTCACCGTGTTTTAGCCGCCGTGCCGGGGCCATTTATTTGACAGTTGTTGTGGTTCAACGTACGATAAACACTGTCATTTGCTTTGTGATATGTGCTCATCTGTGATGAGTTTGTTTATATGTTTATCTGTATCCGACCCGCATAAGCTGCGCCCATATTACTCAAATGTCGCGAGCCGTTCGTAAGGACGGTTCGCTTTGTTGTGTAACGAATCCATAAAAAGGAGTGAGCATGCCTATCATCGCAGCGCTCGTTGGCATCGTTTTGGGTGCCATCGCCGCCATTGCCTACATGCGCACCGCCAAGCAGGGTAGTCTTCACGAGGCCGACGAAAAGATCCAGTCGGCACACGCACAGGCTGAGTCCCTGATCGGTGATGCTAAGCGTCAGGCCGAGACCCTCAAAAAAGAGGCTCTGCTCGAGGCTAAAGAGGAGATCATCAAGAACAAGCAGGCCGCCGAGGCCGAGGACAAGCAGCGTAAGAGCGAGATTCGTACGCTCGAGAACCGTGTGATGCAGCGCGAGGAGTCCCTTGATCGCCGAAACGACGCTCTCGACAAGCGTGAGCACCAGCTGTCCAGCCAGGCCGGTCAGGTCGAGAAGCGCTCCCGCGAGCTTGAGGAGCTCTGCGCCAAGCAGACCTCCGAGCTCGAGCGTATCGCCGACCTGACCCGTGAGGACGCCCACAAGGAGCTCCTCGATAAGGTTCGCGGCGAGGTCACCCACGAGGCTGCCACGATCATTCGCGAGTCCGAGCAGCAGGTTCGCGCCGAGTGCCACAAGACCGCCCAGGAGATTCTGTCCCTGGCGATTCAGCGCTGCGCTGCCGACCACACAGCCGAGGTCACCGTTACCTCCGTGCACATTCCCTCTGATGACCTCAAGGGCCGTATCATCGGTCGCGAGGGTCGCAACATCCGGACCTTCGAGCAGGTTTCCGGCGTCAACCTCGTGATCGACGACACGCCTGAGACCGTCGTTCTTTCGAGCTTCGACCCGGTCCGTCGTGAGACCGCCCGTGTTGCCCTCGAGAACCTCATCGCCGACGGCCGCATTCACCCCGCCCGCATTGAGGAGATGTATCACAAGGCTGCCGACCTGGTTCAGCAGCGCGTGCGCGAGGCTGGCGAGCAGGCTGCCTTTGATACCGGTATCCACGACCTGCACCCCGAGATCGTCAAGACCCTTGGTGCCCTGCGCTACCGTACCTCGTTTGGTCAGAATGTGCTTCAGCACTCCCTCGAGGTCTCTGATCTGTGCGGCGTGATGGCTTCCGAGCTTGGCCTGGACGTTGTGACCGCTAAGCGCGCCGGCCTGCTGCACGACCTGGGCAAGGCAATCGACCACGACGTCGAGGGCCCGCATGCCGTCATCGGCGCCGAGCTTGCCCGCCGTTATGGCGAGAAGCCCGTTATCGTTCACGCTATCGAGGCTCACCATGCCGATGTCGACCCCAACACGGTGCTCGATGTCCTGGTACAGGCCGCCGATGCCGTCTCCGCCTCTCGCCCCGGTGCCCGTCGCGAGTCTGCCGAGAACTACATCAAGCGTCTTGAGAAGCTCGAGGAGATTGCCAACTCCCATGATGGCGTCGAGCGTACCTATGCCATGCAGGCTGGTCGCGAGGTCCACGTCATGGTTCAGCCGGACAAGATCTCCGATGCCCAGTCCACGGTCCTGGCTCACGATATCGCCCATCAGATCGAGGAAGAGATGGAGTATCCCGGTCAGGTGCGCGTCGTCGTGATTCGCGAGAGCCGCGCTGTCGATATCGCTAAATAACATGAGCGACGCGAACGAGCTCATCTCATTTATCGCGTCGATGTCGGGGGAGGGCAACCTTCGCGTCGAGGAGAACCTTGGCGAGGGTTATGTCCGCCTCCGCGTTTCGGAGGCCGAGAGGCGCCAGGCAAAGCACGACATTCAGCATGTCGAGGATATCGTCATCGAAATGCTCCGTAATGCTCGCGATGCTGGCGCCGACAAAGTCTATCTCGCTACGACCAAGGAAGATGGCGTCCGCACGCTTGTCTTTCTGGATAACGGTTCGGGCGTTCCGCAGGATATGCAAGAGCGAATCTTCGATGCCCGCGTTACCTCCAAGCTCGAGAGCATGAAGATGGACCGTTGGGGCGTTCACGGTCGTGGCATGGCATTGTTTTCGATCAAGCAGAACACCGACGAGGCCCGTGTGGTCACGTCCGGTGTCGATCTTGGCTCGGCCTTTAAGGTGAGCGTTGCGGCCGACCGCCTCAGCGAGCGTGCCGATCAGTCCAGCTGGCCCCAGGCCGTCAAGGATGAGGATGGACGTTATGTCTGTGCTCGCGGTCCGCATAATATTATTCGCGCTGCCTGTGAGTTTGCGCTCGAGGAGTTGCGTGGTTGCGATGTCTATCTTGGTTCTCCGTCTGAGATTGCCGCGACCCTTTATGCTCAGGCGTCAAGTCGGCTCGATACGTCGCGTCTCCTGTTCATTGATGACGAGAGCGAGCTTCCGGTTGTCGATCGTTTAGGCCTTGCCTCTGATGCCGAGGACTTTATTCGTATCTGCTCGGGTTTGGGTCTTGAGATGTCCGAGCGCACGGCACATCGCATTTTGGCAGGGCAGATTAAGCCCGTTCGCGGTGTGACCGCGCGTCTGCTGCGCGAGCGTGATTCGTCCTCGCATGCGCCGGCTCCTGTCGATCTCGCGAAGGATCGTCGCGGGCTTCGTATTGCCAAGGATGACATGGCACAGTTTTCGCGTGCTGTGGAGCGCGACTTTAATGACCTTGCCGCCCGGTACTATCTCAACCTTTGCGGCGACCCAAAGATTCGCGTTTCTCGTGATCGAATCACCGTGACATTCGATCTTGCCAAAGAGGAATAGTGCCTTTACCGAGTCCACTCGGTACGATACAGTTGTTGCAGTTAAAACGTACTTTTAAACGCAGGAGTTTCTTCATGGATTGCCTGAAGGTATCAAGCAAATCATCGCCCGCGTCCGTTGCCGGCGCCATTGCCGGCATGGTCAAGGATGGTGTGCCCGTCAACATTCAGTGTGTCGGCGCCGGTGCGGTCAACCAGGCCATAAAGGCCGTGGCTATTGCGCGCGGTTTTTTGATTCCAACCGGATTTGATATTTCCTGCGCGCCCGTGTTCTCCGACATCCTTATTAACGGGGAGTCGCGCACGGCCATCCGTCTTTCTATTTACGTTCACCAGATCAATCGAGCTGCTATGGATAACGTCGTCATGGATGATGTTAAGCCTGTGGCATAGCTTCTGCTTGCCTCGTTTCGCTCCCCATCGTTAGGACTTATGCACATGGACCAGCGTTCCGTACGCGATATTCTTGCCGGTAAAACCTACTTTATCCGCACCTTTGGCTGCCAGATGAATCAGCACGACTCCGAGCGTGTGAGCGGTCTGCTTGATTCGTATGGCTGCCTCATGGCGCTCGATCCCGAGCATGCCGATATCGTTGTCTTCATGACATGCTGCGTGCGCGAGGCCGTCGATACTCGCCTGTACGGCCAGTGCAATTCCTGCAAAAGCCTGCCGCCTTCGCCTTCGGGCAAGCGCGTGGTTGCCGTGGGTGGCTGTATCGCGCAGCGCGATGGCGAGGGCCTGCTCACCAACGTCGATAACGTCAATGTCATCTTTGGTACGCATTCCATCGCACATATGGCCGAGCTCATTGCCGAGGCATTCTTGGACGGCAAGCGCCATATTCGCACCAATGAGCACGAGGACACGGATGCGATGAGCATGCCGTGGCATCGTGAGACGCAGTATCACGCCTGGGTTCCCATTATGACGGGCTGTAATAACTTCTGCACCTATTGCATCGTGCCGTATGTGCGCGGTCGCGAAAAAAGCCGTCCTTTCGATGAGATTGTCGACGAGGTGACCGGTCTGGTACGCCAGGGCGTGCGCGAGATCACGCTGCTGGGTCAAAACGTCAACTCCTATGGTCGCGATCTGTTTGGCAAGCCGCGCTTTGCCGACCTGTTGCGTGCCGTGGGCGATACGGGTGTGGAGCGCATCTTCTTTACTTCCTCGCACCCCAAAGACCTGCTGCCCGAGACTATCGACGCTATGGCCGAGACGCCTGCCGTCATGCCGCAGCTACACCTGGCAGTTCAGTCGGGCTCGACGCGCATCCTTAAAGAGATGAATCGTCGCTATACGCGCGAGGATTATCTGGGGCTCGTCGATCGCATCCGCAATCGCATGCCCAATATCGCGCTTTCGACCGATATCATCGTGGGCTTCCCCGGCGAGACCGAGGAAGACTTTGAGCAGACGCTCTCGCTCGCCGAGACGGTCCGTTACGCTCAGGCCTATACGTTTATCTATTCCAAGCGCGCCGGTACTCCGGCAGCCGAGATTGACGATCCCACGCCGCATGAGGTGATTCTTGAGCGATTCAACCGTCTGGTGAAGGTTATCGAGACCACGGCGCATGAGTATAACCAAGGTGAGCTCCATACCGTTGTGCCGGCGCTTATTGAGGGTACGAGCAAAAAGAATGACGCGGTGCTGCTGGGCAAGAGTCCTAAGAATCAGACCGTTCATGCACCGATTCCCGCGGGCTACAGCATCGATCAGCTGATTGGCAAGATTGTCGATGTTGACGTTGACGTTGCCAAGACGTGGTATCTGTCCGGATCCGTTGTGGGCGAGCCGCGCTAATGATTTCTCCCGGGGCAGGTCTTTCCGCCGTTGCGATTGTCGGTCCGACGGCGGTTGGTAAAAGTGATGTCGCAGATCGTTTGGCGGCTCGCCTTTCGTCCGAAGTGTTGTCGTGCGATGCGATGCAAATCTATCGCGGCATGGACATCGGTACCGCAAAGATGACGCCCGATGAGTGTACGGCGCCGCTGCGTCTCGTCGACATTGTAGAGCCGGGTGTGGCATATTCTGCTGCGCTTTATCAGGCTGACGCTCGCGCGCATGTTGAACGTCTCCTTGGTTCGGGTTGTCTGCCGGTTTTTTGCGGAGGTACGGGGCTGTATCTCAAGGCCGCCCTCGATGAGATGGACTTTCCCTCGGGCGAACTTGAGGACGATCGCCGTGTGGGCTATCAGGAGCTTGCCGAGTGTATTGGCGAGGAAGAACTGCATGCCCTGCTTGCCGAGCGTGATCCAGAATCGGCCGCTGTTATTCATCCCCATAACGTGCGCCGCGTGATTCGCGCGCTCGAAATGCACGATGATGGCGTCTCCTATGCGCAGCAAAAGTCGCAGTTTAGTGTTCCGCGCGAGCATTATCACGCTCTGTGGTTTGGTCTGACGCGTAATCGCGAGATTCTCTACGAGCGCATTAACCTGCGCGTCGATCTGATGTTTGAGCAGGGCCTTGTCGATGAGGTCCGCGGTCTTATGGGCCAGGGGCTGGGAGATGCCCTGACGTCGATGCAGGCAATTGGCTATAAAGAGATCATCGATGCTTTCAATGGCATGATGAGCATGGATGAGGCTCGCGAACTCATCAAGATGCGTTCGCGTCGTTATGCCAAGCGTCAGCTTTCGTGGTTTAAGCGCGATGACCGTATCGTGTGGTTTAATATGGATGAATGTACGATCGATGAGGTCGTTGAGGATATCCTGCATCGTATTGAGGAGGCTGCCTAATGGCCCGTTTCCCCCTTGTTCCCACGTCGCCCGAGCCCGAGCGTGCCATTTTAGTTGGTGTTGAGTGGCGCGACAATGCATGGCCGCTCGATCGTTCGCTTGACGAGCTTGAGCGCCTTGCCCATACGGCTGGTGCCCAGTGTGCGGCGCGTTTGTCACAGCGTCTGGTAAAGCCGTTTCCAAAATCGTTTATCGGTTCCGGTAAGGTTGAAGAGCTGTGCGGCCTGGTACATCGTATGGATGCCGATGTCGTTATTTTTGACGACGACCTGACGCCCTCGCAGCAATCCTATTTGGAGAAAGCCGTGGGCGAGCCGGTAAAGATTATCGATCGTACGGCATTGATCTTGGATATCTTTGGTCTGCATGCTCAGACGCGTGAGGGGCGCCTACAGGTACAGCTGGCACAGCTTCAATATCTGTTGCCCCGTCTGCGTGGCATGTGGAGTCATCTCGCCAAGGAACAGACGCGCGGTGGCATCGGCTCACGCTTTGGTCAGGGCGAAAGTTAGCTCGAGGTCGACCGTCGCCTCATTCGCAATAAGATTGCCGCGCTTCGTCGTGAGCTTAAGCAGGTTGAACAGCGTCGCGATGTTCAATCCAAGAGCCGCATTGAGTCACCGGCGTTTCGCGTCGCGTTGGCCGGTTATACTAATGCGGGTAAATCGACGTTGCTCAATCGTCTGACCGGGTCTACGGTACTTTCGCAGGACAAGCTGTTTGCTACGCTCGACCCGACGACGCGTTCGTATCGCCTGCCCGGCGGTCGCGGAATGACGATTACCGATACCGTCGGCTTTATTCAAAAGCTGCCGCATGGTCTGGTCGATGCCTTTAAATCGACGCTGTCCGAGGTGTTAGGTGCCGATCTAATTCTCAAAGTCGTAGATGCGTCTGACGAGGACTATGAGCGGCAGCTGGAGGCTGTCGACCGCGTGCTTGATGAGATCGGTGCTGGCGAGCGTTTGACGCTTACGGTTTTCAATAAAATCGATCTTCTCGATAGCGTTGATCGATTGAGCTTCCGTCGTCGCTATCCCGAGGCCGTGCTGTTCTCGGCCCAGACGGGCGAGGGACTCGACGATCTCGTCGACCGTATTGCTCGTGAGGCGGCTGCTACCGATGTGTTGCTCTCTGCTGAAATCCCGTATCGTGAGGGCGCCCTCATCACGCTGGTGCATGAGCAGGGAACCCTTTTGCACGAGGAATATCTCGAGGATGGCGTTCGTATTGTGGCGAAGCTACCGGCCCGTATCGCGCCGCGGCTCGAGCGTTATCGCACCGAGTAGACGAGCTCCAAAATGCCCAGAATGATGGGCTGATGCAGCAGATAAAAGGGGAGTGCATGACGTCCAAGGCTGGCGAGCGCCGGGACGGGATTGGCGTAGGCCCAGCTAGGGACGGTCTTATCGATTCCCTGCGCTATATGTGCGGCGAAGTATCCTGCAAGATACATAAAGATAAACGGGATGATGGGGTAGTAATCGCCTGAAACAAACCCAGAGCTCGGAAATCCCAGCCACGCCAGGAAGGAGACAGGATAGATCGTTTTGGGGATACTCCAGGTGAGGGCGAACAACACAAGGCATAGGGATATGCCCCATCTCGCCGATATCTTCTTAAGGACGGGATCGGTCAACGCCACGATGCCGGTACATGCGGCCATGCAGTAGATGATGCCAAAATTAACCGAATCGTCTACTGAGACAAGTGTTGTTGCCAACCAGACGACGAGTGCTGCTAAGGCGTATTTGGCGGCACGTTTGATATTGTTGCGCGAAAGGGTGCACATCCAACCCGCGATAAATAAAAATACCCAGCTGATGCTGGCGCGCCAGATGTCTTGAAAGACAGTCTGGGTAAACCAGGGCATATCCCAGTCGTACAGGTAGGCGAGATCGTAGCAAGCGTGAAAACCTGCCATTGAAATCATCGTAAACCCGCGGACGGTATCAAAGATGGTGATGCGTTTTTGCATTACGAGAACCGGCGCATCAAGCCGACGACTTTGCCCAAGATAACGGGATTCGTTGCATAGATAGGCTCCATGGTGTCATTCTCGGGCTGCAGGCGTACGCGTCCCTGCTCCTTGTAGAACGTCTTGACGGTCGCTGAACCATCAATCATGGCCACGACAATTTCACCGTTCATGGCACTCTTTTGTTCACGGACGATGATGTAATCGCCATTGAAGATGCCGACATTGATCATTGAGCTCCCATGCACCTCAAGGATAAAGGAACCCTGATCGGTGGCGATTTCGGTCGGGATAGTAAAAGTGTCTTCGATATTCTGCTCGGCCAGAATGGGAATCCCAGCCGCGACGCGACCAACGAGCGGTAGCGAGACCGTTCCGCGAGGTGCGGTGGGCTCGTCAGATTTAGAAATTGAGACAGAGGAACCGTCCTCGTTAAAGAGTTCCAGGGCGCGCGGTTTGGTGGCATCGCGCTTGAGTAGCCCGCGCGCCTCCAGGGCAGATAGATGGGCGTGCACGGTGCTGGGGGAGGAAAGGCCCACGGCAGAAGCCATCTCGCGCACGCTGGGCGGATAACCCTTCTCCTGCTGATATTCCTTGATGAAGTCGTAAATTTGCTGCTGACGCTTGGTAATTTTGCGAGCCATCAGGGCATCCTCTCTACCCATGTCAAACAAATGTTCGAATTTTGCTTGACAGGAACAACTGTTCGAAGATAATAATAACCGAACATTCGTTCTCGCGCTAGACATTTTTGTCCGCGCGGCTTGATAAAACTGTTCTCAGCAAAACACGCGAGAGGAGAACATGATGAACGCAACGAATATGATCCAGGGAAACCTCGCCCTTAAGCTCGAGACGCCTGCGGAACCCACTTTTACGGTTGTTCAGGGTGGCCGCTCCGGCTTTCAGCCTTTGACCGTAAAGCCTGCTCGCAATCAGCAGGCTGTAGTCGCGCCGGCCCGCGTTGCCCTGAAGGTTCCGACGATTGTCGCCGTTGCCGTTGCGCTTACGCTCTTCTTTGTCCTCGCTACATCGGTCTTTAGCGCTCGTCACGCCGCGTATGCCGAGTCCGTTTCCAATGTTGCCTACGAGACCATTCGCGTTCAGCCTGGCGATTCTCTTTGGTCGCTTGCCGAGGAATATCCAATCGAAGGCCTTTCCACGCAAGAGACTTCCGACATGATTCGTAGCGTCAATCATCTGGAGCATGGTTCGCTCGCCGCCGGTGCGCATCTTAAGGTTCCTGCTCGTTCGTAATCATTATCGCGCTGCGCATGGTACCCTTGTTATCGTTTAAGAGGAGGTACCATGCGCTGTCCCAAATGCGGCAAGGCACATACCCGCGTCGTTGATTCCCGTATGCAGGAGTCTAATAACACCATTAAGCGTCGTCGCGAATGTTGCTCGTGTAACTACCGCTTTACAACGTTCGAGCGGTGCGAAGACCCAATCGAGGTCATTAAGTCAGACGGAACCAAGCAGCGGTTCGATCGTAATAAGCTGCTCGTCGGCTTGATGCGTGCCACCATCAAGCGTGATATCGACACTAAGAAGCTTAACGAGATTATCGACGACATCGAGGTTGAGCTGCGCTCTCGCACGCTGACGGCTGTCACGTCCCATGAGTTGGGTGACATGGTGCTCAAGCGCTTGGCCAAGATCGACAAGGTGGCGTACATCCGCTTTGCCTCGGTCTACCGCGATTTCAAAGACGTCGATGAGTTTCTGCAAGAGCTCGACAAGCTAAGGTGATTCCATGTCCAACATTACCGTCAACATAAAGCGTCTCGACCCCACCGTCGAGCTTCCCAAATACGCCCATCCCACCGATGCCGGCTTGGATCTGCGCTCCAACGAGGACTGCGTCCTGAAGCCCTTCGAACGCCGTCTGGTCTCTACTGGGTTGGCTATCGCCCTGCCCGATGGCTACGCCGGCTTCGTCCAGCCCCGTAGCGGTCTCGCCATCAAACAGGGCCTGTCTATAGTCAATACGCCTGGCCTCATCGATGCCCACTACCGAGGAGAACTCAAGGTTATCCTCATCAACCTGGATCCCTCCAACATCATCCAAATCAACAAAGGCGACCGCATAGCCCAACTCGTCATCAAAGAAGTCCCCACGGTCAACCTCGTAGAAGTAGAAGAACTAGACAAAACCGACCGAGGCAACGGAGGCTTCGGCTCCAGCGGCGTAGCCTAGTCATTTACGTACTGTCCGCTGACCGGCCCGACCGCCTATATATCATCCCATGCTCAAACATTCTCGCTTCGCTGCGAAACTGCGCGTGGGACGATATATAGGCGTTCGGGCCGGTCAGCTGCGTTTACGCACTGCCAGCTGCGCCGGATCCTCATATTAGAAGCTGCAAAGGTGAACCAAAGTAATTAATTGCAGTTAGCAGATGCGGCAAAGGGATTGCTCCTTTGTCGCATCTGCATATCAGAAAGATTAATTATTGTTTTCAAGCGAGTAGACGCCCGCCCGCTTGGTAGTGTCCCGAATGTTGGTGTAGAGCTCGGTTCTCGAGGGTAGCCGCAGGCTGCCCAAGGAACCGAGAATCACCTAGAATGCCGTCATTC
>CABIWB010000007.1:119713-126745 GCA_902362275.1 Coriobacteriaceae bacterium | reverse complement strand
CCCGCCTTTCCGTTGCTCCGTAGGAGCAGGAAAGGCGGGCCTCATGCGCGAGGACGTTTTCAAAACCAAGCCCGGCCCCGGCCGGACAGCCCACGAACGCTACAGGTTCTTGACACCCATCGCGCGCATGGCGTTCAGGATGGCGATGATCGCCACGCCTACGTCGCCGAACACGGCAAGCCACATGTTGACGATGCCCAGTGCCGCAAGCACCAGAATCAGCAACTTAATGCCCAGCGCAAAGATGATGTTCTGCCAAACAATCGTCATGGTCTTGCGCGCCACGCGGATCGCGCGGGAGATGTTGGACGGCTTGTCATCCATCAGCACGACGTCCGCCGCCTCAATTGCGGCGTCCGAGCCCATGGCGCCCATGGCGATGCCCACATCGGCACGGGTAAGCACGGGTGCGTCGTTGATGCCGTCGCCGACAAAAGCGAGCTTGCCCTTGCCGTTCTCGCTCGCAAGCAACGCCTCAACACGCTCGACCTTATCGCCCGGCAGCAGCTGCGCGTGGAACTCGTCGAGACTGAGTTGCTTGGCCACAGACGCCGCAACCTCCTCGCGGTCGCCCGTGAGCATGACGGTGCGCTTGACGCCGGCGGCGTGCAGGTCGCGAATCGTTTGCTCGGCATCGGCCTTGATGGTGTCGGCAATTACAATGTGGCCGGCATAGATGCCATCGACCAGCACGTGGAGGATCGTACCGACGACCTCGCAATTGGGCGCTTCGACGCCGGTCGCTGCGAGCATCTTAGCGTTGCCGACGACGACGTGCCTGCCGTCGATGTTCGCCGCCACGCCATGGCCCGCGTCGTTGGTGGAGTCGCTTACGCGCTTGGGGTCGAGTTCGCCCTGGAAGGCGGCGCGCACCGACTGCGCGATGGGATGATCGGAGAATGACTCAGCGAGGGCTGCGACCTCAAGCAGCGATTGCTCGGTATAGCCGGCTTCGGGGTGTACTGCCACGACCGAGAACGTGCCGTTGGTGAGCGTGCCGGTCTTGTCGAAGACGACGGTGTCCACGTCGGCGAGCGTCTCGAGGTAGTTAGAACCCTTGATGAGAACGCCCAGCTTGGATGCGCCGCCGATGCCGCCAAAGAAGCTGAGCGGCACGCTGATCACGAGCGCGCACGGGCAGCTGACGACCAGGAAGGTCAGGCCGCGCAGGATCCAGTCGGACCAGGCGCCGGTGACCAAGCCGCCGCCGAGCGCGAGTACCGCGGCAGCGCCGGTGACGGCGGGCGTGTAGACGCGGGCGAAGCGCGTGATGAAGTTCTCGGTGCGCGCCTTCTTTTCGCTGGCGTTTTCTACGAGCTCCAGGACGCGCGCGACGGTGGACTCGCCAAATGGCTTCGTGGTGCGCACGTGGATGAGACCCGTCATGTTGATGCAGCCGCTGATGATATCGTCTCCGGTTTTGGCCGGGCGGGGGACTGACTCGCCCGTGAGCGCGGCGGTATCGAGCTGTGTCTCGCCTTCGACGATGGCGCCGTCGATAGGCACGCGCTCGCCGGGCTTGACCACGATCACGGTGCCCACGGCGATGTCATCGGGGAAGACCTGCTCGAGTGTGCCGTCGGGCTGCTCGACGTTAGCGTAGTCGGGCGCGATGTCCATCATGGCGCTGATCGACTTGCGGCTTTTGCCCACGGCATATGCCTGGAACAGCTCGCCAACCTGATAGAACAGCATGACGGTTGCGCCTTCGGCCATGTGCGGATCGGTGTCGGGGAAGAGCACCATGGCAAACGCGCCGATGGTCGCGACGGCCATGAGGAAGCTCTCGTCGAACGCCTTGCCGCGGCGGATGTTGTTGTATGCCTTTTGGAGCACGTCGTAGCCGGCAATCAAAAACGGCACGAGGAACAGCACAAAGCTAGCGTAGATGTCGCCCGGTGTGCCGAATGCGGCAGTGAGGGTGCCGAGCTCATCGAGGGCGTACACCACGGCAAAAATGCCCAGCGCTATCAGGATGCGGTTGCGCTTATGCTCGAGTGACTCTTTTTTCTTGCGCTTCTTCTTTTTCTTCTTGGGGTCGGCGGTGGCCATGACTCGTATCCTCCCATTTGAATGTATGAACACTCGCTCATATAATTTCGCGAGCAAAGGCCGCGGCAAGCGCGGCCTTGCAGGTTGGCGTAAACCTGGGCTAGAGAATGATCTCGCAGTCCGGCTCGGCGTCAGCCGTAAACTCAACAACGCGGTTGAGCACCTCGTCGAACTCGGCATCATCGGCCTCGAGCGTCAGCTTCTGGGTCATAAAGTTGACGGACACGGATTTGACGCCCTCGAGCTTGGCCAGCTCGTCCTGAAGCTCGCGCGCGCAGTTGGCGCAGTCGATCTCGTTGAGCTTGAACTGCTTTTTCATGGTGGGTTCCTTTCCCGTTTTTGCGGCTTGGGTGCAGACCGCGCTGGTACCGTGGTTGGTTGCTATTCGCAGATATGGCTCATGCCCTGGTTGAGCATGGTGTAGACGTGATCGTCGGCGAGCGAGTATAGGATATTGCGCCCGTCGCGCCGGAATTTAACCAGGTGCGACTGCTTGAGTGTGCGCAGCTGGTGCGACACCGCGGACTGCGAGGTTTCGGTCGCTTCGGCGATGTCTGCCACGCAGAGCTCGCGGCCCATGAGGGCATAGAGGATCTTGATGCGCGTGGTGTCGCTGAAGACCTTGAACAGGTCGGCGAGGTCGTAGAGAAGCTCCTCGTCGGGAAGGTCCTCGGGCGAACAGGTGGTGGGGATCGCGGGTTCGGTGGCCTCGATGTCGGGTTTCGTTTCATCAACGCAGATGCTCATTGCAATATCCTTTCATATGAACATGCGCTCATATAACTTGCTTCCGATTATATGAGTGTATGTTCATATGTCAATACAATTTGCGATAATTTCGATGATTGCTTGCCGCCTCTGCGATTTTCTGCGTGTTGGGAGACATCGACGCAATGCTCGCCAACATATTTCAAGATGTTCGGCCAGCATGCTAAGGAAGCCACCTTGAGAAGCATTAGAACTGTTCATATTTGTACTTTATCGTGTTAAATACCGCGAGAATCAGTTCTTCCTCTACGGGAGTTCCTGCAGAATCAGTTTTATCTAAAGTTATATTAAGCATTGCTGCAGCCAATCTGGCACATCGGTGGCCGAATAAGTCGAAAAATGTAGGTGGACATCCGCAGAGATCGCCTTTAGAAGAGTGAATTCTCAATTAGATCAATAATCGTGTCGTCTTCCGTGCGGTTTTCATCGATTTTTGCGGACATGTCGCATTCCCAAGGCCCATTGATTTCCTCAGCAAGGGCCCCGACGTGTTGCATGTCGTCGGGTTCGGGCACATCGTTGATGCTCGGGTCATCAGCTTGCGGATATTGGCTTGCAATTTCGCGCTTGGCGGCCTCTTCTTCTTTGAGTGTCTCCAGGACGCGGCGACCGTATTCGAAGTAGCGCCGCAAGACAAATTGACGAAGAGTTTCTTGCAGGATGGCGAAGTTATCCGGGAGTCGACCGGGCCATATCTTCTCGCGAATGCGAATCGCTTCCATGACCCGTTTAAAAGCGGACTGCTTGAAAAACGAATGACGATTAACTGTGATAACGGCATATCCCATGTTTCGCAGCGTGTTTCGGCGTTCCTCGTCAATTGATTGCTGTTCGGGCTCGTCGTGGTAAAAGCCGTTGTATTCGATATCGGTCATCGAATTTTCGAGCAGCGCGTCGAGGTAGAAAACCGTCCGTCGCGTTAGGGCGGCGTATCTTTTGGGGACTGGGATTGGATAATCCGTTTTGATAGCGCGTATGGCTAAGCCACCCATTGACTTGGGCATTGTCAGCATCATGACAAACGCCGTTTCGAGTGGGGAGCGACAGCCTTCGCGTACATAAGAAAGTGCCTTAAGGGCTTTATTAGATCCACGATACCCCGATGCCTCTGAAAAGAAGGCTCTGAGCTCTTCAACGCTGGTTAGGGCTGGGCGCTCGCGATATTGAGTTTCGTCGGACGTTCCAAGCGCGTAGGAGCCGCAGATTTCAAAGTAATACTCAACGAGCTCCGAAAGGTTGAGGTCGGCTGTTGCTTCTAACGCGCACAGCTTGATATCGACGATGTAGACGTTTGGCTCGAGTTCTAGGTAGCTTTCTGTATCAAACGTATAGCGCGTGCAGTGGCAGATGCAGCCCTTGCGGTGCCTTTTGGCATTATTGGAAAACGTCAGCACATGGATGCGTTCAGAATCGACATTCTTTCTGTTGAGCCATGCTCGTGCCGCTTCCAGGTCGGACGTGGTCGGCGCAGACACCCTGATCTTTTCCATAGGTATGGGACCGGTCGCGTAGCTTGCGAGCGAGTTGGCTGTTTGGTATACAGCACGTGCCGTGGTATGTGACAGAATGATTCCCATACGCGCATGATGGCATAGCGGACGCCGCATACGCCCGAAACTTCGGGCAACGGTATTGGGGCGCGGCTTATCTTCTGCGAACGGTGGGTTTTTGAGCTGTCGTATTGAGGGAGCAGCTTCGGCTGGGGAGGTTTCTGCTGGCTGCCCCTTTTTGGTGAACTTTAGTTGCGGATTCGTAGCTTCTAAGCGTTTTTGCCGACCGCTCGGATGCCTCACCAACATAATTTGAGCTATTCGGCCTTATCCTATACGAATGGTGCGATCGCAACGTTCTATTCGAATTGATTCAGGTAGATTTATGGGGCATGGTTGCGAAATTAGGGCGACTATAGCGCTCGATTGCGGTTCAAGGAGCCTCGACTAGTGGTTCAGCTGGCCGAACAACTCGAAAAATGTAGGTGGGCCAACCTGCCGACTATGTGAAGCACGCGTATTTGCTCGTTTTGATGAAAACTAGGGTGCAGCCATAAGGCTGCGCCCTAGTTTACTGCGTGCCGGTGCGCCAGACGGATTGCGCTGTGCCCGGCAGGCGCTCCCGCAGATGGATCGGTTATTTCGCGAATAGGTTCTTGAGGTTGAACTCGGCTTGGACGGTGCGGAGCATGAGGTCGGTATCGTCGAGGCCCAGGTGCTGCTCGTTGGCGTCGGCGGCGAGGGTGCCGCGGCGGCGGGCCCAGTTCTCGAGCGCGGCGGGCGCGGATTCGCGGGGGAGCGAGCGGACGTCGGCATCCAAGCTGCGGCAGATCTGGCGCGAGTCGATGACGATGATCTTGCCGGCGCGGCGTGCCTCGGCGTAACCGTCCAGGTGGATCTTGAACCAACTGTCTTCGAACGCGGCGTTATGCGCCATGTACGGGTACTTCTTCATAAGCTTGAGCAGCTGCTTCTGCAGTTCCTTGTTCTCGCGGAACGGCTTTTTGCCGTCGATGTCGTCCCAAGTGATGTGGTGGATATTCGACAACGGCACATCCTCGCCGCGGTAGATGTCGGGCAGGCCGCAGTAGTGTGCCTCGGCGTCGTGCGGGACGGCGTCGCTGGTGAGCTCCATGATCTCCCAGCCCACGTTGATGATGTAGCCGCGCTCGGGCGCACGGCCGGTGGTCTCGATGTCGATACCGAGCACGGTGCCCTGGATGGGCTTGCGGGCGTAGGCCACGCCGAGCGCGTCGCGGTCGCCGCGGATCTCGCGCAGGACCGATGCGGCGGTGCGCTTTTGCATCTTACCGATGGCCGCGCAGGTGTCGGCATCGGACAGGCCGCGCGAAAGCGTCGCGGGCGTCACGTTGCGCAGGCGTGCCTCGCCAATCTGGTCGCACAGGTCGCGGTTGCGATCGGCCAGGTCACGCACGGTGGCAAAGTCGAAGCCGGGGTCGTCCTCGGCGGTAAAATACTCGGTCTCGAGCACCTTGAGGGCCTCCTCGCCCTTCTGGCGCTCGGACTCCATGGCGCCGTGGTCGCCATAGATAAACATGGGAATAAACGGCTGGCGCTCGTATTCGAGTGCTTGTGAAACGTTCATATAACTGCTCCTTGGATGGGCCGCGTCGTGCGGCTCAGGGTCATTAAGATGTGGCGAGATGATAGTTTACCATGGGCAACTATTGGCATCGCGCCTAGGACAACTACAATACCCTAGTTGAACGCTAGGACTTTTACAATGCTGCCGAAAGACACGAAAGGTTCCATCCGTCATGGATTTGCTGATTGATATTCTGCTCGACGCCGGCAAGGACACGCTCTCGCTGGTGCCGTTCTTGTTGGTGACATATCTGGTTCTCGAGACGCTCGAGCATGTGGCGGGCGATCGCGTTAACGGCGCCATCAAGCGCGCCGGCGCCGCTGGTCCCGTGGTTGGCTCGTTGCTGGGCATGGTGCCGCAGTGCGGCTTTTCGGCAATGGCGGCCACGCTGTACGCCGGTCGTGTCGTGACCTTGGGTACGTTGGTGGCGGTGTTCCTTTCGACCTCCGATGAGATGCTGCCGCTGTTGCTCGCCGAGCAGGTGCCCGTGCAGACCATGGCGATGCTTTTGGCTTCGAAGGCGCTGATCGCGCTGGTCACGGGCTTTATCGTGGATGCGGGTATCCGCGGCCTTCGTCGTAATGCCCGCGCGCATGCGGCGATTCGCCGTACCGTGCTGGGGACCGCTGCCAATCCGGCTCATGTGAACTGCGCGCACGACGACCATACCGGGGGCGACATCATTGACGAAGTGGCCGAGGCGGGCGTAACAGCTGACCACATCCATGAGCTGTGTGAGCGCGATCATTGCGGCTGTGACGAGGATGAGCACGGCCATGGGCACGGTCACGAACACGGCCATGAGCACGGCCACGAGGACGATCGTGCTCACGAGCACGGCTGTGCTTGCGGCCACGGCCACAGCCACTCCCACGAGGGCACGCCCCTTCTGGCGATCATCCGCAGCGCCATCTCGCATACCGTGCAGGTATCGGTATTCATTTTCCTGGTGACGCTGATTCTGGTCGCCGTCCTCGAGACCTTTGGCGAGTCGGCAATCGAGCAGTTCCTGTGCGGCAACGAGACGCTTGCGGTCCTGGGCTCGGCACTCGTCGGTCTGATTCCCAACTGCTCGGCCAGCGTCGTTATTACGCAGTTGTACCTCGAAGGTGCGCT
>CABIWB010000007.1:0-119400 GCA_902362275.1 Coriobacteriaceae bacterium | reverse complement strand
GGTTGCGCTTAAAGCGAGCGCGGTCTTCGCTGGTAAATGCCGCCGGTCCGCGAGTGCGTCCGCCGGCGCGGCGCACCTTCTTTTCCTCGTGGCGAATAAACAGCTGCATGTCGATGGTCGCTTTGTCGTAGACGCGCCCGCGCACACCGATGGCGGCGGCATCGCGCCCGAGCACCATGCTCGCCAGGCCAATGTCCTGCGTTACGACCACGTCGCCCGCCTGCAGACGCTCGACAATGGCAAAGTCGGCACTGTCGGCGCCCACACTCACGTCGAGCGTCGTGACCCAAAAGCCGCGTCGCGCGTGCTCGGCATCGCGCGGGTCGTTGCGGCGAATGTGCCGTTCCAGGTTTTGCGTGCTGTTACCGGCGATAACAACGGCGACGCCCGCCCGCCGCGCGCAGTCAATCGACTCGCGCGTGACCGGGCAGGCGTCGGCATCAATAAAGAGCGTTCGCGGCATCTAGTGCACCAGTTTGCCAAATTGAATAGCGCGAACAATCAGCGTTACGCCAAACACCAGCAGCGCGGCGCCGCTAAAGATGACGAGCATCTTGGCCGACCACAGCGGATAGATAAACACGAACATGCCGGCGATGATGGAGAGTGCGCCGCTCAGGATGGCGAGGGCGCGGTTGGACGAAACCTCGGACTCCAGAATGGACATGACACCTTCGACAATCCAGCCAAAGCCAGCCACGACAACCACCATCGTGGTGAGCGTCGCGGTCGAGAGGGTCTGGTTGTGCAGGATTATGACGCCGCCCAAGATAATGAGCAGGCTGGAGATGATGCTCGTCACGCGCCAGCCGGTGGGCAGCAGCGGCTCAAAAATGGCAGTGAACAGCCTGATGGCAGCGGTGATTACAAAGTAAAAACCCAGGACAGTCGTCAAAAAGACGAGGGACTTGGCGGGTGCAAAAAGCAGCGCGATACCAGCAATGAGCGCCATGACGCCCGTGATGGCGTAAATCCAGCGTACGGCCTTGACGGCTTTGCCCGCCATGCTTTTCTCGTCAAATCCAAACTGGCTCGATTTTTGGTCGTCGTTCTTAAAGATGCCCATAATGTCTCCTTTCCGTGCGGCGTAAGCCTTGATCGTTACAACCAGTATCGCCTAAAGGCGCTGGCGTATGGGTCGGGGAGGGCGAAACGTAACCCAAAGGCCCTGAATTGTTTCCGTTGTTCCCCACGTCGCGATTTTCTATTCAACAGGTGTAGAACATCGCAGCTCTGTTCGTTATTGCCTACGTTTTGGGTTAGATTCTCCTAAGAACAATTGCCTTTTATTGGGGGTCCCTATGAACGAAGCTGTTCCCGCGGCGCCGTCGAGGGCGGAGTCGATGGCAAAGCAAGGTTGCGAAAAGCTCGGCCTGGACACGTTTGACGCGCTGGTCCGCCGCGCCCGCACGTGCCGCCGATTTGACGAGTCCATGCGCGTGCCGCGCGAGTTTTTGCTCGAGCTGGCGGAGCTGGCGCACCTGACCCCGTGTGGTGCCAATGCTCAGCGTCTTCGTTTTCATGTGGTGAGCGGTGCCGAGGATTGCGTGCGTGTATTTGATGAGCTTGCATGGGCCGGCGCGCTTAAGGACTGGCCGGGTCCTGCCGAGGGCGAGCGCCCGACCGGCTATATCGCGATTCTTGCCGAGCGCGCCGTTCTGGGCAAGCCTGCCGCTCCCATTACCGAGGTCGACACGGGCATTGCCGCGCAGACGATGATGCTCGCCGCCCGAAGCGCCACGCCCGAGGTGGCGGCCTGCATGTTCAAGGCCTTTACGCCCCGCGCGATCGACGCCATGGGGCTCGATAACGACAAATACGAGCTCAAGCTGATCATGGCTTTTGGCGTGCCAGCCGAGACGCAGATGATCGATGCGATCGATTCCAATCCCGACGGCTCGATTAATTACTGGCGTGACGATGCGCAGGTGCACCACGTACCCAAGCGCTCGCTTGCCGACGTACTGGTGTAGCTGAGCGTCACCGCGGCGTGATCAGACGGTAAACCACCGCAAAGGTGCCTGTCCCCTTTGTGGCGGTACGAGGGGAGGGCGTGTGGCAGATCTGTATTTGGTGCGTCATGGGCAGACTGAGATCAATGTGCAGAACATTTTGCAGGGCTGGCACGATTCGCCGCTTACGGCGCGCGGGCGCGAGCAGGCGCTGGCGACGCGCGCGGCGTTTGCGGCGCGTGGCGTGACCTTTGACCATGTGTATTCCTCCCCGTTGGGTCGGGCGCGGCGTACGGCTGAGCTAATTGCTGGTGAGGACCGCTCGATAGAGCTGGTCGATGACCTGCGCGAGTGGCATTTGGGATCGTTGGAGGGCACATCAAACCGCGAGATGCCGCTGCAGCCCTGGGGCGATTATCCGGTCGCGTTTGGCGGCGAGTCGGAAGTGCAGTTCCAGTCGCGTATGGTCGCGGCACTGTCCCGCATCATGGCCCGGCCCCGGCACGACTGCGTGCTTGCCGTCTCCCACGGCTCAGCCTGCCAGGAGTTTCTTGAGTATGTGACTGGCGGGGGAGAGCTACCCGTCAACGGTGCCGTGCTTCATTTTGGCTATTGCGACGGGGCGTTTTCGCTCCTTGATTGGTAACGAACGAAAGGACCCCCTATGAATAAAGACCTGTATCTGGTTCGTCATGGACAGACGATATTCAACCTTAAGCGCATTATTCAGGGCTGGAGTGACTCGCCGCTTACGCAGTTGGGTTGCGACCAGGCGGCGCGCGCCGGCATGTTTTTACGTGCGCGCGGCATTGAGCCCGATCATGCCTACACCTCCACGCTTCATCGCACCGAGCAGACTATCGCCAACTTGTGGCCGGGCTTGGCGTACGAGCGCCTGGACGGCCTGCGTGAGTGGTTCTTTGGCGACTTTGAGGCCGAGCGCGTGATGCTTATGCCCGAGCGCCCGTGGCGCGATTTCTATCGTCAATTTGGCGGCGAGGGCCAGATCCAGGTGCGCGAGCGCATGGTGGCGACGCTGACCGAACTCATGCAGCGTCCGGACCATACGTGTGTGCTCGCGGTAAGCCATGGCTCGGCTATCAAGGAGTTTATGGATCACGTGAAGGGTGCGGCGGCCGACGAGCGCGATCGCGTGCCGGGCAACTGCTCGGTGCTGCACTTCGTGTTTGACGACGAGGCCGGTACGTTTGAGCTGATTGAGATTTTTACGCAGGAGGATTACGCGCGCGAGCTGGGGCTTGAACCGCTTGTGGCTACTGCAGGTCCGCAGCGCGGATAACGCGAGCGTGGCGGCACGGGTCGCCGGCATAACTTCTCGACGCAAAAGGGGCGGAGATGTATGTATCTGCTGCATCTCCGCCCCCTGTTTGTTGAGCTGCCGATTTTTGTGCTGGACGGTCTGGTCTTGCTAGAACCGCGCGATCTGGTGCGTGAGCAGACCTGTCGGAACCTGCGGCGCGGCGCCGCTGACCTGCGCGGCGGGGAAGAGCACGGCAACGGTAAAGTTGAACGGCTCCTTGCCGGTGTACGTTCCGGCGGCACGGGCCTCATCGGCCAGCAGCTGCGACGCCCCGGTCAGAGCGGTGGCGTAGGTAGGGTCGTCGACCAGTGCCGGCTCCGGCGCCTGGTTGAGCATGGCGCGGATGGCCCCGACGGCGTCCTCGCGCTTGACCTCCCATACGCGGTGCGTAATGCCGGCGGGGTCGGTGACGGCATAGAGTGAAGCGCCCTCTTTTGCGGCGCCCAGGATGATATCCATGACGGGCGAGGCCTCGTAGGCGAGCGATACGGGGCGCGGCTGCACCTTGAGCTCGGCGATCGCGCGCGCAGCAGCGGCCACGTCAGCGCTGGCATCGCCCTTGCCGCCCGCAAGTACACTCGTCGGGCAGATCGCCACGACACCTGTTACGCGCCCCGGCTCGCCCGAGCATTCGTACACGTAATACACCGCACCCGGGTCCTTGAGTATCAGACCATCGGCAATGGCTCCGCGCAGAGCATCGTTGCCGCTCAGGATGCTGCCCATTGCAGGCAGCGCCTCGAGCACGCGGTCCTGAGCCGGGCGGATGCAGGGAAACGGAAGTGCTTTCATGGGCGGTCCTAACGCACGAGTCGGTTTGTTCGCGGCTTATTATGCCCCAACTTGGCCGCTCGCGTTCCAGAGCGTGTTGTCGGCGAGCGCGATGAGCACGTTCTGACAACGAACGATATCGGCGTGGGGCACATATTCGTTGGGCTTGTGCGCGAGCGCGAGCGAGCCCGGGCCATAGCTCATGCAGTTGTTGTTGCTCGTCTTGCCGGCAATGACGGCAGTGTCGGTGTAGCCGGTAAAGAAGCCGACGGCCGTGTCCGCGTTCGTCACGTCATCGGCGGCACGCTTGAGAGCCCTTCATGTCGCAGGCGCCGCGGCCATAGAGCTTGTCGTCCCGCACGGTCGCCCCGAGCGGCGGTGTGTCCGCGTCCCAGCCATCGCCCAAGGTAACGGTATCCATGTGGCAGATATAGACCAGCCGCGGCTCGTCGCTCAGTCCCGGCACGGTGACCATAAGGTTGTGGCGCCCGGGGAGTACTTCGAACTCCTTAATCTGCACGGCATCGAGCGCAGGACTATCAAGCTGCGCCAGTTGCTTTTCAATGAGCCTCTTAATGAAGTGCTCAATCCCGCCCTCATATGCACCGGGGTCCGAGCTGTCAATCTTCACAAGGTCCTGCGCAAGCCGCCGGGCAAAGTTCTCATCAACCATATGCAACCTCACATTCAGTTTGCTTTCCAAACCGATTGCAAGCCTCCTGACAGATCCGCGACGTGTACGTAGCGGTATTTACCGTTCGCAGGCCGAGCCAGCGCGTTTGCCGTCCGTGCGGGCTCACAAGCGACGTTGTGGGTACGTACTCTTCATGGACGACATGCTGTGCGACATATCTGCCTTTCGGTATCACCGGATACCTCCACAGGTTTTGGCAATAATGCCGGACCTGCCCGATTCTGTGGACGATCCGCGCAGGGAACGCCTTTGTGAGCATCCGCTCGTCAAGCATTTCCTGGGCACCCCGTTACACGTGTTGGCACAGGGCAGCTGCGGACGTAAGGGCGATCGCATTGTCAGACATGTTTGGAACGGGGAGAGGCCGTTTGATTCCACGTGGCAGACAGAGTTTGGCCTCGATGTCGCGTCCCCACTCTTTACCCTACTGACCCTGGCTTCCTCGGTTTCAAACGAGCGTCTGATCATGTGCATGTATGAGATGTGCGGCACCTTTGCCGTGTACAAGATTGCGCCTCAGGTAAAGTCGGCACTTGAGCAGGCGTATGGGAGCCGGTGGGGTGACGCACGGTCGGGCTGGGAAAACGTAAAGGATACCTCGGGGAATCCAACAGACTTGTGGAAACGACCTCCCTTGATTGAGCTCTCTGAACTTACGGAGTACGTCGACAAGATCCCGGGGCTCCGCGGCGCTAAATCGTTCACGCGTGCCGCGAAATGCATTACGGGGGTGGCGGCATCGCCGCTCGAGGTCCAGGCTTCGATGCTGTTTGGCCTTACGAGGTTGCGCGGAGGCGAAGGGCTGCGCCTTACCAATAACGTTGAGATTCGCATGACGCGCAGTGCCCGTCTGATTTCGGGGCTCGATAGGCGCTATGCCGATATCCTGCTGTCAAATAAGGACGGCAGCCGAGAGTGTCTGGTTGAATGCCAAGGTAAAGCCATTCACGGATCCATAGAATCCAAGATTTCGGACTCCGATCGAACGACGGCGCTGCAAGCGATGGGATACCCCGTCGTTCTGATGACCTATGGTCAGCTGGCCGACCCCGATGCCTTCCGTGTGGTGATGGAGCTCATCATGTCCTATCTAGATGTGCCGCTGAAAGACAAGACGCCGCGGCAGCAGGAGCTCGAACGGCGGCTTCGTGAGGAAATATTTATCGATTGGGCGGGAATATAGTCGCGCGGGTGGAAAACGGTCGCGCGAACTAGAGTTTTGGTCGCAAAAAGGCTTCAATTTCGCCTTTGGAGGGGCCTTAAAAATGCTATCTAGAATAAGTTGTTTTGGAAAATGGACAGTCAACTTTAATCTGGCATTTAGAGATCGATTTTTACCTACTAAAGTCCCTGATAAAGCCGTTTATCAAAGCGGGTGTGCTTAGCGACTGGAGCCTCACTATCGATTATCCGAAAAAACTTGTTCTGGATATCATTTTAAAGTCGTCCGGAGCAACGAAGCCCATTCGGCCCCCGTTTGATGAAAACGGGGGCCGAATGGGCTTCGTTGCTTGCCTGGCAGGCTTGGCGCCGGCGCTACTTGATCACGCGCACGCGATACATCGACGGAATCTGCTTGAGCGCCTCGATGGTGCTGCTGTCCAGGTGCTCGTCGGTGTCGAACATGGTGTAGGCGTTCTCGCCAACGGACTCGTTGGTCATACGCTGCACGTTGGCGTTGTCCTTGGCGAGAATGGCCGTGATCTGGCCGATCATGTTGGGCACGTTGGCGTGCAGGCAGGCGATGCGGCTTGCGGCGCGCGCCTTGCCCATGCTGCAAGCGGGGTAGTTGACGCTGTGTGCGATGTTGCCGTTTTCCAGGTAATCCTTGAGCTCGCTGATGGCCATGTCGGCGCAGTTGGCCTCGGCCTCGCCGGTGCCGGCGCCCGAATGCGTGGTGACAAACGTATTGGGCATCTTGACCGTCTTGGGCGTGGCAAAGTCGCTGCTAAACCAGCTGAGCTTGCCCTCGCGCAGGGCGGCGTCGACGGCGTCTTCGTCAATGATGGTTTCGCGCGCGTAGTTGATGAGCACGGCGCCCGGGGCCAGCAGGTCGATCTGCTCGGTGCTGATCATGCCGATGGTGTCGGCCTTGCTGGGCACGTGTACGGTGAGGTAGTCGCAGCCGCGGCAGAGATCCTCGAGCGTGCCCACACGCTGCACCTCGCGGCTCAGCACCCACGCGTGCTCGACGGAAATGAACGGGTCGTAGCCGTAAACGTCCATGCTCAGGTCGACGCAGGCGTTGGCGACCTTGGAGCCCACGTTGCCCAGGCCGATGACGCCGATGCGCTTGCCCTTGAGCTCGCGGCCCACAAAGGCCTTCTTGGCCTTCTCGGCATCGACCTGAATCTCGGGGTCGTCGGCGTTGTCGCGCACCCAGTTCATCGATTGCACCACGCCGCGGCTCGAGAGCACCAGCATGCCTAGGACGAGCTCCTTAACGGCGTTGCTGTTGGCGCCGGGGGAGTTAAAGACGACGACGCCCTTCTTGGCGTACTCCTCGACGGGGATGTTGTTGACGCCGGCGCCGCAGCGGGCGATGGCGCGGATGCCCTCGGGCAGCTCGTAGCCGTGCAGGTCGGTCGAGCGCATCAGGATGGCGTCGGCCTCTTCGGCGGTGCTCACAAATTCGTAGCCCTCGCCAAACTCGACTTTGCCGTCCTTGGTGATGTCGTCGATGGTCTTAATCTTACGCATGGAAAAACTCCTTAGCAGGTTTGGTTTAAACAGGTGGTTTGAAGTGGCTGGTCGGCCCGCGCGTTGCGGGCTAGTTAGATCGCGGGCTCAAACTATGCTGCGCTTCGAAGTCCTTCATGTACGAGGCCAGTGCCTGCACATCTTCCATGGTTACGGCGTTGTAGACGCTGGCGCGCATACCGCCCACCAGGCGATGGCCCTTGACGTTTTGAATCTGGTGCTTGGCCGCGCCTGCGACAAAGGCCGCGTCGAGCTCGGCGTCGCCGGTGCGGAAGGTGACGTTGGCGATGGAGCGGCTGTCGGCCTGCGTGGTGCCATGGAACAGCTCGCTGTGCTCGAGCAGGTCATAGAGCAGATTGGCCTTGGCCCAGTTGCGCTCGGCCATGGCGGCAAGTCCGCCGGTCTGCTCCACCCAACGGAACACCTTGCCGCACACGTAGATGCCAAAGGTGTTGGGCGTGTTGAGCATGGAGCCCTTGGCGGCCTGGGTCTTAAGGTCCAGGTACTGCGGCGTCTGCGCAAAGGCGGGGCCATTTGCGATGAGGTCGTCGCGCACGATAACCACGGTGACGCCCGCGGCGCCGGCGTTTTTCTGCGCTCCGGCGTAGATGAGCCCGTAGCGCTCAACGTCGAGCGGCTGCGACAGAAAGCAGCTCGAGACATCGGCGACCAGCGGCGCATCGCCGCAGTTGGGCAACTCGTGGTACATGGTGCCAAAGATGGTGTTGTTCTGGCAGATGTAGACGTAGTCGAGCCCGTCGCCCGCGGTCTCGGCGGCAATGCGCGCGTTGACGTCGGCCATGGTGGGAATGCGGTCGAAATTGGTGTCCTCGGAGCTCGCGAGCAGCACGGCCTCGCCGTACTTGGTGGCCTCCTTGTACGCCTTGTTGGCAAAGTTGCCGGTTACGACGTAGCCGGCGCGGCCGCGGCGCATGAGGTTCATGGGGATGCCCGCAAACTGCAGCGTGGCGCCGCCCTGCAAAAACAGGACATGGTAGTTGTCGGGGATACTCAGCAGGCGGCGCAGGGTTGCCTCGGCGTCGTCGATAATCTGTTGGTACATGCTAGATCGATGGCTCATCTCGAGCACGGACATGCCGCAACCGCGGTAGTCCATCATCTCGTCGGCGATCTCGGCGAGCACGCTTGTGGGTAGTGCGGCCGGGCCAGCTGAGAAGTTGTGCACACGTGCCATCTTCTAGTTCCCCCTCGTAGTCGTTTGAACGTTCGGGATACTTTAGCACAGTGGAGCGCCGGGCGCGACCGCATCGCGGTAAAACTCGACTACGCCGCTATGATTTACAGGATGGTTACATGGGGGAGGGGCGACCTTACCTGATGGCTTGCATCCGATCTGCCTCGGCCTTTGCTTGTTTCCAGGGGCGCACACGACCGTTGGTGAGGTCGTCGTAACCATGAGCGATGGTACGTTGAATGTGATCTTCGCGTTCCTGAATGGTAGTTAGCGCGCGCGTCTGATCAGAAATAGGCTTTACGACAGGCATATGAAACTCCTTACATAGAATCATATGTATAACTCTATGTTGAGTGTAGTGGAGGATGGCGTTGGGCGTGTGCGTGCCTGCATTCGTAAGCGCGGTTGTCTGGCAAGTGTGATTTGGGGCGACCTCGCCAAAGCTCCTGAGCTGCGAAAATGACCGTTAACCGGATTAAATTTTGTTGCTCAACATTTGACACTCTGGGCGTGGTAACTTTTTTACCAACAGGTATGATTATTGTCATGTGCGCCGCGCCTGCCTGCCGGGTTGCGGCGCACTTGTGACAGCTTTTGACACCCTTGGAGCGTGTACTGTGGATGTAACCACAAAAAGCGTTCGGGGGGGGGTGCTCACCCGCGAGCAATTCCTCCCGCATGAGATGCGCATCGTCGCTGCCCTACGTACACAGGGCGCAAGCGACGAGCAGGTCATTGTACGCGTAAAGAGCGAGAACCTCTTTCAATATCCCACGGAGCGCATGGTCGCCAACCGCGCAACCGTGTGCCTTCGCCGCCTCGACGCCATGGTGCCCACAGACGCCGCATGCGCCGCGCGCGGCATCGACCCCAAAACCGCCGCTGAGGCTGCGTCATTCCTAACCAACCTCATGGCATCCGGCACCCCCACGCAGGCGGACCAGGCCATCTTCTACAGCATGATCTGCCGCTACGACATCGTGCGCGAGCTCGTGCTCGTCGAGGTAGGGGAGCGCCTACAAAACTTTGATTATGCCTTTACGGCGGTTGACCTCAACGCCTTTATGACACGCTTTACCACGGAGTATCCGGACGCGGCCCGCTGGACTGAGGCCACGGTCAAGCGCATTAAGGGCTCGCTCCGCCAGACGCTCCGCCATGCCGGCCTTATCGGCGAGGGTCAGGGCCCGGAGTCCGAGCGCCTGTCACCGCTCTTCCTCGATTCCGATGTCGAGCGAGCCTTGGTTCAGCTGGGCGAGCAGTCGCTTATCGCGGCCCTTACCGGCAGGGCGGTGATGTAGCGTGGCTCCCGTCAAAAGCGCCGCCGACCCTGTTATCACCCCGGCGACCGATCTCACCACCAATATCGGTATTCATTCCCGCAAGAGCGTCGTGGCGGCGCATGTCCGCTCCGAGCGCGCCTGTCAGGAATTTGAGCGCCGTGCGCAGCTTCTGCGCGAGTGCCTGTGCAGCGAGGATTTTTTGGCCAACAAGGGCATAGGCAATGAGATCGGCTTCCACACCTTTTGCTATGACCCCGCGCTGGAGTTTGAGGCGCGTGCATTATTTGACACCCTTTCACGCGATGCCGAGGCCGACAAGCTTCCGTGCACGCTCAAGGTCGTGAACCTTTACGACGCCGTGCTGGCAATTCTCGAAAAGCGCCGTGTCCTCAAGGCTATCCCGCACCAAGAGGAGCGCCGCGGTACCCAGCGCGTGCTCGAGGACGTGGCCAAGTTCGCCTCGCCCGAGAAAGTCGCCGCGTACGTCCTTGAGCAGACCGAGCCGCACGCGCCTGGAGACGTCGTTCTCCTCACCGGCGCGGGCGAGGTTTTCCCGTTCTTTCGCATACACACGCTTCTCCACTGCATGCTTGCGGATTTTGATGAGGTGCCTGTGGTCGCCGCCTATCCGGGCAGTTTCAACGGCTCTTCTTTCCAGCTCTTTAACCGTCTGCCGGCCGACAACTACTACCGCGCCATCGATATCTCGTAAGCAGGCCTCCCCGCAGACAAGTCCCTGCCGCCGGTAACAACCCTTTGCCATAACGTTCCCAAACCCAAAGGAGCACCCATGGACAACACGATCATTCGCGACCTCTTTGCAAAAGACATCAACCGCTCCATCAACGGCGTGGTCAAGGTCCAGGATTCAAAAGATGGGTCCATCCGCCAGGAGCTTGACGAGTACGTGGTGACGCGCGAGTTGCAGAGGCATTTTGCCACGTTCTTCAAGGCCTACGGCGATGCCATCGATGTGCGCACCGACAAGATCGGCGTGTGGATCAGTGGTTTCTTCGGTTCCGGTAAATCGCACTTCCTCAAGATGTTGAGCTATCTGCTCGAGAATCGCCAGATCGGCGGCAAGAGCGCCATCCGCTACTTTGACGGCAAGATCGTCGACCCCATGGTCGAGGCTGCCATGGAGCGCGCCTGCTCGGTGTCCACGCAGGCCATCCTCTTTAACATCGATAGCAAGGCGGGTCAGTGGAAGCAGGGCGATACGGCTCCCACGGCGCTGCTTCGCGGCTTTGAGCGCATGTTCTACGAGGCGCGCGGCTTCTACGGCGAGGACCTCAAGCTTGCAAAGCTCGAGGACCACATCGATTCCCTGGGCAAGACCCAGGAGTTCCGCGAGGCCTTTGAGCGCGTCAACGGCGAGTCCTGGCTCCAGACCCGCGACACCTACAGCTACTTTGAGGACGACGTCGTCGAGGTGCTGCAGAGCGTGCTCGGCATGAGCGAAAAGGCCGCATGGAACTGGCTCGAGGGTTCTGAGGACGAGGTTTTGGCCCCTGATGTCTTTGCCAAAAAGGTCAAGGACTACGTGGACGCTCAGGCAGCGGCCCACGGCGGCAACTTCCGTTTGCTCTTTATGGTCGACGAGGTGGGTCAGTTTATTACAAACGACCGGGATCCAAGCCTTATGTTGAGTCTTCAGACCATCGTCGAGGAGCTGGGTGCCGCCTGCGGTGGCCGCGTGTGGGTGATGGTCACGAGCCAGGAGGCCATCGACAACCTGAGCCTGCCCGTGGGCAACGACTTTTCAAAGATCCAAGGCCGCTTCAATACCCGCCTTTCGCTCTCCAGCTCCAGCGTGGACGAGGTCATCCAGCGCCGTGTGCTCGAGAAGACCGCGCCGGCGGTCGATATGCTTGCACAGGTCTACGAGCAAGACGCCGCCGTCCTCAAAAACAACTTTACCTTTGAGGGTGGCTCGCGCTCCGACCTTGCCGGCTTCGCCAACTCCAAGGATTTTGTGGCCAGCTACCCGTTTGTGGGCTATCAGTTTAAGCTTCTGCCCGACGTGATGACCGAGGTACGCAAGCACGGTGTTAAGGCCAAGCACATGTCCACGGGCGAGCGCTCCATGCTGAGCGCGTTTCAGGAGAGCGCTCAGGCCATCCAGCATGACCAGACTGGTGCACTCGTGCCGTTCTGGCGCTTCTTCGACACAATCTCCAAGGATTTGGAGCACGGCATCATTCAGGTCGTCGTCTGTGCGGAGCGCGCGGCTGAAAACGCAGAGGGTCTTGAGAGCTACGATGTCCGGGTGCTTAAGCTCCTGTACTTGATCCGCTACATCGGCTACGTCAAGGCCACGGTCGAGAACATCTCCATCCTTATGATCGATAGCCTGGACGTGGACAAGCGCGCCCTTAAGGACCGCGTCAAGGAATCTCTCGCCCGCTTGGAGCGCGAGAGCTACGTGGCACGCCAGGGCGATACCTATAGCTTCCTCACCGACGAGGAGCAGGAGATAGCGCAGGAGATCGCACGCACCCCGATCGACAACGCGAAGGTGATTGAGTACATCAAGAAGCGCCTGTTCGAAAGCATCTACACTGCGCGCAAACTTAACCGCGGGGCCAACGACTTTCCGTTTGACCGCTATGTGGACGGCTCAATCCACGGTACCAGCATGGGCGGCATGGAACTTTCCGTGGTGACTATGGCCAGCGATCTGGGCCGTTCGGACGATGCCGAGCTGGCATTGAAATCCGTGGATAAGGCCATCGTGGCCTTGAGCGACGAGGTGGATTATTGGGCCCCACTCGTCAACGCCGCTAAGATTCGCATGTACGCCCAGACGCGCAATCTGCAGGAGTTACCGCCGAGTACTTGCCAGATTGTCGAGGCCAAAATGCGCGAGAAGGACTTTAACGAGAAAGAGGCTGACGCCCTTTTGGCTGAGGCGGTGCTCCATGCACGATGCGCCGTCAACGGGCGCATGATTGAGATCCGTGCTGCCAAACCCGCTCAGGTCTTTGAGCAGGTGCTGGCACAGCTGTGCGATGTGGTCTTTGAAAAGGCCGACTATATCGGCGCGCCGGTCACGAGCGATTCCGATATTCGCTCTACTCTGGTGGGCAACGTTCAAGTGGGGTTCGCTGGCATGGATGCAGGTAACACGCGTGCGCTCAAAGAGGTCGAGGACTACCTCAAAGTGCAGCACCAGCGGCACCTGGATACCGCTATGGGCGATATCCAGCGCCAGTACCAGCAAAGGCCCTTTGGCTGGCGCGAGGTCGACATCGCAAATGTGGTGGCGCAGCTTGTGGTGGAGCAGCGCGCGCAGGTGCTGTTTGGCGGTCAGACGGTTCAAGCTAACGACAGCCGCATGGTGGCGCTCCTGCGCAAGGATGCCGATAAGGCCCAGGTGCGCTTGCGCATGCGCATGAGCGATCGGTTGCTGCGCGCCACGGGCGAACTCATGTGTGACCTGTTTGATCTCAAGACCGTGCCCTCCAACGAGGATAGGCTCGTGGTCGAGCTCAAGGAGCGCCTTGAGGACTTGCGCGAGTCGTGCCTCGCCATAGCACGCGACTACTATACGGGCATCAAACCGCTCTATCCGTATCCTGGCGAGAGCGAGTGCGAGAAGATGCGCTCGGAGGCGGCCGACGTCCTTAAGGACCAGAACGAGTCCGAGGCGTTCTTGACCACGTTCACCAAGCATGAGGAGCGCTTGCTCGATGCCAAGGAAGACTTTGACAAGGTGGTTGAGTTCTTCGAGTCCAACCAACGAACAGCGTTTGACCACGCCAAGGATTTCTTGAGCCGCACCGAGGGTATCGAGTATGCCTCCGATGACATTCCCGGTGCGGTGGAGAACGTGGCAAAGGTTCGTGAGATCCTCAAAGATCCCAAGCCCTACGGCCGTATTAAAGACCTGCAGCCGCTTATGGATCCCGTCGAGGATGACATGAAAAAGCTGTTGGGCATCCGCCGCAATGAGTTTTTGTGTCGCATCGAGAGCGATCTGCAAGACCTGCGGACGCAGGCCGAGAGTCAAAAGGGCTTTGTCAATCAGGCCAAGGATGCCATAGCAGACGCCGGCACCAAATACGAGTCGTTCAAAAACCGTGCCCACAGCGCTCAAAGTCTCAACGAACTGAGCGTTGTTGCAACTAACTGGGGCGACTGGCTCAGTGCGGCGGCCAACGAGATGTACGACGCTGTGGATGAGGCCCGCGTGCGTATGGACAACGAGCGCCGCACCACCGAGGTCATGAGTACGGGCGAGGTGGTCAAGAAGGTCTCCAACAAGGGCGCCGCATCGTCTGCTCCCGTGCCCGCGCCCAAGCCCCAGCGCAAGATCAAGACTGTGCGCCGCGCTGATCTGGCCAAGCCGAGTCGTCTCTTGTCCGCAGAGGACGTGGAGCGCTACGTGGACGACCTGCGCTCCCGCCTTATGCAGGCGCTCGCTGCAAACGACGAGATCCGTATCAACTAACCCGCGGAGCCACCGGTGCCAAAGCGCGCGCCGGTGGCTTATGGCGTTTAGAAAGGCTCATCAACCATGAACGATTCTGCTCTTAAGAGCTTCTGCACCTGGGCCCGTACGGAGCTCATCAAAGGCGTGGAGGCGCAGATGGTGCGCTACGGCATCACCGAACCTGCACCCGCGCCCGTTGGGTCCGAGACCGTCAGCGGCCTGCCCCTAAGTCCGGCTGAGATTGAGCAACGCGACGAACTGCTGCGCATGCAGGCAGAGGTGGGTCACGAGGCGCTGCGCGACCGTGCGGCCTACACCTGGTTCAACCGCATCGTGGCCATTCGCTTCATGGATGCACGCGGATGGCTTCCCAGCCATATGCGCATGCTAAGTCGTGCGGACGGCAGCCATGGCAGCGAGGCCGTGGAGAACGCTCTGGACGTGGAAATAACGACGGCCGATACCGATCGCATAGCCGAGCTCAAGATGGCGGGCTTGGATGAACCGTTGTGGCGCTACCTGTTTGTTGCCCAGTGCGAGGAGCTTGCCGATTGCCTGCCGGGCGTCTTTGAACGCGTGGGCGGAGCCATGGAGCTGCTGTTGCCCCAGGGCCTCATGATGGCTGACAGTGTGGTGGGCAAACTCAATGCCGTCCTCACTGACGAGGACTGGCGCGAGGGCGTGACCGTTCTGGGCTGGATGTATCAGTACTACAATGCCGACGTTAAAGACGAGTTCTTCAAGTCCAAGCGCAAGGCAGCGGCGGCGGACATCGCGCCCGCTACGCAGCTCTTCACCCCCGAGTGGATCGTGCGCTATATGGTCGAGAACTCGCTCGGCCGTCTGTGGATGCTCAACAATCCGGGGAGTTCGCTACGCGAGCGCATGGAGTATTACATCGAGCCCGATGCTGAGCACGAGGACTTCATCCGCATTTCGAGTCCCGAGGAGATAACCCTCTGCGACCCCGCATGCGGCTCGGGCCATATCTTGGTCTATGCGTTTGAGCTGCTCTTCCATATGTACGAGGAGCGCGGCTATCGTGAGCGCGAGATTCCCGAGCTCATTCTTACTAAAAACCTTGCAGGTATGGAAATCGATTCCCGCTCGGCACAGATCGCGGAGCTGGCGCTTGCCATGTGCGCCCGCGAGCACGACCGTCGCCTCTTTAGGCGTGGCGTTCGCGCCGACGTTACCGTGCTCTCGAGCATCCCGCTAGGGGAGAACGAGCTGCCGGGTAACAAGAAGCTCGCCGAGGAGCTGAGTCATTTGGGCGAGATCGGTTCGCTGCTCAATCCCTCAGAGGACGAGATCGACGAGCTCAAGGCTGCCGCCGCGAGTTGTTCCGATGACCTTTTTGCCGCTACGGCCAAAACTAAGCTCGAAAGCGCTGCCGCCATCTGCGAGAAGCTGTCCCGTCGTTTTACCTGCACTGTGGCGAATCCTCCGTATATGGGCAGCAGCAGCTTTAATCCATTCATGAGCAAGTGGGTCAAGAAGAATTACCCCGACGTGAAGAGCGACCTCTGCACGTGCTTTATCGAGCGCGGGTTCAACCTGGCGAAGGACCGCGGCTATTCAGCGATGGTTACGATGGCATCTTGGATGTTTCTGAGTAGCTTTGAGGCAATGAGGCGTCGAGTTCTTGACAGTAAATCAATCGTTTCCATGTGCTACATGGGGCATATGGTGATGAGGATTGCATTCAATACTTCTGCAACGGTGTTTGCTAATTGCCGTACAAATAGCCTTGGTTCTTATTGTCGAATCGAAGCTAAAGACTTGGATGCGGCTGGGAACCCTGTTTCGTTCTCTGCTGGGGAGACTGAGTTCTACCGCCGCGACGCCGAGACCTTCAAGCAGATTCCCGGCACTCCCATCGCCTACTGGCTTTCCGAGAAATATGGGCACATGTTTGAGCTAGGAACGATGAAGTCTGCTTATGTGTCAGGTGGCCGTTTAAAAACTCATGACAATGAGAAATATGTCAGGAATTGGTGGGAGGTCCCAGCTTCTTTAATTGGGAGGTTATGGATGCCGTTGTCGAACGGCGGCGGTTTCTCTAGATGGTCTGGAATGAAATATGACGTAGTGAACTGGTCTGATGAAGCTAACGATTTTTATGACCAGCATGGCGGCCTTCCTAAATCTGGGTCCATCGAAAGGAAGGGAATTTGTTGGGGCTTAATCACGTCGGGTCGCTGCTCGTTTCGAGTAAAAGACCAAGGTGAGCTGTTCACTTCTGGTGCCCCGACAGTTTTCATGTCTAATCAAGATAGCGAAAGAGCTTTGTCTATCGATTTGGCGTTCCTGAACTCATCGATTGCTTCAGAGCTACTTGATGCGATTAATCCGACTTTGAATACAACGGTTGGTGATGTCCTCTCGCTTCCGATGCCTCCTTCAAGCGCTCTTGACACTGAAGTTGTTGACTATGCCGACCAATCGGTGTCCATTGCTGATGCCGATTGGGACTCGTTTGAAACCTCCTGGGATTTCAAACGTCATCCGCTGTTGTAGGTGAGCATTGTGGCTAAATCCTACAAACTTGTCGAAGAGACGAAACGAACTACAGCGGAGTGTGCTGAAAAGTGGAACGCCGATAAACGAGATGTTTCCGCCTGGTGTAGAGCTGATTTGATTTCTGGTGCGGTAAAAGAAACCTCCTTCCCGTTCAGGTGGATCATCCCCTGTGATGCGAAGCGTCCCATAGATGCATGCATCATAAGGGAGCTGCTGTGGCAGATAATCGAGCTTGAAAACGAGCGTATTTCCGAAATCGACGTTTCTGCTTGGGGTATTCCGGCAGTCGATATCGCTGGGTGCATTCAATCGTTGAAAGACGCCGATTATTTGGCGTTTTCACAAGAAGGTGTTGGCTTACAAATAACGAAAAAGGGCCTTGCTTTGATTGGCCGCGGTCAGAATGACAAGGCTATAAATGAGACGCCTACGGCACTGAAGTGGACTGCCGATGCCGTGGGTATTATTGCCGGAAGTGCAATAAATCAAATTATCCAAAGATAAGCTGCTTCCGCAAGGACGCTGTAGTTTCGAAAGGTAATAACCATGTCTGATTGTTGTATTTATGAACCTCAAAATTACGACCTACAGGCGGTCGATCGTTTTCTCCGTGGTGAGACCAGAGAAATATGCATTGAGCTGAAGTGCGTTGAGCAGGAAAAGTCAGAGGACTTTGCGATAACGGATGCGGTTTTGCAGCTCGATTTAATAATGTGTGGGGAGCCGCACATGTGCAACGTTTCCGCTCATGGTACCCCTTATTTTGATCCGTCTGGTTTAGCAACGCTTTCATTTTTGATTACCGAGAAGACAGTCGGTTCGCAAGATTACCATGCGATTTGTCGCTGTGGGAACGCTCGCGATCTATTGGGGGGATCTCGATTGCTCCTTGTAATTTCGGAAAGGAGCGAATCTCGAGAATGCGCATTTGAGTTTAGTCCAGCATTGGGAGTGTTTGGCAGATACGTGTGGCATGAAGTCGATTTGAAAGCTTCCGTTGGATAGGAGAGCGATTTCATATCGCGCAATTAAGACGAATCAGCTGCTTTCGAGCAAGAGATACGCGGGTGTCGCGCGGCGCATAGGGCTGAGCTCCGAGCCTGATTCCTTTACGGCGACCGATTAATTGCAAGACCATGGAAACGGAAGGCAGCACAATGGCAACGCTTTTGGCCGATAAATACGAGGCGCGCAAGGCCGAGGTTAATGCTCGCTTTGAGCAGCTTCGCGCTAACGAGGAAGAGCTCAACCGGATCTTTGCCAAGATCTACAACATGGAGGGCGAGGTGCCTATCGAGGTCGAGGATAAGTACGTCTCGGTGGCGCGCATCTTCGACACCGCCGACGAGATTCCCGAGAGCTATAAGGGTAACAAATACGTGCGTACCAAGCGCGACGAGATCACCTCGCTCATTAGCTATGCCGTGGGCTGCATGTTTGGCCGCTATTCGCTGAATGTGGACGGGCTGGTCCTGGCCGATCAGGGCGCCACAGTCGATGACTATCTGGCCAAGATGCCCAACTCTGACCATGTGACCTTTATGCCCGATAGCGATAACGTGCTGCCCATTACCGATGACGAGTACTTTGATGATGACATCGTGCGCTACTTTATCGACTTTGTGCGCACCGTGTATGGCGAGGAGACGCTTGAGCAGAACCTGGCCTTTATTGCCGAGGCACTCGGCGGCAAGGGTACCCCGCGCGAGGTAATCCGCACCTACTTTTTGAAGGACTTCTTTAAGGACCACTGCCAGACCTATAAGAAGCGCCCCATCTACTGGTTGTTCGACAGCGGCAAGAAGAACGGCTTCAAGTGCCTTGTTTACATGCATCGCTACCAGCCTGACCTGTTGGCCCGCATCCGCACCGACTATGTGCATGGGCAGCAGGAGCGCTACCGTGCCCAGATCGGCTATGCCAACGATGCCCTTGCCACCGCCGAGCGCGGCGAGCGCGTGCGCTTGGACAAGCGCGTCAAAAAGCTTAACGACCAGCTCAAAGAGACTATTGGCTACGAGGAGAAACTGCACCACTTGGCAGACCAGATGATTAAGATCGACCTGGATGACGGCGTCAAGGTCAACTACTCCAAGTTTCAGGATGTGCTGGCGAAGATTAAGTAACTGCAGATACGGTAAGGATATTCATGCCCAAGATCGATGTAGAAGAACAGCTCAAGCTGCGATTTTTGCAGCCGTTGCTCGCATGCATGCCCCGCCGTGTGGTGGTTTGGCACGATGCGGACGGCGAGTTTGCTCCTGAGTTTGAGCGATTGGCTGCCGAGGGTTTCGACGGCGTGGGGGCCGATGCTGGCGTAATGCCTGCTCACGGTGACTTTGAGCGTCCGGTGCGCTTTGTTGAGGCCTGCGAGGGCCGTATGTTTGCCGTCAAGAAGCTCATCAACCGCGATGACCTTGCGAGCGATATCTTGCTGTATCGCCGTTGCCCGCACGGCAGGCTTGAGGGTGATTGGCTTGCCGATGTTGAGCTGTATGCCGATCAGTTCCAGGCTGACTATCTTTCGCTTTTGGTCGATCAGCTGGGCATCGAGAATATCGACGCCGTGCGCGAGAGCCTTCGCGAGCATAAGACGTTCTTTGATGCCAAGACCCGCTGCACTAAGTTTGCCGCGTGTGTTCCGCATGCCTCGGGCGCATCCGATATCGAACTCGGCATCCTTACGGTGATTTTTGGCGGTAAAGAGCTTGGTGACGCGCGCCCCGCGTTTGTGCTGCGTGGCTGTATGACCATGCTGCTGCACGAGGGTCCCGAGGCGCTGGCCGAGTTGATGGACAAGTACTGCGTGCGCGATGTGCTCTCTGCCTTTATGCTTCGCTGCTATGGGTTTGAGGGACCGCTGTATGAGCGCGACTCATTGCTTATGCTTTCATCCCATGTGCTCCTTACAGCGGCGTCTACCGCGCTTCCCGAGGGAGCGCTCAAGGGACTCGAAAGCTATGTGGCTCCCGCCTACGGCCCCTATTGCCTTGAGGCGGTGCGTACGTGGGACCAGACCGCCGATACCCAGGCGTCGAGCGAGGACCTATTTGAGATCTGCCGTTTGGTTGAGGACGCCCGCGGACTCTTTGCACGGTTCGAGACCTTGCCGATCGATGTGCTGACCTCGCTTGATGTGTTTCCGTGCGTCAATGAGGCTGTGCTCTCGCAGCTGTTCTGCTCGTTTGCCCAGGGCGCGGACCGTGTTGAGGATACGCGCGCATTTGGTGCGCGTCGCTGCGACCTAAGCTGGTACCGTCGTGTCGAGAGCTACTTTGACCTGCTTGCCGCTGTGGCCGATATGTGCGCGTTTAGGCAGGCGCATGCGGGCGGCTTCCATCTGGCGCAGCCCCAGCAGGTGTGGGATGCCTACACGTCCGATTGGTATGCCATGGATGCCGCCTATCGTCATATGTGCACCGCGTATCTGCGGGCGCGCTCCGTCGAGTGCGATGTACTCGAGGAACCTGCCCGAGCTGTGGTGGATTGGGCGGAGAATCTCTACAGTAACTGGTTCTTGGTCGACGCCAATACCTGCTGGGCGGCCGCTGCGCAAGGGGAGTGGGCCGATTGCGGCTACATCGATGGCCCTGCGCGGCAGGATGAGTTCTACTGGCATGTGCTGCCCACCTATGTGGGCTCTGCCAAAACGACAGTCGTTATCGTGAGTGACGCGTTGCGCTATGAGGTAGCCCGCGACGTTGCGGCGCTGCTCGAGCGCGAGCGCGGCGGCAACGTCAAGGTTTCTAGTATGCAGGCGGTCTTTCCCTCCATTACCGAGGTAGGTATGCCTGCGCTGCTGCCACACCAAGCGCTTGAACTTGCAGCGGATGGCTCGTTTGTGTTAGCTAACGGCATGCCCACTGCGACGACTCCGCAGCGTGAGGCCGTGCTTGCCCACGTTGAGCCCACGGCCTGCGCTTTACGCTCGAGCGCATACCTCAACATGGCGGGAACCGAGCGTAAGGCGCTGCTCAAGGACTCAAGACTTGTCTACCTCTACCACAACAAGATCGATGCCACGGGCGAGAAGGCCGCTACGCAGGATGACGTCTTCGGTGCCTGTGCGGACACCGTGGGGGAACTTGCTGCGTTGGCGCGTCGCGTGTGCACCGACGCCCCGGGCGCTCGTGTTGTTATAACGGCGGATCACGGCTTTATCTACACGCGCCGGGAGCTCAGCGAGTGCCAGATGCTTGGCAAGCCAGATCTTCCCTTCCTTGACGCTCCCGTCATGCACGGCAAGCGTCATCTGGTGGTGCCCAACGAGGCCGTGGCCAAGCTTTCGGACGAGGCACGCGAGGTGTTTGTTAATGTTGACATGGGACGTTTGGGTGCCGGCTTTGAGGGGTTTGCCCCGCGCGAGAACGTGCACTTCAAGCGTCCCGGTGGTACTAACAACTACGTCCACGGCGGCATGAGCCTGCAGGAGCTTTGCGTGCCCGTTATTGGATTTTGGCGTGCGCGCTCGGGTTCCAAGGACTTTGTCGACACGCGCGCGGCGACGTTGCGCGTGCTAAGTGAGGGGCGCCGGGTGACCAACTCGCTCTTCTCGCTCAACTTGATCCAGGAAGAACCAGCCCAAGGCAAGGTCTTGCCGTGCGAATACGAGCTGGTGTTTACCGATGCAAGCGGCAACGAGGTGAGCGATACGGTCAAGGCGCATGCTAACAAGACTTCTGTTAATTCGCAGGAGCGCGTAGTGCATGCCAAGTTTGCGCTGCGCGCGGCGGATGGATTCTCGGCAAAGGGTCCGTACTATCTGGTCTGCCGCGAGCGCGAGGCGGGCAAGATCGTTTGGCGCGAGACGTACACCATCGCTGTTTCGTTTGCACCTGTTGCTGATTTTGGTTTTTAGGAGTGTGCCCTATGTTTGATAGCAATGACGACAATCTGTGGGAAGTTCCCTCGATTGATGTTGACGTGCCTGCGGCGGCTGCGGCGCCTGTGGGGGCCCCGGCGGCTGAGGCTGTTGCGCCTGCCCCGGAGCCGGTTGCTGCCGCGCCCGTTGAGGCTGCGGTGAACGCCGAAGACGGATTCTCGACCGATGGCTATGCCCAGGCTGTGGCCGAGGCCTCCGAGGAAGACGGCTATGACATGGATGGGCTGGACGGCAAACTGCTCGAGCACTTTGCTGGCAAGATCGTGCGCAAGGACCTGACGGCCCTTATGAAGCGCGGCGCCAACGTGCCCACCTTTGTGCTGGAGTACCTGCTGGGCATGTACTGCTCAACTGACGACGAGGATGCTGTGGCAGAGGGTTTGGAGCGCATCCGCAGGATCCTCACCGATAACTACGTGCGTCCCGACGAGTCCGAGCGCATTAAGTCCAAGATTCGCGAACTGGGCCGCTTTACCATCATCGATAAGGTGACGGCCAAGCTCGACGAGTACAAAGACATCTACGTGGCATCGTTTGCCAATCTGACTATTGAGCCGTTTGTGATGCCGGCTGAGTACGTGCGCGACTATTCCAAGATTCTGCAGGGTGGCATTTGGTGCATTATGAGCATCGAGTATCGTCACCCCTTGGATGAGGAAGACGAGTTTGGCATGGAGGTCTTTGGCGACGATGCGCCGCGCCGCTCCAAGGCCAAGCGCAAAAAGCGCGGACCCGAGGACTCTCCGTTTAGTGTGGCGTCGCTCACGCCCATCCAGATGCCCAATCTGGACCTGGATGCCATGGTCGACGAGCGCCAGTACTTTGCGCGCGACGAGTGGCTGAACATGCTGCTGCGCTCCGCTGGCTATGAGCCCAGCGAGCTATCCGAGAAAGAACGCCTGCACTTTATCGAGCGCATGGTGCCGCTCATCGAGCGCAACTACAACCTGTGCGAGTTGGGTCCCCGTGGTACCGGCAAGAGCCATATCTACAAAGAGGTCTCGCCCTATGCCATCTTGCTTTCGGGCGGCCAGACCACCACGGCCAACCTGTTCGGTCGCATGAACTCCATGCGGGCCGATCGCGTGGGCTTGGTGGGCCACTGGGACTGCGTGACGTTTGACGAGGTCGCCGGCATGCGTTTTAAGGACACCAACGCCGTGCAGATCATGAAGGACTACATGGCGAGTGGCAGCTACGCGCGCGGCCGCGATCAGATCAACGCTGATGCCTCCATGGTCTTTGAGGGCAACATCAACGACACCGTGCAAAACGTTCTTAAGACCACGCACCTGTTTGATCCGTTCCCGCCGGAGTTTAACAACGATTCGGCCTTCTTCGACCGTATCCACTATTACCTGCCGGGCTGGGAGATTCCCAAGATGCGCTCGAGCCTGCTGACCGGGCATTACGGCCTGATCACCGACTGCCTGTCGGAGTTTTGCAAGGAGATGCGCCGTAAGGACTTCACGCACCATATCGATCGGTATTTCCGCTTTAACAGCGACTTTAACAAGCGTGACGAGATCGCCGTGCGCAAGACCTTTAGCGGTCTGGCCAAGCTGTTGTTCCCCGACGAGGCCATGGACAAGGACGACGTGCGCTGGCTGCTGGACTACGCCATCGAGGGCCGTCGCCGCGTAAAGGAGCAGCTCAAGATTATGGCGGGCGTCGAGTTTATCGACGTCAACCTGGGCTATATGGATGCCGACAACCCGCAGGACGTGCATGTGGTGCGCGTGCCCGAGCAGAGCGAGGACACCCTGATTCCCGACGGGCCGCTGCTGTCCGGTCACGTGTTTGGCGTGGGCAGGTCGCAGGGCGGCGAGGTTGCCGTGTACAAGCTGGAGAACAAGGCCGTTGCCGGCGAGTGCAAGTTTAAGCACGAGGGCGTGGCCTTTAACAAGCCGGTGCGCGATACGCTGGAGGCCGCGTTCGACAACTTTGTGAACCTGGCGAACCGCGTGGCGCCGGGGATGCACATTGGCTCCAAGGATTACCTGTTGTTCTACAACGACCTGCAGAGCAAGGGCCTGTCCGAGGAAGTTTCGCTCGCCGAGTTTGTGGGCCTTTGCTCTGCGGCGTGCAACCGCCCGGTGATGCCCGCGCTGGCGATTCCGGGAATCTTGCGCATGTCGGGCTCTATGGACGAGATCCGCGGGCTCGAGGACATTATGCGCGTGGCCAAAAACGCCGGCGCCAAGCGCGTGATTTTGCCGCTGAGCGCTATTGCGGGTTTGCAGAGTGTTTCGTCCGAGATTATCTCGGGGTTGAGCCCGGTGTTCTACATGGATGGCGACCCGGTCGACGCCGCGAAAAAGGCCCTGGATCTGTAGGAGTGCGGGCGTGCGGGCTTGCGTGCGCGTGGGCCCGCGGGCGTGTTGGTGCGTAGTGCGTGAGGAGGCCTTGCCATGGCGGGCGAGCGTTCTGTTGGCGAGCTGCTCGACGAGCTGTTTGGCTTTGAATCGGTAGGCAAGCGTCAGACGGCGCTTGAGCAGTACGATCACGGGGAGCTGGTGCGCAAGGCGCGCTCCCGCGAGCTGTTGGGTGTGCTTAGGGGCGTCGAGGCTTCCGAGCACGCTGCGCGCGAGTCTGCCGTGCGGGCTGTTGACGGGTATGTTCGCCGTGTTGAGGGCGCCGCGCTTGCACGCGCTCGCAAGCAGGCGGGCATTGTTGGACCGCTACGGATGGAGCGCCGCTATGCTGCCTTTTTGCGCATGGAGGACAAGGCCGAGCTGCTGACGCGTCTGGAGCAGACACTTGCGTTTATCGAGGTAAAGCTACGTGCGAATACGGCGGACAAGGTGCGCGCGGCGTACGATGCTGCGGGGGCTATGGTGCTGCAGGACGTGGCGCGCCTGAGTGACGTGCGCGTTGTGGATGCCGTGCCCCTGGATGCCGACCTGCTGTGCACGCAGCTGGAGCAGATGCGCTGTGCCGCCGACGCGACGGACCTTGCGGGTATGATCACAGCGACGTTTGAGTCCGAGCTGAGTGCGACGGGGTCGCAGGGCGCCGACGGGTTTACGGGCGATTTGGCTGGTGATGTTGCTGGTGACGTGGCGTTGGAGCGCGAACTTACCAACGTGCGCGGCGCTGCGCAGCGAGCGCGCTTGGCGGCGCAGGCGTATCGGGCCGAGCGCGCCGCCCGCGTTGCGGGGAGCACGGTTGATCCGGTATCGTTGCCCGAGTCTGCGTGCGTTGCGTGCGAGACGGCGTGTGATGCCGGGGAGCTTTCCGAGTTGCTCACTCAGGTTAAGAAGTCGTTTGAGACCTACCGTCGCGTTGTTGCCGACGGCGGGTTGTTCTGTGCGTTTGGCTCTGGCTCACCGCATGGGATTTGCCGGGGCTTGAGCTATTTAGACTACGATTCACGGCTTGACGAAGACGTGCTAGTGGGCGAGTATGACGGTGCTACCAGGCATAATGTTCAGCGCGAGGTTCCGATTCCCGAGCTTGTGGACGAGGCTTCGGCTGATGGCGGCGATTCGCTCGAGGTCGCCGTGGCGCGTATGCGGGAGTTTAACGGGCGCCGCTATGATGGTGTGCTGGACGAGGACCCCGCGCGTCATGTGAATGCGTTTTGGTATGGACTCAAAAAGCTCAGCCAGTATTGCGAGGCCGCCGTACGCGTGGACGAACGAGTGTGGGATTGCTTTATCGATAAGGTACAGTTTGCCTACGATGGGCCCGTGGGGCGCCTGGCCACGCAGATGGACGACAAGCAGGTCGCGGCTTTTGTTGCTGCTGTGGACGCGCTCGGTATTGATGAGTAGGGTCCTGGTCTGGTAGGAGGTTTCATCATGAAGATCGACGTTGATGTAGACCAGCTGCGCGAGAGTCTGCTCGACCGCGCGGGGAGCGCGGCGGGCGTGGGCTTTCCGGCCGCCATGCTCGACGTAGTGGATACTGAGGACGAGTCGCCGCAAGAGCTCCTTGCCCGAGCCGAACGCGAAGGCCTCGACCTTCGCGACTTTGCCGTTGACGATGACACTGAATGATAGCTGCCTTGGCTATTGACGAACATATGTTTGTATTTTATACTCATGCTTGAACATACGTCTAACTTCATGGTATAAATTAGGTGGTCATCTCTTAAGAGAGGGCTTCCAAGTGCCGGGGACGTTTTCCCCGGCTTTTTTATTAAGGATTGCCCATGCGAGAGCTGAGTATCTTTATTGATGAATCTGGAAGCGATGATCTTCGTGAAAGATACTATCTGGTGGCCTTTGTTTTTCATGAACAAGATATTCCCATCGCTGAGGGAATAAAGAAATATGAAAGGGCGGTAGCCGAAAGCGGATTGCCGCTTCTTCCGTTCCATGCTTCTCCTCTCATGAATGGAAAAGATCAGTTCAAGGACTTGGACATCAGTGAGAGAAAAAGGCTGTTTTCACTATTTCGAGTTATGTTTCGACATTTGCCCATCTCGTACAAGGTGTTTGTGTTCAAGACGCATCGGTACCGAACTCTTAAACAGATTGCCGATGCGATGAGGCGTGAAATCATCGATTTCATATTCGACAATCTGAGTTGGTTTCAGCAGTTTGATGCTGTAAAGATTTACTACGACGGAGGACAGGGTTCGGTTTCGAGTGCGCTTCACAAGGCAATCGATTACGCTTTGGCTAAAAATGCAGTTATCTATAAGCCGACAACTTCATCTGATTACTATTTGGCTCAGGCTGCGGACTATATCTGTACCATTGAGTTCACGAGTCTGAAATATCAGGCAAATAAGCAGACTAATACTGACCAGAAGTTTTTTGGTGGTAGTACTGCGTTTAAAAAAGGCTTGCTAAAAGAAATTAGAAAGAAGGCCGTCCCAAATTAGCTACCCCTGGCCGCTACGACGCGAGCGTGGCAATGACGGCTTCGTCGCCGGCGTATATGAGGGTGTTGCCGTCGGGGATGATGGTTTGGCCGTCGCGTTTGAACATCACCACAATAAACGGATGCTTGCCTTGCGGCACATCGCGCAGGCGCTGGCCGGCCAGGCGACCGTGGGGTGTCACGGTGACCTCGCGCAGCGTAACCTCGGCACGCTCTTTGAACGTTGGGGCGGCCATCACCAGCAGGTCACCTTCCTGGATCACGGTGTCGCCATTGGGCGGCACCGGGTGCGCACCGTCACGAAGCACCAGGGCCACGAGCATGTCCGTCGCGCTGCCAATGTCCGCGAGCGAGCGTCCGGCAAACGGATGTCCAGCGCCCACCTTGAGCTTTACAAACGACATGCCGTCTTCGTCGCGCTAGTCGTTAAAGGTGCGGCGCACGTCGCCGGTCGCATCGATCATATCGAGCTTCTTCGCCACCGCCGGCAGCAGCGAGCCCTGCACCACAATGCTCGACGCGGCAATCACAAAGACCAGGTCAAACAGGTCGTGACCGCCGGGAACGCCGGCCACCACGGCAAAGAGACTAAAGATGACCGAAGCCGCGCCACGCAGGCCCGCCCAGCTTACGAGCGCCACCTGGCGAGGGTTCGTCTTAAACGGCGCCAACGGCAGGCCGACGGCGATGGGGCGGCTCACAAAGAGCATAAACGCCATGAGCGCCAGGCCCGGCAGCAGCATTTGCGACAGGCGTGCGGGCGTCACGAGCAGGCCCAGCAAAAAGAAAATCGCCATCTCTGCCATCTCGGTGAGGGTGTCAAAGAAGTGCGCCATCTCGACTTTGCCGGTGATGTCACTGGCGCCCAGCACAATGCCGGCCAGGTATACAGCCAAAAAGCCATTACCGCCCAGATAGCTCGACAGCGCGTAGGCGACGATGGCCACGGCGAACAAAAAGATGGTCTGCGCGCCCTCGGCCGTTGCGTGCGCGCGTTCAATCAGGCGGTCCGCCGCCCAGCCGATGGCAAGGCCCAGGCCCGCGCCCAGGATAATCTGCTTAGCCAGCAGTGCGGGAATGTTGATGTCGCCGCCGGCCGCGAGTGTGGCGAGCACGGCAGTGAGCATGTAGGCGACGGGGTCGTTGGAGCCCGATTCGACCTCGAGCAGTGAGTCGGTGCCGCCCCTCAGCGACAGGTTGTGCTCGCGCAGAACGCTAAAGACGCTGGCCGCGTCGGTGGATGCCACGACTGATCCCAGCAGCAGGCCGCCGATCCAGTCGAAGCCTAGCACGAAGTGGGCGAACACGCCGGTGATGCCTGCGGTGATGACGACGCCGAGCGTGCTCAGCAGCACCGCCGGCGCAGCGACGGGCTTGGCGCGGTCGATATTGGTGTTAAAGCCGCCGTAGAACATGATGAACAGCAGCGCCGTGCTGCAGACGGTTTCGGTGAGCGCGTAGTCGCTAAAGTCGATATGCGCCGGGCCGTTGACGCCCAACAGCATGCCGAGTGCGATAAAGATGAGCAGGGTGGGGAAGGGGAGTTTTTTTGCCGACGGGTTCGATGGTCAGGCACAGAATAATAACGAGGCCGATAAAGAGAAGGATCTGGTTCATGGATGGTGTCCGCTCCTAGGTGGTTGGCGTGGCACGGTCAGTTGTCTGCGGTTATTTGTACCCAAAGATGGTGGGTTTATGGGGTTGGGTTGCGGGCATGCGCGATATCGTCATAGACGGCTGCCGTCTTTGCCTCTGCTCGGAAACCCTTTCCAGCTTTATTGCAACGGAGTACAATGGGTAACGTTTAAGTTCAACTTGAAGTTTTAGTTGCGGCGCCGGGCTTCGGCCGCAATGCAAGGAGAGGCGTACCATGGCGATCTATGTGACATCTGATGCTCACGGGCACGTTCGTGCGCTTGACGAGGCCCTGTCTAAGATCTCGTTGACTTCCGACGACACGCTGTACGTGCTGGGCGACATGATCGATCGCGGGCCCGATCCGGTCGGCGTTATTAAGCTCGTGCGCTCGCTGCCCAACGCCCACGTGCTCAAGGGTAATCACGAGCAGATCATGCTCGATGCCATCATTGGCCAGGATCCGCTCGATGCCGAGACCTGGGATATCAACGGTGGCTGGACGACGCGCGAGCAGCTCAACGACATGGAATTTGAGGCATACGAGGAGCTCGTGCGATGGATGGCCGCGCTGCCGCTCTGCGCGGTGGTCGAGACTGCCGAGCGGCCGTACCTGCTGGTGCACGCCGGCATTCAGACCGAGGCGGCGCGTGCGTTTTTGCTTGAGCATGGTGTCGATTGCGGCGACGGCAGGGGAGCGGTCGATGCCGATCGCGAGCTGCTGCAGCAAATGCTCGCCGTACAGTTGTCCGATGACTTGCTCTGGATTCGCCATGGCTATTGGGATGCCCCGACGGGGCTGCTTTCTGCCGAGGGCAAGGGCCCGGTCGTGGTGAGCGGCCACACGCCCACGGTATCGCTTGGGCGCTATTGCGAGGTCGGTGGTCTGGCGGGGCTCGATGAGGAATCGGGACGCGGGCAGATCGTGCGCTTGGGCGGCGAGGACACTGCCGGTGTGCCCGATCGCATCGACATCGACTGCGCCGCCGCCACCGGCTCCGAGTTCGGCCGCGTGGGCATCCTGCGCCTGGACGACGGGGCGGAGTTCTACGCGAACATCAACCCGGGCGAATAATCGGTGCAAGCGGTAGCTAATTTGGGACGGGGCTTTTTTGACTACTTTTGCCCTTCTGCTCGCTAATTGATTTCTCTGGGACGGGGATTAAATAATCATTTGGCTGCCCGCTGGCTAAGTGAGTAGACTTTTTTGGAAATGCCGAGCACCCAACATATTTGCCTCAATAAAACCGCAGGTCACGGACTTGTGCTTTGTCGGTGTGGTGCGGGATTCGGTAAAAGTCTACTCACTTAGTTTTGCGGGATGCATATTGTTCGCAACGAGACCCCAGCCGGGGCGATTCCATCGCAAATTCCGGTGACCGGGGGCAGCTAATTAGGCGCCGTATGGGTTCCGGTCACGCTCGATGCGTTGACGGATGTGGGCGTACTCGATTATCAGCAACACTAGCAGTAGGGCCATAACCGCCAGGTAGCTCACCACGGCGCCCATCAGGCCCAGCAGGTTGATTAGGATCACCGGGAGCACCACGCTCACGGCAAAGCAGATCAGGTAGATCTTGGTGACGTTTCCAGCGTGGCGCAGCACCGTGATGATGGCGTAGATAAAGTCGATTGCCGCGGTGACACCGCCGGCGACGACCATCAGCAGCGCCAATGTGCGGTAGCGCTCAAAGTTAAGGCCGTACATAAAGCTCATGAGGGGAATGCCGGGGCCTGCCATAAATGCGGCGCACACGCCGGTGAAGGCCACGATCAGTGCCATAACGGCAATAATAATCAAGTCAAAACGGCGGCGTTTGCGCGGGTTCGCCCAAATGCTCGACAGACGCAGGAGCTGCGGTTTATAGACAAATCCGATGCTCAACAAAATAGCCTGCGCCGGAAAGAACAGGGCATTAAAGTACAGCTGATATTTGTAGGCCAGCGTGCCTTCCATTACAAACTTGGGCATGCTCTCGATGAGGTTGAACAAAAAGAGCGCACCAAAGAGCGGGGCGCACTGGATAAACAGGTGGCCGACCTCGCGCAGGCTCACCCGGCGCGATTTTTCGGTCTCGAGCAGGGCGAGCGGCGCGGTGACCAGCACGAGCGAGGCGATGGCGGTGACACCCATGGCCATGGCCGCGATGGGCATGCTGCGCGTAAGGAACAGCGCCACGCTGAAGATCACGATGACACCGACGGAGCGTAGCGTTTGGCTCATGCCGGCCAGATAGAGTTTATCGGCCTGCTGCAGGCGGCCCTCGTACACGTCGGCGACGCCGTCGATGACCTTATACAGGTAGACGCCCAGGCCGATCGTGGCCATCTGCGCGTCATAGCCGCGGGCGCTGCTGTACATGAGGCCGCAGCCTAGGGCGAGCGCTCCGCAAAGCCAGCGGTTGAGCTGGTAGGAGGCAAAGGACGTCGTTTCGTCGATATCCGAGACCTGGAAATTGCGCACGCCGTAGTTGCACGCGATCATGATGAGCGTGCCGGTGACGAAGGCGATGGAGAACTTGCCGGCCTCCTCGGCACCCGCGAGCTGTGTGGACACGATGGTGAGCAGCGGAAACGCCAAACCCCACACGGCGGTGCCGAGGGTGTTCCAAAGGCAATCGCGGCGGGTGGCGTGCTCCTCGTATTCCGCTTCCTGCATGGAGAAGCCGCCGCCGTAGACGGCGCCGAGCAGACGGTTCCACCAAGCGTTGACCATGCGACGGACGGGGCCGGGCTTGCGATCGCGTTCGCGCCGGCGACGTGTGGCTTGGCTGCTATTGGGGCCGCCGGCGTTGCGCTGACTTAGCTCTTGGATGCGTGCGAGTTCCTCGGCAGTGTGCGAGGCAGGGAAGAGGCCGTTCTCAATGCGGCCGCCTTGGGCCTTCGCGGCGCCGTCTTTCGATGCAGCGGGGTTGGAGATGCCGTTGCGGCGGGCGATGGCGCGGCGAATGCTATCGAGGGGCGTGATGCTCAAAGCGGAGTCCTTTCTATTGCTGCGCTTTAGTATAGACGCGGCGGTGTTCGCTCGTGTTTTTGAACGGATTGTTCAATATTTTCGGCAGGCGGCTGTAATTTGTCGGTAAACGTGCGGTATCCTGTTGAAGTTTTGTGACACCCCCGATGCCGCCCACGCGGCACCAAGGAGCTTCTACCTATGGACGTCGCCGCATTCTTACTGGCTCTTGTGCCGATTATTTGGCTGGTCGTGATGCTACTGTGCTTTAAATGGCCAGCTTGGAAGGCCGCTATCGGATCGTTTGTCCTTTCGTGCTTGCTTGCCTTCGCATGGTGGCACCTGCCGGCAGCGCAGATCGCGACCGCCTCGCTCGAAGGTTTTTTGATGGCTCTGTGGCCCATTGTCCTGGTGATCATCGCCGCGGTGTTCACGTATAACCTGTGCGTTCGTACGGGCGCCATGGACGTGATCGGCAGCATGATCACCTCCATCAGCAGCGACCGCCGCCTGCTGGCGCTGCTCGTGGCTTGGTGCTTCGGTGGCTTTATGGAGGGCATGGCCGGCTTCGGTACCGCTGTCGCCATTCCTGCCGGCATGCTCGCGGGCCTGGGTTTTGAGGCCGTGCCCGCCGTGCTCATCTGCCTGCTGGCAAACGGCGTGCCCACGCCCTACGGCTCCATCGGCATCCCCACGGTGTCCGTTGCCGACTTGGTGGGTCTGGATTCCCTGCACCTGGCGACCGTTCAGCTGGTGCAGTTGGCGCCTTTCTTTGTGATGATGCCGCTGTTTATCGTACTGGTTGCTGGTCGTGTTGCCGATGACCAGGGCAACGTTGCAGGCGTCGCCGAGCGCCTACGTGGCGTGGCGGGCATCGCCGTGCTCTCCGGCGTGTCCTTTGCCGGTGCGGCTCTGGTCGTTGCTAGGTTTGTGGGTCCCGAGCTTGCCGTCGTCGTCGGTTCTATCGTTTCGCTCGGGCTGACAGCTGCGCTTGCTATGCGTGCCGAGAAGTCGGGGCATCTGGACGCACGCTTTCACATGAATATCGAGGCGGGGGAGAAGCTTACCGTTAAGTCGGCGCTTTCGGCCTGGTCGTGCTTCATCCTGATCTTCGTGCTGCTGCTGGGCACGTCTAACCTGGTGCCCGCCGTGCATGCCGCGCTCGCGCCGTTTGCGAGCCAGGTGCAGGTGTATTGCGGCGAGAACCCCGGCACGCTCACGTTTTCGTGGATCAACACGCCGGGCATCTGGATTTTCCTGGCGGCGTTTGTCGGCGGCGCCATTCAGGGTGCTTCGCCGCGCATGATGGGCGAGGTGCTGGCCGCGACCGTCAAGCAGATGATGCCGACGGTTATCACCATGCTTTCGGTGCTGGGCTGCGCCAAGGTGATGGGCTATGCCGGCATGATTTCGTCGATCAGCGCGTTTTGCATTGCGGTCGCTGGCGGTCTGTACCCGATTCTGGCTCCGTGGATCGGTGCGGTTGGTGCGTTTGTGACCGGCTCGGGCACGTCTTCGGGCATGCTGTTTGGCCCCATCCAGAGCCAGGCCGCTACGGCGCTAGGCGTGAGCGACTACTGGATGGTCGCGCTGAATGCGCTTGGTGTTGCCGCCGGTAAGATGATCTCTCCGCAGACGCTCGCGATTGGTCTGGCTGCCGTCCACGTGCGCGGCAAGGATGCCGAGCTCCTGGGCGCCGTCCTGCCCTACGCCGCTGGCATGCTGGTCCTGATGAGCGCCATAGCCATGCTCGGCCAAGGCCTGCCGCTGTAGTCGGCACTTAGGGACGTTCCTTATGTGCCGGCACTTTGGGAACGTCCCTAAGTGCCGGCATCCGGGGACACTCCTTGAATGTTGCCTGTTCAAGAACGTCTCCAACGACTAGTCGTTTAAAAACGTCCCCAATGACTAGGCCGCTTGCCTGCGATTTTTGACCGTTGGGCGGGCTTGCCGCCCTTGCCGCAAAAACGTTTTTGCATATCGGGTACAACGAGCTTTACGTGAGTAAAGTGCGCGCCGCGTCCACGTGTCGCGTTTTTAAAGGAGGCCCCCATGCCTGGTGTTACCCCTGCAGAAGTTTTGTCCAACTTTGGTCTTAAGCTGGTCGAAGATCCCGCCGAGAACCAGCCCCGCTTGCTGGTCGATCTGCCTGCCGCGGAGCTCGTCGAGCACGCCATCCGCCGTGAAGAAGGCCGCATGGCATCTAACGGCGCGCTAGTGATCGAGACGGGGGAGCGCACTGGTCGTTCCCCCAATGACCGCTTTATCGTTGACACCCCCGATGTTCACGACAAGATCGCCTGGGGCGCCGTCAACCGACCGCTTTCGATCGAGAGCTACGAGACCATCAAGGCCGGTATCGTCAACTACCTCAACGAGCGCGATGTGTTCGTCACCCGCGGCATGGCCGGCGCCGACCGCAACCACACGCGCCGACTGCTCGTCGCCTGCGAGCGTGCCAGCCAGGCACTCTTTATTAAGCAGATGCTCGCTCGCCCGCTCGCTCGCGAAATTGCGCGCACCGGTGAGCCGGACTTTTGCGTGCTCGCCGCTCCCGGCTACCAGTGCGATCCCGCCATTAAGGGCCTCAACTCCAGCGCCGCCGTGGTCATCAACTTCCAGGAGCGCGTGATTCTGGTTGCCGGCACCGGTTACTCCGGTGAGATCAAAAAGTCCATCTTCAGCGTTATGAACTACCTGCTGCCCGTCGAGGACGACGTGCTGCCCATGCACTGCTCGGCCAGCATGGATCCTGTCACGCACGAGACCGCCGTGTTCTTTGGTCTGTCCGGCACCGGCAAGACCACGCTTTCGGCCAACCCCACACGCCTACTGATCGGCGACGACGAGCACGGCTGGTCCGACATGGGCATCTTTAACATCGAGGGCGGCTGCTACGCCAAGTGCGAGGGCCTGGACGCCTTCCACGAGCCTGAAATCTTCAACGCTGTCCGCTTTGGCGCGATCTGCGAAAACGTGGTGCTCGACGAGAGCCGCAAGCCCAACTACGACGACGTCTCGATCACGCACAACACGCGCGTGGCATACCCTGTGGAGCACATTCCCAACGCGTGGACCAAGGGTATGGGCACCACTCCAAGCGTCGTGCTCTTCCTGACCTGCGACGCCTTTGGCGTGTTGCCGCCCATCTCACGCCTGACGGCCGATGCCGCCATGTACCACTTTGTGACGGGCTTTACGGCTAAGATTCCCGGCACCGAGGTCGGCGTCACCGAGCCCACGCCCACGTTCTCTTCGCTGTTTGGCGAGCCGTTTATGCCGCTCGACCCCATGGTCTACGCTAAGATGCTCGGCGAGCGCATCGCCGACGGTCACACCCGCGTCTATCTGGTCAACACCGGCTGGATCGGCGGCGGCTACGGCGTTGGCCATCGCATTGAGCTGGCCTACACGCGCGCCCTGGTCGCGCGCGCCCTCGGCGGCACCATCGAGGACAGCGAATTCGTCCACGACGATATCTTTAACGTCGACATTCCCACCACGTGCCACGGCGTACCCGACGGCATCCTGGTGCCGCGCCAGTACTGGCAGAGCACCGCGCGCTACGACGAGGCGGCGCACAACTTGGCCGTGATGTTCGAGGAGAACTTCGAGAAGAAGTACTCGCACCTGCCCGAGTCCGTGAAGGCCGCCGGTCCGCACGCTCAGGTGCACGCCGGCGCCCGTCATCGCGGCCGCGGCTTGTTGGGACTCCGACACTAGCGTTGTTTCCGACCCAAAACCACCATAAAGGGGGCAGGCGCCTTTGTGGTGGTTTTACTCGCACGGATGACTCGGGTTACAATACGCCTGACATATCGCTCCTTTCTCCGGATAGGGGCAGCGTAAGCGCTCTTGTGGCGGCACCGTAGGACTTTGAAGGTGGCCGTCGTAAGGGCGCTTTTTGTTTAGGCACCCGGGCTCGGGCGCATGCTATGAAGGGAGAGCACATGAAGAGCTTCGTTGCCGAGGATTCGTTTTGGGAACTATTTCCGCAGGCGGCTGTCGGTGTTGTGGTCGTAAAGGGCATGAAGCCCGCGGCTCAGATTCCTCAAGAGGACGTGGATGCGATCGCGGCGTTGCTCGACCGCGCCAATATCGACGCGGAGCGTCATCTGACCAGCGATACTATCAGCGAGAACGCACCGGTCAAGGCATGGCGCGAGGCTTATCGGCTGTTCAGGACCAAAAAGGGCGCCCGCTGTTCGATCGAGAACTTGCTCAAGCGCGTGCTCAAGGGCAAACCGGTGGGCCACATTACGCCCGCGGTGGACATCTACAACACGGTGTCGCTGACCTACGCGCTGCCCGTTGGCGGCGAGGACCTACATGCTATCGAGGGCGATCTGCGGTTGGCGGTGACCAACGGTGGCGATGCGTTTCTGCCGCTTGGCGAGGAGACAGATGACCCGACGCTTCCCGGCGAGCTCGCCTACATTGATGACGCGGGCGCCGTGTGCCGCTGCTGGAACTGGCGCGACGGCGTTCGCACGGCGCTGTCCGACGATTCGGCCGATGCGTTCCTGGCGATTGAGTGCGTGGAGCCCGAGCGGATGGGGGATTGCCAGGCCGCGATCGATCGCTTAGTCGAGCTGCTCGAGCGCTATCTGGGAGCGACGGTTGTCGTTAAGACGCTTGTGACCCGCGACAATCCCTGCGTGGAGCTGTAGCGACGCCTAGAACCTATTGATGCCCCAAACCACCACAAAGGTGCCTGTCCCCTTTGTGGTGGTTTTTATGTTGATGTGTTAACAAATGGGATATTTGGGTACGGGTGTCGGCTTATGCGACTAAGATGTTTACCCGTAAGCATTATGCAAGCGAAAGGCGGTCGTCTCCCATGCAGCAGAACGACGAGACACGTTTTGAGGACTTTGTCGGACTGATCAGCGGGCTCTACAAGGAGATCCAGCGCATTAAGACATCCGAGGGCGCAAGGCTGGGCCTCAAGGGCTCCGACGTTATGTGCCTGTACTATCTTGAGCGCAGCAAGGACGGCCTGACTGGTGCTGACCTGGCTCGCATGGCAGGCGTGACCCGTGCCGCCGTCTCGCGCACGCTCGCGCATCTGGAGGAGGGCGGTTACGTCGAGGTCGATGATTCGGGCGATGCCGCCGTTAAGTATCGTGCTCCGGTGCGCCTGACCGCTCTAGGCGGCGAGAGCATGAGCGAGGCGGACCGCATCATTCGCGAGGTGCTCGATACCACCGGTAAGGCTATGGGTGTGGAGCAGCGCGAGCAGATGTATGCGTCGCTGCGCACGATTCTCAACACCCTGCGCGAGATCTAGAGCCGCGCTGGCGCTAGCTTTCAGCCAAGAACTGTATCGTCCCGTTTGAGCGCGTACGCCGTGCCGGGACATTGCTGTCAAAATTCCCTGCGCGAGACTTGCGCAAGAAAGGATTCGCTATGTCCGTCCGCATTATTACCGATTCCGCCAGCGATATGTCGCCGGCGGAGCACCCGGCGCTGTCCGTCTTGCCGCTGTCCGTTACCTTTGGCACCGATGTGTATATGGATGGCGTCGACATCGATCACCAGCGCTTTTACGAGATACTCGTGGAGCGCGACGAGCTGCCCAAGACCGGTCAGGTCAACCCGTACGCCTTTTCGCAGGCGATTGCCGAAGCACGTGAGGCCGGCGACGAGGCGGTGATTATTACTGTGGGTGCCAAACTTTCGGGGACCAATCAGAGCGCCCGTACCGCACTTGCCGAGGCGCCGGGCGGCGACGTGTATGTGGTTGATAGCAATAACGTTACCCTGGGTGAGCGCGTGCTGGTCGAGTATGCCCTGCGCCTAGTGGACGAGGGCCAGGGCGCGGCCCAGATCGCGGCGGCTGTCGAGGCCGTGCGCGACCGTGTGGTGGTTATCGGCCTGCTCGAGACGCTGGAGTACCTGGTGCGCGGCGGTCGTCTGTCTGCTGCGGCCGGCGCCGTGGGCACGCTGCTCAACGTAAAGCCTGTGGTGGCTGTCGAGGACGGTCTGATCGTGCAGCTGGGTAAGGCGCGCGGTTTCAAGAACGGCCGCAACCTGCTGAACCAAAAGGTCGAAAAGGCGGGCGGCATCGACTTTTCCAGGCCGCTGGCGCTCGGCTATACGGGTCTTTCGGATGCGGTGCTCAAGAAGTATATCGAGGACAGCGCGGCACTTTGGGCTGGCCACACCGAGGGCGAGTTGCCCGTTCACACCATCGGCGCCACCATCGGCACCCACGTTGGCCCCGGCGCCGTAGCAGTAGCCTTCTTCCAGCCCGCCAACTAACCGACCTGCCATAAACCACCACAAAGGGGACAGGCCCTTTGTGGTGGTTTATGCTTTTCCGGGTGGAAGGGAGCGAGCAATGGCGTCTGAGGGCTTTTTTGAACGGGTGTACGAGGTGGTCGAGCAAATCCCCGAGGGGATGGTCGCCACGTATGGTCAGGTGGCTCTGCTTGCCGGTCGTCCACGAAGTGCGCGGTACGTGGGGTATGCCCTGCATAGTAATCCGCGCCCCGGCGAGATTCCCTGTCACCGCGTGGTGTTTGCCGACGGGCACATATGCGAGGGTTTTGCTTTTGGCGGTCCCGATGCTCAACGTGAGCTTTTGTTAGGGGAGGGTGTGGCGTTTAAGGATGACATGCACGTCGACTTGGTCGCTTGTCGCTGGCCTGCCGGACTCTAGCGGCTCCGCCGTGGTCAAAACCACCACAAAGGTGCCTGTCCCCTTTGTGGTGGTTTTCCGTTGCAGGTTTACCGGAGCTAACTTATGGAGAAGGTATGGCGGCGCACATTGACGCTAGAAAGTAAACCATGGTGAACTATATTGGTTTCAGCAACGGAGCAGGCAATAGGCGATGAAAAAGCCTGCCCTGTTGAGTTTGATTCGCATTCCTCCCCTCTGTGCGATTCAACGGTGTACTTCGGGAACAGGCCCGCTGGCAACTAACTGCCGGCGGGCCTGTTCCTGTTTGTCGGGGGAGTGCGATGGACGGAGCCGAAGCGGTCCGGCTCCAAAAAAGCGGACGCCGTAACGCCCGCCCTAAAGCAATCGAAAGCTCAAGCCAGCAGATCGGTCTAGTACACCATGCCCATGGCGTCCTGAACCTCTGCCAGGGTCTGCTCGGCAATCTCGTTGGCGCGACGATTGCCCTCGTGCAGGACGTCCTTCACATAGTCCAGATCGTTCTCGTAGCGCTGGCGACGCTCGCGGATCGGCGCGAAGTACTCGTTGACGGCCTCGGTCACGTACTTCTTGAGCTGGCCGGAGCCGCCCATGCCAATCTCCTCGGCAATTTCGACCTCGGAGCGACCGGTGCAGATGGCAGCCGTCGAAAGCAGGCCGGACACGCCGGGGCGGTTCTCGGGATCGAACGTGATCATGCGCTCGGAGTCGGTTTGGCTCTTCTTGATGCGCTTGGCCGTCTCCTCGGCGGTCATCGAAATATTGATGGCGTTGCCGTAGCTCTTGCTCATCTTGCGACCGTCAAGGCCGGGAAGCAGCGGGGTCTCGGACAGCAGTGCTTCGACCTCAGGAAATACCTTGCCGTAGCGGTTGTTAAAGCGGCGTGCGATGGTGCGGGTGAGCTCGATGTGCGGCAGCTGGTCGCGACCGACGGGCACGACGTTGCCCTTGCAGAACAGAATGTCGCAGGCCTGGTGCACCGGGTAGGTGAGCAGAAGGCCGGTGAGCTCGTGGCCCGAGGCCTCCATCTCGGCCTTGACCGTGGGGTTGCGCGCCAGCTCGGCCTCGGACACCAGCGACAGGAACGGCAGCATGAGCTGGTTTGCGGCGGGCACGGCGGAGTGCGCGTAGATCATAGTCTTGTCGGGGTCGATACCGCAGGCAAGGTAGTCCATGACCATGTTGTACACGTTGTCCTGGATGTGCTCAGTCGTGTCGCGGTCGGTGATGACCTGGTAGTCGGCGATGAGCACGTTGGTCTTGGCGCCCATGTTCTGCAGCTCAACGCGGCCCTTGAGGGTACCGAAGTAGTGGCCCAGGTGCAGACGGCCGGTGGGGCGGTCGCCGGTGAGCATGGTGAACTTCTCGGGCGTTTTGGTCAGGCCCTCGCGAATGGCGTTGCTCTTTTGCAGCGCGACTTCGTAGCTGTTCTCGTTTGGCATGATTGCTCCTAACGTTCGTTCGTAGGTCTTGATGATAGCGTGTTTATTGAGAGGGGTGGGCGTGAGTGGGTGAGGGGCAGGAGAGGGGCGGCTTGTGCGACGGGTGCGGCGCGGCCGCGCTTGACCAACGGTGCCTTGGCACATCCTCGGCAGCTTGCCCTAGAGCTTGTGGTGGCGCTCTTCTTTGCGCTCCTCGGCTGCCTGCTCCTCCTGCTTAAAAACGGGGTCGTCGGGGGTGACCAGCTCGTCCTCGTGCGTGCGCTTGTTGTAATGGTGGCGCAGCACGGGCTCAAACAGATGTAGATGCTTGGCAAAGGCCGCCGAGCCAATGGTGAGCACGGTAAAGATGAGCACGCGCATGGGCACCTCGACCTGATTGATGGCGGCGGCGCCGGCCGAAAGCATAATGCACCAGGCATAGATGAGCAGCACAGCCTGTTTTTGGTTGTAGCCTTCTTGGATCAGGCGGTGGTGGATGTGGCCCTTGTCGGCCTGCCCAATGCTAATGTGGGCGCGCTTGCGGCGCACGATGGCGCTAAACGTGTCGATGATAGGCACGCCGGCAACGATGAGCGGGATGATAAGCGAGGTGAGTGCGGCGGTGCGGCTCACGTTGAGCAGCGAGATGGAGCCCAGTGCAAAGCCCAGAAGCAACGACCCCGAGTCGCCCAAGAAGATGCTTGCGGGGTTGAAGTTGTAGCGCAAAAAGGCCAGACAGGCGCCAAAGAGCGCAATGGAGAGCGCAGCGGCGTCGATACGGCCCGAGAGAACGGCCATCGAAAACATGGTGAACGAGGCGATGCCGCAGATGCCCGTGGCCAAGCCGTCGAGGCCGTCGATGAGGTTAATGATGTTGGTGAATGCCACCAGATAGATCACGGTGATGGGGTAGGCGAGCCATCCGAGCATGATCTCGCCGGGGGCAAACGGGTTGACGATGACGCCGATTTTTAGGCCGCCCATGCAGGCGATAAGCGCGGCGAGGACCTGTCCGGCCAGCTTTTGCTTGGGCTTGAGCTGGAAGACGTCGTCGATAGCGCCGGTCGCAAAGATGACGGTAAAGGAGAGCGCCAGCATGGGATAGCTAATGTGAAGGCGCGGGTGCGGCACCAGGACGGGTGGCCAGCCTAGGTGCCAGGTGCCTAGTATTTGCACAATGCAGGCAACGACCAGGCCCAAAAACACCGCCGTTCCGCCCAAACGCGGGATGGGCTTGGTGTTGATGCGGCGCTTAGAAGGATAGTCGACGGCATCGAGCTTAATTGCCAAGCGCTTAACCAGGGGCACCGCGAGGAAGGTCGTGATAAAGGCCGCCGCTGCCACGCATAGGTACGGTATGTAGCTCGGGGATGAAGCCATGAATCTAAAAACCGCCAAGCGTCGAAGGAAAAGGTCAGAAGAACGCCATGCGCAAAGGGCATAGCCGAACCATAATACTCGACCAAGGGGGGTGCATGTAGTTGCACGCAGCGATAATCACGCGCTTACCAGATATTAGGATGCTGTCGATGGCTTGTCGGGATGCCGGCGGGGATCCATATGGACTGTAATGGCGATTTTCGACAAAAGAAAACCACCCCCCACGTTACGAAAATGAACCCACCTAAAACAGGTGGGTGCCCTCATCGACTGTTCCAGCGTCCTTAACAACGAAGGATACCTGTACTAGGTACGACTGTGTGGGCTCCCTAAATAAACGCGACGGTTCACCCAGTTGCTCCGCGGGGGGCGGAATACCTACATCATAAAGCGGCACTTTGTCGATTCCAGTCTTGACATTACAAAAATCGTGTCGGACGATTACGGCGCCTTGGGCTCGAGCCGTCTGTGCGGTTGGTCCCTTTACGTTTGAGCTGCTGAATCGTTGTTTTGGAGCATGTTTTTATGCCGACGTCGATGACCGAACTTTTTTCGCCCGCCTGCCATTTGTGTCCGCGCCGTTGCGGTGCGGCGCGCAGCGAGGGCGCGCGTGGCGTGTGCGGCGCCGACGACACGCTTAAGGTCGCCCGCGCGGCGCTCCATATGTGGGAGGAGCCGCCCATTTCGGGCGAGGCCGGCTCGGGTACGATTTTCTTTAGCGGCTGTTCGCTCAAATGCGCCTATTGCCAGAACCAAGAGATCTCGACAGGCAATTTTGGGCTTGAGATTTCGCCCGAGCGTCTGGTCGAGATTATGTTGGAGCTGCAGGACCAGGGCGCCAACAACATCAACCTGGTGACGGCGACGCACTACGCGCATCTGCTGCCGGCTGCGATTGCCGCGGCACGGGCACGCGGGCTGGTCATCCCAATCGTCTATAACACGAGCGGTTATGAGCGCGCGAGTGCCGTGGCGGCGCTGGGTGACCTGGTCGATGTGTGGCTCACCGACTTTAAATATGCCGATGCCGGGCTTGCGCAGTCGCTTTCTCATATTAAGGATTACCCGCGTGTGGCCGTGTCGGGCCTGGCTCAGATGGCGCGCGAGATCGAGCGCCGCGGGGGAGAGCTGGTGGACGAGGACGGGCTCATGAAGCGCGGCATGATTGTGCGCCATCTGGTGCTGCCGGGACATGCAGACGATTCATGCCGCGTGCTGGACCTGGTGTGGCAGACGGTGGGCGATGTGCCGATCTCGGTCATGAACCAGTACACGCCCAACGCGCTCATGCGCGAACAGGGCGGCGACCTGGCACGCGCCGTGACGCGCGAGGAGTACGAGCAGGTGCTCGACCATGCCGATGACCTGGGATTTACGACGATGTTCTGGCAAGAGGGCGGCGCGGTAGACGAGAGCTTTACCCCGGCCTTCGACACCACCGGCGTCCTCACCAGCGCAAAGTAGCGCGTTCGTCGATGATTTTTCTGGGACGGGGATTAAAAAATCATTGAGAGGATCGCTTGCTCGAAAGGTAGTCAAAATAGACCCGTCCCAAAAAGACTGGTTATTGGGCGTTGACAGTTGGCGAGCCGTAGGTAAAATATCAACTTGTCTTGGGGACGTAGCTCAGTTGGGAGAGCGCTGCCGTCGCATGGCAGAGGCCGAGGGTTCGACTCCCTTCGTCTCCACCCTTGGATTTGATAAGCCGTCGACATTGTGTCGGCGGCTTTTTTTAAAAAGAAAGGGCTGAACTATGGCCGAGCTGGAGTCCCAACCGCTGTCTGACGAGGAGCGCGCCGAGTTGGAAGAGCTCCGCGCCGAGAAGGCCCGCCGCGAGGAGCAGGAAAAGGCCCGTCGCGAGCGTGAGGAGCTGGCTGCCCTGCGTGCCGAGCGCGCGAAGGCCGAGGAGGCTGCCGCGAACGCCGCCCCCGCGCCCAAGCCCGCCCCCGCGCCCAGGCCCGCCGCCGCGAAGCCTGCGCCTGCCGCGCCCAAGCCTCAGCCTAAGAAAGCCGCCCGCCCCAAGCCCGTCGAGCCCAAACCGAGCCGTGACGAGATGACCTTTGCCCAGCGCATGGTCACTTCCAAGGAGCCTACGGGCGAGAATGAGATCCCCGGCATGGCTCCGGCTCAAAAAGTCATCATCGTGCTCGCCCTCATCGCGTTTATCGTTTTTATGGTCTACACGATCACGGGCAGCATGGGCCTGCACTAACCTGTTCGCGCCGGGCTCCATGCCCGCACGTCCGCCTCGTCCAACCCTCAACTTCTGCACAACGCATCCGAAAGGTCGCCCCATGGCTTTGACCGACATCTCGCATCCTACCGACATTGCAATGCTCACCGATCTGTACGAGCTCACTATGGCCCAGGGCCTGTGGGAGAGCGACAAGGCCAATGAGCAGGGTTGTTTTACCGCGTTTTATCGCGACCATCCCTTTGGTAGCGCCTACGCCGTCATGTGCGGCACCGCCGAGCTGCCCGAGCTTGTCGAGAACCTGCGCTTTACGCCCGAGGACATCGACTATCTAGCTTCGCTCCAGGCTCCGGCTGGCGGCGCGATGTTTAAGCCTGCATTCCTCGACTACCTGCGCAACTTCCGTGCACATGTAAACATCGACGCCGTCCCCGAGGGCGAGCTCGTCTTTCCGCGCGAGCCTATGGTGCGCGTCACCGGCCCCGCGCTGGAGTGCCAGCTGCTCGAGACGGCGCTGCTCAACATCATCGGCTTCCAGACACTTGTCGCCACCAAGACGGCGCGCGTGGTGCTGGCAGCGGACGGCCGTCCCGTTGCTGAGTTTGGTCTGCGCCGCGCCCAGGGTCCCGATGGCGGCCTGGCCGTCGCGCGCGCGAGCTACGTTGCCGGCTGTTCCTCTACGTCCAATGTGCTCGCCGGTCGCCGCTACGGTATTCCCGTCTTTGGCACGCATGCGCATAGCTGGGTGATGAGCTTCGATTCCGAGCTCGAGGCTTTCCGTGCGTTTGCCAAGTCGAGCCCTAAGAACTGCACGCTGCTCATCGACACCTATGACGTGCGCGAGGGCTGCGAGCACGCCATTACGGTTGCCAAAGAGATGGAGGCGGCAGGCGAGCGTCTGTCAGCCATTCGCATCGACTCGGGCGACCTCGCCAAGCTCTCCAAGTATGTCCGCGGCCGTTTTGATGCCGAGGGCCTGCCCTATGTGGGGATCTCGGTTTCCAACGATCTGGACGAGTACACGATTCAGTCGCTGCTCGACCAGGGTGCGCCTATCGATAGCTTTGGCGTGGGTACCAAGCTCGCGACCTGCTATGACCAGCCGGCGCTGGGCGGCGTGTACAAGCTTTCCGCCCGCCGTGCGAGCGAGGCGGACCCGTGGACGCCGGTGGTCAAGCTCTCCGAACAGCCCTACAAGCGCACGATCCCGGGCGTGCAGCGCGTGCGCCGCTATTACGACGGCTTTGGCGGCCCGATCTGCGACATGATCTATGACGAGGACCGTCTGGCGGGGGAGGGTGCCGCGCGCGGCAATACCCTCGTGGCCGTGAACGATGCTGCCCTGGTGACCGACGTTTCCGAGCTTGAGTATCGCGAGCTGCTGGTGCCGATCGTGCGCGATGGCAGCGCTGTTGCCCCGCGCGAGAGTATCGAGGACGCACGCGAGCGTTGCGCCTGGGCACTGGACCATCTTGATCCGGTCTACAAGCGCTTCCTGTACCCGCAGACCTATGTGGTGGGCATGGAGCAGGGCCTGGCACAGGTGCGCGACGAGCTCGTGCGAAAGAACATGGCCGCGGCTTCTGCCTTTCCCTGGGCTCACTAATGAACTTGGGCGGTAGGGGCGAATCGCGCTCCCTTGGCCGCCAGCTCGCCCGTTTGCTGAACAGTTGATTGGTTTGACGTATGACGACTTCTTATAAAACGATGGTGGTAAAGATCGGTTCGTCCACGGTGGTGGGCGCCGATGGCAAGGTCAACCGCTCCTTTATCGGCGGGCTTGCCGATCAGGCCGCAGCGCTGCGCAAGCTCGGCTGGCGTCTGGTCGTGGTGAGCTCGGGCGCTATTGCCTGTGGCTATCCCGTGTTGGGCTTCGACCGCAAGCCGGTCGGCGACCTTCCGAGCCTGCAGGCCTGCGCCTCGGCTGGTCAGTGCATCATCTCGTCGGCCTACGACGAGGAGTTCCATGCGCGCGACCTGCTCACCTCGCTCGTACTGCTCACGCGCCACGACACGGCCCGCCGCACGTCCTACCTGCATGCACGCGACGCCCTGCTGCGCCTGGTGGAGCTGGGCGTGGTGCCGGTCGTCAACGAGAACGATACCGTCACCGTCGACGAGATCAAGTTTGGCGACAACGACACGCTGGCGGCGCTTGTGAGCTGCCTGGTTTCTGCCGATCTGTGTGTGACGCTCTCGGACATCGATGGCCTCTATACCGCCAATCCGCACGAGGACCCCACGGCCGAGTTCGTCCCGGTCGTGCATAAGATCGATGCCAAGATTATCGCCTCGGCGGGCGATTCTTCCACATCGGTGGGCACGGGCGGCATGATCACCAAGATTCGAGCGAGCCGCATCCTGATGACGGCGGGCATTCAGAGCGTGATTTGCTCGGGCGAGGAGCCCGATGCGCTCGTGCGCCTCGCCCGCGGCGAGAGCGTGGGCACGCTGTTCGATCCGCCGGCGGAGCGTCTGGACATCGCACCCCGCAAGCTGTGGATCGCACTGGGCGACAAGGCGCATGGCTCGGTGACGGTCGATGATGGTGCTGCGAAGGCGCTGGTCAGCCGTGGCTCTTCCTTGCTTGCGGTGGGTATTCGCGAGGTCGATGGCCAGTTTGCCGAGGGTGATGTGCTCGATGTGTGCGATCCGAGCGGTATGGTCGTCGCTCGCGGTATCGCCGAGGCCGATTCGAACGTGCTGGAGCTTGCTGCCGGTCGCCGCCAGGACCAGATCGCCAGCAACCGCCTGCTGGCAGACCTGGCCGAGAAGCCCGCGATACACAGGGATAACTTGATCGTATTTGCATAAAGAAAGACAGCGCTGCGGATCGTTTCCCGCAGCGCTGTCTTTCTCGTGCCGGCACCTGGGGACGTTCCTTATGTGCCGGCAGGTGGGGACACTCCTTTGTTAGAAGATCCGGCGCAGGTCTCCGCGGTTGAGGGCTTCGTCGAAGAGGTGCTTGAACACCACGCTGCCGTGCAGGCCATCGTGCTCAAACTCGTTGGTCACCCAGGCATGCGAGTTGCCCACGCGGCTGAGCGTATCGAGCTGCATGCCCGAGTCCACGTACATGTCGTCGAAGTACACTGCGGCCTGGAGTGGCACCTCGTTGCATGCTAGGCGCTGCGGGTCGTAGATTTTGTCCCAGCTGGTGTCTTCCATCAGCAGGTCCATGGCGGGTTTAAACGGCTTAAGCTCGGGCATCTGCTCGAACATCCACGGGAACATGGCCTCGCCGGTAAACATGAGCGGGCGCGCGAGGGTGTCGAACTCGGCACGGCGTGCCTTCTCTTCTGCCGCGGCCCAGCGAATGGGCATGGTATCGCCGTCGGCGTAGATGAACTCCTGCAGTGTCCAGTACAGCGGGTTTGTACGCGTGTTGGTGCGCTCGAAGGCGCGCATCAAAAAGCTGTCAGATACCGAGGCGCCGCAGGCCAGCGTGCCGTCGCCGTCAACAAAAGCGTGATCGATAATCCAATGCATGCGCTCAAAGCTCGGCTTCATGCCAAAGTCGCTGCCCATGAGCTGTAGGCGCTCGACCGTCATCGGCGAGCCGTCGGGCAGCACGGGTTTCTGAGCCTCGAGCGTATCGGCCAGGGCTGCCACGCGCTCGACGTCAGCGGGGTAGCGGTCGTAATGCTGCTGCGTCTTGGCGGCCATGCGCGGGAAGGTGTGCGCGTAGACCTCGCTGGCGCTCGCCGGCACGTGCGGAATGCCGCCGCAGGTAAAGCTCGCCGCCACGCCTTCGGGGAAGAGCGACAGGTAGCTCAGCGTCAAAAAGCCGCCGTAGCTCTGGCCGAGCGTGACCCACGGCTTGCCGCCAAAGCCCACTAGGCGCAGGTACTCAAAATCGCGCACGATGGAGCTGGCGAGGTGGCGCTTGAGGAAGTCCGCCTGCGAGCGTGCTGTATCGGCGCCGGCGGCCGTTGCGCGATCACCCAGTGCCTTGATCGTGCGTCCGTCCACGCAGCTACTGCGTCCGGTGCCGCGCTGGTCGGGAAGGACCACGCGGAAGTGCTTGACGGCCTCCTCGATCCAGCCGTCGCTTGTGGGCGACAGCGGACGCGGGCTCTCGCCGCCGGGGCCGCCCTGTAAAAACAGAAGCAGCGGCAGATCGTCGTTGATGCGGTCGGGCGCGCAAACCACGCGGTAGAAGAGCTTGATGCTCTCGGGCGCGCCGGCGATGGGTGCCGGCATAGCGCCGCGGCGCATGGTGCTGCCGACGGCCAGGAGCATCGGCTCCAGGCCGCGCCAGTCAAGGGGGACGTCGATGCTGTGGTCCTCGACGTAAAGGCCGGGGACGTGGTACGAAGTGATGAGGGCCATGTGAGTCTTCCGTTCGTTGCGGTGTTTCGGGTTGACCAATTCTACCGCCGCGGGCGAGGACATGCGCAAATCGGCTACCATGGTTGCAAACTTCTAGGAGAAAGGGCCGCCCATGTCGGTCGATATAGCCACGTATGTCCACGATCTTGCCGTTGCCGCCAAGGCAGCATCGGCCTCGTTTGCCACGGCGAGCGATGAGCAGCGCCAGGAGGCCGTGCGCGCCATGGCCGCAGCACTGCGCAACGGTGTCGACTCCATCGTCGCCGCCAACGAGCTCGATATGTCCGCTGCGCGCGATGCGGGTACCTCGGCCGGACTGCTCGATCGCCTGCTGCTGACGCCCGAGCGCGTCGAGGGCATGGCCGCCGGCCTGGAAAAGCTCGCCGAGCTGCCCGATCCCGTGGGCCGCGTGCTCGACCACCGCGTGCTTGCAAGCGGCGTGGACCTGACCCGTGTGAGTGTGCCGCTGGGCCTGGTCGCTATGGTCTACGAGGCGCGCCCCAACGTGACGGCCGACGCCGCGGGCATCTGCATCCGCACCGGCAACGCCTGCATTCTGCGCGGCGGCTCGCTGGCCTATCACTCGTGTGCCATGATCGCCGAGCTGCTGGCCGATGCGCTCGAGGCCAAGGGCTTCCCGCGCGAGGCCGTGTCGATGATCGAGTCCACCGACCGCGAGGCCACTGGCGAGCTCATGAAGCTCCGCGGTATTGTCGACGTACTCATTCCGCGCGGCGGCGCAGGCCTGATCCAGCGCTGCGTGCGCGAGTCGCTTGTGCCGGTGATCGAGACGGGCACGGGCAACTGCCACATCTACGTGCATGAATCCGCCGACTTTGATAAGGCGCTCAACATTATCGTTAATGCCAAGACCCAGCGCGTAGGCGTGTGCAATGCCGCCGAGTCGCTGCTGGTCGACCGTGCTGTGGCCGATGCGTTTTTGCCCGCAGTCGTGGCCGTGCTGCATGACCACGGCGTGCTCATGCACGGCGACGAGGCAACCTGCGCCGCATGCGCCGATGCCGGGCTTGCCGAGGGTGATGACTACGTCGCCGCGACTGAGGAGGACTGGGGTCGCGAGTACCTGGCGCTCGAGATGAGCGTGAAGGTCGTGGCAAGCGAGGACGAGGCCATCGCACACATCAACCGCTACGGCACGATGCACTCCGAGGCCATCGTTGCCGAGGACACGGATGCTTGCGAGCGCTTCCTAGATGCGGTCGATGCCTCGGCCGTGTACGCCAACGCCAGCACGCGCTTCACCGACGGCGGCGAGTTTGGCCTGGGCGCCGAGATCGGCATCTCGACCCAAAAGCTCCACGCCCGCGGCCCCTTCGCCGCCGAGGCCCTCACCACTTACAAATACAAGCTCCGAGGCACCGGCCAGGTCCGCCCCTAACGCCCGCGCAAACAAAAACCACCACAAAGGTGCCTGTCCCCTTTGTGGTGGTTTTAGGTGGCGTGGGCGGTTAGGCCTGGAAGGTATCGCGGTCGGGGGCGAAGGACTGCATGGCCGCGATGGTGCGGTCAAAGAGCTCGGGGAGCTCCCAGCCCAACATCTCGGCGCCCTGCGAAATCACGTCGCGCGAGCAGCCGGCGGCAAAGTGCTTGTCCTTGAACTTTTTCTTGAGCGACTTGGTCGTAAAGTCCATAACGCTCTTGCTCGGGCGCATGATGACCGCAGCGCCGATCAGGCCGGTGAGCTCATCGCAGGCAAACAGGATCTTTTCCATCTGCAGCTCGGGCTTAGGCAGCGAGGTGTTGAAGTCGGACGTGTGCGTCTGGATGGCGCGAATGAGCTCGGGAGACGCACCTTCTCCCTCAAGAATCTCGGCAGCATAGATGGTGTGGTTCATGGGGTCGTCCTCATGCTCCTCCCAATCCAGGTCGTGCAGCAGACCGACGATGCCCCAAAACTCCTCGTTCTCGGGGTCGAACTCGCGCGCAAAGTAGCGCATAGTGCCCTCGACCGTCTCGCCATGGGTGATGTGGAACGGGTCCTTGTTGTGCTCGTTGAGCAGTTCGAACGCACGGTCGCGGGTGATTCCGGCGGTAAGCGGCTCTGCCATAAGAGACTCCTTGTGCTCGTGGGTATCGATAAGAATGAATACTACTAGAACAAGAAAACCACCACAAAGGTGCCTGCCCCCTTTATGGTGGTTTTTGGCGCGGATGGGTTAGTTGAGGGCGGCTTGGGCTAGGCGAGCTTCGGCGGCCTCCTCGGTGACGCCAAGGGCCACAGCGAACTCCTCGATGGAGCGGCGCTTGGCTTCCTTGAGTACGCGCATGTAGTAGGAGCTGGGCTTTTTATCAGCTTCCTCGGCCTGGCGAATGCGGTGCATCATGGTCTTTGCCACGCGGACCGTCTCGGGCGCACCCAGCTTGAGCTGCTGCTTAAAGTGCGTCTCCTCAAGTGAGCTGTTCCGCTCGGTAAAGGTGTCGCACTCCAGCTCGTCGTAATGGCTCAGCAGGTGCTCGGCATCTTGTTGAGAGATGGCGGCGTGCAAACGGTCGGCCTGCGCCACGGGGTACATGAGGATCGTCTGCGCATGTCCCTGCTTGGTCTCGAGCAGCAGCATGGGCTGCGGTGTGTCGTCCCTAAAACCGACGACGGTGCAGACTCCCTGACCCGGATGAATGACGTGTTGACCGATTGAGAACATGCTACCTCCAACTTATACGAATTTACGTATGATAAGAATACCACGCTGACGTGCGCAAACCATTACTTTATGCAGGAAAAGCACACAACTCTGATAGGTAAGAGTATTCGATAACAGACGCAGCTCATTTACACCTTTATGCATTTTCAACGCGTGCATAATTTGCAGGCAGACTGGCATCTTTGAGTGACTCCATACAAGCTGTAGCCAATTTTGTGCATATGCAATATCTATTAGCTTTACCCTGCGACAGTAGCTACCGCTTGTGATAGAGTGCTACAAACTCTGGCTTTTGCCCTACGAGTGACCAAGAGCTCGGGGGCTTTAACACAAGGAGGACCTATGCCCGAGAAGATTGAAGAGCTGGTACGCGCTGCGCTTGCTGCGGCCCAGGAGGCCGGCGACCTTTCCGCATTTGAACTTGACGATTGCGCCATCGAGCGACCGGCTGACACTTCTCATGGCGAGTGGACCTCCACCATGGCCCTGAAGTCCGCCAAGCTGGCTCACTGTGCCCCGCGCAAGATCGCCGAGGCTGTCGTTGCCCATATGCCCGAGGATCCCGCGATCGAGAAGGTCGAGATCGCCGGTCCTGGCTTCATCAACTTCTACCTCTCCGTTGCCGTCAAGAACGCCATCTTTGGCGAGGCCCGCGAGAAGGGCATGGACTTCGCTAAGTCCAACGTCGGCGGCGGCCTGAAGACCCAGGTCGAGTTCGTCTCCGCCAACCCCGTCGGCCCCATGCACATCGGCCATGGCCGCTGGGCCGCTCTGGGCGACTCCCTCTGCCGCGTTATGGACCATGCCGGTTACGACATCCAGCGTGAGTTCTACATCAACGACCACGGCTCTCAGATGAACACCTTCGGCAACTCCATCAGCACGCGCTATATGCAGCTTGCCGACATCATCGCCAAGCAGGGCGTTGATATCGACGAGGCTCACAAGCTGCTGATCGCCGACCGCGACGCCTTCGTTGCCGATGAGAACGACGAGCATCCCGAGACCCATCCGTATCAGGACAACTTTGCCGAGACTCTGGGCAAGGACTCCTACGGCGGCGACTACATCATCGACGAGGCTGCCGAGTTCTGGCGCACCGACGGCGATAAGTGGGTCGACGCCGATCCTCAGGAGCGCATGGAGAGCTTCCGCGAGCGCGGCTACGTAAAGATGGTCGACAACATGCGCGACCTTTGCCATGCCGTTAACTGCGACTTCGATCGTTGGTTCTCCGAGCGCTCGCTGTATGTGAAGGACACCGAGGGCGAGACCGCCGGCACCTCCGCCGTCGACCGCGCTTTTGAGAAGCTCGACAAGATGGGCTACCTCTACACCAAGGACGGCGCCCTGTGGTTCCGCTCCACCGACCTGGGCGACGACAAGGACCGCGTCCTGATCAAGTCCGACGGCGAGTACACCTACTTCGCCTCCGACGTTGCCTATCACTGGGATAAGTTCCAGCGCGTCGATCACGTCATCGACATCTGGGGCGCCGACCACCACGGCTACATCGAGCGCGTCCGCTGCGTCTGCGACGCTCTTGGCTATCCCGGCAAGTTTGAGGTTCTGCTGGGCCAGCTCGTCAACCTGCTGCGCAACGGTAAACCCGTCCGTATGTCCAAGCGCAAGGGCACCATGGTGACCCTGCAGGAGCTCGTCGACGAGGTCGGCTCCGATGCCGCTCGCTACACGCTCATCTCCAAGAGCTCCAACCAGATGGTCGACTTCGATATCGAGGCCGTTAAGAAGCGCGACAACTCCAACCCGGTGTACTACGTGCAGTACGCTCACGCCCGCGTGTGCTCCATCCTGCGTCGTGCCGCTGACGTTACGCCCGAGCAGGCTGACGAGATGGGCATGAAGGCCGTCGCCGCCAAGGCCATCGGTGAGAACGTCGATTACTCGCTGCTGACCGACCCGACCGAGCTTGCCCTTTCGCGTAAGCTCAACGAGCTCACCGACCTCATCGCCAGCTGCGCTCGAGATCGCGCCCCGTTCCGTCTGACGCACTTTGCCGAGGAACTCGCCGGCGACTTCCACAGCTTCTACGCTGCCTGCCAGGTGCTGCCGAGCGAGGGCCGTCCCGTCGACCCCGAGCTTTCGCGCGCTCGTCTGGCCGCTTGCGATGCCGTTCGCGTGACGCTCGCCCTGGTGCTCACCCTCGTTGGCGTTTCCGCGCCCGAGCAGATGTAATCTGCGAGTCATTTGACCGTACAGACTTGGTTTAACTAAGCCTTGAAAGCCCGATCTCCTGCGGAGGTCGGGCTTTTTTGCAAACGCCGACGTATTGACGAATTTGGAACTGCTGGAAATACGAAACTATGCCGGTTTACTACGATGAATTGAGATATTCCAACCACGCCGGCTTTTCGCAAAAAAGTGCAAGGCATCTACCTGCGGTTTTAGTTCAACAAGTTTCGAAGTGGTTGCGGTTGAGCGATTCATCGTAGTAAACCGCCATAGTTTTGGCGGAGGCAGTCAGATTTGTGGGTGTTAAACCAAAGAGTGTCATTTGTGGGTGTTAAACCAAAGAGTGTCCCTTTTGACTAGTCGTTTAAGAACGTCCCCAATGACTAAGTTGCAGGTGGCGGCGGTTGTGTTACACTAACGCTGCGTATATGACGCAAATATCTCGATACAGATCAATGATGTCCGTCGGTATTTGACGGAGCTAGACTGTTTAGCCGCCCTGAAGGTTTATGCAGGGAGCATGTGATCACAGGGCTTGAAAAGAAAGTTGAGCAAACACTGTGTCTGATCAACAGCAAGAAAACGAAATAACGACGACGCAGGCCGCTCCCGCTGCACCGGTTGCGTCGGACCAGGTCGCGGCGCCCGCGCAAGCCTCGGCTCCTGAGACGCCTAAGGCTGCTTCGACGCCTACGCCTGCAGCGGCTGAGAAGGCCGTGCCTGCAACTGGTGAGGAAGCTGCTCCGGCAAAGCCCAAGCGCACGCGCCGCACGGCCAAGCCTGCCACTGACGGCGAGGAGGTCACCAAGCCCAAGCGCCGTACCACGCGCACGACGCGCGCCAAGCGCACCGTTGCAGCTGACTCCTCGGCGCCGATTTCCGATGAGGTCGCGCAGGCACGTGCGTTGGCGCAGATTAGCGAGGCTCAGGTGGTGCGCGCCCGCCGTCGTGCTGCCGAGCGTGAGGCCGCGGCTCTGACCGAGCTTGCAGCTCCGTCTGTGCCCGAGACGCCTGCCGCCACCGAGACCCCTGTCGCCGACCAGCCGACCGAGAAGCCGGTACCGCGCACACGCCGTCGCACGGCCGCTAAGGCCGATCAGGTAACCCCCGAGCTCACCGAGGCTTCGGTCCGTTCCGCGGCAGGGGAGGGCACATCGCCCGCTGAGCCCGCTGCGCCTGTCGAGGCCAGCGAAGTTCCCGTTGTCGATCCGGCTTTGCGCCCGCACCGTCGCGGTCGCAAGCCCAAGGCCTTCGTCGAGGCCGAGAAGGCCGCAGCCGCCGCCGCTCGGGATGCTGCGGCGACCGCCGAGTCTGCAACCGCCGCCGACGCGCCCGTCCAGGATGCTACGACTTCCGAGGTCGCTCCCGCCGATGTCGAGCCCGCCGACGTCCGTCCCGGTCGCAGCCGTCGCACTGCTGTTAAGCGCACGTCCAAGGCTAAGGCCGCCAAGAAGGGTACGTCCGAGGATTCCGACGAGACGACCGCCGATGCATCGGCTGATGCCGCCGAGTCCCAGGACGTCGAACAACCTGCGTCCGAGAAGCCCAAGCGCGGTCGTAAGAAGTCCGCTAAGGCCAAGACGTCCGAGCAGCAGGCTGATGTCGAAGCGCAGGTCGATTCTGGCGCCGAGGCCAATGAAGCCGCTGCGGCCAATGCCGACGCCGCCGCAACCGATGGTGCCGCTCCCGCCGAGGCCGAAGACGGCACTCGTCCCAACCGTCGCCAGCACAAGCGCAACGACGAGCGCAACGAGCGCAAGGACGACCGCAACAACGACCGTCGCAACCGCCAGCGCGATCGCAAGCAGCGCAACAAGGAGCGCAACGCCGCCCCCACCGAGCCCACGCTTTCACGTGAGGAGCTCGCTGCCATGAAGGTCGCCGAGCTGCGCGAGAAGGCAAAAGAGTTCGAGATCGAGACGACCGGCAAGAAGAAGGCCGAGCTCGTCGAGGAGATCTACACCACTGCCGCGAAGGCCGAGGGCTTCCGCGACATCAAGGGTATCCTGCAGATTCGTCCGGACAGCTCCGGCATCATCCATGCCCACGGTTACATGAATTCCAACGACGACGCCTTCGTCCCTGCCTACCTCATTCGCTCCGCGCGCCTGCGCACGGGCGACGTCATCGAGGGCTCGCTGCGTCCTTCGCGTGGTGGCGACAAGCGCGCCGGCCTCGCCAAAATCACGACCGTCAACGGTCTGGATCCCGAGCAGATTCGCAACCGTCCCAAGTTCGGCGACCTCACCCCGGTCTATCCCAACGAGCCGCTGCGCATGGAGCACGGCAAGGACTCCATTACCGGTCGCGCCATCGACATCGTGTCGCCGATCGGCAAGGGTCAGCGTGGCCTGATCGTGTCCCCGCCCAAGGCCGGCAAGACCACGATCCTCAAGAAGATCTGCCAGTCTATCTCGATTAACAACCCCGAGGTGCACCTCATCTGCCTGCTCGTCGACGAGCGCCCCGAAGAGGTCACCGATATGCAGCGTTCCATCAAGGGCGAGGTTGTGGCGTCGACCTTCGATATGCCCGCCGACAACCACACTCGCGTGGCAGAGCTCGTCATCGAGCGCGCCAAGCGCATCGTGGAGCTGGGTGGCGACGTCGTGGTGGTGCTCGACTCCATCACGCGTCTTGCCCGCGCCTACAACTTGGCGGCGCCCGCCTCGGGCCGCATCCTTTCGGGCGGCGTCGATTCGGCGGCCCTGTATCCGCCCAAGCGCTTCCTGGGCGCAGCCCGCAATATCGAGAACGGTGGCTCGCTCACCATCCTGGCCTCTGCCCTCATCGACACCGGTTCCAAGATGGACGAGGTCATCTTTGAGGAGTTCAAGGGCACCGGCAACATGGAGCTTAAGCTCGACCGCGAACTGGCCGACCGTCGCATCTTCCCGGCTATCGACCCCGTTGCCTCCGGTACGCGCAATGAGGACCTGCTGGTTGACGAGCAGATGCGCCCGTTTGTGTTTGGCCTGCGTCGTATCCTCGCCGGCATGAACAACACCGAGCGCGCGGCGGCGTCGTTTATCAAGGGTCTTAAGGGCACCAACACCAACCAGGAGTTCCTGGTACGTTCGGCCAAAAAGCACAGCGACTACGAGCAGACGTTCTAGGTTGTCATCCACACGCAGCGTTAATCATCAATGCGATAAAGGGTCGGGGCTTTGAGCCTCGGCCCTTTTCCATATCGCCGCTTCGCACTTATTTTTGACCATAAGACCGACGAGCAGCAGGTTTCCCGTTTCAATCCGACATCGTCGCTTGCAATCGACAGGGCGGTTTCGCATAATAGCTTTTAAGCTTCGCGACGGAAAACGCAGATGAAACGAACCATATACCGTTGCTTTGGGGCATAGCCCCGCTTCATCTTCTCTCGCGCAGCCAACTGAATGATGCGATTTGGGTGCTGGAAGATGGGGAGAGCTCATGGCTTCTTCTGATGCAACACAACGAGCAGTCCTTGCCGGACTTTCGTGCGGGATCGGCCTTGCCGCTCCCGTGGTTATGTATGCCGCGACGCTGCCGTTTTCGTCGGTGAACGAGACGGTCGTGGCGGGTGCGGTTCCCTTCGCCGTGGGCGCGGTGGCGGGCGTGGGTATCTATGCCGCCTCGCTGGGTATCTCCGAGTACCGTGCGCAGCGTGAAGAGCGTCTGTTCCAGCCCGATGCTATGGGCGGTGCCGCCAATCTCAATCAGCATCAAAGCGAGTTCAAGACCGCCTCGATTCCAGCTCATCAGCAGGATTCTACTCCTTACACTGCGGCTTCTGCTTCTCAGACTCAGTCGGAGCAGTCTACCTCGGCATTCCTTTCCGGCCTGACCGGTGCGTTCCAGCGCCGTCATGCCGATGATGGTGTTCCTACCATCGCTCGAGCCGCAGATGCTATGGACGAGGCCGAGGCTTGGTCCATGATCGACAGTATGCTCGACGACGATTCGCCGGTGAGCTGCGACCCTGCACACTCGCGCGACGTCTATCAAGTCGCCATCGACGAGCTCACCAACGGCGGGCAGACCGGCTCCTTCAATCGCGACGACATCGCCGCCGCGGCACGCGCCGTGTCGGGCTCCCAGGCCGCCCCTGCGGGCAGCACGGCGGCTTTCGTGGCACTCGTTGCCAACGCGGCAGCCAATAACGCCTACAACGCTACCTCGGCGGACGCGAACGCTTCTGCCGACAATTCGTACGTTGATGAAGCCATGACTGCGGACGAGGAGGCCGTTGCCGCCCGCCGTGCCGCCGAAAGCTCGCTGTGGGGCGCTCCTGCCCAGCAGCAGGCGGCTGAGGCTGCGCCGTACAATGCAAACCTCGCCAGCATGCCTATCATCTCCGGTGCCGCGGGCATCGATCTCGATGACCTCGATGAGCCAGCAGCCATCACTGCATCGATTGATGCCCAAGATCGCATCGACACCGGCGACCTTCCGGACGCCTCGCTTGAGGATGATGTCCCCATGGCCGATTACTCGGGCCACGAGGACATGTGGGCCGCCGCCACCGCGATTCTGGATGAGATTGACGAGCCCGCTCCTGTTGCAGCCCCCGCTCCCGTCGCTGCCCCTCAGCCTGCTGCCCCCGCCTATGTCGGCCGTCACAGCGCTGTGTTCCCCGAGGATACTGCCCGTATCTCACGCGAGAGCATCGAGCGGGCCGAGGCTATTGCCGCCGGCATTATGGAAAATCGTCGTCACGAGCGCGTCAATCAGATCCTCGAGGAAGAGATCGAGCGCCTGCAGTCCTCTACCGCCAAGCGTACGGGCCGTGCCTATCTGAGCGTTATCGAGGGCGGTACCGCCAGCTTCGCGCCGCTCCGCGCGGAGGCATAACTTTTGCATGGTTAAGATCAATCGAAAATGGGCGGTCGTGACCTGCCTGATGGCGCTCTTGATCTGGGGCAATTCGCTGGTTCCCGGCTCGGGATCGGGCTCGCTGAGCCTAACGGTCATGGAAGCTATCCGCGGTTTCCTGCACGGCGTGGGACTTCCATATGAATGGGTGACCAACTTTGTTGTTCGCAAGTGCGCGCATTTTACCGAGTATATGGTGCTCGGCATCCTGGCAACGCACGCCTTTGATTTTGAGGGCCGGCGCACCTTTGACGTGTTGCTGCCCACGGCGGTGTTCCTGCTGCTGATTCCTTCGATCGACGAGACGATTCAGCTCTTTGTGCCGGGACGCGCCGGCATGATCACCGATGTGATGATCGACTGCTGTGGAGCGGCAACGGGCGTTGTGCTCCGATATATCTTACGGTCGCTGATGTGCGCCAAAAAAGCCGCCTAGGACGTATTGTTTGGTCCTAGGCGGCCTTTTTATTTGAGGGCTTATATGAGGCGTGGTGGCGTCGTTCCGTAGGTCGGATTTGCCGGGCGCGTCACGCCCTGTGGGTGCGTCTGCTACTGAAGCGCCTGTGCGCCCAGGGCCAGGCAGCCCATAATGCCCTGCTTGCCCTCGAGGCTGTTGTTGACAATATAGGAATCGATGTCGTTGACCTCGGGCGTGACGATATAGCCGTTGAGCATCTCGGCGCACTTTTTGCGTGCGAGCGGCACGATGGGGGTGTGGTCGGCCACGCCGCCGCCGATGATGATCTTTTGCGGTGCGTAGCACAGCGTGTAGGTCATGAGCGCCTGTGCCAGATAGCCTGCGAGCAGGTCCATGGCCTCCGGGTCATCGGCCATGTCTCCGGCGCTCTTGCCATCCCAGCGCTTTTTAACGCCAGGGCCGGCGATGAGGCCCTCGAGGCAGTTGTCATGGAAGGGGCAGGCGCTATGCTCGCCGATGGTGTCGCGCGGGTCGCGCGTGACCAGGATGTGGCCGGCCTCGGGATGCATCATGCCGTGCACGAGCTTACCGCCCGAGAGCACGCCGGCGCCCACGCCGGTGCCGATGGTCAGGTAGACCACGTCGGTGAGGCCCTGGGCGCAACCAAAGGTGACCTCGCCCAAGCAGGCAACGTTGACGTCGGTGTCGTAGCCACAGGGAATATTGAGCTCGTTTTGGATGGTGCCCAGCAGATCAAAGTAGCGCCATGCCGTTTTGGGCGTCTCCAGGATCTTGCCGTATTGGGGCGACGCGGGGTTGACTGCGGTGGGGCCAAAGGCGCCGATGCCCAGCGCGGTGATGCCCTTGTCGGCAAACCATGCATTGACGGCCTCAACGGTCTCCTGCGGGGTCGTGGTCGCGATCTGCTCACGCTCCAGGACCGTGCCGTCTGCATAGCCCGTGGCGCAGACCATCTTGGTGCCACCCGCCTCGAGCGCTCCGATAAGCTGCTGTTCTGCCATAGTATTCCTCTCTCTGGGACGAGTTGCTCCGTGACTAAAGTATAGAGCTCTAAACCATTTAAGAAAGCGCTATAGAAAGAAGCCTCGCAACGCGGCGGGCGGTGCGAGGCTTCTTTGGCTACTTTAGCTGCCAGGCCGTCCTTACCCGCGCGGCTTAATTTTATCACGTAGAGACTTGAGGTTCTCCAGTGCCGCGTTAAGCGTCTCGTCTCGCTTGGCAAAGTGGAAACGAATCAGATGGTTGACGGGCTCGCGGAAGAAGCTCGAGCCGGGCACTGCGCCCACGCCCACCTTTGAGGCCAGGTCCTCGCAGAACTCGAGGTCGCTGTCGTAGCCAAACTCAGAGATATCCATCATCACGTAGTAGGCGCCCTGCGGTACGTTGTGCTTAAGTCCGATACTATCGAGCCCTTGGCAGAACAGGTCGCGTTTGGCGGTATAGAGGTCAAGGACCTCATCGTAATAGCTGCCGTCGAAATTGAGGGCGGTGACAACGGCTTCCTGCAGGGGAGCGGCGGCACCCACGGTGAGGAAGTCGTGGACCTTCTTGATGCGCTCGGTGATTTCGGCAGGGGCGATAGTGTAGCCCAGACGCCAGCCGGTGATGGAGTACGTCTTAGACAGCGAACTGCAGCTGATGGTTCGATCGAACATGCCGGGCAGCGTGGCCATATAGACGTGCTCGTGGGGCGCGTAGACGATGTGCTCGTATACCTCGTCGGTAATGCAGTAGGCGTCGTACTTTTTGCAGAGGTCGGCGATAAAGGTGAGCTCCTCGCGCGTAAAGACCTTGCCGCAGGGGTTGGAAGGGTTGCACAGGACGATGGCCTTGGGATCGTTGTCGCGGAAGGCCGCCTCGAGAGTCTCGCGGTCAAAGTCGAACGCAGGTGGGTTAAGCGGCACGTAGATGGGCTCGGCACCCGAGAGGATCGTGTCGGCGCCGTAGTTCTCGTAGAATGGCGAGAAGACGACGACCTTGTCGCCGGGGTTTGTGACCGTCATCATGGCGGCCATCATGGCCTCGGTGGAGCCGCAAGTGACTACGATATTCTCGTTGGGGTTCACCGGCATGCCCATAAAATGCTCCTGCTTGGCGGCAAGCGACTCACGCATGGCCTGGGAGCCCCAGGTGATGGAGTACTGGTGATAGAGCGGCTTGGGGTCGCTGGCGATGGCGCTCAGGCTGTTGAGCAGCTGCGCCGGGGGATCGAAGTCGGGGAAGCCCTGCGACAGGTTGACGGCGCCATACTTATTGGAGATGCGCGTCATGCGGCGGATGACGGAATCGGTAAACGTTGCCGTGCGGTTGGAGAGTTCTTTCATGCCGTTCCTTTCGAGCATTTGCAGTGGGGCAAGTTTACTCCTATGAAACCGGTGGGAAATGCTCGAAATGGATCCGAAAAACTCTTTTCAAAATTCTTGAAAAATGGGGCTTGCATCGTGTGGCGTTCCTTGCAATAATAGTCGAGCGCGAAGCGCACAGGACATGGTGGGTGTAGCTCAGTTGGCTAGAGCGACGGGTTGTGGTCCCGTAGGTCGAGGGTTCGAGTCCCTTTACCCACCCCAGTTCTTGCTTCGTGTTGATATCGGGTCGTTAGCTCAGTTGGTAGAGCAGGGGACTCTTAATCCCAAGGTCCAGGGTTCGACCCCCTGACGGCCCACCACACGATATCTCCTCTAAAGTCCGCCACAACGGACTTTAGCTTTGGGTCGTTAGCTCAGTTGGTAGAGCAGGGGACTCTTAATCCCAAGGTCCAGGGTTCGACCCCCTGACGGCCCACCAAAACAAGTTAAGACGGTCAACTTCGGTTGGTCGTCTTTTTTGTTGACCTCGCATGGGGTCGAACCCGAAAGGGCGCGGAGCTGAGGAAACGCATAAGCGTTTACCAGCGTAGCGCGCAAGACGCCAACCGCCGCAGTGGCCGCCTGCAAAACAGGCTGACCCCCTGACGGCCCACCCAAAGATTGTTAAAGCGACTAGCTTAGGTTGGTCGCGTTTTTGTTGACCTCGCATGGGGTCGAACCCGAAAGGGCACTGCCGCTTTCACAGATCGAGCCTACCCTGGGGATCGGTAAAACCGTCAGTACCCTCCTTGAGTTTCTTCTCGTCTGCCTTCACGTGACGCTCGAGCTTTTTTGTATCCTCGGCAGGCGGTAGGTTCTCGGGGACAATTCCGCGGTCGATGAGGCTGCCACGCACGCTTGTGTTGTTCTCGACGTGCTCTTGCTTGATCTGGTCCAGGCCGTACAGGTCGTGTTCCTCGGCGTTGAAGGCCGTCATCGAGTTCGTAAGGTCCTTTGCTTTGATGAGGACATCGGCTAACCTGTCCGCCAATGCCGCGCTCTTGGGTACGCCGAGCTGCTGCTTCATTTCCGCCGTGCTTCTGCCGCCGAATAACGCCTCATCGCCCTTCGACTTGATGATCGCGAATCCTTTGGAGTCCACGCCGCGTTTGAATGCAATACCCGAGAGCTGTTTCTCTGAATCGGATAGCGAGTGGCGCGCCTGCAAGCGCTGAATCTCTGCGAAGCGCTGCTCTATGAGCTCTTGGCGGCGCGTCTGCACGGCAAAGTATGCCTGGGCGAGCGCGATCTCTGGCTTGTTTGAATCTCCGTTCTGTGCGATTAAATAGCATGCATAGCGCGTAAGTTTGTAGTCTTTAACCGCGCGAGCGGCGACACCGGCAGTTACCATTTTCGTGGTATCACGAAAATGGTAATCAACTGGAGTTTTGTTTGTTTCGCACGAGACTTTTGCCCTCTTAACAACTTCGGCGAAGTTCTCCCATCGAGTGTACCCCATGGGTTCCATTAAATCGCGTGCGAGCCAATACTCAACGCCGTCTTCCACATTGGCGTAGCTATCAAGTTTGACACGCCACTTCTCGATATCACTACTGTCCATATCTCCTCCTCGCTGGTCTATTGTCTGTGCGGGCTTTGCCCGCTCTGTATTCAGAATAAGGATACGCTGCCGTGCGGACACGAATAGGCCCCGTGCCACCTCGAGCTCATGGGGCCCATAGATATCGATTAGTTGTGTTCTGCTTTAGATGGGTGTCCAGTTTAGTCCGTTCGATAGTGCGATCCGAGACTTTCGGTTCGCTTACGCATGGCTTTGACCATTTCCTGTGCTAGTTGAATCTGCGATTGCAGGCGGGCGAGGGCTGCGACTTCGCTGTCCTGGGCTTTCTGTGTGCTCAAGGTCGTTGCCTCTGTCTTCAAGCCCTCAAGCTCGTGTAGTGCCTCGGATAGGCCCGTCTCGGTGCGGTTGATCATGCAATAGGTGCTCATCGTGTGCTTAAGGCTGTGTGTCAGGCGTTCGGCATCTGTTGTGGCAATGCCATGCTGGGGGAGGTCGATATCCGTCTTCGGGGCCATCTCAGGTGCATTCTGCGCTGCAAGGGCTGCCGATGCGCCTGCGATGCGCCCGAACACGATGCCGTTGGCGCTTGACAAGCCACCGATGCGGTCGGCGCCGTGCATGCCGCCTGTCGCCTCGCCGCAAGCGTAGAGGCCCTCAACGCCCGTGTGCGCAGTCTTATCGATCTTGATGCCGCCGTTAGCGGCGTGGGCATACATCGCAACGCGCATCTCGTCAGTCGGGGCGATGCCGTGCTCGTCTTGCAGCCAGGTGGCAAAGGTCTGCACAAACTCTGGGACATCCTCGCGGGGGAAGTCGTAGTGGAGTGCCAGGCCTTCGACACCTGCCTGATCGATGACGAGATCGATAGCGCGGGAGGCCAAGCGTGACGTGAAGGGACCATATCCAGAGCGCTGCTCGAGCAGGTCGTCCAGCTTGTCGTCGGCAATATCTACCGGCTGGTCTACATGTACGTAGCGCCAGGTTTTCTCGTTGAAGACCAGGTTGCGCTTGGGCTCGATGAAGCCCGGCATCATCTGCATAAACTCTATATTAGTCAGCGATGCACCGTGCGCCAGTGCGATGGCCTGCGAGGAGCTGAGCACGTCGGCGGAAGTGAGGCTGCGCTCGAACAGACCGCCTGTGCCACCGGCTGAGATGATCGTGGCCTTGGCAGCAAAGGGCACGATTCGATTTTCGATAAGGTCGTAGAGCATGGTTCCGGTTATTCTGCCGTTCGTATCCTCAACAAGGTCGATAAGCTCATGGCGGGGGAGCAGGCGAATGCCGAGCGACTCGATCCGGGTCGTCAGAGCGTCCTCAAGGGGCTTGCGGGTGAGGCCGCGCCACATGCGCGTCTTGTGGTCGAAGCAGGGGATAAACTGCTTTTGCTGGGCGCTCTCAGCGTTTTGCGGACGCTTGAGCTCAACGCCCAGGTCTTGCTCGAGCCATTCAATTGCCTGGGGAATGCCGTGGACAAACGTCTGGACAAGCTCGGGGTCGGCGACACCGCCTCCGACGGTCTGGATGGTGCCGATGAGGTCATGTTCGTCGTCTTCGTCGACGGGACCGATGAGGCCGAGGCCCCAGGTACCCGGGAAGAAGCTCGATCCACTCATGGTCTTGCCGGCGCTTGCCACAGTGACGGCTGCACCTGTACATGCCGCTTCGATGGCGGCGCAAAGGCCCGCAATGCCAGATCCAATTATCAGTACATCAGTCGATTCCATCGGATTCCTTTCTCGTCCGGCGCATTGTCGCACAGGTGATCGGCAATGGGGTCGCAAAGACTCGGCAAATCGGTAAAGGGCACATATGGCAGGTGGGCGTCATGGACGCTCTGACGCTCCATCTCATCACATCTCGTATTTCGCCGCAACTGACATATCGGCATTAGCTACCCTGCGTCAGTGTAAACAAAAAGAGCCGCCACCTCGAAAGGTAGCGGCTCCAAAGCTCAACTATATGAGCATCGCGCGGGCGCGATTAGGCCTTGAGGGCCTCCTCGACGGCGACAGCGCAGGCGACGGTGGCACCGACCATGGGGTTGTTGCCCATGCCGATGAGACCCATCATGTCAACGTGCGCAGGCACAGAGGAAGAACCGGCGAACTGGGCGTCGGAGTGCATACGGCCCATGGTGTCGGTCATGCCGTAAGAGGCAGGGCCGGCGCCCATGTTGTCCGGGTGCAGGGTACGGCCAGTGCCGCCACCAGAAGCGACGGAGAAGTACTTCTTGCCAGCCTCGATGCGCTCCTTCTTGTAGGTGCCAGCGACGGGGTGCTGGAAGCGCGTGGGGTTGGTGGAGTTACCGGTGATCGAGATGTCGACGTTCTCGTGCCACATGATGGCAACGCCCTCGCGGACATCGTCGGAGCCGTAGCAGTTAACGGCAGCGCGGGGACCATCGGAGTAGGGGATGGTCTCGACGACCTTAAGCTCGCCCGTGTAGTAGTCGAACTGGGTCTTTACATAGGTGAAGCCGTTGATGCGGGCGATGATCTGAGCAGCGTCCTTGCCCAGACCGTTGAGGATAACGCGCAGCGGCTTCTTGCGGGCCTTGTTGGCGTTCAGAGCCAGACCGATAGCGCCCTCGGCGGCAGCGAAGGACTCGTGGCCGGCCAGGAAGGCGAAGCACTCGGTGTCGTCGGAGAGCAGCATAGCGCCCAGGTTGCCGTGGCCCAGACCGACCTTGCGGTCCTCGGCGACGGAGCCGGGAACGGTGAAGGCCTGGATGCCCTCGCCGATGATGGCGGCAGCCTCAGAAGCGGACTTGGCGCCACGCTTGACAGCGAGAGCGCAACCGAGGGTGTAGGCCCACTCGGCGTTCTGGAAGGCGATGGACTGGGTGTTGTTGACGATCTCACGCGGGTTGAAGCCCTTGTCGGTGCAGATCTGCAGAGCTTCCTCGAGGGAGGCGATGCCGTTGTCGGCGAGGCACTTGTTGATCTTGTCAGCGCGGCGCTCGTAACCTTCGAACGTAACAGTCATAGTTATTTCCCTCCCTTTCTACTCGTGAACCGGGAACACGCTGGCGACGGAGTGAGTCTCCTCGTCGGTGCGCGGGTCGATGTACTTGGCAGCGTTCTCCCACTGACCATAGTGGCCCATAGCGCCAGCGATGGCCTCCTCGGGGGTCTTGCCGGCCTTGACGGCGTCGGTGAACTTGCCGAGGTTCAGGAACTCGAATGCGATGATCTCGTTCTTGTCGTTGAGAGCCATACGGGTGACGTAGCCCTGAGCGAGCTCGAGGTAGCGAGCGCCCTTGGCCTTGGTGCCGAACATGGTGCCGACCTGAGAGCGAAGGCCCTTGCCGAGGTCGTCGAGGGAGGCGCCCACGGGCAGGCCGCCCTCGGAGAACGCGGTCTGGCTGCGGCCGTAAACGATCTGCAGGAAGATCTCGCGCATAGCAACGTTGATGGCGTCGCAGACGAGGTCGGTGTTGAGGGCCTCGAGGATGGTCTTACCGGGAAGGATCTCGGAAGCCATGGCGGCAGAGTGGGTCATGCCCGAGCAGCCGATGGTCTCAACGAGGGCCTCCTCGATGATGCCGTCCTTGACGTTCAGCGTGAGCTTGCAGGCGCCCTGCTGAGGTGCGCACCAACCCACACCGTGCGTAAGACCGGAGATGTCGGAAATCTCCTTAGCCTGGACCCACTTGCCCTCCTCGGGGATGGGTGCGGGGCCGTGGTATGCACCCTTGGCAACGGGGCACATGTTCTCCACTTCCTGTGAGTACTGCATGCCTCTCCTCTCTATCGTGTTGGCGTCCCGTCTGGGGGTCGTGGCTGGCGATTGCCGGGCGACCCTTCGAAAGGGACATGACATGCAGCCCCTATAATACCGCGAAATGCACGGAATATTCGGCGAACGGCTCAGTTTTCGTAGCGAGAAGTCCGGAAGTTTTAATTGAAACGGTTTAACTCTATGTTCTGTGGTCGTGAACTTCCGTAGAGGGGGTCCGTTTTGGGCAAGCTTTTGGTCAGCTTTTGTAAGCGTTGCAGGGGTTGACCTGTTGCGACGGTGCCGTTCGCCGCCCATTTACTGCCTTTGGCCGCGCGAGTGTATTGTTTTGCGTGAATGTTTTGATGGCACGCTTCAATCGTGCTGTATTGGATGGCAAGCAGATCCCGGTGAAGGGAGCGCCATGCAGCGCGTTTGGAGAACGGTTACCGGCTTTTACCATGTCTGTGCCCGCGGTACGGGCAAGCGGCTCATCTTTGAGGGCGATGAAGACCGGTGGGAGTTTTTGGAGCTGATGCGTGAGTGCTGCCGCAAGGCGGGCGTGACGGTTATCGCCTGGTGCCTTATGGGCAATCATGTGGATCTGGTACTCTCGGATTATGAGGACACGATGAGCGCGGCGATGCAACGACTGCTTTTGACGTACGCTCGTCGGTTCAACAAGCGTACCGGACGCTCCGGGCATTTATTCCAAAACCGCTTTGACCGGCGTTCGCTCGATACCGACTGGCAGGTGATGGAGGCTATTCGCTCCGTACACGCCGATCCGCAGGAGGTGGGCATCAGTCTCATTGAGCGTTATCCCTGGAGCAGCTTTGCGGAACATCTACGCGCTTTCGACTGTGATGCGGCCGATGCCGCGAGGGGATTTTCTGATCCTTCTTGCGTGCTTGAGCTCTTTGGTTCTGCTGAGGGCTTTATTGCCTATTCGCTTTCGACGCCCGACGGCAGCGAGCCGGCGCTGTGCGATATGAAAGAGACAGAGTGGGAACGCCACGCTTTTGCCGACACGATGGCGAAGAGTCTCGGGGTTCCGCTCAACGAACTCAAGACCGTTGCGCCCTCGCGGCGAGACAGAATCATTTTCGCTCTGCACGATGGCGGCAACACGGTGCGCGAGATCGAACGGTATACGGGAATCAGTAAGAGTACCGTATCTCGTATCGCGCGCGCTTATGTGCGGGTGAAGGCTCAGGCTGAGCTCTCGGAATAGAAAATGGCCGAACCACTCTTAGTCAAGCGATTCGGCCAACAAAATTCTTAAGATTTGGGACAAATACTACTGATTATTTTGTCCCGTGAGCATGCCGTCGAGGGTGCGCCAGGCGAGCTCGGCGCATTTGACGCGGGCGGGCATGTGCGAGATGTCCTGGAGCTGGGCGGCCTCGTCCAGGTCTTCCAGGTCCTCCTCGGAGAGCTGCTCGCCACGAATCATGGCGAGAAAGAGTCCTGCCAAGCGACGCGCCTCATCGACGGTCTCGCCGGTGATGAGGTCGGCCATGATGTCGGCACTGGCCTGACTGATGGCGCAGCCGTGGCCGGTAAAGGAGGCCTCCTCGATTACATCGTTCTCGACACGCAGCTGCAAGGTGAGCTCGTCTCCGCAGCTGGGGTTGATACCGTCGTGCTCGTGCGTGGGGGCATCCATCTCGTACTTATAGTCGGGGTGCGAGTTGTGCTCCATAAACGTGGTGGAGGTGTACAGATTACCCATTGAACGTGCTCCAAACGTGATGCAGGCCGGCGATGAACTTGTCGATGTCGGCCTTGTCGTTGTAGAAGGCCACGCTGGCGCGGCAGCAGGCAAGGTTCTCGACGCCCAGCCAGGTGAGCAGCGGCTGCGCGCAGTGGTGGCCGGCGCGGATGCAGACGCCGTCCATGTCCATGATGCTCGCGACGTCGTGCGGGTGAATTCCCTTGACGTTAAAGCTCACAACGCCGTGGTGGTTGTCCCAGTAGATGGAACCGATGATTTGGACAAAGTCGAGCTGCATGAGTTCGCCCATCAGATAGTGGACGAGTGCCTGCTCGCGGGCCTGGATGTTCTCGTAACCCACCGTGTTGACCAGGTAATCAAGGGCGGCGCCCGTGGCGAAGATGCCGCCGGCGTCCTGCGTGCCGGCCTCGAACTTCTCGGGGACGGGCGCCCAGACGGCGTCCTGCTCGGTGACAGAGTCGATCATCTCGCCACCGGTGAGCATGGGCGGCATGGCGTTCAGCAGGTCCATCTTGCCCCACAGCACGCCGATGCCCATGGGGCCCATGGCCTTGTGTGCGCTAAAGGCAAAGAAGTCGGCTCCCAGGTCGGCCACATCGACCGGCATGTGCGGCAGCGACTGCGCGCCGTCGACGACCAGATAGCCGCCGTACTTGTGGACGAGCTTGCCGAGGTTCTTGACCGGGTTCTCGACGCCCAGCACGTTAGAAACCTGACCCACGGCCAGAATCTTGGTCTTGGGACCAACCTTGGCAAGAACCTCCTCGGTGGTGAGCTGGCCGGTCTTGGTGGGGTAGAGGTAGACGAGCTTGGCGCCGGTCTCGCGGCAGACCTGCTGCCACGGAATCAGGTTGGAGTGGTGCTCCATGATGGTGATGACGACCTCGTCACCGGGCTCGAGCACCGTGGGTGCAAAGCTCTTGGCGATCAGGTTGAGCGACTCGCTCGTGTTGCGGGTGAAGACGACCTCGTTGGCCTGGGCGGCGCCGATGAGGTCGGCGATCTGCTGGCGGACCTTCGCAATGGCGTCGGTGGCCTCGACGGACAGCGAGTACAGGCCGCGCAGGGGGTTGGCGTTCATGCGCTGATAGAAGTCACGCTCGGCGTCGAGCACGCAGGCGGGGCGCTGCGCGGTGGCGGCGCTATCGAGGAAGGCGATCTCGGGGTGCTGCTGAAACAGCGGGAACTGGCCCTTGTAGGGGTTGGTCTCGATATCTACGGTAGGCCAGCCGCGCGAAGCCTCGTCGCTGGCGTCGAGCTCCATGGGCTCGGGGGCGGTACAGGTGTCGCATTTAACGTGCTCGGTGTCGATCATGCGAGCTCCTCTTCAAAGTTGCCGATCAGGTTGTTGCCCAGGCGGACGACGGCTGCGCGGGTGCGCTCGTCGGTGGCGGAAAGCGCGGCGTCCTCCAGCTTGGCTCGGATGAACAGGTCCTCGGTGGCGTTTTGGTCAAGGCCACGGCAGGCGAGGTAGAACAGCTGCTCGTCGCGGACGTGACCGATCGTGGCGCCGTGGTTGCCGGCGACGTCGTCCTCGTCGCATAGAATGACGGGAACGGTCTTGTTGTCGACGCCCTTGTTGGCCAAAAGCACCGTCTCGCGCTCGGTGCCGGTTGCGCCCTTGCAGCCGTGCACGAGGTCGATGGTGCCGCGGTAGACCTTCTTGGACGTGCCGGTCAGCACGCCGTTGGCGTCGATCTCGCACTCGGTCTTGCGACCGCGGTGGCGCAGCTCGTAGTTAAAGTCGCGCACCTGCTCGCGGGCGCCCAGGTAGTCAGTATCGATGGTGACCTTGGCGGTATCGCCCAGCAGGTCGCCGGCAAGGCCGGTGGCGCTGGCGCCGGCACCTAGGACGATGTGCTGCACGTTGACGCGCGCGCCCTCGTCCAGGAACAGGCCGGTGTCGTCGAGCGCGATCCAGCTATCGTCGAGCGTCTGCGTGCAGGTCACGTTGACGGTGGCGTACTCGTGAGCGCACACGCGCAGCACGGAGCCCACGACGCCCTCGCCGGTAACGGGGGAGTCCAGGGCAATGTTCAGGTCGAGCGTTGCCTGCGGACGGGCGACGACGTCGATGGCGGCAATCGCAGCATCCGCGTCGACGCCGCTCACGCGCACGGTGGCCGTGGCGTGCTTATATGCGGGCACATCGATGACGATGCGCTTGGAGGCATGCTCGGCCAGGTAGGCGTAGGCAGCCTCGCCCATGCCGGTCTCGAAGGCCTCAGCGGGGGAGAGCTCCTCCTCGAGCTTGATGGCGCCGGCCTGGTAGACGGAGGTGGCGGGCACGTCGAGCTCGGTCTCGGGCGTGATGCGGGCGCGGTCGGTGGCATCACCGGGGGCGGAGGCGCGGCGCTCGGGGAAGCGTTCGGCCATGGCGTCCATGGCGGCGTCGAATGCGTCTGCCACGCCAGTAAGCTGCTCGTCCAAGCCCTCGACCTCAACGGCCTCGGCGGGAGCGGCGGCAAGCTCGTTCGAAAGCTCGAGCTTGGTCTGGTTCATCTTGAGCCAACCCCAAGTGGCGGCCGGCATAGCGTTGACCTGCTCGAGCATGGTAGCAGCGGTGTTCGTGGTCTGTTTCATTATCCGATCGCTCCTTCCATCTCGAGCTTGATCAGGTTGTTCATCTCGACGGCGTACTCAAGCGGCAGCTCCTTGGAGACTGGGTTGGCAAAGCCGTTGACGATCATGGTACGGGCCTCTTCCTCCGAGATGCCGCGGCTCATCAGGTAGAACACCTTGTCGTCGCCGATGCGGCCGATGGTGGCCTCGTGGCCGATGTTGACGTTCTTGGCGCGGATGTCCATGGCGGGGATGGTGTCGGAGCGGCTTTGGTCGTCGAGCATCAGCGACTGGCAGCTCACGGTTGCCTTGGAGCCCTCCGCCTTGGGCGTGGCCACGATAGAGCTGCGGAAGGTCTGGATGCCGCCGCTCTTGGAGATTCCTTTGGTCTCGACGGTCGCCGAGGTCTCGGGCGCGTTGAGCACGACCTTGCAGCCGGTATCGAGGTTCTGGCCGGCGCCGGCAAAGGTGATGCCGGTAAAGCTCGAGCGGGCGCGGCGGCCGTTGAGCACGCTCATGGGGTAGAGGTAACCCACGTGGCTGCCGAAGGAGCCGCTGATCCACTCGATGTCGCCGTCCTCGTCCACGCGCGCACGCTTGGTGTTGAGGTTGTACATGTTCTTGGACCAGTTCTCGATGGTCGAGTAGCGCAGGTGCGCACGCTTGCCCACAAAGAGCTCGACGGCGCCGGCGTGGAGGTTTGCCACGTTGTACTTGGGCGCGGAGCAACCCTCAATGAAGTGCAGGTCGGCATCGTCCTCGACGATGATGAGCGTGTGCTCAAACTGGCCGGCGCCCTTGGCGTTAAGGCGGAAGTAGCTCTGCAGCGGGAAGTCGAGCTTGGTGCCCTTGGGCACGTAGACAAACGAGCCGCCCGACCACACGGCGCCGTGCAGGGCTGCAAACTTGTGATCGGTGGGCGGGATGAGCGTCATAAACTTCTCGTGGATGAGCGGTTCCCACTGCGGATCGTGCAGGGTTTCCTCAATACCGGAGTAGACGATGCCCATCTTGGACGCGGTGTCCTGCATGTTGTGGTAGACCAGCTCGGAGTCGTACTGAGCACCGACGCCTGCCAGGTAGCTGCGCTCGGCCTCGGGGATGCCCAGGCGCTCAAAGGTGTTCTTGATGTCGTCGGGCACCGACTCCCAGTCGTGCTTTTGGTCGGTGTTGGGCTTGACGTAGGTGACGATGTTATCCATGTCCAGGCCCTCGATGGAGGGGCCCCACGTCGGATCCGGGAAGCGGTTGAAGATCTCGAGGGACTTTAAGCGCAGGTCGAGCATCCACTGCGGCTCGTCCTTTTTGGCGCTGATCTCGCGCACGATGTCGGGCGTGATGCCGGCGTCGAGGCGCTCGAATCCCTCCTCGCCATAGGTAAAATCGTAGAGGCTGCGGTCGATGTCCGCGACCTCGGTGCGGTTCTTGGTCATTGCGTCGCCCCTTTACGCCTGCTGCTCGGCAGCGGCAGACTCGGCCTGGGCGCGCTGCTCGGCGGCCTCGCGCTCGAAGGTCTCAAAGCCGTTCTTGTCGATCCAGGGGATGAGCGAGGCGTCGTCCTCGCGCACGATGTGGCCCTTGACCATAACGTGGACGCGGTCGACATCCAGGTGCTCTAGGATGCGCGTGTTGTGCGTGATGATGAGCATGGAGCCGTCGCAGCTCTTGCGGTAGGCGTCCATGCCGTGGCTGACGGTGGACAGGGCGTCGACGTCCAGGCCCGAGTCGGTCTCGTCGAGGATGGCGAGCTTGGGCTGCAGCAACAGGAGCTGGAGCATCTCGACCTTCTTCTTCTCGCCGCCCGAGAAGCCCACGCCCAGCTCACGGTTGAGGTAGGCGGTGTCCATGTTGAGCTCGGCCGCGAGCTCCTTGACGCGACGGCGGAACTCCTTGCCCTTCATCTCCAGGCCGGGGCGGCCGGCGATGCTGGCACGCAAAAAGCTCGACAGCGGCACGCCCGGGATCTCGACCGGGGCCTGGAAGCTCAGGAACAGGCCGGCGCGCGAACGCTTGTCGGTGGTGAGCTCGGTGATGTCCTGGCCGTCAAAGACGATACGGCCGTCGTTGACCGTGTAGACGGGGTCGCCCATGACCAGGTGGCCGAGGGTGGACTTGCCGGCGCCGTTGGGTCCCATCAGCACGTGGGTCTCGCCGGCGGCGACGTTGAGGTTGACGTTGTGGAGGATGGTCTTCTCGTCCACGGAGGCGGTCAGACCTTCGATGGAAAGCAGCGGATTTGCGCTCATGCTGTCCCTCTCTGTATATGGTGTACTCATAGGTGTACTAAACCCTAGGAATCTTCTCGGAATAAAGTTACTATGGGTTCGGCGTTAGTCAAGGGAAAACCCGACTAATCCACTCGACTTTTTAGATGAGGGACATAAAATCAGGTTTGTTTGCCCCGCGTGCATAGGATTTGGGACAAACAAGCCTGGTTTTGTCCCAGTAACGATGGGAGGGTAGGTATGCTCATTTCTTCTAAGGGCCGCTATGCCCTCCGGTTAATGATCTATATCGCGGCGCTGGGCGACGCCGAGGGCAAGATTGCCTTGCGCGAGGTTGCCGACCGCGAGCATATCTCGCAAAAGTATCTGGAGCAGCTGGTTCGTCCGCTTATGAAGGCGGGCCTGCTTAAGAGCGTGCGCGGCAAGGGCGGCGGCTACATGATGGCCAAGGACCCGGCCGAGGTGCGTGCCGGCGACATCCTGCGTGCCGTCGAGGGCAGCACGGCTCCGGTGGCGTGCGATGGCATCGACAACAGCTGCACCCGTAGCGATTTGTGCTCGACCGTCAAGTTCTGGCGTGGTCTGGACGACGTGATCGAAAAGTACGTCGACGGCGTGACGTTGGCCGACCTGGCCGCCGTCCCCGAAATCAACTTTGACATTAGGCTGTAGGGGTGCAAATGGCATCTCTCGACAAGGTGTACAAGCAAATCGAAGTTTTTGCTCGGGAATGTGACGCCGAGAAGGTCGTGTTGTTTGGTTCTCGTGCTCGAGGCGACAACTTGCCCAAGAGCGATATTGACATCGCCGTAGCAGGTTGCCGGGATTTCGGCCGTTTCTCATATTTGATCGAGGAACATCTTGATACTCTTTTAGATGTAGATGTCGTCAATCTCGACGAGTCCCTATCGCAGCAATTGCTCGATGAGATTGCCAGGGATGGTGTGATTCTGTATGAAAAAATATGAGAACTTTGTTAGCGCCTTGGCGAATCTTGAGGATGCGCCCAATCAGGATCTCAACAATGATTTTGTTCAGAGTGGATTGATTAATAAGTTCAATCTTCAATTTGAACTGAGCTGGAAGCTCCTTAAGCGTCTGCTCGAGTATGAGGGCGCCACGCTTGCCGCGTCGGGGTCTCCTCGTGCCATCTTGAAGGAGTCGTACCGATTCTACGACTTTATTGATGAGGCGGCCTGGCTAGACATGCTCAGAGACCGCAATACGAACGTCCATATCTACGACAACAAGCTCGCTCAAGATTTGATTCAGCGCATCTTGAACGTCTATATCCCCGCTTTCTGTCAGTTGAGGGACGGGCTGATGGAGCGATACGGCGAGCTTCTGATGGCGCCCGACGACCAGTTTGTTTAATTCCTTAAGATTTCGCGGAGGGTTATTGCCGTTTGCCGAGGGGTTGTTGTGCAATAACGGGCGAGCTGCAATACTTATTTTTATCTTTGCAAACTGAACTTTAACTACACCAATGCAGGGAGGATCTTATGCAGCCCAAGCATTCTGCGATTGTCGCGGGCCTGACGCTGGCGCTTTCGTTTGGCGCCGTTTCCGCGCCGGCACCCGCCGCTGCCGAGGAGCCCACGCCGGGCGTTGCCTCGGATGCCACCGATATCGATAAGGGCCTTTACACCCAGCAGTCCTTCTCGGGCGTGCTGAGGTCGGTCCAGGGCGTTTCGTTTGTCAACGTGACTCCCGAGATGAAGTACTTTACCAAGTACGAGAGCCATGGTAACTACAACCAGGGATTTTCGTATGGTGACGGCTATAACGCACTGGGCTACTATCAGTTTGATCGCCGCTGGTCGCTCATTCCGTTTATGAAGCAGGTCTACAACTACGATTCTGCTAAGTACGGCATGCTTAAAGCTGCGATTGATCGCGGCAGCGAGATTACCAACGCGAACAATCCCATGTCCGAGAACGGTCAGCTCACCGAGCTGGGCCGTATCGCGCAGGAGGCTTTCCAGGGTGCTTACAACACCGATCCTGTTGAGTTCTCTGCACTTCAAGATGCCTATGCGTACAACTCGTACTATGCGGTGACCGAGGCGTGGCTCAAGAGCGGCCTGGGTATTGATATTTCGGGCCGCGCCGATTGCGTCAAGGGCATGGTGTGGAGCATTACCAACATGTGCGGCACTGGTGGCTGCAGGGACTTTTTCCGCTGGGCGAATCTTTCCAACGATATGTCCGACCGAGAGTTTGTGACGGCGCTCTCCAATAGCGTGGTCAACAATGTCGCCACCAAGTTTTCGAGTCAGCCTCAGTATCATGAGGGCTGGAAGAATCGTTATAAGAATGAGCTGAAGGACTGCTTGGTTTATATCGCCGAGGATGAGGCTGCCGCTGCGACGCCCGTGCAGCCCGAGCCTACGCCGGCGCCCTCGCCGACACCTGATTCGAATGACGGCTCGAGTGACGATGTCAACGATGACAGGATGGATGCGCCCTCGACCGATGCTGACGGTAATGGCTCTGCTGGTGGCGCTACCAACGACGGCTCTACCTCGAACGGCTCCGATTTGAACGGCTCTGCTGCGGGCGATTCGTCTTCAAGCTCTGCCGGCAATACGGACAGCGACGCTTCTGGTTCGACCGACGCTGACACCTCTAACTCATCTACCGGCTCGAGCGATTCCTCTGCTGACACCGGCTCTAACAACGGCTCCGGCTCTGATGCAACCCCTGATTCCGATGCTTTCAAGAACGACTCGAATAAGGCGCCGGACGCTCCCGTTGCTTCGCCGGACAAGAAGCCTTCTTTCTCCGAGCAGCTTGGTTCTACGCTGGGTTCTTCGCTGATGGCTGGCGTCAATAACGGCTCCGCCCAGAACAAGGACAACTCTGATCAGGTTTCCATGGAAAAGACCGAGGCCGCAGAGGGCGACTCCAAGGACAAGGCTTCCGAGAAGACCGAATCTGATAAGGGTTCTAGCTCTGAGGAGAAGGACGACAAGTCCACTCAGAAGAAGGACGAGGGTAAGAAGTCTGAATCTGACGGGAAGGACAAAAACAAGACCGAGGACGGAAAGAAACAGTCCGAAGACGACGAGAGCGGTGCTGACAACCAGGTCCAAGAGCAAAATGACTCCAAGACGGTGACCACTACAACCACGACGACTACAACGACCAAGTCATCTGGCGGCAACATGCCCAAGACGGGCGACCTTATCGTTATGGCGAGCCTTGCCAGTGCAAGCTTGGCCACACTGGGCGCTACGTCTATCGTAAGTGGTAAGCATAAGCTCGATCAGCAGAAGAAAGCTTCTGGGGAGGACGGCTCGGAGGAGTAGCCTCTTGGTTGCTAGATAACTAAAGAGTTGGGACGGGGTCCGGTGCGAATGTATCCGGGCCCCGTTTTGTTGTGCAACGATTAGTTGTGCCCCCTCACACGTCTTGTTGCTACCGTTGCCCGATATGTTCGCGCGGCTTCGTCGGTACGCGCGAGGCGGTCATTACAATTGGCATCGTGCTGCGATTTGGGGGGAACGTTTTGGTGTCTGAACAGGCAAATGTTGATTGTGCTGCTGGCTTTGGTGTGCGCTTGATCGGCTGTGCCGACGATGCGGCTTTGCCCATTGGCATGCACGACTATGCGGAGTCCCTTGGTTGCTGCATGCTGGTTGACAAGACCATGTTTATTGCCGATGTGTTGGACTGCGACGCGTCCGTTGTGGTGTGCTGTCGACCCGAGGGTTTTGGCAAGAGCATGAACTTGTCGATGCTCAAGGCTTTTCTGGAGCGTCCAGCGGTCGGTCGCTCTGGTCAGCGTTTGTTTGCCGATGCTCAGATTTGGGATGCGAACAGCGGGCGCTATCGGGATGAGTATGCTTGCTATCCGGTGATATCGCTGGACTTTTCTGGCGCTGCAAGGTGCGGGGCCGCTGTTGCCGGCGTCGTGCATGATGCTCTTTCGGGCGAATGCGCTCGCTTGTTGCCACTCTTGGAGGCTCCGGATTTAGCTCGAGATAAGGTGCGTCATATCGAACGCGTTGCGCGTGGTGTGGCGAGCGCGGACGAGGCTGCCTCGGTGCTTGGCGTGCTCATTGAGCTGATGGAGATGGCCTGCGATGAGCAGGTTGTGTTACTCGTTGATGGGTACGACGCGGCGTGGTTGGGCCGTGCGAGTGCGAGGGGTGCTTCCGGCGCCGATCCGGCAAAGCTATTCGATCGCGTGCTGTTCGACGCCATTGTCGCTGCGCGCGATTCGTTGCGGCTGACGTGTCTGATGGGGGAGTGTCCCGGTCCTGCCGAAGCGGCGCTTTCTTCGCGCGGCCGCTCGTATTGTCTGTCGACGACGCTTTCGACGTGGTGTGACCGTTGGTTCGGCTTTTCGGATGCCGAGGTCCAGGCTCTGTTGAATCATGCTGGGCGCGAGGAATACCTGGATGATGCGCGTGAATGGCTCGAGGGGTATCGGTTTGGCAGGGCCTATTGCTCGAGTCCAGAGCGTGTGATCGGTTTTCTGGACCGAGGCTGCACGGCGCCTGTGCGTGCCGATCTGTATGGATATGCCGATTGCCTGAGTAGGGTAGTTGTCGGGTGGAATCTCGACCGCCTTTCGGTCTTGTTTGATTTGCTCGAGGCCCATGGGTGCGTTGATGTCCCGCTTTGTTTGGGCGCTGCGGGTCCAGAGGTCTCGTCTGATGATGGCCTGTGGACGGCGCTGTATCTGTCCGGTTTTCTCACGACTGATATGACTGAGGAGCCAGAGCGTGGCAATCGCCTCCGTGCCTTGCGATTGCCCAATAACGAGCTTCGCCAGGCCTTGCGTCTAGTGATTATCGAGTGGTTTGAGTGCGCTGCCGAAGACATTCGAGACGTCGATGCGTTTCGCGACGGGTTGTGCCGTGGGGACGAGGATACGGTGAGGCGGGCGCTAAGCCGCATCCTGGGAGATGCGGGAATCGGTGCGACCGACCCAGATACACCGCTGCCATATCACCTACTCTTGCAAGGACTCTGTTTTGGATTGCCGGGCTATGCCAATCCTGCCTCGAGGCGAAAGTATGGCGCAGGTCGCTGGGACATCCAGGTTTTCCCTACGGGTGCTGTGTTCGATGTAGCAGATACGATTGGCATGCTGGACGAGCGTCCGCTGATAACGATTAACTTGATGTATGACCCCGATGTGGATGCGCTGGGCCTGGAATTGCTGGCCGTGCAGGCGCTGCTCGACATAGAGCGCGACGGCATCGACGAAATCCGTGTGCCGCGACCCGGCGTTGGCCGCGTGCGCTGGGGGTTTGGGTTTGATGGACAGCATGTGGCTACGGTGTACCAGCGGCTTTAAGCGCTGAGGTGTTTCCGGCTTCCGTTACTCGGTGTCCTTCATGGGCGGCATGGGCTTCCAGTTGGGATCCTTGATGATCTTGCGGGCGTCCTTCATGCCGCGGCGCAGCGCCGGAATACCGGTCTTAAAGCACTTGTCAACGGCGGCCAGGCGAATGAACTCCTTGCAGAAGGTCGCGGCGTTGCCCAGACGGAACAGCACGGGATGATAGTCGCCGTAAATTTGCATGTAGCGGGCCAGATAACCGCGGTTGCGCATGATGTAGTAGCGGTTGGTGTCGCTCGTGGAGTTGAGCTGTCGTTTGCCGGCGATATCCCAGTTAGAGACGGCGCGGGCGCGCTTGAGCACCACGTCGGCGACCACGGCGGCGGGGAAGTGTTGGCTGGCCACGTAGCCATAGCAGGCATCGTCGCCGTAGATGAAGAATCGCGCATCGGGCAGGCCGATCTTGTCGACCACGCGGCGCGAGAACATGCCGCCCTCAAAGCACAGCTGGTTCATGGCGCGGTAGCCCTTGGGGCCCAGGTCCCACTTAGCGATGGGGTTGGGGATACCAAGCGAAAGGATGAGTTGGTATTGCCAAAAGAAGGCGCCGCCATCGAAGTCCAGGCGAGAGCCCTGAATGACGTCGTAGCGATCCGTCCACTTGGCAAGACGCTCGATGCCCTCCGGGATGACGAGGACGTCGTCGTCCATGACCCAGAACCACTGAGCGCCCAGGTCGTAGGCGCACTTGGTGCCGGCGGAAAAGCCGCCCGCGCCGCCGCTGTTTTCGAGCTGGGGCGCGTAGATAACGCGGTCGGTGCCACCCTGCGCGTCAGGTTGCTCGGTGTCGATGCCCCACAGGTTGGCCAGGCGCTCGTTGAATGCGGTGCACATGGCCTCGGTCTCGCGTGAATTCTCGTTATCGACAATCACGATGCGCCAGGGCGTTGCCGTGAGCTCGGTCATGGAGTCGAACAAATTGGCCAGGAGTTCCTGGCGTTTGTACGTAACGACTACGATGGCGAGCTTATCGATGGGGGCGGGAAGGGTGGAAGGCATGGGGCAATATATCCTTTCACGCGCGGCGGGCGAGTGCTGCGCGGAAGCTATCGAATACGTCCTTGGGACTGTCCTATTGTAAAGGCTCGGCGCGCCTTGACGGCAAGCTTTGAATAAAACGCAGGAACCTGCCACGGCTGTAGCGGCTTTAGGGTCTGACGGCAGCGTGCCTATTGCCGCTTGGGCTTGCGAGCGATAAGGCTTCTAGCTGCGTCGGTGGTGAGAAGTGTCAGGGCAAAGACGATGCTAATGACGGTACCCGTGACGAAACATATAGCTGCCGGGCTGTTTTAGCTGACCAGTATGTTTGCGAGCAACGTATTGAAGACGGGACGCCACAAGCCACTGGTGAGCGACTGCATCACATAGAAACCGAGCGTGGCGGTCGATAAGGTGACGATGATACCTGCAGTCCGCGGATTGCCTGAGGCACTGCGTGGGGTTGCCGCAAAGAGCAGGGAGGCGGCAGCGAGGGCAAACGAGATCAACGAGGTCGATTTGTAGGAGAGGGTTGCCATCGCTGTGAGGTTGCCGGTGAAGGAGAGTCCGCCTTCCAGGATGATGGTGAGCACCAAAAACGTTACGAGCGATCGCATGCCCAAGGCGCCCGCCCTGTCCGAATCCATGACATCGGTAACGTCGCGGAGCAGACCGCCGATCGAAAACGCGATAACGTACGTGACGGCGCTCATGAGCTTATGGAGCCAAGAAAACTCGCCGGCGCTTGTCGTACTCATAGCGGCTAAATACCCGTTAACAACAAATGCGAGGATGCCAACGCCGATGACCGTCGCCGTGTAGCTCTTCTGGGAGAGTCAGCTCTTGGCCAGTCCAGACCATGGCGCCATGAAGACCGTGGCGGCATAGACCAAGATAAACTCAAGGCCTAGCGTGTACCAGTAGTGCGTATTGAGGGCAACATCGGGAATGGGTGAGACGACCGTGGACCACGCGAGCGCCACGAGGCAATAAAACGCAGTGGGCATAATGACCTTGCCAAGGCACTGCGCCGTCCGTTGCATTTGCGACTTCCACGTTGCTCCACCGTCCCAAGCACGCGCGGCCGAAGCGATGAGAAAATAGCCCGAGATCATAAAGAAGACCTCGTTGGCCCAGCAGCCAAGCAAGTTAATAAAACCGAGCGCGCCGGAATAGGGGAATATCGCAAGTGGGGCATATTCCACGGCGCCGACACAGGTTGCCTGGAAGGTCAACTGAAACGTGTGAAACACCGCGATACCGGCGACTGCGACCAAGCGCAGCGCTTCGATGGGTATGTTGCGTGCGGCTTTGGGCTGCATGACGTCCTTTCTTATCGGTTTGCCTCTGCGAGCTCCATAGATTATATAAACGCCCGCTGGCGCGCTGACCCTTTGATACCATGAAACGACAGGTATTTCCTAAGGAGCACATTTGTCTACTAACGCCTCTGGCAGCCCTGTTCTGTCGCTGCTTATTCCCATTTACAATGTTCAACGCTACCTGCGCGAGTGCCTCGATTCCGCCCTGGCGCAGACGCTCAAGGATATTGAGATCATCTGCATTAACGACGGGTCGACCGACAACTCGCCAGATATCATCCGCGAGTACATGGAGCGCGATAGGCGCGTCAAGATGATCGACAAGGCCAACAGCGGTTACGGCGACTCGATGAACCACGGTCTGGAGATGGCGCGTGGCAAGTACGTGGGCATCTTGGAGTCCGATGACTTTATGGCGTCCGACGCACTCGAAAAGCTTGTCTCGGCCGCCGATAGCAATAATGCCGACTTCGCGAAGGCGAACTTTGATTTCTACTGGTCTAAGCCTGAGGAGCGCCGCTCGCTGCACGAGATGTTTAGACCTCAGGATTGCGGCAAGCCGGTGCACCCGAGCGATACGACTCAGTTCTTTAAGCAAAAGCCGTCGATTTGGTCGGCCGTGTACCGTCGCGATTTTCTTGAGCGCAACGGCATTACGTTCCTGCCGACTCCGGGGGCATCCTTTCAGGACACGTCATTCGCCTTTAAGGTGATCGCGTGCGCTGATAAGGCTGTTTACCTGCATGATGCCGTGTTGTCGTATCGCCAGGACAACGAGAATTCCTCGGTCAATTCTTCGGCTAAGGTCTTTTGCGTCAATACCGAGTATGCCGAGATTGAGCGTTGGATTCGAGAGGATTATGCCCGCGACCACGCAAGTGATGACGTCGCGCGCATGCTCAAGTTCAATCAGCTCATTAAGTACGATTCGTACATGTGGAACTACGTGCGCCTGGCGCCTAAGTTCTATAAGGAGTTCCTGGTGCAGATGGCCAAGGAATTCCAAGCGGCCTTGGACGCGGGGGAGTTTTCGCTTGACGACCTCAAGCCGTGGAAGCGCGCGAATCTCGCTGCCATCCTCAAAGATCCTGAGGGCTGGGTTGACGAGCATCCGAGTTTTGCGACGGATGGTGCCTTGGGGCGTGCTAAGTATTACGCCTCGGTTGGAGGCCCAGGCGTGGTCGCCGCCTTCCTCATCGAATCGCTGAGGGGGTAGGTCGGCATGGGAGAGGCCTCGTGTCCTAAAGCTACCATTGTCGTCCCCGTTTACAACTCTGCGCGCTCGATTCAGCGATGCCTCGATTCGCTGTTGGCCCAGTCCGAGCGCTCGATTCAGGTTGTCTGCGTCAACGACGGTTCGACTGATGATTCGTTGAACGCGTTGCGCCAGATCGCGCAGGCCGACGATCGTGTACTGGTGATTGACCAGGAAAACGCGGGCGTCTCGTGCGCTCGAAATGCCGGTATCGATGCCGCCGAGGGCGAGACCGTCTTTTTTGTGGACGCCGACGATTACATCGACGCCCAGACGGTCGACTGCGTGCTGCAGGCCATGGCGTCCGCGGATGCCGAGGTTGCCGTTTATGGCGGCGTCTGTGAACCTGCCGATGCTGCCCCCAAACGCGTCCAGCAACTCATGAGCCCCAAAGCTGGTACCTTCGGCGCCCGTGATCCCCAGCTGCTGTTCCATTCGAATGCGCAGCCCTATGCCTGCCGCGCGGCTTTTTCGCGCGAGCTGCTCAATCGCGAAGGTATTCGCTTCGCCCCCGGTTTGGCTTTGGGCGAGGACGTCGTCTTCCAATTTGCGGCTTATGCGCTTGCCCGCAGGACCGTCGTCATGCCGGACAAGTTCTACCACTACGTGATGGAGAGCGAATCGGCGACGCACGAGTTCAACAGTGCCGAGGCTCGTGCCAAAAAGCTTGACGCCCACATGAGGATGCTCGAGGAGGTCTTGGAGGACTGGGCGGCTTACGGTCTTTTGGACCTGTGTCCCGGCGAGTTGATAACTTGGTTTTTGGACCTCATTGTGTTCGACCTTGCGCGCTTGGATGCCGATGACTTCCATCGTGTGGCGGCTCGCGTCAACATGGACCTTACGACGTTTTTGGGAACGGAGTGGGCGGATATGCCTGCTAAGGGCGCCGTTCGCCGTGTTGCCCACAAGCTCGTTGCGGCGACCTCGGGCGTTTCGATTGCAGATGCCACGCTGTTCTATCTTTCGACTCGCGGTCTCAAAGCCTGCGTGGAGCGCTTTATCTAATTCCAAGCGCTGCCGCCCGCCGCAGCTCGGCTGCTAAAATAACCCTGTTACACGCTATTCAACAGGAGGTTCTCTTGCAGAACTCTGATACCCCTAAAGTTTCGCTGCTTGTTCCCACCTGCAATGTCGAACGCTACCTGCGCGAGTGCCTCGATTCCGCCGTGGCGCAGACGCTTAAGGACATCGAGATCATCTGTATCAACGACGGTTCCACTGATAGCTCGCCGGATATCATCCGCGAGTACATGGAGCGCGACCCCCGTGTAAAGATGATCGACAAGGCCAACAGCGGTTACGGCGACTCGATGAACCGCGGCCTGGAGATGGCGCGCGGTGAGTACGTGGGCATCCTTGAGTCCGACGACTTTATGTTTGAGGATTCGCTCCAAAAGCTGGTCGCCAAGGCCGATACTGAGCATGCCGATGTGGTGAAGGGCGACTTTTACCTGTATTGGTCCACGCCCAGCGAGCGCCGTGAGCTGTTTGGGATTATCGACGAGCATATGACGGGCGCCGCGTATCGCCCCGTCGATTGCCCGGGCATCTTCTACCGCAAACCTTCCATTTGGTCGGCTATCTATCGGCGCCAGTTCCTCAACGACAATCAGATTCGGTTCCTTCCCACGCCGGGTGCCTCGTATCAGGACGCAGGCTTTAACTTTAAGGTTTGGGCTTGCGCCGAGCGTGCCGCGTTTATTGCGGACCCCATTTTGTGCTATCGCCAGGATAACGAGAAGAGCTCCGTTAATTCGCCCAACAAGGTGTTTTGCGTGTGCGACGAATATGCCGAGATGCAACGTTTTTTGGACGAGCGTCCCGAGCTCAAGGCTCAGCTTCAGGGTATTTTAATGCGCATGAAGGTCGATACGTACCGCTGGAATGACGAGCGCCTGGTCGATGAGTTGCGCGAGCAGTTTTGGGAGAAGGCATCTCTCGAGCTCAAGGCCGATTGGGATGCCGGTCGCTTTGACCTGTCGCTGTTTGATCCGCGTGGCGAGACCGACTTGCGCCTGATGGTCAAGTCGTCCCGCGCCTATATCGATTCGCGCTTTGACTTTAAGAAGCCTGGCAAGCTCAATACGTTTAAGCATTACTTTAAGATTGGCGGTCTGCCGCTGGTCTGGCGCGTGCTGACGTATCAGCGTACCTACGGTGATAACCCGCATCCCGACGACGTGCCGGCGGCACAGTAGGAGCGCGTGATTATGGCTACCCCCAAGATTTCCGTTGTCGTTCCCATTTACAAGGTGGAGGAGTGTCTGGCCTGGTGCCTGGACTCCCTGCTTGCACAGGATATGTCCGATTGGGAAGGCGTGCTGGTTAACGATGGCTCGCCGGATGGATCGCGCGATATCGCCGCTGCCTATTGCGAAAAGGACGCGCGCTTTACGCTGGTCGATAAGCCCAACGGTGGTCTGTCGAGCGCGCGCAATGCGGGTATCGCTGCGTCCTCGGCTCCTATCGTCGCGTTCTTGGATTCTGACGACCGCTTTACGTCCGATGCGTGCCGTGTAATCGTCGATGCCTTTGAGCGTGAGGATTGCGACGTTTTGACCTTTGGCGCGAACCCGTATCCGCTGGAGGCTGGGTATCCGTGGCTTAACTATGTGCTGAGTCCGCGCGATGTGTCGTTTAAAGGCTATAGCTCTGAACTGCTGTTTAGGGAAGCATCTCGCCCCTTTGCGTGGCGCACCGCCTGCAAGCGTGAGTTTTTGCTGGGCAACGGGATCGTGTTCGACGAAACCGTTAAGTATGGCGAGGACCAGGTCTTCGATTTTGCCGTGTACGGTCGTTCGCATAAGACCGCGCTTATCTCGAACAAGCTGTATGACTACCGCGTGGCGCGCAAGGGTTCGCTCATGGATACCATGCGCTATGACGACGAGACGCGACTGCTGGAGCACGTGAAGATTTACTCCGCCGTGCTGGCTGACTGGCAGCGCGACGGTCTCGATGTACAGCACGCCGATGGCCTGGCGTACTTCCTATGCGATCTGGTGCTGTACGATGCGCTCAGGTTGCTGGGTTCGGACTGCGGCAAGGTGTTTGCTGCCGTTGCCACGGCGCTTGCCGGTTCTGCCGTGGGCAGCGATGATGCGCTCGCACAATGCGCTCCTTCTGTTGCTGCTATGGTGCGTGCAGCGCTTACCAGCAAGGCCCTCAATGCCCGTGAGTGCAAAAAGCTCATGTTCGATTACGACGTCTTGAGGTTTGGGCACTTGGGCGCCTGCAAACGCATGGCAGCGAACGCCCTGGGAAAGCGAGAAGTGTAGATGAGTATCAAGCGTTTGGCACTTTGCCGCAGCCAGGGCCGTCTTTTTGTGCTGCTTCGTTTTGCCGGTCAGGATGTCGCCGCGCTTATTGAGCGGGAGGGTTCTCAAGCGTTTGCCCATGCGACGACGAGCGGCTCTTGTGTGCCGTCGCTGGTGCTCCCGGTCGATCACGGCCGCGTGCTGGCGCTTTGCCCTTCCGTTTCCGATTACGAGCGCGAGCTCGCCGTCTTGGTGCTTCCGTTTTTGGATGGCTCGTCGATGAATGTCGTTTTTGCATCCGGTGGCCAAAGGTTGGGCTCCATTCGCCTCGATAGCCGCGTGGCCAAGCTGGAATCCAAGATTAACTACAAAGCAAAGCCTGCGCTGTGCGCACTTATCCGCGATGCGCAGCGTGGTGAACACTGCGGTCGCTACGAGATCGATGCCATTCGCTATTTGCCGGCAGACGCCGGCGCGGTGTGGCGCTATGAGGTTGCCTGGGCGGGAGACTCCCAGTGCGCGCCTGAGCTTCAGATCTTCGATACGCATATGAATGCCATCGATGCTACCGTGCATGTGTTTGAATCGCAGGTCGATGTGCCGCAGCAGAATGGATGCCGTGTCAATAAAACGTATCTGAGCGTTGAGATGCCTCAAGATATACGAGATTTTGTCGCGATTGTGAGCGATTCCACAGAGCAGATCCAGAGCGGGTTTTGCGCCATGGATGGTCGCCTGTACAACGGCATGGTCGACGACAGCTGGAACCGCATGAAGGATGCACGCGCTGATGACGCAGCTTATCGACGTTGGTTTGAGCAACATCGCGCAAAGCCGGGCGATTTGGCGTGCCAGCGTGTCGCTTCGGCGGCCTTTGCCTATAGGCCGCTCGTGAGCATTGTGGTGCCGTGTTACAAGACTGATCGGGTTTACCTGCGCGAGCTGCTGGACTCGGTGATAGCCCAGAGCTATGACGACTGGGAATTGCTGTTCATGGACGCCTCGCCCGAATGGGATGCGGTGGCCAATCTTGCGGCAAGTGCCAACGACGAGCGCGTTCGTCGCATTGGGCTGCCCGGCAACGGCGGCATTGTGGTCAACACCAACGCAGGTATTGAGCAAGCGATGGGCGACTACGTCGCGTTCTTGGACCATGACGACATTCTGGAACCGGACGCGTTATTCCAGTATGTTTCCGCACTGAATAAGGCGGCCGAGGGCGAGCGTCCCCAGGTCCTGTTCTGCGATGAGGACATGTTCCAGAAAACGGGGGAGTGGGGCCAGCCGGTCTTTAAGACCGTACTCAACGTCGACCTGCTCTATAGCCATAACTGCGTGACGCATTTCCTGATGGTGGAGAAGGCGCTCATCGATCACATTGGTTTGTCCCCAGAAGACGTTGCGGGCGCCCAGGACTACGACTTGACGCTTCGCTGCCTTGTAGCCGGCGCGCGCTTTGAGCACGTTGCGCATGTGCTGTATCACTGGCGCGTTCATCCGGGATCGACCGCCGACGGTTCTGCCGATAGTAAGCCGTATGCTATTGAAGCCGGGCGCCTTGCGCTGCAGCGCCACTTTAACGCGCTGGGCATTTGCGGAACGGTCGAGGAGACCGAGACGCCGTTTGTCTACCGTATGCGCTATGCGCTGCCAAAGCCTGCGCCGCTGGTGAGCATTGTGATTCCCACCAAGGACCATGTTGAGACGCTCGATGCTTGTGCGATGTCGATCGCCCAGAAGGCCACGTATGCCAACTACGAGATTGTCTTGGTGGAGAACAACAGCGAAGACCCGGAGACGTTTGCGTATTACGAAACCTTTCTGGAGCGCATAGCGGCTGCATCTGGTGGCAAGGGCACGGCGCGCGTTGAGTGGTGGCCGGGCGAGTTCAATTACTCCCAGATCATCAACTTTGGCGTTGAGCATGCCAAGGGCGACTATCTGCTGCTGTTGAACAACGATACCGAGGTCATAAGCCCCGGCTTTATTGAAGAGATGATGGGCTATCTGATGCGTCCCGATGCGGGCGTGGTGGGCGCCAAACTCTATTTTGCTGATCATCTGGTGCAGCATGCCGGCATTTTGGTTGGCGTGCGCGGCGCACTTGCCCATGCCAACCAGGACTTCTCGGCAAAGCGCGAGGGATACCTTGCCCGTGCTGTACGTCCCGGCAACTTTAGCGCCGTAACGGGCGCCTGCCAGATGGTTCGTCGCGACGTGTTTGAGCAGGTCGGAGGCTACAACGAGGAGTTCGCCGTCGGCTTTAACGACGCGGACTTTTGCCTCCGTGTGCGGGAGGCGGGCTACCGCACCATCTTTACGCCCTATGCCGAGCTGTACCACTACGAGTTCACCTCGCGCGGCAGGGAAGAGGCCAACGAGGAAAAGCTGCGCCGCTGGAAGCGAGAGCAGGCACTGTTCATGCAGCGCTGGCCGGAGTTCTTCCTCGATGGCGACCCGTGGCTCGGACCAAACCTATCCTCCGACAGTGAGTACTTCTCGTTTTAGTGCGAAGTAATGCCAAGTTCCGGCAAAGTATCTTCAAGAGCCGCAAGAGCGGTGGGGTTCAAGTACTCCTCGTTCAAGCAGCTCTTGTCATATCGAAAACGTGTGTCTCGTGAGCATTCGATGAGTTCTGCAGTAAAGAACTCCTCCCAGCTAAAGAACTTTGAGCTTTCGATATGTTCAGCGGGGTTAAGCAGCATGTCCTTAATGTGTTTGCTGTTGAATAATCCCGACTTCAACACGAGCCATTCAAACGATTCCGGTAGGAATAGCTTGATGTTCTTTCGGCGCAATAGAGCAGCTGCTTCCGCAATTTCTGGTCCAAAGGCGGCGCCGTCGGCAATCACGAGGATGTCGTTTTCCGGTGCGTCCATAATGCAGTTGCAAATGTTTGATTTTCCTCCCGCGCTGATGCACTTAATGCTGCTCTTTTTGCATAGCAAACTGAAGAATTCGTAGCCCGAATTTGTGTCCTCGACGATGACAAGCTCGGGCCTCTCGCCTCTAAAATCAGTATCACCGTAAATACGATATGTAGAGGTGTAGACACGAGAGTAAACGGGATACTTCGTTGTGGTTCGGTTGGTGTTCTTAAGACCGTAGATTTCATCAACGCTATAGGGCAGTTGGCGCAGTGACTCTCTGGCGACGATTACGTAGTAGTTTGAGCTACGTTTTGCTTCATGGGCAAATTCTCTTGATCGAACAAAAGTATTGCCCTCATCAATAAAAACAATACTGCTGGAAATTTCTTGGAGATCTCTGCGCCAATATTTTCCAGATATTGTTTTACAGGGCACTTTGCAACTTACTGTTACGCCGCTTTGTGCCCCAAGATCTTCGTGAGCTGCCACCATTTCAAGCAAAGTTGTCTTGCCTGTAGCACTGTTGCCTTGGATGATGGTCAGATTTCGATTGATGGTCAGTTTAAACTGAACCCGGTTATTTTGAATAGTTACCTTGTATGATCCGCGCATCAGGAGTTCTCCCTTAGGCATTTTCCAGCTATGGGGACAAGGTCAAACATCGTGTGAACGACATCGCCTGTGTTCGCAATGGCAGCCGTGAATTTGCCGTTTCCGAAATCCATTAAATGGTAGAGATTGATTGTTAGATCCTTTTGCGCGGCGATCCTCAGAATCCAGTAGGCGCAATTATCACCGCAATTTGAGGCGTTATATATATTCTGCGGCATAAAGTACATAAGCAGTAGTGTTTTGGTGCCGCTGGATAGTTTCTCGGGAGGAATGACGCCTAGAATCTTGGTATCGATTGCATTGGGGCCTACCACGGTGCCTTTATCGATGGATTTAATGACCCTTTGGGCAAAGGAGTCTTGAAACCACTGGGGCGAATAGACGTTATCGAAGTAAACCGACGTGTTGTAGATAACGTTTTCCATATCACCATAGTGAATTGTTAGCACGTTAGCTCCTTCGGCTTGCTGATTTGGCATTTAGTGAGATTGATTATATCGCAGCACATTAGGCGGGCGTTATCGGCCCGCGGTAGATGTGATTGATGACCAAGGTTTGTATTTTGTTGCTTTATTAATCAGTTCACTCGTTTAATCAGTTCGTTCATGCGCTAAGTTTGCCTTAGAAGCTATTTAGCGTAACGGTTGAGGTGTGGCGACTCATATTTAAATTGCAGTCACAAAGACACCTTTTATCGATTTCCCGTTGAAATACTGAATTGATAGTTTAAAAATAACTTAAGAGAGCCTTAAATCTCGGAGAAAGGATGTCGTATGAAAAGCCTTCGAGAAAGATGGCACGGACTAACAGTGCTGGGAGTTGTTGCATTTGCCGCTGCCTGCATGACGGTTGCCCCGGCGCCCTCATTTGCTGATATTGCTGGCGGTGGCGGAGGCGGTGGACCGATTACGGAATGGTGTTCCGACGGTCGTCCGAAGACTGGACTCGTTCGGTGCGAGGACGGCAACCTTCGCTATTTCGATCCCGAAACTGGCGCCATGGTCACGAACCAGTGGCATAACGAATACGAAGCTGTCTGGTACTATTTTGGCGCTGACGGGACCGCGGTGTCGGGCTGGCAGTCTATCGGTGGGGACAAGTATTACTTCTATCCCGAAAACCATGATATGGCATACGGCCGAGTTCAGATTGACGGCAAGAACTACTTCCTGAACACCCCTGGTGCCAACGCCGATGGCCGCATGCAGCATAGTGGCTGGTTCTACGACTCCATCTACGGAAAGTGGTCCTATGCGACCTCCGACGGTGAGCTATTGACCGGTTGGCATAATCTCGGCGGGGCTTGGTACTATTTCAACGAATCTGGGGTCATGCTGACTGGCTGGATCAACGATTCGGGTACCTGGTACTACACTAATGCCTCCGGTGCGATGGTCACTGGCTGGCTCAACATCGGCGGTACGTGGTTCTACCTCGACGGCTCGGGCGCCATGGTCGCTAACAGCTGGCGCAGCCTCGGCGGCTCCTGGTACTGGTTCGGCGACTCCGGTGCAATGGCCACTGGCTGGTTCTTGGCAGGCGGCTCTTGGTACTATGCGAGCGGTTCGGGCGCCATGGCAACCGGCTGGCTCAGCAATGGCGGCACGTGGTATTGGCTCGGAGGTTCGGGCGCTATGGCCTCTAACTCTTGGGCTAACGTTGGTGGAGTTTGGTACTGGTTCGACGATTCCGGCGCGATGGCCACCGGCTGGCGTCAGGTCGGCGGCGCCTGGTACTACTTTAGCGGTTCCGGCGCTATGGCTCACGACGCCTGGGTCGGCGACTACTACCTCCAGTCTTCCGGTGCCATGGCTACGAATGCCTGGGTTGGCTCCTACTATGTCGGCGAGGACGGCAAGTGGATTCCGGGCTACGGTTTAGTTTGGTATAAGAACGGTAGCGATGTTTACCATACGCATAAGTGCCGTACCGTTGGCAAGGACGCAAAGGGCTATTCGCAGATCTCTATTCAGGAGGCCCAGAGGCGTGGCGCTTCACGAGAGTGCAAAAACTGCCAGCAAATTGGCTAGCACATTACTGAGCTAGTTTTGATTGAGGCCCCGTTGCCCTGAAGCGACGGGGCCGCTGCGTGATTGGATACTGTGCTGCTATGAAGAAATGGTCATTCGGAGTGCTGGCTTTTTCGGGCCTCATTTCTTTTGGGCTCCTTTTGGGTTCGCCCTCGATGTTATACGCCCTTGATTCGAATAACACTGACGAAGGTCCCGCATCTAACGTTGCTATTGCTTCTGTCGAGTCAGGCGTTGATGCCCAGCGCGAATCGACCTTCGTTGTCGAGCAGAACTCTCAGGTGGATAATGAGACCCCTTCTGAGGTTTCGAATCAAATTATTTGGCATCAGGGGTGGATATCACCCGAAGAAGGGGCTGGTTTTTGGCGTTGGGGCTTGTCCGACGGAACAATCGTTGTTTCTTCTTGGAGACATATAAACGGTAGCTGGTACTGGTTCGACGACGAAGGTCGAATGGCTCAGGATGGGTTGGTTCAAGTCGGGGGTGCGACGTATGCCTTCTCCTCTTCGGGTGCAATGCGTGTCGGCTGGTACCTAGATTCTACGGGCTCCACTACTGCTTGGCGTTATTTCTCCGGCTCTGGCGCCCTGGTAAAGGGCTGGCTCTCGGATGGGGGCCGTTGGTATTGGCTTGATCCTGCGGACGGTTCTATGGCCACCGGGTTGAATGAATGCAACGGCACCCCTTATATCTTTAACGGTTCAGGGGCTATGATTTCCTCACAGTGGGCACTTGTTGACAACAATTGGTATTACGCTGACTCCAACGGCTTGCTGCATGGAGGCTGGTTACTTCTGGGGAATTCCTGGTATTACCTGGACCCAGGAAGCCACATTATGCTCACCGGCTTTGCGCAAGTGGGCTCGTCCACCTATTTCCTCACAAGCTCAGGCGCTATGGCAACAGGCTGGGCACTTGCTGATGGTACTTGGTATTACGCCGCATCAAACGGAGCTATTCAACGAGGGCGATGGATAAAGTCCGGAAGCGCCTGGTATTACCTTGATGATGTATCCGGCGCAATGCGTACTGGTGAATTTGCGGTAGGAAGCAAACGCTATTTTTCTTATGATTCCGGTGCAATGGCATCTTCGTGCTGGATCAACTTGAACGATGGTATAGCATGGGCGAATTCGTCTGGAGCACTGAGCGAGCCGTTGCCTACTTCATCTGATGGATCTCCTGTAGTCGCTGATCGTACCGACTCGTCTTCATTGCCAGGTGTGATTCATATTGGAGATGCGGTTTTCTATGCGGATGCGAATGGTGTCGTTAACGTGGCGTCTGGTTGGATTATGTCGAAAGACGCTTCTGACGAAAGTGGCAATACTTGGTACTACGCATCTTCCAATGGTGTCCTTAAGTCTGGTTGGCAATATGTCAACGGTGCGTGGTATTGGATGGACCCTTCCACATTCAAGATGAAAACTGGATGGCTTAATGACGGCGGTACGTGGTACTGGCTCCAGCCTTCGGGCGCCATGTTTGCTAACGGGTGGCTGAAAATCGATGGCGTTGACTATTACTTCAATGCAAGTGGTGCATGGTTGAATACGTCTGGTTCTGTTTTGGGGGTCAATAGGTCCAGCCTGGTCAATTGGCTTATGAGCCACGAAAACGACGGCTATTACCGTGGAACACGCTACGACACGCATCTCAGCCAGGAAACGTGCATGTACCCAAAGGGTGATCCGCGTTGGGACGGTTATACGGGCATGAATTGTGGTGGATTTGTATCGCTTGCATATATGAAGGCGGGCGGGAATTTAGCTCCCATTGCCGCCGAGCAGAGCCATTCCCCTTGGAGTGGAGGTCCCGGAAGGGGCGGCTGCGTAAACGCTTATCGTTGGTACGGCTACGCTATCGATACGTGCACGAACGTGACTTATTTCAACTCTATTGATGAGTTGTTACGCAGTGGTTTGGCTCGTAAGGGGGACGTTGTGTTCTTCAATCCTTACAGCCCATATGCGGACGATAGCCACATTGGCTTTTTCTGGGGCAATTCGCCGAGCGAAAATTTGTTCTGGCATAGTGATGGTTATGGAAATCGCATCTCCGGTTTGACTGCTTTGGGCCCATCGAAAGTAATCTTGATTCGTTAGAATTCCGCGTTGTAGGGGACTCTCTGGGTCCCCTACCTTTTTGACATCTGGTTTGAAAGCTAACTGATGTCGGCATTCTTTGGGGCTAAGAGTAGGGACTAGGAGTCCTTGGTTTCACCCTGCTGGGAAGTTCTTGTTTACATTGTGGTATTGCGTGCAGTTATTTGTCGTCCTAGATGGCATCTTGTCCAGTTGGATGTTCTGGAATCTTTCATAGCTATGCTGTAAGCTAGACGCAATCAAGAGCGAATGACGAGGTTTACATGAACAAACATCTTAAGTTGTTTTCGGCATTGTTGGTGCTGATGCTCCTTGCGCCCGTTTCTATGTTTGTATGCCCTGCGGATGCAGAGGCTGCTCAGACTCTGGTTGAGAATTCTTGGCGTTATGAGGGTGGACAATTAGTTTCAGATGATGCTTCTTCCGAAGAAGACGGAATAGCTTTATTGTCTATGGAGGCTCTTCCCGATGGGGTTACAGCTCAGGGCATTGACGTCAGCGAGCACCAAGGGCGTATTGATTGGGACGCAGTTAAAGCTTCTGGCATCGATTTCGCTATTCTGCGCGTTGGGTTTGGCGCTCCGTCTTTCGGCGGTCGAGTTGACTATCAATTTAATCGTAATATTTCTGAGTGCGAGCGACTCGGAATTCCCTACGGCGTCTATGTCTATTCATATGCTTTTGATAATCAACAGGCAGCCGATGAGGCGTCCATGGTGATTGACTGCCTATCGTGGCACAATCCTAGGCTACCGGTGTATTACGATCTTGAGGACAAGACAATTATCGCAGATGGTCGTCAATCCGGAATTGCATCTAGAGCTCAGACATTCTGTAATAAGATTTCAAGTGCTGGATATAAGCCAGGCATTTATGCAAACCTAAATTGGTTTAACAATATATTGACCGACCCTGTATTTAAGAGCGGTTCTTGGGATCATTGGATTGCTCAATACAACTCCCAATGTCACTATACCGGCAGTTACAGCTTTTGGCAGTATACAAGCCGCGGAAAAGTTTCTGGTATTAGCGGAAACGTTGATATGAATTACGCGTATGTTGATGTCTCTCTTTATTACTGGCAGTTAAAAGAGGGCACTTGGCATTACGCAACCTCTGACGGCAAAGCGTATACCGGATGGTTGCGCCAGGGCGGAGCCTGGTACTGGCTCGACCCCGACGCGGGCGGTGCAATGGCCACCGGGCTCCACGAGTGCAACGGCTCCATGTACTGGTTCGACGCCTCCGGCGCGATGGCGACCGGATGGGTCCTCGACGGCGGCACCTGGTACTACGCGACGGGATCCGGCGCGCTGGCGCGCGGCCCCGTTTCCGTCGGCGGCGTTCCCTACTGCTTCGACGCCCGGACGGGGGCCATGCTGACGGGTTACCAGACTGATGCGCAGGGCGTCCGCCGCTACTTCGGCAGCTGCGGTCCCCTTAACGGCTGGGGCCTCGTCGACGGCTCCTGGTACTGGTTCGCTGACGGTATCGCCTCGACCGGCTGGCTTTACACCGGCGGCGCCTGGTACTGGCTTGACCCCGCGACACACGCCATGGCCACCGGGCTCCACGAGTGCAACGGCTCCGCGTACTGGTTCGACGCCTCCGGCGCCATGGCGACCGGCTGGGTCCTCGACGGCGGCACCTGGTACTACGCGACGGGATCAGGCGCGCTGGCCTCCGGCTGGGCATACGTCGGCGGCGCCTGGTACTGGCTTGACCCCGCGACACACGCCATGGCCACCGGGCTCCACGAGTGCAACGGCTCCGCGTACTGGTTCGACGCCTCCGGCGCCATGGCGACCGGCTGGGTCCTCGACGGCGGCACCTGGTACTACGCGACGGGATCAGGCGCGCTGGCCTCCGGCTGGGCATACGTCGGCGGCGCCTGGTACTGGCTTGACCCCACGACGCACGCAATGACTACGGGTGTTCAAGAAATCGATGGGGTGAAATACTCTTTTGCTAGTAATGGCGCTTGGCTCGGCTAGCAACTCTTCCTTAATTGCCTTTTTCTAATTACATATTGCTCTTAGCTATCCATTTGTAGACTATGTTTATATAAAAATTGGTAACTACTGGGGGCTGCACATGGCAAGGAAAAAGCAAATAACATTAATCCTAATCATTCTTTCAACTCTACTGCTCGCTGGACCCGGTGTGGTTGATATCGCGAACGCAGAACCCATAAGCTCCTCCATCCCTACTGATTTTGAGCGGCAATCCGTCCCCTCGACTCTTTCTCCTTCCGATTCAATCGATGATGGTCCTGCTCAAGAATCCGTTAAATGGAATCTGGGTTGGAATTCGTTTGACGGCAACTGGTTCTATGTGGATTCAGTCAATCCGGTCTCGTTGCATTCTGGCTGGCTCTATACCAATGGGGCCTGGTATTGGCTCGACCCCTCGACGCATGCCATGGCCACCGGGCTCCACGAGTGCAACGGCTCCATGTACTGGTTCGACGCCTCCGGCGCGATGGCGACCGGATGGGTCCTCGACGGCGGCACCTGGTACTACGCGACGGGATCCGGCGCGCTGGCGCGCGGCCCCGTTTCCGTCGGCGGCGTTCCCTACTGCTTCGACGCCCGGACGGGGGCCATGCTGACGGGTTACCAGACTGATGCGCAGGGCGTCCGCCGCTACTTCGGCAGCTGCGGTCCCCTTAACGGCTGGGGCCTCGTCGACGGCTCCTGGTACTGGTTCGCTGACGGTATCGCCTCGACCGGCTGGCTTTACACCGGCGGCTCCTGGTACTGGCTCGACCCCGACGCGGGCGGCGCCATGGCGACGGACCCCCATTCGTGCAACGGCTCCGCGTACTGGTTCGACGCCTCCGGCGCCATGGCGACCGGCTGGGTCCTCGACGGCGGCACCTGGTACTACGCGACTGGCTCCGGCGCGCTGGCCTCCGGCTGGCTCAGCCTAAACGGTGCGTGGTACTGGCTCGACCCCTCGACGCGCGCCATGGCAACGGGCTTTCAAACTATTGGATCATGTGAATACATATTTAATAGTTCCGGCAAGATGATGGCTAATTGCTGGTCAAACGGTGATGGGTTCTGTATGTATCATTCTTCATCCAGCGGTGCAATTGACCTTAAGGGCATCATGACCGATTCAGGAATCCAGCTGATTGACGATGGCGGGAATGTTAGAACGGGCTGGATTGAGACTCAGGGTTCTCGATATTATTGTTCTGCTAATGGGGTAATTCTGACTGGATGGCAGCAAATAGCTGGGTCTTGGTATTACTTCAACTCGGATGGTCGAATGGCGACTGGCTGGCTTAACGATGGCGGTAACTGGTACTGGCTAGAATCCGCTTCTGGCACAATGAAAACGGGATGGCTTTCCCTTGGGGGCACATGGTATTACCTTGATGCCGCACGTGGGGGAGTAATGTTGAGCAACGGTTGGTATTGGATCGGCTCTACCGACTACAAGTTCAGTTCATCCGGCGCAATGGTTGGCGCTTGGGTCGATGTCCCGTGCTATTCGCAGTACCCGGAACTTCCTACTGGCTGTGAGTCGGTTGCCCTTACAAACTTGCTTAACTACTATGGTTTCGGTTTAGGTAAGACGATTATTGCGGATTATTACTTGCCCAAGGGAAGCAACGGCAACTTTGTTACCGCCTTTGATGGCAACCCAAGGCGTAGCAGCGGGGGTCTCATGGGATGCGTCGCCCCTGCGATTACTATTGCTGGCAATAACTTTCTGCGTGCTGCTGGAAGTGGCAAGCAGGCAAAAGACGTCTCTTTCTCGTCAATTTCTTCCATTCTGAACAGACTGACCTGTGGTCAACCTGTTGAGATGTGGAATACCGAGTGGGGAAGTTGGCCAGGAGGCCGTTATGCTGCACGTTGGTATAATGGGCATTCTTATGGCCTGTGGGGCGGTAATTATCCATCTGTTGCCATGTGCCGAAGAACACCTGGGCATTTCGCGTAACATTGCCGTTAATCGAATCCGAAAGATAAACAATTCCCTGCTCGTCATCATAGCCTTTAAGGACTACGGGATAGCCAGGCCGTGGTAATTGAATAGCCATGATGCTAAAAGGGGAGAGCTCGACGAGCTCTCCCCTTTTACTACATTGTTAATCAAGCTAAGCCGTCTTATTACGTCCAAATAGTTCGTCCCAGTTACTGGCTGCCAAAACTGTTCCGCATACAATTACAATGCAGCAGATTACGGATGCCACGTCGGGAATTGTTCCAAGCAAGATCAGGCCAAAGACCACCGACCATGCCGAATAGGAGATATTCAGAGCCATCGCACGCGCTGCTCCGATTGCCGCAATGCCCTTGTAATAGAACAGATAGGATGCAGTTCCCGCGAGTCCGGCGAGTGCAATAATCAATGTGGGCATGCTCGGGATAGCACCCAGCGTGAAATGCCATGCTCCGAAGAGGGGGAGTACGAGCACTCCATAAACAAGCGCACTTGTAGTTTCGCGGATTTGCAAAGCCGTTTCGTCATCAACGGCACGATCTTTCATTCCCCATGCGCACAGCACCGCTTCGGATCCCCATCCGATAACGGCAAGCACCGCGCCGAGTAAGCCGAGAGGGGCATTTGCAATCTCGCTCGACCCGGCCGATAGATAGCCCATCGTCATTACGCCGCAAAGAGCAACGAGAAGGGAAAGAATCTGTCCTTTGCCCATTTTCTCTTTCAGCAGCACGAAAGAAAGGAATGCTCCGACCGCGGGATAGAAGGCGGAGATGATTGCCGTATAGGCAGCTCCGATGTTATTAATTGCCAATACGTAGCCGGTCATCCCGATAGGCCCACCGAGCAGAGCGCCGGCGATGACGACCTTGCCCGAACGAGTTTTAAGTGCAGCGAGCGTGTCTTTTAATCTGCCTCGAACTCCCATGTACCCAAAGAGCCAGATCGCACAGAAGGCATCATGGAGAAAAGATCCCGCAATGGAGGCACATGCAAGCGCTTCCGCCGATCCAATATAGGGCGCGAGCGCCAAACCGATTCCAAGTATTACTGTATCAAGGCCCCAAAGAAGACCGCTAAAAAAGCCGAATTGCATCGTTACTCACCTTTTCGATAGATCTCCAGTGCCTTTTTAAGATATTTGGCACCGTAATTGAAGTAGATATAGAGCCATTCGCCCACGAAATCGCCTTCGGCTTCTTTCAGAAGAGCCCAGAGGTACCAGCACCATCCAGCAAGGGCAATGTGCGCATAGTTATGCGCAACTTCGTTGTTTGTTGCCTTGCGCCCAAAATATGCATCAAGCGCGCGGTCGACTTCGTCTTCGGAAAGCTCGCAGCAGACACTGCAAGTTCCAAAATCGTTCGCGTAATCGCTCATGCCAGCATATTCCCAGTCAATGAGATAGTACTTGTCGTTTTCATCGATAAGAAAATTGAGGTAGAAGAAGTCATTGTGGCAAAGGCATTTTGGCGCATTGTCGGCCTGAACAAAGTGCTCCAATTCATCGATTTCGGCGGCCATTTCCCTGTAGCCTGGAATGTCGATGGGACCTTTTTCCAGAAGAAGTGATTCGTAGCGCTTCGCTTCGAGGTAGAAGTCAAATTCGGTTTCAACATTTGCACCACTCTCGTGAAGCGAACGACACATCTGCATCATTCGATTCATTTGGGCAGGATCATGCGGGTCAGGCTGCTTTGCGTTGGGTACAAACTTCGAAATTTTCCAACCACGCTTTGGGTCCTCATGAATGAACGTGTCGTCAAGGCCGAGTTCCTTGGCCTTTTTAAGTGCGGCTACTTCTCCATTTCTGTTAATAAGCAGTTCGGTCCCGACTCCCGGATGGCGGTAAACGTACTCTCCGTCATTGGTTCTAAAGTGGCACGATAGATTCGTAAGACCTTGTTTAAGGGGATAAACGTCGTGAATCTCTGATTTGGAGCAGCCGAGCACTTGCTCGATGTTATCGAAAATATCGGAGTCAACGTTTTCGATAAAATGCGGATCAAAGGCACGCAGCTCATCAAGAGAATCGAATTCGTTGATCTCGCCCTCAGGATACTTCTTGATAACCATATCGAGCTCCTTGATGTGCTCGATATATAGATCTTCCCAAAGCTTGTCCGTTGTTTCGGGCTTGTTATATTCCGTTTCGAGAATCTGCTTAAATGCAAGCGAGAAGGCTTTATCAAAGTAGACATGTCCGAGCATATACCAAGCATCGGAACCGCCAATCGTAACATTGGTAATTCTGTCCATTGCTCCGGTTTGAATGCACCATTCTTTGGTGGCGCCTTCAGCATATTGAGCAGAATAAAATGCTTTCCAAACGTAGGCTTCGAACGGATTGTTTAGAAGGTAATCATCGCTTGAGCAAATATAGGTGTTGCCAAGCCGCTCTTTTACACACATAAGCGATGCGTGGTTATTTTTGGATGCATATTCGTTGTTGACGACAATCGAGACGCCGAACTTGCTTTCGAGATAGAAGAAATATTCTTTTTTATAGCCGACAACGACGGTGATATTGCTGATACCTGCGTCTTGCAGCTGCCTAATCTGTCGCTCAATGAGGATCTCACCACGTACTTTTAAAAGGCCTTTGGGCTTTTCATACGAAATGGGAGCAAAGCGGCTCGAAAGCCCCGCAGCCAATATCACTGCGTTTTCAACCTTATAGGGATGAAGCGCTTCGTAACCGCCGTCGGTTAGGCTGTCCGATTCGAGAAGCCCCTCATTCGTGAGCTCTTTATTCGCTGCGTTTACTGATCCAAGTGAAAGGCCGGTGCGCTCGGCAACTTCTCGCTGGCTGGCATATGGGTTCTTTAGGTATTCGTACAGAACTGTAAAGTTACGCTTGGTCAGTTCCACTGCAGGCCTCCAATTAAGATGTTCATTGCTTAGGAAAAGAATAGAATGATTGAACGATATGTTCAATCAATTGTATTTAGCTACATAGACTGAACAGAAAGTAGCGAAAATCAATCTCGAAAGGTGGATTAAAATAACTAAATAGGATATCTGGGAGGGTCGCTTATGTATCGATTCGAAAAGAAGGCCACGCTTGTTTGTGCTGCTGCGTCATTAATCACTGCTTGCTGCTTGCCCCTGAGTGCGAATGTCGCGTTTGCACAGGATTCCGTTGAGGCTCAGAGTATTGAGTTAAAAGCGGATTTTTCTTCTGTGGTTTCCGATGATTTGCAACCTGATAATTCTTCCGTCATAAAAGATGGCTGGCAACGAGACGAGTCGTCTGGAGTTTGGTATTACGGAAAAAACGGTAAACACCAAACTGGCTGGCTGCAAAGCGGGGGCTATTGGTATTGGCTTGATCCGGCCAATGATGGTGCAATGCAGACAGGTTATTTCAATGTGACCGATGCTGGCGGATCGACTGCTTCGTTTTATGCGAATGACGGCAATGCCGCAACGCCTTTTGGCGCGCTATATCAGAACTGCTGGCTACGTAACTCAGATGGAAATTGGTTTTATGCCAATGCTGGAGGCGATTTAGCTGCTGATTGGTTTTATCAAGACGGCACATGGTATTACCTGGATCCTGCCACCCATATAATGCAGGTTGGTTTTGTCGACCTCGGGAGCGGGAAATACTATTTAGATGCCACTGGTGCTATGAAAACCGGCTGGATTCTCGTTGACGGGAATTGGTACTGGGCTTATTCATCGGGTGCCCTTGCTTCGTCATGGCAAACGATAGGTGGGGCTCGCTATTATTTTGACCCACAGACGTTCATCATGTTTAAGGGTCGTCAAAAGATTGATGGAAGAACCTACATTTTTGGTGACTATGGCCTCGCAAATGGATGGTACAAAGACGGAGCAGATTGGTATTACTGCTCTAACGGTATCGCGGCCACTGGCTGGAAACTCGTTAACGGCGCTTGGTATTATCTCGACCCAGCCTCCGATGGTAAGATGTCCGTTGGGTATTTAGACCTTGGCAATGCAGCTTATTATTTAAAGCCTAACGGGGCTATGGCTGTTGGTTGGGCTCAGGTCGAGGACGGCTGGTATTTCGCCTCCCAATCTGGTGCACTTATTTCTGGCTGGTATAAAGAGGGCACGAGCTGGTATTACCTGGACCCTGTTAGCCATCTCATGAAAACGGGCTTATTTGAGGTGGGCGGCAACGATTGTTTTGCAAACCAGAGCGGTAGGCTTGTGGTTTCAAGCTGGGTTACCGTTAATGACGGCGTTCAAAGATACGCTAATGATAATGGATATCTTTGCAAGGATGTGATTCGCGAAAACGGCACTATCCTAAAAACCGCTGGAGCTGATGGTTGGCAGATTGCGTCCGGCTGGGTTAATGTCGCAAATCTTAGGTTTTACGCTGAGCCCGGAACGGGTGCCATTCATCTTGGATGGCTGCAGATTGACGGCGATTGGTATTGGCTTGATGCCGATTCTGGCGTGATGAAGACCGGATGGGTTTTTACTGGCGGTGCATGGTATTACCTAAACGCTGACGGAAAAATGGCAACTGGTTGGAAATGCTTGAATGGAACATGGTATTACCTTGAGTCCAATGGAAGCATGCATGTTGGCTGGCTTAAAGATTCGGGTAAGTGGTATTGGTTAGACGGCAGCGGCGCTATGGCAACGGGCGCAAGGACCATCGATGGCGTTCGTCGAGTTTTCTGGAGCGATGGCCAGTGCGACAAAGTTGGCTGGCAAAATCCATCCCAGTATCCTCAGGTCAGTTCTTGGACTGTTCAGCTGCCTAGCTATTGCACCGGATACTTTACCTATGTGACCCCTTCTCGCATCTCTGTCGAGGCAACGCGGGAAGATTGCGTGAACGCCTTTATCCAGCGCGCCTATGAGTATATTGGTACGCAATATATTGAGCCTTGGTCTACCGCTCCCGGTGGAGCTGTTGATTGCTCTGGTTTTGTCTTGCAGTGCCTTTATGCTACTGGCATGGATATGGGTGTTTACAACCCTTATAACCATCGCTGGGATCCAAGCCAAACCTACAATTCCATGAATTGGTATCGAAGTAATATCTTTATGCCCGTGAGTACGAACTCAATTCAGCGTGGCGATGTGATTTATTATCGCGGGCATATCGCAATTGCACTTGGCGGCGGTATGATGATTGACTCTTGGCCTCATCAGGGCGTCGGAATTCATTCCATTAGCGCAAGGGGAAATGTGATCGGCGCAGCCCGTCCGTTTATTTAATTGATTTGCTGCAAGCCGGTCGATATCGGTTGGGGGCCTGGAATGAATGTCTGGATTGAACATCGAATTTGTTGGCGAGTAATTGGCTTGATGCTATTTTCCGCCTTGCTCTCAGTTTCCGTCCCCGCATTTTCTTGCACTGCCTATGCCGTGGAAGAGGGGGCGGATAACGGTGTCGTAGAGCGCGACTCGACAGGAGGGTCGGGAGCATTTGTCGGTGGCGGTTGCTCTCAAGACTCCAGTGATTGTGCCGGCAAAACAACGGAAGATTCGAGCCTACAGGTTGTCGAAAGTCAAGACCTGTCGATGACAGAAAAACTATCTGGATGGCAATGGAACGGTTTGTCCTGGTATTACTATCTAGATGGCTGTCGTTTGACCGGTATGCAGAATATTGACGACTCGTTGTACTACTTGGACCCCGCTCGTGACGGCGCAATGAGCTGCGGCTGGATTTTTACTGAAAATAAGTGGTATTACGCGGGTCCGTCAGGCGCTTTGGCAAGTGGCTGGCAGTTTATTGGAGGCCAATGGTACTGGTTTGACTTTCTTAACAGCTGTTCTATGGCTACTGGTCGACGTGTTATTGATGGGCACCCCTATCTTCTTGGAACCTATGGACTGATTAATGGATGGTGCCTTGATAACGGTTTATGGTATTGGGGTAGCAATGGTGAAGTCTTAACCGGCTGGCTTCAAACTGGCAATGACTGGTATTGGCTTGATCCCGCCAATGATGGTGCTATGTCTAGAGGAATCGTTTCTGTCGGTTCGTCTCGTTACTATTTATCGGATTCCGGCGCAATGGCTGTTGGTTGGGCGTTTGATGGGACGAACTGGTATTACGCTGACGGTTCCGGCGCACTTGCATCGGGCTGGCGTTTGGTGAATGGCGTTTGGTATTGGCTCGATGTCGCAAATGACAATAGAATGGCTACCGGCTTTTTTGTCATCGGATCCAATCAATATCATTTTTCTTCAACGGGAGCGCTGTCACTCGGCTGGTTTATGAGCGATGGAGACTGGTATTACGCTGAGCCTTCTCATGCGTCGGGCATTGTAAAGACGGGATGGCTGAAGGACAATAGCCAATACTATTATCTCGATCCTGCCGCCGACGGTAAAATGCTGCTAGGTCATTTTTCTGTAAATGGGAAAAGCTATTATGCAAAAGCTTCAGGCGCTGTTGCTTGTCGTGAATGGGTAGATGTCCAGGACTCGGTCCAGGATGAGCCGTCTAAGGCTTTTGCTGGTTCTGATTGCTCATTGTGTGGAGCATTGCGTAGTGGAAAGCTATTTACAACAAACGGTGATGGCGAATTAGCCGAAGCTCACGGGTTTGTGACGCTTGGAGGGTGCAAGTTCTATGCTGATCCAACCGATGGCTCCCCCTGCGCTGGATGGAAGAACGTTAACGGAAAATGGTACTTCTTTGATGAGACCGCTGGCTATGCACGATCTGGCTGGCTGTACAAGGATGGCTCCTGGTTCTATTTGGACCCATCTACCTACGTTATGAAAACCGGCTGGGTTGCCGTTAACGGATCTTGGTATTACTTGAATTCGTCTGGTTATATGCAAACAGGGTGGCTTAACCTGGGGGGTACCTGGTATTGGCTTGACGCTAATGGCGCCATGGCTACTGGCTGGCGAGTTGTGGATGGATCCTGGAATTACTTCATGGCCAACGGCGCGTGGGTGTCAGACTATATGGATGCTAAAGCTCAAAGTTATTCAAGCAATACAAATTGGCTGATACTTGTGGATACGTCACGTTGCGTTACGAGTATTTACACTGGATCCTGGAATAACTGGTCCTTAAACCGTCGATATGTATGTTCGACAGGAAAAGCTAGCACGCCAACTGTGATAGGTGAGTACCAAGTCTACGGAAAGGGATACTCCTTTGGGCATGGATATACTTGCTATTACTACACGCAGTTCTATGGTGATTACCTATTCCATTCCTCACCCTACTATGTTAACAGCAATCGCGTGATGGATCCCACAATGGGGGTCCCATCCTCTGCCGGATGCGTGCGTCTTGAGATTCAGAATGCAAAATGGATTTACGATAACATTCCTTATGGAACAAAGGTTGTTACTTATTGATATTAGGCACTCGTTTTAAGAGACAGGGATAAATACTCTATTTTTAAAAGAGTTTCTTTTAACTGAGGGTGCTTTGATAATCTTTAGCAATGAATTTGGGAGGATTTTTGGAAATAGAAATGGGAAATGATATTGGCGTATGCGTACTTCTCTCAGCTTATAAACCCGATCTTAAGTTTTTCGCGGAACAACTTGATTCGATAGATAAACAAACGTTTCCGCTTACGCTTCTAGTTAGAAATGACTGCCCTGAATCGGATTCATTAGAGCGGTTTATCCAAGCGCATATAACGAAAAACGCCTATCGGTATTATCACGGTGATAATAATCTCGGTTATGTCAAATCGTTCGAGGCGCTGCTCTCCTTGGCGGAAGGGGATTACGTAGTACTTTGCGATCAGGATGATATTTGGGAGCCTAATAGAGTTGAAGTTTCGCTCAACCATATGCTAGAAGAAGGCTCAATTCTAGATGTTTGTGATAGATCGGTAATTGACGAAAACGGAAATATTCTGGTAAAGAGTTATAGGAAAGCTCATCCTAATTCGCCGGAAGTAAATTGGTGCTCTGGAGAGGATATTACTGTACAGGCCGCAAGCGTATGTTACGGCATTGGTATGGCTCTCATGTTAGATGCGAGTGCGGCGAAGTCGATGATTCCCTTTCCGGAATCGACTGCACATGACTTGTGGTTGACATTGGGTTGCAGTGAACTGGGGAAGTGCAGCTTTACTATGACTCCTTTGGTTAAGTATCGTCGACATGGTGGTAACGAAACTGGATTCCTTGCAGGTGTTTCTTCAAAAGATGATTGGTATTCGACAAGAGTTAAAAACAGGGTTGATACTGCTAGGCGATTTGCCGATAGATTTCCCGATTCACCGCATCTAAAGGAAATATTGGGGTTCGCTGAAGCAAGGGAGCGGCGCTCCATAATTGGTTTACTTAAATACCGACGAGCTTGCCCGTCTATCGCTAAAGCAGATATCATTATACGTCTTGTGCCGAATTGGCTGTTTATTTTGATTTTAAAAGAACTTAAAGCTGCGAGATAGCTCCGTATCCTCATTTCGACAGGTTTAGAAGGGAGCCTATATTTGTGAAGGCCACAGAGAAGACTCTTTCGATTAAACATAATATGTTCTGGAATACCGTCGGTTCGTTGACTAATTTAGGCTGTCAGTGGCTTATCACCATTTTGGTCGTTCGGCTGTCTGATGGATATAGTGCTGCAGGCATTTATTCGCTGGCTATGTCTATTTTCAACATGTTTTCTCAATTAGCCCAATACAGGATGTACACGGTGCAAATTGCAGATGTTGAAAGGAAAAACTCTGCTGGTGAATACCTGACTTTTCGTTTCTTTACTACGTTTATAGCGTTTGCAATGTTAGCCGTCTATTCCATTGCAACGTGTCGTATTGGTACGGTGCCCGCTATTCTTCTGTATGCTCTCTATAAAACCGCTGGCTTAGTCATTGATGTCATACATGCTAATGATCAGGTTGGTCATAGGATGGACTATATTGGGAAATCCCTCATAATGCAGGGCATCGGCTCTCTCCTTTCATTCATTCTTGTCTTTGGATTTTTTAATAGCCTCGAAGGTGCACTGTTGCTTATGACGGTAGTGACAATAGGCATCGGAGTTATTTACGATTATCCAAGATCAAATCGGATTTCTGCAATCAATCTTGGAATTAGCCGAGCGAAGGTCAGAGCCTTCCTATGTAGCTGTTTGCCCATCGTTCTGGGCGGCATTGCTGCTTCTGCGGCGCCGAATATTCCCAGGCAGTATTTATCTTATTCATTCGGAGATTCTGCTCTGGGTATTTATGCATCAGTTGCTGCACCTGTGGCAATTATCCAAATGGGTGCGACCTATATTTATAATCCTTTATTAGGTTATCTAGTAGAGCGTTACCATTCTAGAGAAAAGTCCTTTTTTTCGCTCATAGGTAAAATACTTGCTGGCATCTTTTTTGTTGGTGTCATATCTTCAGTTGCCCTTTTCTTTTTCGGTAAATTATTGCTGTCACTGTTTTATGGCGCTGGAATAGCTAAACATACCGATCTCCTTCAGCCTATGTTGGCTTGTGCCTTTTTGACTGGCATCGCTTGGTTTGTCAACGATTTGCTGGTTTCTCTTGATAATTACCGAGGGGTATTTGTTGGCAGCATGCTGTCCTTAATTAGTGCTGTCGCTGTTATGGCTCCTGCGCAAATGCTGTTTGGCTTAAATGGCCCTACTGTATCGGCGCTTATATCCAATGCCATTTGCCTTATTTATCAGTCTTCTGTTTTGGGGAAACAGACGCAACAATGGTTCAGGGAAAAGAGATAGGCCGATGATGTCTAAAGCTCACGCGCTATTAAAGCTTCAAAACACTGAATTGGATATCCTTCAGGTTGTCGCCGCATTCTGCTCTAAGCACGGCATCAGGTGGTGGCTTGACGGTGGAACATGTTTAGGAGCAATGCGTCATAGGGGGTTTATCCCTTGGGATGATGATATAGATATCGGAATGATGCGTTCAGATTATGACCGCTTTTGCTCTTTAGCCGAGGGTGGGTTACCGGAAGGATATTCGCTCCATACATCGCGGAATACTACTGGCTATGCTGCGATGTTTGCTAAGGTGTATCGCGATGGAACTCGCTTCGAGAATCAAGAGGCTCGAGAGGCTTCCAGTTCGATGGGCATTTTTGTCGACATCTTTCCATATGACCAGCTCTATACAGATAAACGCCTTCGTGCAAAGCAAGTCCGAACTGCATCAATTGCACAGAAAAGAGCCTATTTATATCATTCTTCTTCCATTGTTGTCCCTCATAAAGGGTTCCTTGGTCAACTCGAGCAAATTGGTTGTTCTGCTATGCACGTGGTGGAACAACTGGTTTCTCGAGGCGCATGCTCTTACCAGGATTTGTTCGATTCCTGTATTGCCGACTCAAATACGGGTGAGGTCTCTGATTACTGTCTGACGTTAAGCTGGCCGAATATGGCGCCAGTGCCTATTTCAGAGATTTTCCCTCTGAGCAGTGCGGTTTTCGAAGGCAGTGAATTCCCTGTTCCTCGTATGACGGATAAATATCTTACAACGATGTATGGCGATTGGAAAAAAAAACCGTCACAGGATAATCGACATACCCATCTTCCGCTCTTGCTCGACTTTGGAGATGGGGAAGTCTGGACGGCACAGAATTAAGGATATGACATCTATATCAGATGAGGTTATGTGATGAGCTCCTCTATTTGTATTTTCACTCACCATTATCACCCGCAACTTAGTGGAATTGGTAATTTTGTCGATGGTCTCGCTCACGCCTTGACTGCACGCGGCGATAGGGTGGTTATCGTTACTAATGATTCGATGCGCGTGGGAGTCGGTCATTCAGTCGAAAACGGCCTGGAGGTAATTCGTCTTCCTTGCATTCCGTTACTTGATGGAAGACTTCCTCTTCCCAAAAAAACCAGTGATTATTACCGACTCCTGCAAACCCTTGATGATTATGAGTGGAATGGTGTTCTGATAAACACGAGACTTTTCCCTCTCTCGCTCGAAGGGCTGAAGTTTGCTGCGGATCATAGTGCTAAGGCTGTTGTTCTCGACCACGGCTCAGCGTATCTTTCCTTCAATCAGCCACTCCTTGATTTTTTTGTGCGCCGATATGAGGATTGGACTACGGATCGCGTAAAGACGTTTGACCCTGATTTCTATGGGATTTCTTCTAAAAGTGTTGAATGGCTTCAGCACTTTAATATCACTGCAAAGGGCGTTATTTCAAACTCAATCAATGCCTCATTCTATAGGAGTATTTCTTCGGGGAGAGATTTCCGATCTGAATTAGGTATCCCTCAGTCATCTTTGGTTGTAGCCTTTGTCGGGCGGCTTATTCCTGAAAAGGGAATTAATTCAATTATTGAGGCGGCTCGCACAAAAGATATTACCAAGCGTGATATTTGTTTTGTTCTTGCAGGGGATGGTCCGCTGGCTAATGAGGTCAAGGAAGCCTGTTCGTCTAACTTGTTTTGGCTTGGGAGATGTAACACAGAGGATATTTCTTCCTTACTTCAGCAAGCAGATGTGCTTTGTCTTCCAACTCGTTCCGAAGGCTTTTCAACGGTACTTCTTGAAGCTTCAGCCTGCGGAACGCCTGCAGTGGTAACAGATGTGGGCGGGGCACGCGAGCTTATCTTAGATGATAGCTACGGCACAATAATTCGGTCCATGGCATCTGATGAGGTGGTTTCGGCATTATGCAGGCTTTTTGATGATCGAGAGCTGCTTTCTCTTCAGTCTCGAAACTCTAGGGCGCTTGTTGAAAGTCGATATAACTGGGATGCCACTGCTATGGATGTCGAGAAGGCGTTTTGTATTTGCTAAGTGATACTTGGCTGGCTTTTGTTCGGATGAAGTTGATAATCAAGGGCTTTTGTTCGGCTTTTGCGTGAAGTTGGATATAAGTGCCGATTTTGGTATTGTCGATTCCTCCTATTTCATGAATATTTGCTCGCTTGAGCACCGCTGAATATCAAGAAGCACGCCGCTGCTATTGCGCCTGGCTTTGGGGCCGACATGGGTCTCGGCGCCTATTTATTGCTGGCGTCCGGCGTCGCGTCGCTGCCGTATGTTGGCCTCGCCTGTATCAACCCAGACCGCGTTTCTTTAAGCTAGTGCCAAAGATTAGGGCTATCGTTGGGATGGGGGGATAGTTGGAGCAGATTTGTCCGATTAGAATGACGTCGAAGTCTTATGCACCGCGCAATTGGGCGAGAGCCACAGCGGATTTGTATCTCGCGATGGCGGATGGGGGCTCCAGGTGAACGTCAGCTGTATGCCAGCCGTGCAAACTAAATATCCAAGCTTGAGATGTAACTTCGCGATGGTTAGTCCGGATGCTGTAAACTTTATTCATTACTAGACAGTGCGTTGGACTGTAAGGGCCGCACTTTCTTCGAGCGTCGCTAAGGGCCAACTATTATTTGGAATGGATGAAACTCGATTGTCATTTGCTTTAACAAAAGATTCAAAAGGATATCCGCGTGTTCTGGTAATTATTCCCGCCTATAACGAGCAGGAATGCATTCTCAATACCGTTGCTTCTATTAAGGCTGCTGGATATGACTATGTCGTAATTAACGACGGTTCACAGGATGGGACACTTAGGCTTTGCCGAGAGCATGATGTCAACATATTGGATCTCCCACAGAACCTTGGTATCGGTGGGGCGGTCCAGGCGGGGCATAAGTATGCTCAGAGATTTGGCTATGATATTGACATTCAGGTTGACGGCGATGGCCAACATGATCCTTCTTATATACCTGAGCTTGTTAAGCTGATTGAGGGTGGGGCGAGTCTGGCGATAGGCTCTCGATTCTTGGTCGAGACCGACGGTTTCCAATCAACCTTTATGCGTCGTGTTGGAATCAGGTGGCTCTCTTTTTTGCTTAAGTTGCTTACAGGTAAGGCGGTCACCGATCCCACTTCTGGCTTTAGAGCCTGCAATAAAGACGCCATCGACTTATTCTGCAAGAGCTATCCTGATGATTATCCGGAGCCGGAATCGATAGCTTTGGCTATGAAGCTTGGTCTCCCCGTTATGGAGGCACCTGTAAAGATGAATGAGCGCCAGGGCGGGCGTTCATCCATTGGGGTCCTCTCTTCCGTCTACTACATGATTAAAGTTACGCTTGCTATTGTCCTTGTGTGTTGGATCCATAGGGGAGACCAATAATGAATTTTTTTCTAAGGATTGGGGCAGCCATCTTTTTTGGTGGGTTCCTCGTTTATGTTCTTCGACTCGTATCCAAAGGAAAGATGCTTCTTAAGTATTCTTTGCTTTGGATTTTAATGTGCATGGCGGCCTTGCTTTGTGATTTATTCCCTCAGCTTATTTTTTATTGCTCCACGGCTATTGGGTTTGTTAACCCGGCCAATTTCCTCTTCCTGGGTGCAATTGTGCTGTTGCTTGCAATCTCTCTATCCCTTAGCGTTGCGGTGAGCCGTCATGTTTTGGCAATCAAAAGCCTTACACAAAGGATTGCCTTGCTCGAAAAAGAGCTTGAGAATCGGTTGGATTATTATGACTGAGCTTGATACAATTATTTGATTCAGTTTACTTTTAGTTCTTCAATGTTGCTAGTTGAGGAAAGTGGAAATCTGCCTTATACAAACGTTGCTTATACCCTTTGCTGAGGTCTGGATCGGTACCAAATCCGATGATTCTCATCGCGGGTTGCCATTTGCTTGTCAATGGAGGCGATATCCCTGCTCCGGCTGCAATGTTGTTTCAGCTGTTATGTCGTGGTCGAATAGTTTTGTATTAATAATGTAGAACAGATAATAGAATCAGCCGGAGGACTCCATTACAAAAGAGCGTAATTCCATTATCGAGCCATTTAGGTTAATTTCGATGCGTGTGTAGTTACGCATCATTTTGTAATGCATAATGCAGATGATGTATCGGTTTTTGCCAGCCCTTTAACCCGTTAAATTTATTAGGACGATATCACTGGCCTGGTGGCTGAACTACTACCACACTACCGCTATGCCCCAGTGGGGCTGGGTTTTAAATACGCCTTTGGAATGATATTGCTTTGGCTATCTTGCGGAAAACAATCTCGAAGAAGAGTGGGCTCCTTGACGTAGGTCGCGTCGAGCCAGACGTAGGGCACTGGCGAGCCCTCGAGCGGCCTTCCGTACAGATCCTCGATGCCTGGTCCAGGCTCGAGGCGATGGCGCTCACCTGGTCCTTCGAGAGCCTGGAGACGCCTATCTTCTCGGCTACCCTCTGCACCTTGCGGGTGCTCGTGCCGGTGGCGTACATCTCGGCGACGGCGGCAACGAGGGCGCGGTCCACGCGCCGGTGGCGCTCGATCACGTCGTCCGGGAAGAAGCTGCCGGAGCGGAGCTTCGGGATGCGCAGCGTCAGCGTGCCGGCGCAGGTGCGAGCGACCTCTCGCGGTAGCCGTTTCGGCTGTTCGCCCCGCCACCGCTCAGCTGGTCGGCCTCGGCGTCCATCGCGGCGTTCACGACCTGTTTGGCGAGTCTGGGGAGCAGCTCCCGCATGTCGATGGCGCCGTCGCTGAAACGGGGCATGGCGAGTATGTCCGGCGCCGGGTCTGACAAGATTTACACAGCGGCCTTCGTCCTTTCCCGGAACCTGTTGTTGTGGTGATTTCTGGTTCCGGGACGAAGGCCGTTTTTCGTTAAACGGGCACTAGGGGGTCACCCTTGCACCAACATTTTCGACGCGATCCATGAGATTGAATTCCGCCTTTCTTTTTGGATGCCAATGTGCTTGCTAGTATACTGATACTAGTGTTTTTAATTGCGTTCTATTAGTTTCTCGATTATAAGGATTTTTATGACAAGTTCCATAAGATGTAAGCCTATATTTGTTTTGTTTGCCGTTTTTTTCGCATTCTATTCAGTCTATTGGTATCTAAATAATCCGAGATTACTTGTACTGCTTACAATTACCATCTCGTTGATTCTAATTCTTGGCCTTTGCGCTGCATATGCTAAGGTATACGATCGTCTTAAAAGTGAATGGGTATTCTTGGCGCTGCTTATAGCATTTCTAATTATTTTTATCTTTATCTTTCCTCCGTTTACGGTTCCGGATGAAGGCCATCATTATTTTTCAACTTATTGGATGGTTGATAGTCTTCCATTCAATGCACATGTGACAAATGATGGTGGTTTTCTAGTACGGGATATCGATCTTTCCCTTTATAAGGGTCGCCAGAGTAACGCCATTGACTCCTCTTCATTTGATTCGATTATTCAGAATTTTGCTCTGTTTGAGAATGGGAAGTGGACTCCATTCAATGAGTTCTCATTTAGCGTCAGTAGTGAGAACGTTTCTGCGAAAATAGGATCTATCGTTGGGCTGCAAATCGGTCTGTTTTTCGGACTTGGTGCCTATCCTGTGTTCTATATGGGGCGCATTGGTTCGGCTCTGGTTTTTTGCTTTTGTGCGTTTCAGGCATACAGGATTGCACCTAAGGGCAAATCGGTTATTGTTTTTGTTTCGCTTCTGCCTATGACGCTTCACTTGGCTGCTTCATACTCTTATGATTCAGGAATTATTGCGTACTCGCTTTTAGTATTCGCTTGTCTAATGCGCGGTTTTTTTGGAGAGCAGAAATCAATAGGTTGTAAAGAAATCGTCATTTATTTAATTATTTCGGCGTTTTTGGCTCCGTGTAAGGTTGTTTATTCTGGGCTGATATTACTTGGTTTGCTTGTGCCCCTTTCGCAGTTCCAAGATGTGAAAGTCGGACGTATCGGTAAGTGCATACTGATCTTTGCTGTTATAGCCTCCGTTCTAGTGCTGCGCATAGCATCAATGAGTACATTGGTGTCTCAGTCTTCAGATGCCTCTCGTGGCCAAGAGATCGGGCGGTTTTATACGCTCAGTGACATCATCATGCATCCAAAGAATAGCTTCGAGGTCTTTTTTAGGACATTAGATTCCCTAGGAGATTTCTATTGGGGATCCACCTTAGGTTATTCGCTTGGATGGTTCCAGAAAAACTTGCAGTTTCCAGCCTTTTTTATGATTCCTTATTTGTTGTTTGGGTTTATTTGTTGTTTGGATTCCGAAGATGAGCCCTCTTTTCTCAGCCCCATTTGTTCCATTCTGTTTATTATCGCTTTTGCTTTGGCTGCCCTTGGTTCCATTGTATCTATGTGGTTGGGCTGGACGTTCAATTACGAGAATGTAATACAGGGTGTTCAAGGACGATATTTTCTTCCTGTTCTACCAGCTTTGTTGTTTGGGTCGAGAACGCGCTTGTTTAAATTCAACTCATCTTCGCTTTCTGTCGTCTCTTTTGGCATGTGCGTGATGAATTGTTTATATCTTATTCGTTTTATTAGTATTGCATCCTGCGTGTAGGCCTTTGCGTAATGCTCTCGGGTTTTTTCTTCTATCTAACAGTTTAGATAATAGGCGATGATTCGGACGCCGCAGGGTCCCCGAAAGCTATGCATTTCCAAGCCAAGCAGAGACTTTGACCGAGCGCTGGGTTGGCATGCGAGAGGCCAACATGAGGCCGTGCCGCGGGGCGGACCGCAGGTAGCAAAACGGCACCGGAGCCCATGCCGGGCCCGGTGCCCAAGCGCGATATCGACGGCGCAGTTTCGCGATATTCAACAGCGCCCAAATGAGTAAATACTCATTATCTATAAATGATAATAACGATTCGCGGGTTCCCCGACGGTGAAGTTTGGATTCATATAAGGATCGCCTTTGACGTAATACTTAGCCCATCGATAATTCATGTACGCGACCTCTTTGTGGAAGCGAATCTGCTTCTCCGTATTGTTTTCAACGCCTCTAGAAATCGACTCGTAGTGATAGAGCTCGACTTCGGGTGTGTATACGATCAGGTCGTTGATCTCGCGTAGCTTTAAGCAAAAGTCAACATCATTAAATGCAACTTGAAGCTCTTCCGTGAAACCTCCGACTTTCTCATATTCGCTACGCTTGGTCATTATGCAAGCTGCAGTGACGGCGCTGAAGTCTTGCTGCGCATCGTTGAGTGCAAAGTAGCCCCAGTTATCCTTTGGCATGCTTTGGCAAAGATGTCCTGCCACGCCACCAGTGACGCATAAGCCAGCGTGCTGAATAGTGTTGTCGGGATAGTAGAGTTTTGCACCAACTGCGCCAACATCCTCACGTGCGCAGATGCCAAGCATGGTCTCAATCCAATTGGGCGTAATTACCTCAGTATCGTTATTCAACAGCAAGAGATAGTTACCTTTGGCGTGAGCAACGCCAAAGTTCATGAGCTTGGAGAAATTGAATTCGTGCTCCCAAGTTACAAGACGAACGATATCAGGATATTTTGCTTGCAACTTATCGTAATAATCGAACGTCGCCTTTTCTGTGCTGTTGTTTTCAATTATGACAAGCTCGTAATTGTCGTACGTTGATTTCTCAACAATTGATTTAATGCAGTTGTCCAGAATGTCGGCGTGGTCTTTAGTTGGGATGATAATTGATACGAGTGGATGGGAATCTGGCACAGCGTAGGTTACTTTATATGTAAAGGGACGACGCGCTTGTTCGACCTTCGCATTGAGCCCAAGCCTGTCCAAATGACTCTGGACCGCTTTGATACCTGCGATAGTGGCATACGGCTTGCTATCGGCATTTGCCGCAGTCGATGTCTCGCTTAGGCGCCAGTGATATAGAACCCTTGCAACATGATGGATCTTCCTTGCCTTTTCCACGGCACGGAGAGTCAGATTGTGATCCTGAGCTCCATCGAACTCCTTCGTGTTCGGTTCTAGAGTGTCAAGCAGGGACTTACGGATGGTAAGCATGTGGCAGATATAGTTGTTATTTCTGAGCAAATCGATATTGAAATCCGGTTTAAAGAACGGCTGCGCTAGCTTTCCATCGAGCATGAGTTTGTCTTCGTCGCAATAAAGAAGATCGACGTTATCATCGTTTTCAATTGCCTCGGCATATGAGAACAACAAGTCTGGTTCAAGAATATCGTCATGGTCAAAGAAGCTAACGAAATCACCCGAAGCGATGGCAATGCCGGCGTTTGTATTTTCGGAAATGCCCTTATTCTCGGTAAGGTTAATTGATTTAATTCTGTTGTCGTGGGCCGTCTCCTGCTCAACACGTGCCTTTAGTTCCTGATTGTCAGGACTTGCATTAACTAGGATGAGCTCCCAGTTTGCATAAGACTGGTTTTTTACGGATTCGGCCATATCGTTAAAGAACGAAATGGGTGTGTTGTAAAGAGGGACAATGATGCTGAACTTCGGAGCGCTGTTGAAGATGATTTTTCTCTGCTTCTCCAGAGCGCCGATAGTCGCCTTATGTTCCGTGAACCATTCTGGGTATTCAGGGTCGAACTGCGCATGGGTAAAGAGAAAGTTGGTCTCCTCAAGAAGCAAGCCTAACTTATCGGGTGTTAAGCAGTCGAATGCACTGAATGAGGGGTGATTAAGATCGTCAATAACAAAATAATAACGATCGAACGCCTTTGGCATACGAACCGAGAGCTGCGTTTCAAGTTGCTTTTTCTCAGACGTAAATCCAACGCTTGTTACATTCGAACCGAAATTGACGATGCTCAAATCAACTTCATTGAGGGTTCGATCGAGGCAGCGAAGTTTGATTTGGGAGTCGCTACGATACGGCGTTCTCACCGTGCACCTAAGGATGTAGTCGCTTGAATCTTCGATGCACTGCCAGAAATCAATCGTTGCCATGTCAAACTCTGAAACGTCATCATAGTTTCGTAGTTTACTGCACATGTCAGGTTTAATTTTGTAGTTAAGGCGAGACTCCCATTTGATATTCTTGCAATTGAGCGAAAGGGAGTCGCTGCTCAGGGTACGACCGTCTTGGCCGATTTCGCAAAACTCAATTTTGATGGTGCGGGCATCGGGATCGGGGAGTACAAGGACGTATGAGTTCGAGTCACAACCATTGTCCCGGAATTTTAGGAGGGATAAAGGTAAGCAGCGGTTGTCGTTTGTAGCCGCTTGGGCTGTTACGCTGGAGCCTTTATGGATGCCTTCAATCTTAAGCTGCTGGTAGATTTTCCAGTTTCCTCTGCATACTCCGGTTGTTTCGACTCGCATTGTCTGCCTTTCGTTTGTTGGACACTGCCCATTGTACTTTTTCATTTGTTGCCTCGCTAGAAATGCAGAAAGAGTTGCGTGTTTCTGCTGTCCGATTTAAATAAGAAGACGGGGAGGTTGCCGACGGTGCGTATAATTTTATTAGCTATGCTTCTGTAAACAGCGGCTTTTGCTCAACGATTGTCAATCGAGAGGATTTTTATGAAAGGCATCATCCTCGCCGGCGGGTCCGGCACCCGCCTGTACCCGCTCACGCTCGTGACCTCCAAGCAGCTGCTGCCGGTCTACGACAAGCCCATGATCTACTACCCGCTGTCCACCCTCATGCTGGCGGGCATCCGCGACATCCTGGTCATCTCCACGCCGACTGACCTGTCCAACTTCGAGCGCCTGCTCGGGGACGGCTCGCGCTACGGCGTGAACCTGTCCTACGCCGAGCAGCCCAGCCCCGACGGCCTGGCCCAGGCCTTCACCATCGGCGAGGAGTTCATCGCCGGCGAGCCGTGCGCACTGGTGCTCGGCGACAACATCTTCTACGGCAACGGCCTGTCGCGCCACCTGACGCGCGCCGTCCAGAACGCCGAGTCGGGCCGCGCCACGGTCTTCGGCTACCACGTGGACGACCCCGAGCGCTTCGGCGTCGTGGAGTTCGACCGCGAGGGCCGTGCCGTCTCCATCGAGGAGAAGCCCGCCGAGCCCAAGAGCTCCTACGCCGTCACCGGCCTGTACTTCTACCCGGGCGACGTCGCCGCCAAGGCGCACGAGGTTAAGCCGTCCGCGCGCGGCGAGCTGGAGATCACCACGCTCAACCAGATGTACCTGGAGGAGGGGACGCTGTCGGTCGTCACCCTGGGCCGCGGCTACGCGTGGCTCGACACCGGCACCATGGAGAGCCTGCACGAGGCCGCGGAGTTCGTCCGCGCCGTGGAGCACTCCCAGGACCTGCCGGTCTCGGTCCCCGAGGAGATCGCCTGGGAGAACGGCTGGATCACGACCGAGGGGCTCAGGCAGGCCGCGAAGGCCTACGGCAAGTCGGTCTACGGCCAGCACCTGAAGAAGGTCGCCGCCGGCGAGATCGTCAACAGCCCGCGCGAGTACTAGCGCCAGCTTGTTTTCTTTTAGGGGCCACCGTTTATCTGGTGGCCCCTTTCGTTATGATTACGTTGATCATAAAGACAATATGATTAGGAGTGGATGTGTTAAGCGTCTACTTTGGCGATATGCCAGAAGCGATTTACAACACAGCGACATACTTCAAAAACTCTTACCGGTCTTCTTGGATTACGGATCCCTATGCAGTCTCGATAATTAAAGATGTCGACCGATCGGATGTTGTCTCCGAAAACGTCATTGAAAGCCCCGTGCTCGGGTCCATCTCTCCTCTCCAGCTTTCTGGCGGCGTGAAAACGTTGCTGCTCATGAGGTTCGATCGAAAGCATATTTATAATGCTTCGACCTGTGGTGATAACTGTGCCAAGTGGATTCTCGACACGGCGAAAGACCGCAAGCTCGTTATCAACCTCTATCACGTGATGGACTTTGGTCGCGAGGATTTTAAAATCAAAGTCGTGAACAGCGGCAATATCGCTCATAACATGACCGAGTTAATCCACGAGTCGATCCCGTGTCTGTAGGTTCTGCTTACGAATGATTCGCATCTCGTTAAGATTTCCCGGCGCAGGTGAGAGGGGAGATGCTAATGGCTACAGCGAGTATCAATACGCCTATCCGGGTCACCTCTGTTGAGGGCGTGAGGGCCCTGTGCGAAGCGTACGATAAGGGGCTGGCGATAGGCGCCTCGATTAAGTTCGCAAAGCGTTTGGCCAATGGGCGTCTATCAGTTGAGAAGCAAAAAGCAATAGACAAGTTGTTCGCCAAAATGGGAATCTAGTCATTGCTCTGGTCGCGTATTGGTAGGTGATTATGGAAGCTATATTAAGGCGAGACGGATTGTCTCTCGAGCTCCTTTCCGCGCTTTCCTATAAAAGTGAGCTGGGCATTTCGCTTAAGAAGAATCTTCACTATTTCAATCGTGATGAGCTGCTGGATGAATTGAATCGTGTCCGTAAATGGTATACATCCCTGGGCGTTCTTGCTGACCTGCCCGTCGACTATCGAATTAAAAGTGCTCAGTCGATTTCATTCAAATATGATCGTTATTACCCCGATCACCAAGTTCGAAAAGTATTTAATGACCTGCTTGGCTTTCGTTCGATGGTTGATTCCTACGATGACATCCTTGGGGCCGGGGAGGCATGCCTAAAGGTCGTTGATATGTCTTGTGGCAAGTCTGTCGACGATGGCTACAGGGGCGTTCACGTGTATTTCACCCGCAAGCCTGGGTACTACCCAGTGGAGATTCAGTACAATACGTATTACGATAGGCAGATTAATAACTGGCTTCATAAACATGTCTATAAACGTTTCGATAATCCCGATATTGGATTCGAGCTTCGTTTGGCATACGAAAGAGGCTATATCCATAGTGAGGATGATTTTGTTAGGAGGTTAGACGATGTGTTATCTGGTTGCTAAGTGGTTTTCGAAAGAAGGCTCTCTTGCGCTGAGTGCAAAGCCAGGACAGGATCTGATTGACTTCATTGATAAGGTTGAGGCACGGTTCGGTTCCACCGATCTCCAGTTAGTTACAATTAGTCGTCCCTCTGCATATGGCGAATATGAGCCTTATGAGTTTGTTGACTCGGAAAATGAATTAATCGATAAGCTGGAAGAGCAAACTGCTGCGTAAACATGTAATGAGGAGTTTCATGTCTGAGATTTTTGAACCTAAGAACATCATCGTCACGGGCGGCTGCGGCTTCATCGGCAGCAACTTCGTGCACTACGTCGTGGACAACCACCCGGGCGTCCACGTGACCGTCCTGGACAAGCTGACCTACGCCGGCAACCCCGAGAACATCGCGGGCCTGCCCGCCGACCGCGTGGAGCTCGTCGTGGGCGACATCTGCGACGCCTCGCTGCTCGACGAGTTGGTGCCGGGCCACGACTCCATCGTCCACTACGCCGCAGAGAGCCACAACGACAACTCCATCGCCGACCCGGAGCCGTTCCTGCGCACCAACGTCGAGGGAACCTTCCGCCTGCTGGAGGCCGTCCGCAAATACGGCGTCCGCTACCACCACGTCTCCACCGACGAGGTCTACGGCGACCTGGCGCTCGACGACCCCGCCAAGTTCACCGAGGAGACGCCGTATAAGCCTTCGAGCCCCTACAGCTCGACCAAGGCCAGCTCCGACATGCTCGTGCGCGCATGGACCCGCACCTACGGACTGCGCACCACGATCTCCAACTGCTCCAACAACTACGGCCCCTACCAGCACGTGGAGAAGTTCATCCCGCGCCAGATCACGAACATCATCGACGGCGTCCGCCCCAAGCTCTATGGGAAGGGCGAGAACGTCCGCGACTGGATCCACACCGAGGACCACTCCTCGGCCGTCTGGGACATCCTCACGAAGGGCCGCATGGGGGAGACCTACCTCATCGGGGCTAATGGCGAGAAGAACAACATCACGGTCCTGCGCATGATCCTGGAGGCCATGGGCCGCGACCCCGAGGACTTCGACTGGGTCGCCGACCGCCCCGGCCACGACCGCCGCTACGCCATCGACTCCACGAAGCTCCAGCGCGAGCTGGGCTGGAGGCCGGCCCACACCGACTTCGCCGAGGGGCTCAGGGCAACCATCGACTGGTACGTGGCCAACGAGTCCTGGTGGCGCCCGGCCAAGGAGGCCACCGAGGCCCGCTACCGCGCGCAGGGCCAGTAAGGCCGCACCCCGGCGTACCGCGCCGCGGGGCGCCCGCGCGGGGCCGCAGGGCATGGGGATGATCCTGCGTCCCCGCGCGGGCACCCCGTTTCCCAACCTCTTCGATAGGAGCTTTTCCCACATGGCAGACATCGCATTCGAGAAGGACCTCTCCGTCGCCGAGACCGGCATCGAGGGCCTCAAGGTCGTCGACCTCGCCGTCCACGGCGACTCGCGCGGCTGGTTCAAGGAGAACTGGCAGCGCGCCAAGATGTGCGCCCTGGGCATCCCCGACCTCCGCGTCGTCCAGAACAACATCTCCTACAACGACAGCCGCGGCGTCACCCGCGGCATCCACGCCGAGCCCTGGGACAAGTTCATCTCCGTCGCCCGCGGCTCGGTCTTCGGCGCATGGGTGGACCTGCGCGAGGGCAGCGAGACCTTCGGCAAGGTGTTCACGACCGTTCTGGATCCCAGCAAGGCCATCTACGTCCCGCGCGGCGTGGGCAACTCCTTCCAGGCCCTGGAGGACGGCACCGCCTACACCTACTTGGTGGACGCCCACTGGTCGCTGGAGCTCAAGAGGACGTACACCTTCGTGAACCTCGCCGACCCGGAGCTCGCCATCGTGTGGCCCATCCCGCTGGACCAGGCCACCGTCTCCGAGGCGGACAAAAACCACCCGATGCTGAAGGACGTCGTCCCCATGGCGCCCAAGAGGACGCTCGTCACCGGCTGCGACGGCCAGCTGGGCCATGCGGTGCGCGCGCTCGCCGAGGGGCGCGGCGTGGCCAGGGACTTCGACTTCTGCGACATCGACACTTTCGACATGTCCGACCCGGACGCCTATTCGCAGTACGACTGGTCGCTCTACGGCACCGTCATCAACTGCGGCGCCTACACGGCGGTCGACAGGGCTGAGACCCCCGAGGGCCGCGTGACCGCCTGGAAGGCCAACGCGACCGGCCCCGCCCTGCTCGCCCGCACCTGCGCCGGGCACGGGATCACGCTCGTCCACGTGTCCTCCGACTACGTCTTCGACGGCACCGCGGAGGTGCACGACGAGGAGGAGCCCCCCAGCCCGCTGTCCGTCTACGGCCAGACCAAGGCCGCCGGCGACATCGCCGTGGCAGGGTGCCCCCGCCACTACATCATGCGCTCCAGCTGGGTCATCGGCGAGGGCCGCAACTTCGTCAAGACCATGAGGGGACTGTCCGACCGCGTCGCCGACCCCGAGGACGGGCTCGAGCAGGTCACCGTCGTGGACGACCAGCTGGGCCGCCTGACCTTCACGCGCGACATGGCCGAGGCCATCTTCCACGTGCTGGGCACGCACGCGCCCTACGGCACCTACGACTGCACCGGCTCCGGCGCCGTGAAGAGCTGGGCGGACATCGCCCGCGCCGTCTTCGAGGCCGCCAACGGCAACGGTGAGAAGGTCGTGCCGGTGTCGACAGCCGACTACTACGCCGGCGCCGAGGGGCCCGTCGCCTCGCGCCCGGTCCACTCCGC
>CABIWB010000006.1:106473-130957 GCA_902362275.1 Coriobacteriaceae bacterium | reverse complement strand
CCCGCCGTTGCTGTAAACACAACATATTGTGTTTTCGAACATATGCTTGGGGGTGTTTTGCGATATATGGTGGGTGGAGTGGTGGGGCGGGGTGGGGGAAGGGGTGGGGAAAGGTGTTGAAAAATGGGGCAGTTACCCATATTATTAATGACGTCGACAGGCGGGGTGGTTCCCCGCGTACGTGCCATCTGAGTAACCGAGGGGAGGGCGCACATGGGAATGACTGGTGCATACGAGCGCAATCTCGATGCAAAGGGTCGTCTGTCCCTGCCTGCACCCCTTCGCGAGGAGCTTGGAGAGCACGTTCGCGTGTTCAAAGCCCTGGATGTCGATGCTCTGTACGTGTTCTCTGCCGAGGCCTTCGATAAGTGGGTCGAAGGACTCTTCGCGGGTCGTGAGGGCCATGAGGGTTTTAACCCGCGTGACATTAATGACCAGAAGCTCATGAGGGCGATCAACAAGCGCACCACGTCGATGGACGTGGACAGCGCCGGTCGTATCGGTCTTTCCGAGTCTCTCCGCAAGCAGGCGAACCTCGACCGCGAGGTCACGGTTGTGGGCAACTACGACCACCTTGAGGTTTGGGATCGCGCCGCGGCCGATGAGGACGATGACGATGAGGCCCTGCTGGACCTCTTCTTCTCGTAAGGGCAAGGCACGGGTAACGGATGGAGCGTGGGATCTTGACACAAGAATATCGGCATGAACCTGTCATGCTCGGCGAAGTGCTTGAGTCGCTGCGGCTAAAGAGCGGCTCCGTTGTCTGCGATTGCACCCTTGGCGGTGCCGGCCATTCGGTAAAAATGGCCGCGCAGGTGGGGGAGACGGGCCTTTTGCTCGGCGTCGATCAGGACGACTTGGCCCTCGAGGCCGCTGGCGCCCGTCTGGACCGCGAGGTTCCCGGCGTTCCGCACCAGCTGCTGAAGGGCAACTTCGGCGACTTGGACGAGCTGCTTTGCTCGGCCGAGGTGCCCGGGGTCGATGGCTTCCTGTTCGATTTGGGCGTTTCGTCACCGCAACTCGATATCCCTGGCAGGGGCTTTTCGTATAACGAGGACGCCCCATTGGACATGCGGATGGATCCGGGTAATAACACCTTAAACGCAGCTGAGGTCATCAACACCTATAACGAACACGATCTCGCCCGGATTCTACGCGTCTACGGCGAAGAGAAGTTCGCCTCGCAGATCGCGCGCGAGATCGTGCGCCGCCGCGAGCAAGAACCGATCGAAACCACCGGCCAATTTGTCGAGATCATCAAGGCGGGTATCCCGGCTGCCGCTCGTCGGCATGGTGGACACCCGGCCAAGAAAAGTTTCCAGGCCATTCGCATCGAGGTCAATCACGAGCTCGATGTGCTCGAACGGGGGCTTGATGCCGCCACCAGGTGGCTCAACCCGGGCGGACGTATCTGTGTCATCTCGTATCACTCGCTCGAGGACCGTATCGTAAAGAACCACTTTAAGGAGATGAGCCAGGGGTGCACGTGTCCGCCGGAGATTCCGGTGTGCGTGTGCGGCAACGTGCCGATACTCAAGGTCATCACCCGCAAACCCTTGGTTGCCCAGCCTGATGAGGTTGAGCGCAACCCTCGGGCGAGATCAGCCAAAATCCGTGTGGCACAGCGTCTGTAGGCGTGACCGCGCGATATTGGACCTCCCGCTCGCACCATAAACGAAGCTTAAACACACTACCAACGTACTCGGGATGGGAGGCGGCATATCATGGGCTACAACACTTCAAGCGCAGCACTCGCCTATGATATGAACGCCATGCCCGCCTATCGTGAGACGCCGCAGGCCCCCGTTGCTCCCCGTGAGCAGCGCACGCCGCGCTTTGATGTCTACACGGGCGCGGGCCGTCAGGCAAACCAGGCGGTAAGCCCGGTTTTCATGAGCGTTCTTAAAACGTTTTGCATCATTGCGGCTATCTTCATGACGATCGGCGTCGCCCGCGTGGCGCTCGCCGGCGTTACGGCCCAGGTGCTCAACAGCAACGCCGAGCTTACCAACACGCTCGAAAAGGCGACCGATGAGAGCTCCGACTTGGAGGTCATGCATTCGGTCTATGGCGCCGACACACGCATTCGCGACCTTGCGGGCGCTTATGGCATGGTGGAGCCCAGCGAGAGCGTTACACTTGACTTTTCGCAGGATGCAGCCGCGGGCGCCAACGCGACCGCGACCGCTCAGTAGCAAGACGGTAGCTGAGTATGACAAATGACTATCGCCGCGGTTCCGATGGGGGCCGCGGTTCTGGACGTCCCTCGTCGCGGGGACGTTCTGGTTATCAAGGAACGGGTCGGCAATCTTACAACGCCGGGCAGTCCAGTGGCAACGACCCGGCGTCGCGACTTCGCGGCTCGGGCGGTCCTCAAGTGCATAACACCAGGCCGCGCAAGAGTTCATCGACCGAATGGCTTACAGGCAAGCCTCTGCCTCGCCGCAAGGCCGTCATGGGCTTAATTGGGCTTGGCTTGGGCTTGGGCGTCTTTCGCCTTGCCGACTATCAAATTGTCGAAGCCGATAAACTGCGTGAGCGTGCCGATGCGCGCCGCCTGCTTGCGCAGACCCTCTATGCCAAACGCGGCACCATCTACGACCGCAACGGTAACGTGCTGGCGTCGTCGGTCGAATGTCGCAACATCGCCGTGAACCCGCAGCTTGTCGAGGATGTCGACAAGACGGTGTCGGCGCTGGTCAAGGCAACTGGAATCGATAAAAAGACCTGCCGCAAGCTCGTCGAGTCCGATGGCACCTGGGTGTATATCAAGCGCCAGGTGGACGAAGACGATGCTGCGGCGCTGGAGAAGAAGAACCTGCCCGGCGTGCTTTTTGAGCAGGCCATGAAGCGCGTATATCCATACGGCAATCTGGCATCGCAGGTGCTGGGTGTAGTGAATGTAGACAACGACGGCCTGACGGGTCTCGAAAAGCAATACAACAAGCTTTTGACCGGCACGAACGGTTCTCTCGTACGCGAGCGCGCGAGGGACGGCAGCTATATCGCGGGCGGTGCCTATAAAAAGGTGGCTGCGGTCGACGGCGTTGATATCGTGACGACGCTCGACGTCAATATCCAGCGTGCGGCCGAGGATGCCCTGGCAGAGGCTGTCGAGAAGACAAAGGCCAAGAACGGCTCGGCGCTGGTCACCGATCCTACGACAGGCGAGATCTTGGCAGCCTGCTCGTATCCGACCTACGACCAGACCGATCTGGAAAACGCCAAGACCGAGGATATGAACTTGCGCCTGGTCACCGACGCTTACGAGCCCGGCTCGGTCTTTAAGACGCTCGTGGCGGGCGCCGGCTTCGACTTGGGCGTCGTGCGATTGAGTACGTCGTTTGAGGTGCCGGCGAGCATCAAGGTGGGCGACGATACCGTCACCGATGCCGACAAGCGCGACTATGCCATGACCATGGATGTACGCGAGATGATGCGCCGTTCGTCCAACGTGGGTTTTGTCCTGGTGGGGCGCAAGATCGGTGCCGACGACTTTGCCGCCTATGTGGACAAGTGGGGCATCGGTCACAGCTCGGGTGTCGATTTTCCGGGCGAGAGCCTGGGCATCGTCAAGGAGCGTGACCAGTATGACGGCGCCACGCTGGGATCGATGAGCTTTGGACAGGCGTTGTCTGTCTCGCCGATTGAGATCGCACGTGCCGTGGGCGGCATCGCCAACGGCGGTGTGATGATGACCCCGCACTTCTATAAGTCCAGCAAAGGCGACGAGAAGGACTGGGGCGAAGGCGAGCGCGCGATTTCGGAGGACGCCGCATCCCAGGTGACATCGTGCATGCAGACGGTCGTGTCCGAGGGAACGGGCGTTGGCGGCGCGGTTGACGGCTATGACGTGGCGGGTAAGACCGGTACGGCCGAACGAGCCGACGAGAACGGCGGCTACCTCAAGGAGAACTACATGTCGTCCTTTATGGGCTTTGCGCCGGCACAATCGCCCAAGGTGCTGTGCTATATCACGCTCGACGGAACGCCGAGCGGCTCAGATGCCGCTGCGGTGCCGTTCCAGTCCATTATGGCCAATGCGCTCGACGTGTTGGGTATCCCGCACACGAAGTAGGGGGTTACAATCTTTGGGGCGTGGTTTGTTGTCCCATATGAGGGGTGTTCACATGCCCTGCACCACGCATGCGCGGCGCTGGGATACAATACGCCGATAGCATTATTAGGTTTACAGGGGAGCTGCAATGATAGAGATCGCCGTCAACAACCTCGCGGCCGCAACAGGGGCCCGAACCGTGACGGGAGAAGCCGATCGGGTATGCCGCGGGTGCGTTATCGACTCGCGCCAAGTCGAGGAAGGGACGATTTTCGTCGCCTTTCCCGGTGAAAACGTCGACGGCAATGATTTTGCTTCCCGTGCCGTCCAGTCGGGTGCCGGCGCCGTCGTGATGACGCGTGAGCCCGAGGCCGAGCTGGTCTCGCTGGCGCAGGACAAGGGCTGTGCCATCTTGCTGACCGATGATCCCGAGGAGTTTCTGCTGCGTTTGGCGCACACGTACCGTCTGGAGCTTGGCTGCCTGGTCGTTGGCATTACCGGTTCCATCGGCAAGACGACGACCAAGGACGTGCTCGCCGCTGTGCTCGCCAAGCGCTATCGTGTCTGGGCCACCAAGGGCAATTTCAATAACCTGATCGGCATGCCGATCACGGTGCTTTCCGCTCCGGCCGATACCGAGGTCCTGGTGCTCGAGATGGGCATGAACCATTTCCACGAGATCGAGCGCCTGTCCCAGTCCGCCAATCCCAACCTTGCCATCGTGAGCAAGATTGGTACCTCTCATATCGGCATTTTGGGTAGCCGCGAGAACATCGCCCGCGCTAAGGCCGAGATTGTCCAGGGTATGTGCGCCGCTGGCGACTTCTTGCCGCTGCTGGTTTTGGGCGGCGAGGACGACTTTACGCCGTTCATTCGCGATACGTTCGCCCAGCCTGCTGGTATCGACGTGATGCTGGCCGGCGTCTCGGACGATGATGAGGTCCGTGCCCACGACATTCGTGTTGATGACGAGGGCCGTCCGGTCTTTACGCTCGATTTTGGCCAGGGTGAGACAATCGATACCATGCTTGCCATCCCCGGCGTGCAGTCCGTTCCTAATGCCGTTAAGGCCGCCGCGGTTGCCTATCGCTTGGGCGTGACACCCGAGCAGATCGATGCTGCCTTTAGGGGCCTCACGATCACCGGTCACCGCCAAGAGATCAAGCGCGCCAAGAGCGGTGCCCGCGTCATCGACGATTCTTATAACGCCAGTGCCGAATCCATGGCTGCTGGCCTCGATCTGCTGTGCTCCCTTTCGTGCACGGGGTCTCGCATGGCGATCCTGGGCGAGATGGGCGAGATGGGCGATGAGGCTCCTCGCATGCATGAGCTCGTGGGCGCCTATGCCGCCGCCGAGAAGCTCGACATGCTGGCGTGCGTGGGTGGTGAGCTGGCCCAGCTTATGGCCGGTGCTGCGCGCATGATGGGCATGGACGAGGACCGCATCCAGGTGTTCTCCGATTATCAGCAGGCGCTCGACCGCATGGGCGGCGCGCTTGAAAAACATGATGTTGTACTGGTCAAGGGTTCCCGCTTTGTTGAGCTCGACCGCTTTGTGGAAGGTGTGTGCTAGCCCATGTTCGGCAATCCCTCGTATCCAACGTATCAGGCTTTTTTGGGGCTTGGCATCGCCGCTGCCATTGCGCTGCTGCTCATGCCGTGGTGGATCAAGCTGCTCAAGGTCGAGGGTGTCGGCCAGCAGGTTCGTGCCGACGGCCCCAAGCGTCATTTGGTTAAGCAGGGAACGCCCACCATGGGTGGCGTTGTCATCCTCGTCGCGATCTCGCTGACCTGCCTGCTGATGGGCAAGCTCACCACCGAACTCGTGCTCGTGCTGCTCGCCACGCTGGCGACCGGCGTGCTGGGCCTGATCGACGACCTGACCTCCGTTACGCATGGGCGCTCGCTCGGTCTGACGCCCCATGCCAAGATGATCGGCCTAACCATTATCTGTGTCACCTTTACGGTACTTGCCGTCAACTGGTGCGGCGTCGCCCCCGAGATTCGTTTTCCCGGTGGGTTGACGATCGACCTTGGCGTGCTTTCGACTACCATCTGCGGCTATTCGTTCCCGTGGCTCTATATTGTCTTTTGCTGGCTGATGATTGCCGGTCTTTCTAATGCCGTGAACCTGACCGATGGCCTTGACGGTCTTGCTGGCGGCGCCTCCATGATCGCCATGCTCGCCATGGCTGCCATGGCGTTTTTGCACGGAGACGTGAACCTGTCCATCTTCTGCACCGCGTGTGCCGGTGCCTGCTTGGGCTTTCTGTGGTTCAACTGCTATCCGGCGAGCATCTTTATGGGCGATACCGGCTCGCTTGCCCTGGGCGCCGCGTTTGCCTGCACGTCCATCATGACCAACACCGAGGTCGTCTCCCTCATCATCGGCGGCCTATTTATCGTTGAGACCCTGTCGGTCATGATTCAGGTTGTCTACTTCCACTTTACGCACAAGCGCGTCTTTCTTATGGCACCCATCCATCATCATTTCGAAAAGAAGGGCTGGGCCGAGACCAAGGTCGTCATCCGTTTTTGGATTATCGCTGCGGCCTTTGGTGCCGTTGGCCTTGCTCTGTTCTTCCAGTTGGGATAGTGGTCTTTCATGCCTCTTGCTGATGTCTTTAGCCTGCTCGTTTTGGGTCAGGGCAAGTCCGGTCTCGATGTCGCCCGCTGGGCGCTGGCGCATCCCGAGCGCGTAAACGCCGTTACCGTGTATGGCGGCGGCACCTCTGAGCCCAATGACGCCACGCGTGCGCTCGAGGCTGCTGGTGCGTCGTTTGTCTATGGGACCGAACAGGTCGAGGGCGCCTATGACGTATGCGTGACGTGCCCGGGCATCTCGGAGTTCTCGGGCTTCTTTAAGGCCGGGCGCGAGCATGCCGCCCAGATTATGGGTGAGCCTGAGTTTGCCTATCGCCTGTCGACCGATAACTGGATTGCCATCACGGGCACCAACGGCAAGACGACCACCACGTCGCTGACTGATTATCTGCTCAAGGCTGCCGGCGAGGCCAGTGTAGCTGTCGGCAACATCGGCGAGCCGCCTATCAACGAGATTGACGGCCGAGCCCACAACGAGTGGTTTGTGGCTGAGCTCTCGAGCTATCAGATTGCTACAACCACCGAGCTCCACCCTCGCGTTGCGGTGCTGCTCAACATCACTCCCGACCACTTGGGCTGGCATAAGAGCCATAAGAACTATGCGCTTGCCAAGATCAAACTGTTTGACAATATGGTCGATGACGATCTGGTGGTTGTCGACGTCGAAGACGCCGGCATTCACGAGTTCGATGAGTACATCTACACGCCGGGTCGTCGCATCTGCAAGGTTGCCTTTGACGAGCCTGAGGGTGAGGATGCCGCTTTTGTACGCGATGGCAAGATGATCGTGCGTCTGAAGGGCGTCGAGACCCCGCTCATCGCTACATCCGAGCTCAAGATCTCGGGCCATCACAATGTTATCAATGCCCTGTGCGCTGCCACGGCTGCCCTGGCAGTCGGTGCCGATGTCGATGGTGTCTGCCGCGGTCTGGCCTCGTTCCAGCCGCTCGAACACCGCGTGGAGCCGTGTGGCGAGATTGACGGCGTGCGCTACGTCAACGATTCCAAGGCGACCAACACCGATGCGGTCGAGAAGGCACTGACGGCATTTCCCGATGACGACGTGATCCTGCTGCTCGGCGGCCACGATAAGGGCACGCCGCTCACTGACTTCGCGCGCGTTGTTATGGATAACGTGCGCTCGGTCGTCTGCTTTGGCGATGCGCGCGAGCGCTTTACCGCCGCTATGGACGAGGCCGATGTCGATGGCGATGTGGATATCGCCCAGGCGGATGACCTACGCGACGCCGTGGACGTCGCCCGTTCGCTGTCGAGCCGTGGTGACGTGATCTTACTTTCTCCTGCCTGCTCTTCGTTCGATGAGTTCTCGGGCTATGAGGAGCGCGGCCGCGTGTTTAAGGACTATGTGGCCCAGCTTGCCGCTGCGGCGAAATCGCAAATGGAATAGGGGTTGCCGGTGAGAGAGGAGAGCCCCCGACAAGGTATGAGGAGGCCCGACTCGGACCGTGCTTCCTCGCGGCGCAGCACACCGCGTTCCGGTCGCGGCGGGCAGACGTTTAGTGAACGCTATATTGCCGGCGTTCCCGCCCGTATCATGCGCCCCCGTTTGATATTTATGGCCTGCCTGTTTACTTTGGTGTTCTTTGGCCTGCTGATGGTGTACTCGGCGTCTTCGGTCGAGGCGCTGCACGAGAATGGCTCGGCGACGTTTTTTCTGGGTCGACAGGCCGCGTTTGCCGTGGTCGGTGTTTTGGCGCTGATTGCCATCGTGCGCGTTTTGCCGGACAGTTGGTTTGGGGAAGACGTGCTCAGGATCTTCCTCATAGGCATGATAGGGCTACTGTTTCTGGTGTTCTTGGTGGGCAGCGGCAGCCGTGGCGCCACGCGCTGGCTCAACATCGCCGGCATTCAGTTCCAGCCTTCCGAGTTTTTAAAGCCATTTGCCATTGCGTATTCGGCCATCATGCTTGACCGCTTCTTTTCGCCCGGTGGCAACATCAACGAATTCCTTCGCAAGATGGGCATCTACCTGGGCATTTCGCTCTTTCTGATCTTTATCCAGCCCGATTTCGGTACTGTCCTGATCATCCTGTTGACCCTCATATGTATGGCGTTGTTTGCGGGTCTCGACCCCAGATTTATCATCGGCGTGATAATCTTCGGCATTCTCGTGATCGTGATTGCGCTTGTCGCAGAGCCGTACCGTATGGTGCGTATTCAGGTTGCCTTGAACCCTTGGGCCGACGAGTATGGTGACGGCTATCAGGCCACGCTTGCCATCATGGCCTTTGCCTCGGGCGGTCTGTTCGGCCGTGGCATCGGCAACTCAACCATGAAGTACTCGTATCTGCCCGAGGCGCACAACGACTACATCTTGGCCATCATTGGCGAGGAAGTCGGTTTTGTCGGAACCGTGCTGTTCTTCTTGGTGTTTGCGATGCTGATCTACTCGGCGTTTCGCATTGCCGAGCAGGCGACCGATCGTCGGGGCGCGCTCATGGCGTCTGGCTCCGCGGTCATTCTCGCGGTGCAGTTTTTGATTAACGCGCTGGGCATCCTCAACGTGTTTCCCATGACGGGCAAACCGTTGCCGTTTATTAGCTATGGTGGTTCGTCGATTATCGTGTCGCTTATGCTTGCCGGGTTGATCCTGCGCGTTTCGTACGAGAGCGCCCGCCGCGATGAGTATGACCGCCGCCGTGAGAGCTTTGCCGTTATGGACGAGAGCACCGCCGGCGTGGCCCATGTGCGCGGTGAACGACCTTCGCGTGGCGGCTTTACCGTTCTGGATGGTTCTGCATCCGACCCGGCAGCTCGTCCACGCCCACGAACGACTCCGCAAGGTCGTCCGCGGCGCCCCAGCCCTCGCAACGCGGGCGGCGGATATAATCGAATCGATTTGAACTCGGACCCGTCGGCGCGTCTGCGCACCGACGACCAGGGACCGCGTGTACGAAGGGACTACCATGACCGATAAAATGACCGTTGCTATTGCAGCCGGCGGCACGGCAGGACACATCAACCCCGCGCTCGCCTTGGCCGAAGAGCTGCGTGACCGTGGCCACCACGTTGTGTTCGTGGGCCAGTCGCGCAAACTCGAGGGTCGTCTGGTCCCCGAGGCTGGGTTTGATTTTGTGCCCATTACGGTCACGGGCTTCGACCGCTCCCGTCCTTGGACGGCGCTGACCTCGCTGTGGCGTGTCAACAAGGCCAGGCGTGCGCTCGCCAGTCATTTCTCAAAGGTCGGCAAACCCGATGCTGCCATCGGTTTTGGTGCCTATGTCGAGGTTCCGCTGCTGGGGTGGTGCAAGGGCGCAGGCGTTCCGTATCTGCTGCATGAGCAGAACTCTGTTCCGGGCCTGGCCAACAAGATGATGAACTCCCACGCCGCCCGCGTGTGCATCTCGGTGCCGGCAGCGCGCTCGGTCTTTGAGCGCGAAGGTGACCCTGACCACGTGCTCATGACCGGCAACCCCGTACGTCGCTCGGTGATCGAGGGCGATCGCGCTCGCGGCCGCAAGGCACTTGGCGTTCCCGAGGACGCTATGCTGCTGCTCGTCTTTGGCGGTTCACTTGGTGCCCAGCACCTCAACGAGCGCGTGGTTTCGCTCAAAAACGAGCTGCTTTCGCGCAAGAACCTCTATGTGTTGCATTCGACGGGTGCCGACGGCTTTGAGGAGACCGAGCGCGCTTTGGCGCTGACGCCCGAGGAGGCGAAGCGTTACCGCGTCCAGCCTTACATCGACAACATGGGCGATATGCTGGCTGCTGCCGATTTGGTGCTCTCGCGTTCGGGCGCATCGAGCGTGGCCGAGATCGCTGCGCTCGCCGTGCCATCGGTGCTCGTGCCGTATCCTCATGCGACGGCCGACCACCAAACCACCAATGCCCGGTATCTGGTCGACGCCGGGGCCGGCGTGCTCTGCGCCGATGCCGATATCGACGGTTCTGCCTTTGCCGATGAGCTGCTGCACCTGGTCGATGACGCGGCGGCGCGCGACACCATGCGACAGGCGGCGCGTGGTCTGGCTCAGGATAGGGCCGCCGCTCTTCTGGCCGATGCGGTAGAGGGTTTGCGTTAGTTAGACGGGATATCGTCGGTCGCCCTCGCGCTGATGCGGTAGGTGCGGTACAGTTAACGGGTTACAGGCAGTGTTTACGCAAGGAGTACACGAGCACATGGCTGATTCCCAGACTGCAACCTCCGCGCCCGAGTTTAAGAGCGCCCACTTTATCGGTATCGGCGGCGCCGGCATGAGCGGCATCGCCCTCGTTCTGCACGAGCGCGGTTATGCCGTTACCGGCTCCGACCTTAAGACGTCACGCTATATCCGCCAGCTTACCCGCGCTGGTGTGAAGGTGCATGTGGGCCATGAGGCCGCCACGATCGATGAGGTCAAGCCCGACGTGGTTGTTGTCTCCACCGCTATTCCGGAGTCCAACCCTGAACTCGTGCGCGCTCGCGAGCTTGGTATTCCCGTGTGGCCCCGTGCCAAGATGCTCTCTGCTTTGGGCCACGGCTGCATCACCGTCGCTGTTGCCGGCACGCATGGCAAGACCACCACGTCTTCGATGTGTGCCACCATGCTCGACCGCATGGGTCTGGATCCGAGCTTCTTGATCGGCGGCATCGTCGAGGGCTATGACACGAACGGCAAGAACGGCTCGGGCGACTACTTTGTCGCCGAGGCCGACGAGTCCGACAGCTCCTTCCTGTTCCTGAACCCCAGCGTGGTCATTGTGACCAACGTCGAGGCCGACCACCTCGATCACTACTCGGGCATCGAGGAGATCGAGGCAACTTTCGCCAAATTCATGAGCCTGGTGGGCGAGGACGGCACCGTCATCGTCTGCGGTGAGGACCCGCATCTGGTCGAGCTCGCCAAGTCGACGGGCCGTCACGTGCTTTCCTACGGCTTTGCCGAGTGCAACGACATCGTCTGCGTGCACCCGGATGTCAAGGGCATCCAGAGTGACTTTATCGTTCGCTTTGAGGACGGCACTGAGCACGCTGTGGAGATCAAGAGCAATCCCGGTCGCCACAACATGCTCAACGCCACGGCGGTGCTCACCGTCGCCCATGTCCTGGGCCTTGACATCGACGCCGCTGCCAAGGCGCTCTCGAGTTTTGAGGGCGTCCGCCGTCGCTTTACTCATGTGGGCGATATCGATGGCATCACCGTAGTCGATGATTACGGCCATCATCCCACCGAGATCAAGGCGACGCTTGCTGCCGCTTCGTCGCTGGGCTACAAGCACGTCGACGTCGTGTTCCAGCCGCACCGCTATTCGCGCCTGCAGGCCCTGTGCGACGACTTTGCCGATGCATTTGCCAATGCCGATAAACTGCTGCTGATCGATGTGTTCTCGGCTGGCGAGATGCCCATTCCGGGTGTCACCTCTAAGATGCTCGCCGATACCGTGCGCGCCAAGCATCCTGGCAAGGAGGTCGTGTACTGTTCCAGCCGTCTTGAGCTCAATCAGGAGCTCGAACAGATGGTGGGCGAGGGCGACCTACTGCTCACCATGGGTGCCGGTGACGTTACGACCGTCGGTCCCGAGTTCATCGAGTATCTGACTGCCAAGAAAGACGCTTAAGTCTAATGGGTCTGTTTAACGCCGTCATGGCGCTCTCGGGCATGATCGACACGGATGTGATCGAGGACGAGCGCCTTGCGCGTCATACGAGCTATCGTATCGGCGGCAAGGCCGACCTCTTTGTGACGTGCCATAGCTATCATGCCCTCCGCCGCGCCGTGGCGGTGCTCGATCGCGAGCAGGTGCCGTGGGTCATTATCGGCAAGGGCTCCAATCTGCTGGTTGCCGATGGCGGTTATCGCGGTGCCGTCATTTCGCTCGGACGTGAGTTTCAGCGCACGGTTGTTGCCGATGACGGTTGTACGCTGACGGTCGGTGCGGGCGTGATGTTTGCGCGCCTGGTCAACGATGCCCTGTCGCGTAGCCTCTCGGGCCTTGAGTTTGCCGTTGGCATCCCTGGTTCGGTCGGCGGTGCGATATCTATGAATGCCGGCACACGGACCGAGTGGATTGGCTCGCTGGTTGAGGATGTCGTAACGTTTGACCCGGCAACCGGCATCAAGCATTATGCGGGGTCCGAGATCACTTGGGGCTACCGCGAATGTAGCCTACCCCGCAATGAGATCATCCTTGAGTGCGTGCTCAAGCTTAAACCGGCGCCCAAGGCCGACATTCGCGAGCGCATGGAGCGGTACCTGACGAGGCGCAGGCGTACGCAGCCCATGGGTCGCGCATCCTGCGGGTCGGTCTTTCGCAACCCGCCCGATGCGAGTGTGGGCAAGCTTATCGAGGATTGTGGATTAAAGGGTTTTTCGATTGGCGGCGCGGAAGTTTCGCCCGTTCACGCTAATTTTATCATTAATAACGGAACTGCCTCGGCCGATGACGTTGCCGCGGTTATCAGACATGTGCACGGAAAGGTGAGGGAGGCGTATGGCATCGAGCTCAGACCGGAAGTTAAATTCCTCGGCTTCTAGAGCATCGAAACCCACCTTCCGCCGCGCCGGAGGGCGTTCCGGCGCGTCTGCCAAACCTCAACGCAATACCGTCGCGCACTCTAAGTCTGTCGGGCATGCTCGGCAGACCAGTCATCCGGTCGTCGGCTCGCAGCTCGGTAATCGTTCGGCCGCAAAAAAGTCCTCGCGTCCCTCGGTGACGTCAAAGCCTGTTATGGGCGCCAAGCCTGCCCGTCCCATGGCAACTCCCAAGCCCTCGACGGGAACTAAAGCGGCGCGTCCAGGTCGCACGCTGGGCGCATCGAAACCGCGCTCGCTGACATCGGTGCCGGCTACCGCCAAGAAGCCTTCGAGTAAAAAAGGTTTCAACCCGTTATCTTCACTTGGAGCGATGGCAAATAAAACATCAGACGCCGCTTCTGTCGTTACAGGCAAAGGCAAAATCGTGGGCGGCGTTCTGGCCGTCTTGGCCGTGCTCGTCGTCGTTGCCATCGTGGTGATCAACTCTGGATTGTTTACTGCCACTGATATTCAGATTCAAGGCAGCGAGCATGTGACGAAGCACGATGCTATCCAGCTGATCGACTTGCCCGAGGGAACGTCGCTTTTTAACGTCGATCCCGACCAGATTACCGAGGATCTCAAGCAGAACCCGTGGGTCTCGGGCGTGGATGTCCAGCGCCAGTTTCCCCATACGCTTATCATCACGCCGACGGAGCGTAAAGTTATCGCCATTGCGTATATCAGCTCCGACGACCTTGCCTGGGCTATCGGAGACGATGACACCTGGATCGCCCCGCTGTCGACGTCGGTCGAAGTGGACGACCAAGGCAACGTCATCACGACAGGGCAGGGCTCAAATACCTTGACCGGAATCGATGCCGCGCTGGCGCTCGCCAAGCATTATGGCGCGGTGTTGTTGACTGATGTCTCGGCGGATGTCGCTCCGGTTTCCGGCCAGGCGGTGAACTCCAAAGCCGTTAAGGCCGGTCTGGATTATGTGCGTGGTTTTTCGAGCGAGTTCTTGGGACAAGTCAAGGATATTTCCACGCCTTCGGTCGAAGCCATCTCGGCAAACCTCAATAACGGCATTGAGGTGTCGCTGGGCGATTCGGACGATATCGCCAAGAAGGAACGCGTAGTCACCAAGTTGCTTTCGCAGGTAGAGGGCGTAACTTATATCAATGTGCGCTCTCCGGGCAACTACACATTTAGGAATGCTCCGACCTCGTAGCGCTGGTTGATGCTTTGTTGAGGGGCCATACCACGCCGTTTATCTGGTTTGTTTGGTTTTCACGGTCAATTATTTGACTGATACGTTCATAATGTGCAAACATAATAGGGTTTACCTTTGCATTTACTTTCAACCTGAAGGTTAATGTGCGCAGGGGTCGACCCATGCTATGGCTATAACCTTTGTTCGGAGGACCGACATGCACGAGACAGAGATCAACAACTACCTTGCCGTCATTAAGGTGGTCGGCGTCGGCGGCGGCGGTACCAACGCGGTCAATCGAATGATCGAAGAGGGCATCCGCGGCGTCGAGTTTGTTGCCATCAACACCGATGCTCAGGCACTCGCGATCTCTGATGCCGATATCAAGGTGCACATCGGCACCGACCTTACCCGCGGCCTGGGCGCCGGCGCCAACCCCGAGGTTGGCCGCAAGGCTGCCGATGAGTCCCGCGACGACATTGCCGAGGCGCTCGCTGGCGCCGACATGGTGTTTATCACCTGCGGTGAGGGTGGTGGCACCGGTACCGGCGCTGCTCCCATCGTTGCCGATATCGCGATGAACGAGGTCGGCGCACTGACCGTCGCCGTCGTGACCAAACCCTTTACCTTCGAGGGCCGCAAGCGCAAGAAGAGCGCCGAGGAGGGCATCAAGACCCTCTCCGATTGCGTCGACACCATGATCGTCATCCCTAACGATAAGCTGCTCGACATCGCCGAGAAGAAGACCACCATGCTCGAGGCCTTCGCGATTGCCGATGGCGTCCTTTCCCAGGGCACCCAGGGCATCACCGACCTCATCACCGTCCCCGGTATCATCAACCTGGACTTCGCCGATGTTAAGACCATCATGAAGCAGGCCGGTACCGCCATGATGGGTATCGGTACCTCTTCTGGGGATACTCGTGCCGTCGACGCTGCCCAGCAGGCCATCTCCAGCCCGCTGCTCGAGAGCTCCATCGATGGTGCCACGCGTGTGCTGCTCTCCATCGCTGGTTCCAAGGACCTGGGCATCCAGGAGATCAGCGACGCCGCCGACGTTGTCGCCAACGCCGTCGACCCCGAGGCGAACATCATCTTCGGTACCGTTGTCGACGAGTCCCTGGGCGATCAGGTGCGTATCACCGTCATCGCTACGGGCTTCTCCGATTCCAACGTCAACCGTCAGGACGAGCTCTTTGCTGCTCAGCAGTCTCAGAGCAAGGCCGCTGCCTCCGCTGAGCCGCAGCGCACCGCTCCGGCTGCCAGCCCGGCTCAGGCCGCTCCGACCCGCAACGTCGGTGGTACCGAGCTGCCCAACTTTGGCAACGACCAGTTCGAGCTTCCCGACTTCCTGAAGCGCGGTAGCTTCTAGTTCGTTTTTCTCAACGACCTGCACGGGGTGTGTCCATTTGGATGCACCCCGTTTTGTTTCTCGTTTGTAAACGAAAGCCTCTAATCTCCTTACGTTCCCTTTACGTTTGGTCCCTACCGCTGCGGGTATCATTTTAAGGAAGTATGACAGCCGTATAAACGCTGGCTGTAGCGGCGATGCCGCGGTACTTGTGTTATTAGGAGGCTTTAGTATGGCAGCACGTGCGGACAACGTTTCGCGTGTCGACCATGATGGAGTTACGTTGGTGGAGGGCGCGACATCCGATGTCCGCTTTGCCTTTACCGAGCGCACCGGTGGCGTTTCTGAAGATGTGTACTCCTCGCTCAACCTGGGCTCGCATGTAGGCGATGACCCCTTTGCTGTTCAAGAAAATCGTCGTCGAGCGCTCGAAGCTATGGGCGCCATTGAGTGCGAGCATAATCTGCTCGTGCCCAATCAGGTACATGGTGACCATATCGTTACGGTGACTTCGAACGGCGCCGACGATCTTGAGGCTGTTCGCGAGCAGATTGCCGAGGGCTGCGATGCCATCGTCTGTACGGCCCATGACGTGCCCGTGCTGCTCTGCTTTGCCGACTGCGTTCCCGTGGTGCTGGTGGCCCCCGGCGGATTTGCCGTGGTGCACTCCGGTTGGAAGGGCACGATTGCACGAATTTCCGCCAAGGCGTGCCAGGCGCTTTGCGATGCTGCCGGCTGCGATGCGGGCGACGTTTCCGCCTATATCGGCCCCCATATCTTGGGTGACGAATATGAGGTATCCCAGGAACTCATGGATCGCTTTGCCGCTGAGTTCTCTTGCATCGATGCGAGCACCTCTCGCATGCTCGATCTTTCCGCTGCCATTTGCGAGGCGCTGGTAGATGTCGGTGTCGACGCGGATAATATCGTGGATACCCAGCTTTCGACTGTGCGTCAGAACGACCGCTTTTATTCCTACCGTAACGAGGACGGTACCTGTGGGCGCCATGCTGCGATCGGCGTGATGCTATGAGAAAGATCGTATCGGTCCTGAGCGCCGCTGTGCTTACGCTTACGCTGTGCGCCTGTTCTTCGGGATCTTCTGCCTCTTCCATTACCGTCGCCGGCTCCACGACCTGCCTTCCTATCGCCGAGATTGCGGCAGAGGGCTTTAAGGAGGAGACCGGCATCGACGTACTCGTTTCCGGTTTGGGCTCTTCCGCTGGCATCGAGGCCGTCAGCGCCGGCACGGCCGATATCGCCAGCTCCTCCCGTGGACTCAATGCCGACGAACAGGATCTGGGCCTGACTCCCATCGTCATTGCCCACGACGGTATCGCGGTCATCGTGAACGACGATAACCCGGTCGATAACCTTTCGACCGAGCAGCTCCGCGATATCTATGCCGGCAAGATCACCAACTGGAAGGAAGTCGGCGGAGAGGACCTGAAGATTCAGGTCATCAACCGAGACGAGGCGTCTGGCACGCGTGAGGCCTTCCGCACCATCGTGATGGACGGCACGCCGTTCGATCGCCGCTCGGCTGTTCTTTCTGGTACGGGCCAGGTACGCGATGTCGTGTCCCGCTCGCGTGGCGCTATTGGCTACATCTCGCTGGGTTTTGTCGAGAGCCTCAACGCCAAGACCTCGGTCAAGGCCGTCTCGGTCAACCATGTTGAGGCGTCCGAGAAGACGGTCGCGAGCGGCGGCTATCCCATCTCGCGTGACCTCTACTTCTTTGTGAAGGGTGCGCCTTCGCAGCAGGCGCAGGATTACATCGACTACGTGACGTCCGAGAAGATGGACAAGCAGATTCGCGAGGCGGGCTTTATCCCCGTCACCAACGACGAGAAGGGGAGTGAGTAGCATGGAAGCACAGGAAAACTCCCAGACTGGGCAGAATGTTCAGACGCCCAAGAAGCGCGAGCTGGCGCTCGTTTCGCGCAGCACCTATATCAAGGAGAAGGCGCTGCAGTGGATCTTCTTTGCCTGCGCGTTCTTGGCGGTTGTTACCGTCATCCTGATTTTTGTCTTTACCACGTACTCGGCGCTGCCCGTCTTTACCGATATCGGTCTGGCGGACTTCTTCAGCTTTACGTGGGCGCCCTCTGAGGGCCACTACGGCATCGTGTCGCTGCTTGCCGGCTCAGGTCTGGTGACCGTCGGTGCGCTCGCCATGGGCGTGCCGCTAGGTGTGGGTACGGCCGTGTACCTGGTCGAGATCGCCGGCAAGCGCGTGCGCAAGCTCATCAGCCCTGCCGTTGACCTGTTGGCCGGCATCCCTTCTATCATCTATGGCTTCTTTGGCATGATCATCATCCGTCCGTTTATCGCGCAACTGACCGGTGGTCTTGGTTTTGGTGCGCTGACGGCGTGGTTCGTGCTTGCCATCATGATCGTCCCTACCATCACGACACTCACCATCGATGCTCTCAATTCCATTCCCATGGGCATTCGCGAGGCATCGTATGCTATGGGTGCTACTAAGTGGCAGACCATCTATAAGGTCGTGCTACCTGCCGCCAAGCTGGGTATCGTGGATGCCATCGTGCTGGGTATGGGCCGTGCCATCGGCGAGACCATGGCCGTGCTCATGGTCGTGGGTAACGCCCCGGTTATTCCCGACAGCATTGCGAGCCCCATCTCGACGCTCACGAGCCAGATCGCCCTCGACATGAGCTATTCCTCGGGTCTGCACCGCTCGGCGCTGTTTGGCATGGGCGTGGTCCTGTTTATCATCTCCGCCACGCTGGTGGGCATCGTCCGTCTGATTTCCAAGAAGAAGAGGGGGTAGGCTATGTTCGATTCCGTTGACACGACGGCCGATACGACCTCTTCGCGCGAGCGCATCAAGCGTGCCCTTTCCCACGGCAAGAAGGGCCGCATCAACAAGGACCTGTCCAACAAGATCATGCTTGGCGTGTTCCGTGCCGCGGCATACATCACCACGCTGGTGTTGGTCGCTATCATCGCCTACGTGGTCATTAACGGCCTGCCGCATATCTCGCTCGACTTTATCTTCGGTTGGCCCCAGGGCGTCAACGCCGAGGGCGGAATTTGGCCCACGATCGTCTCGACCGTCTATGTGACGGCGCTCGCTATGCTTATCTGCACGCCGATCGCTGTGCTGGCAGCCGTCTATCTGGCCGAGTACGCCAAGCAGGGCAAGGTCGTCGAGCTCATTCGCTACGCTGCTGACGCTTTGGCTTCGGTGCCCTCCATCGTTATGGGCCTGTTTGGCTACGCCTTGTTTGTCGAGGCCATGGGCCTGGGCCTTTCGATGGTCTCTGCCGCTCTGGCACTCGCGCTCTTGATGCTTCCCATCGTCATGCGCACCACCGAAGAGGCCATTCGCGCTGTTCCGCGCTATATCCGTTGGGGCGCGTACGGCCTGGGCGCCACCAAGTGGCAGGTGGTCTCCAAGATCGTGCTTCCTTCTGCCTTTGGCCGTATTGCCACGGGCATCGTCCTCGCCATCGGCCGTGCCATTGGCGAGACCGCGGTGGTGCTCTACACCATGGGCCAGGCCATCAATCTACCTATTTCGCCGCTCGATTCCGGCCGCCCCATGACGGTTCATCTGTACCTGCTTGCCAACGACGGCATCAACATGAACGCAGCCTACGGCACCGCGCTCTTGCTGATGGTGATCATTCTGGCCTTCAACCTGTTTGCGCGCTTCCTGTCGCGCAAGCGTCGCTAGTTAAGGAGTCCCATGTCCGTTTATCAGTCCGCTCCCACGCTGGAGCAAGCGGCCATTACGGCCAAGGATTTCAACTTTTGGTACGGTGACTTTCATGCGCTGACGGGGCTTGACCTCAACATCGCCAAAAACGCCATCACCGCCTTCATTGGCCCTTCGGGCTGCGGCAAGTCGACGTTTTTGCGCTGCATCAACCGCATGAATGACCTGATCGAGGGTACGCGCGTCGAGGGCACCATGACGCTCGACGGCAATGATATCTATGCCGAGGGCGTCGACCCGGTCGATCTCCGTCGTCGCGTGGGCATGATCTTTCAGCAGCCCAACCCGTTTCCTAAATCCATCTACGAGAATGTCGCCTTTGGCCCTCGTCTGCAGGGCGTGACTAGCAAAAGCGACCTCGATGACATCGTGGAAGAATCGCTCAAGCGCGCCAACCTCTGGAAAGAGGTATCCAATCAGCTCAACAAGGATGGTTTGGCGCTCTCGGGCGGTCAGCAGCAGCGTCTGTGCATCGCCCGTGTGCTTGCGGTGCAACCCGATGTCCTTCTGATGGACGAGCCCTGCTCCGCCATCGACCCCACGTCTGTCTCTAAGGTCGAGGATCTGATGGCCGAGCTGGCGCCCGAGATGACGATCATCATCGTCACGCATTCAATGCAGCAGGCAGCTCGTATTAGCGACTACACCGCATTCTTCTTGCAGGAAGTTGCCGGCGAGCCCGCCACGCTCATCGAGTATGGTCAAACCGACGCGATCTTCACCAGCCCGGTGGACTCGCGGACGGAAGACTATATCACCGGCCGCTTTGGCTGATCGGTGCGACTAGTCCCAAGCCGATCGGACCTAGTCCGGTGCGTATTCACTGTGCGGGCGGCATGACCGCACCCAACTGATTGGAGTGAACCATGCGCAAACTGTTTTCCCGTCAGCTCATCGAGGCCCGTCACGAGATGCTGAGCATCTACGAGGCCGTCGATCTGGCCCTCCACGATGCCGTGAAGGCCTATGTGACCGACGACCGCAAGCTCGCCACCAAGACCAAGAAGCGCTCGCTTTCGATTGACGCACGCTGCGCCAACCTGGAGGCCGTCTGCTACAACCTGATCGCCACGCAGTCACCGGTCGCCTCCGACTTCCGCCTGCTTCAGACGATCATCTACGTTGACTTTAACCTGCAGCGCATGACCGATAAGGTCCGTCAGATCTGCCGCGCCACGCGTCATATGATCAAGGCCGACATCTCGCTGCCCAAGGAGCTTGTCGGCACGGTTGAGGCCGAGGCTGAGGCCGTCTACCAGGTGCTGGGCTCTTCGCTTTCTGCGCTCGTCACCAATGACATGTCCATCATCTGCAACCTGGCCGTCAAGGACGAGCCAGTGCACGCCGCCTATGAGAAGTTCTTCCGCACCTTTAACCGTATGGATACGGGCGACTTTATGGACGACGACAGCAACTATGACGACCTGCGCCGCGCCATCATGGTTTCGCGCTACCTCGATCGCATCGCTTCGATTTCCATCGATGCTGCTTGCCGTCTGACCTTCCTGTTGACTGGTCAGCGTATGAACGCCGGCGATATCGCCCGCACTGATGAGGATGAGCTCGAGAGCATGCGCGTGCCTTCGGGCGAGGGTGTTATCATGAGACCCGCCGTCGACGCGCGTTACGTTGCCAAGGTGCCCGTTAACGAGGTCAGCGAGGGTCTTCGCTACCTGCTCGATCATCTTGAGGACGAGGACGAGGACGAGGACGACGGCGAGGACGACGAGGAGTAAGTAACCCCGTTCGTCGAAAGATTGTAAATACCTAAGTGAGCGCGGCCTTGCACATGCGGGGCCGCGCTCTTGCGTTAGCATGGGACTACTTGTTTGGCTGTCAGCGGAGGCGATTAGCAATGGATAACTATTTGGACTTGATGCGCGCTCGCCGCGAGCAGATTCTGGAACGTTTTTATGCGGCGCTCGATCGTGCGGGCCGCCCCCGCGACGCCGCGCGCCTCATTGCCGTGTCCAAGACCGTTGGTGTCGATGAGACCGTTGCCGCCATCCAGGCGGGGTATCGCTATTTTGCCGAGAACCGCCCACAGGAGCTGGTTCGCAAGCTCACGGGTCTGGCGGAGCATCCGGAACTGCCCGAGGTGCGCTTCGATATGATCGGCAACCTCCAGACCAATAAGATCAATGCAGTGCTGGGTTCAGCCGAGCTGATTCACTCGGTGGGTTCGCTGCATCTGGCGCAGGCGATCTCGAGCCGTGCTGTCCGCAAGATTGAGGCAGGCGAGCTTGCCGGCCCCCAGCGCGTGCTCATTGAGGTCAATGTGAGTGGTGAGGAGTCGAAGGGAGGCTTTTCGCCCGATGAGATTCGCGCCGCCGCGGGTGAGCTTGCGGAACTTGAGGGAATTTGCGTGCAGGGGCTTATGACTATGGCGCCCCGGGGGAATAAGGATGTGGCACGCCGCACCTTTGCGGGGCTTCGTGAGCTGAGGGATGAGCTGGAGGCGGCGCATCCCGATTTGAACCTGCCTGAGCTTTCCTGCGGCATGAGCGAGGACTTTGAGCCTGCCCTTGAGGAGGGCTCTACGCTCGTTCGCCTGGGCAGGGTAGTATTTAGCCCGGAGTTTGCAGTAAAATAAGGCTCTGAAGTGCGCACTGATTATCGGGGCGCCTGCACTAAACCGCGAGAGGACACAACCATGGGCTTCCTTGACGAGATTAAAAATAAGATGCACCTGGGCGGCCAGCAGGGTTACGACCAGGGTTATGGCCAGGACGACGACTACGGCTACGATGACGGCTATGACGATGGTTATCAGGGCAACGGCTACAGCGGTGCTTCGGGCGAGGGCTTCTACACCCAAGACGAGCCGAGCAACGGCCTGCTTGGTCAGACGCGCCGTGGTGAAGCTGAGTCGGTTGCCGTGTATACGCGCTCCGGTCAGCTGGTCGGCGATGACTCCCGTCATGCCACGACGTATAACCCGCCTTCGCGCTCGCAGGACAGCGTTGCGAGCGGTTATCGTCCTGGCGCCTATGACACGCCGTCTAGCTACGCCGAGAACACCCGCGCCCGTGCCGCCGCTGCGCCTGCGCCTGCACCGAGCGATGCCTCTGCCTATGCGAGCAATATCATCAACGCTACACCGCAGCTGCCGGCCTATGTCCTGCGCCCCGAGAGCTATGACGACGTGGAGACCGTGGTGCGCCGCGTTCGCACCAAGCAGCCTGTCGCACTGATTTTTGTGGGCGTACGCACCGAAGTTGCCAAGCGCGTCTTGGACTTCTCTTACGGCTTTGCCTGTGGTCTGGGCGCCACGGTCAAGGAGGTGGGCGACCGCGTGTTCATGGTGCTGCCCGCCGGCTGCGAGGTCAAAGATTCCGATCTCAAGAAACTTCGTGCCGACGGCTACCTTAAGTAAAGACAAGACGAGGAGATCCCCATCAACATTTACACTATCGTCCAGCTGGTCAACACGCTGTTCAACTTCTATTCCACGCTCATTGTCGTCTACTGCTTTATGACGTGGATTCCCATGAAGCAGGGTGGTTTGCTTCAGGATATTGCTGCGGTGCTCGATAGCGTGTGCGGTCCGTGGCTCAACCTGTTCCGTCGTTTCATCCCGCCGATGGGCGGTATCGATTTTTCGCCGGTCGTTGCGATTATTGCGTTGCAGTTGGTGCAGAGGCTGGTTCTGCAGCTTCTTATAGGTATACTCGTATAGAACTGACTTAGTAACTTACGTCGGGCGTGTAGCGCCGAGGCGATGAAAAAGGAGACTTGTTATGGCTATTACCCCTGCAGACATCCAGGCTCAGACTTTCTCTGAGGCCAAGCGTGGCTACGATCCTGCCGAGGTCGACGTCTTCTTGGAGACGCTGTCTTCCGAGGTTGACGCTATGCTCGCTAAGATCGTCGACCTTAAGGGCCGTCTGACTGCTACCGAGCAGCAGCTTGCCGATGCACAGGCTCAGCTTGCCCAGGCTCAGGATACCGCCGACCAGGCCGTTCCTGCTGCCCCTGTGGCTGCTCCCGCCCCTGACTTCTCCGCTCAGGAGCGCCAGATTTCCGCTGCCCTGATCGCTGCCCAGCAGACCGCTGAGACCATCGTCAATGATGCCAATGAGAACGCTGAACGTATCCGCAACGAGGCTGACGCCAAGGCCCGCGAGGTTATCCGCCAGGCTTTGACCGAAAAGCAGGCCGAGCTCGAGGAAATCGACCGCCTGAAGGCTTCCCGTGAGGAGTTCAAGGCCGAGTACCTCAAGCTCATCCAGCACTTTATGGACGATGCCCAGAACTCCTTCCCGGCCGACCTCATGGCCTCCACGCCGGTCGGTTCTGCCGCTTCTCCTGCGGTGACTGTTCCCGCCGAGCCGCTCCCCGTCGCTGACCCGGTTGTCCCCGTGGCCGATCCCTTCGCCCCGATCGACAACTTTGCCGCCGACGACCTGGACTAGCTCCAGAGCTACAATCTAGTGTCCTTAAGAGGAGCTCGCACCTGCGGGCTCCTTTTTTGTGGCTGCATACGGGTTGGGAAACAAAACGCCGAGCTCTGCGTGCGATAGGGCAGGACTCGGCGCGGGGCGCGTGGTAAAAGGTAGATTTTAGGGCATGTGCCAAAAACTATTTGAGGAGGAAGTCGGAGAGGGGAATGGTACGGGCCTCGCGATGCTCAGGATCGGCGATGTGGTCGGCAGGATAGCCACAGACGAGCATGTGATAGGGATAGACGCCCTTGGGCAGATTGAACTGCTCCTCTGCCACCTCAGGCTTAAAATGGCATACCCAGCACGTTCCCAGGCCCTGCTCGGTGGCCTCCATCATCATCTGATCACACACGATGGACGTATCGATTTCACTGGAATTCATCTGGTCATACGGGCGTACCCAAGCATCATCGGTAACGCTGCAAATAAGGAAGACAAGCGGAGCCCCAAAGATAGACCCATCACGAGCAAACCGAGGCTGACAAGCAGCAGCCTTCTCCAACAGCTCAGGCGTATCCAGCACCATCACACGGGTTGGATGATTATTACAAGCAGAAGGAGCAATACGCCCAGCCTCAACAATGGCATCCACCACAGCCTGCTCAACAGTC
>CABIWB010000006.1:75780-106240 GCA_902362275.1 Coriobacteriaceae bacterium | reverse complement strand
CCGGTGGGACATGTACCCCCAATTAACTGTTCTTCATGACAATCGAATCCACGACATCGGCCACATTCTCGCAGCAGTCGGCGCAGTACTCCAGGAAGGCGTAGACGTCACGCCAGGCGATGACCTCGAGCGGATCCTTGCTGTTGACATGCAGGTTGCGCATAGCGTTGATGTAGAGGTCGTCGGCCTCGGACTCGATCGTGTTGATCTGGATGACCAGCTCGCGCAGGGTCTTGGACTTGCGATAGTTGGGCAGCTCGACCATCAGGTCCTTCATGGCGCGGCAGGCGTCGGTCACCTTGTGGGCGATCACGATGGAATCGGGGCGGATGTTCTGGATGTTGGTGAAGTAGACGCGCTGAACAACACCCTCGATACGGTCGAGCACGGTGTCGAGCGAGCAACTCATCAGATCCAGGTCCTCACGCTCGAGCGGGGTGATAAAAGCGGTGAGCAGGGCATCCTCGAGCTCATGATGCTTCTTGTCCGCCGCGTGCTCAATCGCATGCATTTCTTCGAGCATGTCGTGGATCTGCTCGGGGTCGAAGTTCTCAAAAATCTTGGTGAGCAGCTCTGCTGCCTGGACGGCAAGGTCGGCGCAGGCGACGTAGTTATCGAAGTAGAACGAATCGGGTTTCTTTGCCATGGGTGGGTCCTTTCGAGGCGAAGACGGGTGGGCGAAGCATTGCAGTCCGGATGGACGCTCGGTGTGGCTAGAGGAACATCATGAACAGCTTGGCCATGACAAAGCTGATGAGTCCGCAGGCGGGGAAGGTGAAGAACCAAGTGAACATCATGTCCTTGACCACGCCGAAGTTGATGGCCGAGAGGCGCTTGACGGCGCCGACGCCCATGATGGCGCAGGTTTTGATGTGCGTGGAGGACACGGGGATGCCGGTAAGGGTGGCAAGTAGCAGGTTCGCGGCGCCCGCGAGGTCGGCAGAGAAGCCCTGGTACTTCTCGAGCTTAACCATGCTCTGGCCGACGGACTTGATGATGCGCTCGCCGCCCACGCTGGTGCCGATACCCATAGTGGCCGAGCACAGCAGCATAATCCAGATGGGGATGCCGGCATCGCCGACGCTGGTCTGGCCGTTTGCGAAGGCCACGCCTAAAAAGAGCACGCCGATGAACTTCTGTCCATCCTGCGCGCCGTGCATAAAGCTCATGGCCGCAGCGCTCGCGATCTGAGCGTATTTAAAGAAGGCATTGGCACGTCGCCTGTTGGCGGCGGCGAAAAGAATCGAGACGAGTTTGCACAGGACCCAGCCCATGACAAAGCCCAGGCCGATGGAGAGCGCCAGGCCGTAGATGACCTTCATCCACTCGTGGACGTTGACGCTGTTCGCGCCGCCGAGGGCGATAGCGGCACCGGTCAGGCCGGCGATAAGGCTGTGGCTTTGCGAAGTGGGGATGCCAAAACGCGATGCTGTGGCGCCGTAGACGACGATGGAGAACAGCGCTGCGCAGAGGCAGGCGAGCGCCATGGTGCTATTTCCGCCAAAGTCGACGATATGTGAGATGGTATTGGCGACGCTCGCATTAAAGTGCGTCATGATGAGCACGCCGAGGAAGTTGAATGCGGCGCTCATGAGAATGGCGGCGCGGGCGGGCATGCAACGCGTAGTGACGCAGGTCGCGATAGCGTTGGGCGCGTCGGTCCATCCATTGACAAAGATGGCGCCGAGCGCGAGGATCACGGTGACGGCAAGGACTGGGTTCGACACAATTTGGCCGAGGAAGGATGAGAACGTTACGTCCATGTATGGGCTTTCTCGAAGTTTGCAGACACGTTACAAAAACATGAAAATCGTATCACCTCCTGCGGGTTTCTTTACCGAGTTCTGATGGGAGAGGTGAATTTTTTGGCACTAATATTGAATATTAGCCCTGTTGACCGCGGGTGTTCTTTTTGCTAACACGCCATGAGGACACGTGCGCGCGCCCCAACACCCCAAAACCACAGTCTGTTCGCTTTACAACATACAAACATGCGTTCGATAATAGAGGGCATGGAATATCGACAGACAGATGGCAAAACCCGACGCGTGCACAAGCAGTATGTGGATGTCGTGGCCCGCATCCTTGCGGGCGGACAAGTCGTGCCGGTCACCGTCTGCTGGGTCGATGGCCGTTGTTTTACGATCGACGAAATTATCTCGACCACCGGGTTTGGCCTGACGGTTCACGGCATTCGTACGGCAACCTATAAGGTACGTTTTGGCGGACATGCGACCGAGTTGTATCTGGAGGACCAGACGCGCGAGCGGGCGGACGGCTCGCAGGCCCATCTGATGCGTTGGTGGGTGTGGGCATTCGACCGTACGCTCGAGAGTGAGCGTCGCAGGTAAGAGCGCGCGGCATTCGGGTACAATGACAGGAATCATGTCATCTGCTGTGCCGTCTTTCACGGCACTTTTTGAAAGGACGAAGTATGAACGATATCCAGGGCTATCGGAACGGCCCCGTCGAGAGCGGCGCAAGCCGCGCCAAGGAGATGTCGCCGCGCGCGTACAATCTCGCCATGTCTGCCCTGATCTTCTTGGGCTTTTGCGCCATGGGCGCCGGCGCCTACTTTACGAGCACCATGGCGTTTGCCCGCATGATGATGAGCGGCGCCGCCCTGCCACTGGTCTTTGGCTCGTTTATCCTGACTATTGTCGGCATCGTCATGATGTCGGCTGCTGCCGGCAAGCAGTCCGTGGGCCTGTCGCTTGTGGGTTACGTGGTCTTTGCGAGCACCTTTGGCCTGACGGCGTCGTTTGGTCTTGCCAACTACGACCTGCCTACCATTAACACCGCCTTTATCGCCACGGCCGCCATCACCTTTGTCTTTGGTGCGCTGGGCGTGACCTTCCCCAAGTTCTTCCAGCGTGTGTATGGCATTGGTTTTGGCATCCTGCTTGCCACGATTCTGGTCGAGATCGTGCTAATGTTTATGGGTGTCTCGCAGACCATCACCGATCTGATCGTGATCGTGGTGTTTGCCGGGTTTATTGGCTACGACACCTATGTCGCCACGACGGTGCCGCCCACGCTGCCCAACGCCGTGCTCATGGCATCCAACCTGTTCGTGGACATCATCAACGTGTTCCTGCGTATCCTGAACATCCTTGGTCGTCGCGATTAAAGCGCGGCATTGCGATGCTTCCTGCCGGACACGGTAAAACGATGCGAAAGGCGGTCCTTCGGGGCCGTCTTTTTTGTGCACGGCGGGGTATCATGGATGGGAAAAGCCGATAGCGGCAGCGACAGGAAAGGTGGCCATGTATGGCAGACGTCGACAACAGGAACCGTAACCGCAGGTCCAACCGAGCGGGTCAGCCCAATCTCAAGCGTGAGGCGCGTGCGAAGGCCGCCGAGCGCCATGTGACGGCTGTGTCCGAGGCCTGCGGCAAGGATATCGAGCGCTCGCTTGCCGGCGTGCGCGAGTTCGATGGTATGCCTGCCGGTTTTGTCGCGGCGATGAAGGCCAAGGTCCAGAAGGCAGCGGCTGCTGAGGAGCGGGTTGCCGAGGACGTCGAGGCTGCTGTCGATACCGAGGTGGCGCCAGAGCCCGTCGAGGAGGCCACCGAAGCCGAGCCCGTGCCTGCCGCCGAGGAGCCCGCCCCGGTCCTGCCCGAGGTCACCGTGCTCGACGCCTCTGCCACGCAGGCCATTCTGGATAACGGTCGAGGCTACGCGCAGTTCTGCGACATGGCTGTGCTTGCCTTTGCCTCGTTCACCAATCCGGGCGGTGGCTACATCCAGGGCTATCTGGGGCAGGAGGCCACGCTGTGCGCCGATTCGTACCTGTACAATGTCCTCGATAAGCAGCGTAAATGGTACGGCGAGAACCGTCGCCGCAACATCAACTGTGAGCTGTACCGCAACCGTGCGCTGGTGGTGCCCGCGGTGCGCTTCGACCGCAAGCATGTGCACGCCTATGCCGACGTAATCGTCGCCGCTGCACCCAACGCCAAGCGTGCTCGTCAGGAGTACCGCGTGAGCGACGATGCCTTGCTTGACGCCCTGCGCGACCGCATTCGCTTTGTGCTTGCTATCTGCGATGAGCTGGGTCGCGAGAAGCTCGTACTGGGTGCTTGGGGCTGCGAGAACAACGGCTTTGACGCCGAGGCCGAGGCCGAGCTCTTCCGCAAGGAGCTCGCGTCGGGCGACTTCAAGGTCAAGCAGGTCTTCTTTGCCGTGCCCTCTACGCGCTGGGACCAGGACTTTGCCAAGTTCGAGCACGTGCTGGCAAACTTCCCTGAGCGCAACGAGGAGTCCTATGCTCAGGTTGCCGCCCGCGCCGCGGCCGCCCGTGCCGCCGAGCAGGCTCAGGCTGCTGCCGAGGACGACGAGGATGACGATGACTGGCGCAAGTACCTGTAATCGGTAGATGCTGACAGATAGGTCGAGCCGGCGGGAGAGGCTGCTCCCGTCGGCTTTTTACTAAAGGAAGGGCTTACGATGAAAAACGTTCTATGTTTTGGCGACAGCAACACCTATGGTTACGATCCGGCGGGCATGCGCGACGGCACCGCGGTGCGCTATGCGCGGGATGTGCGCTGGTGTGGCGTGGCCCAACGTGACTTAGGCGAGGGCTGGCATGTAATTGAAGAAGGCCTCAACGGCCGCACGACGGTACGCGACGACATGTGCCATTTGGACACCAATCTTAACGGCATCCGCGCGCTGCCGATGCTGCTCGAGGCCCATAAGCCGCTGGATGCGATTGTTATTATGCTGGGAACTAACGATTGCAAGACGGTCTTTGGTGTGACGGCCTCCGATATTGCCCATGGCACCATGGCGCTGATTCGCGCGGTGCGTGCATTTCCCTGGACCAATGCCGCACCTTGCCCGCGTATTCTGCTGATGGCGCCTATCAAGATCAAGCCGCAAATCGCCGATGTATATATGACCGATTTTGACGAGCATTCCGTAGAAGTCTCGGAACATTTTGGTGAGTACTACGCACATGTGGCTGAGCAGTTTGGCTGCGACTTTTTGAATGCCGCCGACTTTGCCGAGCCGGGCGATATCGACTATCTGCATATGATGCCCGAAAGCCACGAGAGCTTGGGACATGCCGTGGCAGCCAAGCTCCAAGAGATGCTCGGTGAGTAGCGCGACCCCAAACCACCGCAAAGGGGACGGGCGCCTTTGCGGTGGTTTTGCCCGGGTAAACGAACGGATTGGCTGCCATATGGGCATGGACGAGCTCATCGACCTCTTTGCCGAGGGCGATGAGCTCGTCTCCAATACTGCTTTTGAGGATTTGGATCTTGCCTGCGACGTGGCGAACGGCGCGACCTTCGATGGCGTTGTGTTCCGATCTTGCGAGTTCGATAGCGTTGACTGGAGCGGCTCGACGTTTCGCGACGTGGTGTTTCGCGGTTGCCGCTTTATCCGCTGCAACATGGAAGGCTGCTGGCTCAACCGCTGCGACTTCGTTGACTGCTCGGCGCCGGGGCTCAACTTGCTCAGGGCGCGTCTGTCGAGCGTGTCGTTTACATCGTGCGATTTGAGCTATGCGAACCTTTCGGAGGGACGCATTGGCCCCATGGCTGCGCATGACACGCGGTTGACCGAGGCCGCGTTTCAGGGTGCCAAGCTGGGTCAGATACGCCTGGATGGCTGTGACCTGACGCGTATGGATGTGTTTAAGACGTCGCTTTCCGGCGTGGATGTATCGCGTTGTACATTCGCGGCGCCCGTTGTTTCGGGCGATTACCATGAGCTGCGTGGCCTGACGGTCAATGCCGAGCAGGCGCTGGCACTCTCGGGTTTGTTGGGAATTCAACTCGCCGACGACTAGACGCCCCGGCCCTTTGCTCGACCGCTATCTAAAATCAAACCGTCGCAACATCCGATGATTTTTCGCGTTTGCACGATTTTCATCGAATGTTGCGACGGTTTTTGGTGCAAGGTAGCCTGTCTCTTTTTGGCAGGTTGCTGGCTGTTTAGTATTGCCACATGTGGTTGACGGGGCCGGAGCCTTTGCCCATGTCAAAGCCGGCGGCGAGAGCGCCGGTTAGGTAGGCCTTGCCGGCGTTGACGGCGTCGGCAAGATCCATGCCCTGGGCCAGCGCGCAGGCGATGGCGGACGAGAGCGTGCAGCCGGTGCCGTGCGTATTGTTGGTCTCGATACGCTTGTGACGGAACCACGTGGTGAGCGGATCGCCCAGATGGTTGCCCTCGTCATCGAGCGGCGCGGGCTCTGACAGCACGTCGTTGGCCTCGTTGACAAAATGTCCGCCTTTAACCAGAGACGCGCATCCAAAGCGGCGGGTGAGAAGCATGGCGGCATTTTGCTGCGTGCGCTCGGAATCGACTTCGTAATCGAGCAGTGCCATGGCCTCGGGAATGTTGGGGGTGATGACCGTTGCCAACGGGAACAGGCGGCGGGTGAGTGCCTCGGAGGCATCCTCGGCAATCAAGCGCGCGCCCGAGGTGGCGACCATGACGGGGTCGACGACCACGTTCGTTGCGTTCCAAGCGCTCAAGCGGTCGGCGATAACCTCGATAATCTCGACAGAAGAAACCATGCCGATCTTGACGGCGCTTGGGCGAATATCGTCAAAGACGGCGTCAATTTGCGCAGCGACGATATCAGGGGAGATATTCTGCACGGCGGTGACGCCGAGCGTGTTTTGTGCGGTGATAGCGGTGATGGCTGTCTCGGCATACAGACGGTGCGCCGTGATGGTCTTAATGTCTGCCTGAATGCCGGCGCCACCGTTGGAATCGGATCCTGCGATGGATAGAACGGCTGGTACCTTACTGCGATCCATGTTCGCTCCCTTGTCCGGTCGGATTCAAATGGGTCTTTTACCCCGCATTATAAAGATGCCCAAGCCGGCGATATGCCGAACCCGGGCGCGAGATGCAATTATTACGCAAATGCAGGCAAATGCTCACAAGTTAACAATTGGCAGGAGCTGCGGCGAGCCTATAGGCGATCGCGGCGATGAGGCTAGTCCTCCATGCCGAGGTCGATCGTCGTGCCCTCGAACACCTTGTTGACGGTACGGACGGCGCACATCTTGCCACACATGGTGCAGGTGCCCTCGGTGGCGGCGGGGGATTCCTCGTAGCGCTTCTTACCGGTGACCGGGTCGAGAGCACACTCCCACATGGCATCCCAGTCGAGCTTGCGGCGTGCCTGGCCCATCTTGTCGTCCATGTCGCGGGCGTGCGGCACCTTCTTGGCGATGTCGGCGGCGTGCGCGGCGATCTTGGTGGCCATGAGGCCATCGAGCACGTCCTGGGCGTTGGGCAGGCACAGGTGCTCGGCAGGCGTCACGTAGCATAGGAAGTCGGCGCCGGAACTGGCGGAGATGGCGCCACCGATGGCGGCGGTGATGTGGTCGTAACCCACGCCGATATCGGTCACCAGCGGCCCGAGCACATAGAATGGGGCGTTGTGGCACAGTCGCTTCTGCAGCTTCATGTTGGCGGCGATCTCGTCGAGCGCCATGTGACCCGGGCCCTCGACCATGACCTGGACGCCGGCGGCCCAGGCGCGCTTGCACAGCTTGCCCAGCTCGATCATCTCGGCGGTCTCGGTGGCGTCGTTGGAGTCGTAGAGGCAGCCCGGGCGGCAGGAGTCGCCGAGCGAAATCGTCACGTCGTACTCGTGGCAGATTTCGAGCAGCTCGTCAAAGTACTCGTAGAAGGGGTTTTCATTGCCGGTGACCTCCATCCAGCCAAACAGCAGTGAGCCGCCGCGGCTGACGATGTTCATCAGGCGGCCGGTCTCCTTAAAGGTCTTGGTGACCGACTTGTTGATGCCGCAGTGGATGGTCATAAAGTCCACGCCATCCTCGGCGTGCGCGCGCACGACCTCGAACAGGTCGTCCTTGGTCAGCTTGACCAGCGGCTTTTCCATGTAGCCGATGGCGTCGTACATGGGGACGGTGCCCACCATGAGCGGTGTTTCGTCGATGAGCTGCTGGCGGAACTGGCGCGTCTTGCCCGAGTTGGAGAGGTCCATGATGGCGTCGGCGCCAAAGTCCTCGGCAATCTTGACCTTCTTCCACTCCTCGGCGGCATCGGCCTTATCGCCCGAGATGCCCAGGTTGACGTTGACCTTGGTGGAAAGGCCTTCGCCGACACCAAAGGCGCGCATGCCTTTTTTGATATGCACGATGTTGGCGGGGATGGCGATGCGGCCGTCGGCCACGCGCTCGCGGATGTACTCGGGGTCGCGATGCTCGCGCTCGGCAACCTCCTTCATCTGTGGCGTGATCTGCCCGGTGCGGGCGAAGTCGATTTGCGTGACGAGCTTGGGCTCGGTCTGTGTGCTCATTGGCACGGCTCCCTTCGTTGGCATTACCCATATCAGGTTTGCGGGTCAGGGCGGGCGCGCCCAATCTCAGCCTGCCGTCTTGTCCTGCAAGCCCCCCGTTTATGTAATGGGCTCAAGTATAGCTCGAATGGGTACGATTGGCCTAACGAGCGTGCCCGTGAGGAGGCGAACATGGAAGACAAGCATCTATATCGAGAGACGCAGTGGGATGTGTCGGCCGGGGAAAGCCGTGCGCACCATGGCCTTGTCGCGATTGGTTTTGCGGTGCTTGCCGTGTTGGTGATTGCCTTTTGTATTTGGACGTTTGGCGGTCGCGGCGGCGCTGCCTGGGAGTTTGAGGCTGATGATGCCCTGCCGATCATGACGGTGAAGGTCACTGGCGGTAACACGGTGGCCGCGCCGGGCGACTATTGGTATCCGCGCGACGAGTTTGTGCAGCTGCAGCTGAGCGGTGGCTCCATTCCCGGTGAAGAGATCGAGCGCGTGACCTTCGATGCGTCGCTTAAGACGCTGTCGGTCGAGCTCAAAGATCAAGGGGATGTGCCCACGACGATGGATATCGCGCTGACGGAATGGCGCCTGGAGCCCCCGTCGAGCGTCAAGGTGTCCGAGGTGGAACATGTCAAGATTACCTATCAGGACGGCTCGACAAATGAAATCGCCAAAGCCGAGGGCTTGGCGGGATAGACGCCGTGCCTAGGCAGCACATTCAAAAGTAGCGGTGGTCCTACAAGGCCTGTTCGTTCAGGAAGACCAAAGTGTTTTTATTTGAAAGCTCGGGAAAGTGACGATAACCAACGTCGAACGCGGTGAGCCCGCTTACATCCTCGAGCTTGTTTTCTGCCATCCAGCGCACCATGGAACCGCGTGCCTTTTTGCTGGCGGTTGAGCGCTGGATGGGCTTGCCGTTGCGGATGCCTTCGCCAAAGAGGCATGTGACGACCGTGACATCGGTGGTGAGGCGGGGCAGAATGGCTTTGGCGTATTCCGCACTGGCGAGATTGACGATCGTAGCATTGGAACCCGCCGGAGCGATGGCCCGTGCGAGCTTGTCGCCCCAAAACGCGTAGAGGTCTCGGGCATCATCGACGGCAAGCTTCGCGCCCATCTCCAGTCGATACGGTTCAACGGCATCAAAGGGGCGTACGCATCCGTAAAGGCCCGAGAGGATCCACAGATGGTCTTGCAGCCATGTGAGCTGCGCGGAATCCATCACCTCGGGCGCCATGCTCTGGTATTGAATGCCGTGATAGGACATGACGGCAGGGGAAAGGTGACGGGCGAGTGCGGGATTGTCGAGATTGCCGTTTTTCAGGATGGGCCCGAACTCATGCAGGGCGTTGAGGCAAGGCCCCAGCAGTTTGTCACTCACGTTCCACAGCGCCTGCAGGCCGCCGCTGCCTTCATTCCGCTCGATATCTAGCAGTGCGCGGTGGAGGCGAGCCGTCTCGCGCACATAGGGTGGGATGCCCAGGACTTCAAAAGCATCTTGGGCCGTGCGCATCTGCTTGGCGGGCGAAATGATGACCTGCAGCATGGACTCTCCTCTGCCAAAAAGGAAGTTGCGGTGGAATACGGTCTGTTTTGGCCGTTTATGGGCCAGTTTAGTCCGTATTTCACCGCAACTGACGAAGGGTTGGTTAGGCTCGCTCGATGAAGGCCTTGTAACCGCGATATGCCTCGTAGATGTCGGCCTTGTTGGCGACCTCCCACAGGGCGTGCATGGACAGGACGGCAACGCCGGAGTCGATGACGTTCATACCGTACTTGGCCATGATGTAGGCGATGGTGCCGCCGCCGCCTGCGTTGACGCGACCGAGCTCGCAGGTCTGGAAGTCCACGCCCGCCTCGTCCATGATGTCGCGGATGAGGGCCACATACTCGGCGTCGGCGTCGTTGGAGCCACCCTTGCCGCGGCTGCCCGTGTACTTGTTAAAGCACAGGCCGCGACCCATAAAGGCCGCGTTCTTGGTCTCGAACTTGCCGGCGTAGCCCGGGTCGAAGCCGGCGGACACGTCAGAGGAAAGCATGCGGCTGCGGGCGAGCGCGCGGCGCAGGGCCAGCGGGCTGCCCTCGCCGGCGAGTGCCATGATCTCGGCGACGGTGTTCTCGAAGAAGCGGCTCGTCATGCCGGTGGCACCCACGGAACCGATTTCCTCCTTGTCGACGATGAGCGTGATGCTCGTGCGCTCCACGTTGGCGACGTTGATCTGGGCGAGCATGGACGGATAGGCGCAGACGCGGTCGTCGTGGCCATAGCCCAGAATCATGGAGCGGTCGAGGCCCATGTCGCGGGCCGGGCCGGCGGGCACGACCTCGATTTCGGCGGAGAGGAAGTCCTCCTCCTCGACGCCGTACTGCTCCTTGAGGATGTCCAGGAACATCTGCTTGACGGGCTCCTTGGGGGCGTCCTTGTCGTCCTCGTCAAACTTTACAGGGCGGCCGCCCACGATCACGTCGAGGATCTCGGCGTCGACGGCATCCTTGGCAGGCTTGGACATCTGCTCACTCGAGAGGTGGATCAGCAGGTCGGAGATGGTAAAGACCGGGTCATCGGCCTTGTCGCCGATGTTGATGTCGACGGTGGTGCCGTCTTTTTTGCAGATGACGCCCACGAGTGCGAGCGGGGAGGCCACCCAGTGGTAGCTCTTGACGCCGCCGTAGTAGTGCGTGTCGAGGTAGGCCATGTCGCCGGCCTCGAAGGCGGGATTCTGCTTAAGGTCCAGACGCGGCGAGTCCACGTGAGCACCCAGGATGTTAAATCCCTGCTCGAGCGGGGCGGTGCCCAGGTTGACGAGCATGAGGTCTTTGCCGTGGTTGGCGGCGTACACCTTGTCGCCTGCCTTGAGCTCGCGGCCCTCGGCGATCACGGTCTCCAGATTGACGTATCCCGCCTCCTCGGCCATCTTGATACCGGTCTTGACGCACAGGCGCTCGGTCTTGTTCTCGCTCAAAAACTGCTTATAGCCGCGGCAAAGCTCCTCGAGCTCCTCGATCTGCTGTGGCGTGTACTTTTTCCATGCGCAGGGACGCTCCATAACGCAGGCTCCTTTCGGATCGATCGTGCTGGTTGATGTACCGTGAGCCATCGTATCACGCGCGGGCGCGCGGCGGCAGGGAAGCCTGATGTGCAGTGGCCGCGGGGCGGGGAGCGTGTAAACTGGAGTGAGCAAACCGTGCCCAGCCCAAAGCGAGGTATTTAATATGTCTGACAAGCGCCGCACTTTTGCCGTTATCGACGGCAACTCGCTCATGCATCGCGCCTTCCACGCCGTGCCGCCAACCATGAACGCGCCGGACGGTCGCCCCACCAACGCGATCTTTGGCTTTCTGAACATGTTTCTCAAGATGATCGACGCCTTTAACCCCGACGGTGTGGTCGTGGCGTTTGATAAGGGCAAACCGCGCGTGCGCATGGAGATGCTGCCGCAGTATAAGGCGCAACGCCCGCCCATGGACCCCGATCTGCACGCGCAGTTTCCCATGATTAAGGAGCTGCTCGCCGCGCTCAACGTGCCGATTCTGCAGTCCGAGGGCTGGGAAGGCGACGATATCCTGGGAACCATGGCGCGCCTGGGCGAGCAGGCCGGCTGTGACATGCTGCTGGTGACCGGTGATCGCGACATGTATCAGCTTGTTACCGAGCACGTCAACGTGGTCTCGACCCGTAAGGGCCTGTCCGACGTAGCGATTATGACGCCCGAGAGCGTGGATGACCTGTATCACGGCATTACGCCGGCGCTCGTGCCCGATTTTTACGGTCTGAAGGGCGACACGTCCGATAACATCCCCGGCGTGCCGGGCATCGGCCCCAAAAAGGCGAGCGCGCTCATTGCGCAGTACGGTAGCTTGGACGAGGTCATCGCACACGCCGACGAGGTCAAGGGCAAGATGGGCGAGAACCTGCGTGCACACATCGACGACGCACTACTGAGCCGCAAGGTCGCAACCATTCGCACCGATGCGCCTGTTGAGCTCGATTTTGAGGCGACGTCCTTCCCGGCGTTTTCTGCCGATGAGGTTTCCGCGGCGCTCGGCACGCTCGGCATTACGGCCATGCAGAACCGTTTCCTGGCGCTGATTGGCGGCGAGGGCGGGATCGTGCCCGCTGCCAGCGCGTTTGAGATTCCCCCTGTTTTGCGTGCCGCCGCCGGCGATGCCGAGGCGCTCGCTGCCGCTGCCGCCGAGATCTCCCGCGCGATTGATGCCGGCGAGTGGGTCGCCGCCGTGGTGGACGACGACAAGGAAGAGGGCGCGCTCTTTGGACTGACGCGCACGCTGTGGTTGGCGACGTCCAAGGGCCTGTTCGCGCTCGAGGAGGGCGACAGCGGTGCGGTGGCTGAGGTCGAGGGCTTCAACTTCGTCCACGGCGTGATTGCCGGCGTGCTCGCACGTCTGTTTATGGAGGGCCGCGTGGCGAGCCCGGATATGAAGGCGCTCCTGCATGAGCTTTCGCCCATCGATTCTTCTGAGCTCGAGCTCATGGATCCGCTCGCTGTCGATTCCACGCGCATCTTCGATACCGTGGTCGCTGCCTATCTGCTGGATTCCGATCGCTCCGAGTTCGATGAGGCATATCTTGCCGATACGTATCTGCAGATGACGCTGCCTGCGGCGTGCGGCGCGGAGGGTGCTGGCGAAGATGCTCCGGCGCCTGCCGCCCGTACTGCGGCCCTGACGCTGGCGCTCGTGGCTCCGTTGCGCGATTGCATGGCCCGTGAGAATGCCGCCAACGTGTTCGATGGCATCGAGATGCCGCTCGTTCCGGTACTTGCCAAGATGGAGCGCGCGGGTATGCTTGTGGACCCCGACCGCCTGCACAGTCTGTCCGAGGGCCTGGCGACCCAGATTGCCGAGGTCGAGCGCAGCATTCGCGACCTGGCCGGCGACGAGACCTTTAATATTGGCAGCCCCATGCAGCTGTCGCACGTACTCTTTGATGTGATGGGGCTTCCGACCAAGGGCCTCAAGAAGACCAAGCGCGGCTATTATTCGACCAACGCCAAGGTGCTGAGCGACCTTGCCCGCGACCACGAGATCGTACGCCTGATTTTGGACTGGCGCGAGAAGTCCAAGATTAAGTCGACCTATCTGGACACGCTGGGCCCGCTGCGTCGAGGCGACGGCCGCGTGCACACCACGTACAACCAAACCATTACCGCAACGGGACGTCTGTCCTCGAGCGACCCGAACCTGCAGAACATTCCGACGCGCTCTGAGCTGGGGCGTACCGTCAAGACGGCGTTTTCGGCAGGCGAGGGCAGCGTCTTTTTGGCGGTGGACTACTCGCAGATCGAGCTACGTCTACTCGCGCATCTCTCGGGTGACGAGCACCTGGTGCGCGCCTTTAACGAGGGCGAGGACTTCCACGCCGAGACGGCCGCGCGCGTGTTTGGCGTGCCGGTGTCCGAGGTAACGCCCGGCCTGCGCAGCCGCGCCAAGGCCGTGAACTTTGGCATCGTGTACGGTCAGCAGGCCTACGGTCTGTCGCAGTCGCTGCGCATCTCGATGGCCGAGGCGCGCGACATGATCGACCGCTACTACGAGGCCTATCCGGGCGTGCGTACGTTCCTCGACAACGTGGTGGCGCGCGCCAAGCAGACGGGCTACGCCGAGACCATGTACGGTCGTCGTCGCCATATTCCGGAGCTCAAGGCCAAAAATCCGCAACTCCGCGGCTTTGGCGAGCGCACGGCCATGAACCACCCCATGCAGGGCACCGCGGCCGACATCATCAAGATCGCGATGGCCCGCGTAAGCCGCCGTCTGGAAGAAGAGAGCTTTGCCGCCCACATGATCCTGCAGGTACACGACGAACTGGACTTTGAGTGTCCCGTCGACGAAGTCGAGCGCCTCACCGCCATGGTCCGCGACGTCATGGAGCACGTAGTAGACCTCCGCGTACCGTTGATCGCCGAAGCCAGCACCGGCATAACCTGGGCCGACGCGAAATAGGGAAGCACTCCGTAAGGCAAGCTCGCCCAAGACGCAAGCCTCCACATACTTAAGATTTGGGACAAACACTACTGATTAATTTGTCCCACAGTAACCAAAACAGAGGGGAGCCCCTCCCAACAAGGAGCTCCCCTCTGCTCAAATCATTTCAGCTAAGTATCTAGACACTCAAGACGCCATCTTGGCGGCAGGAAAGTAAACCTAGGGCCTGGCCGGGCGGCACGGGTTAACTTTTCGTAGATTCCGCACGCAAAGAAAGCCACTTAATGTGGCTTTCGTCTTGCGCAGGACCTGGCCGAGCGAAAAGTTATCCCGTGCCGCCCGGCCAGGCCCGATGGGACGGCTACCGAGCCGCCAAGATGGCGTCGATGAGCGTCAGTACGCCCCCGTCGTTGTTGCTCGGAATGCGCCACTTGGCGTGCGCGTTCATGTGCTCCTCGGCATTGTCCACGATAAAGCTATGCCCGACGCGCTCCAGCATGGGAATATCGTTGTAGGTGTCGCCCACGGCGGCAGCGTCGGCGATATCGATGCCCAGGTGCTCGCACAAATGCGCCACGCCCGAACCCTTGTCGACGCCCAGGTTCATAAAGTCGATCCACTCGCGGCCCGCATTGGTGACGTAGAGCTGATCCGAGAACGCGGGGCTATAGGTCTCGCGGAATGCGGGCTCGGCATCGTAGGCAGGGAAAAAGACCGAGATCTTATTGGACTCGATATCAAGGCCCTCAAAGGTGTCGACATAGTTGATCGTGTTGTAGTACACGCTGATCTCGTCGTGGTACTGATGGTCGCGGGCGAGCACATAGAACTCGTCGTAGCAGCACAGGACGGGAACGGCGCGCGGGTCCTCTGAGGCACGAGCGAGCACCTGCTGATACAGCGCCACATCGATGTTGCTCTTATAGATATAGCTGCCGCGATAGATGACGCAGGCTCCGTTGTCGGGACAAAAAGCAAGGCGGTTCTTAATACCCTCGAACATCTCCTCGAGCTTGGGGGCGGGGCGTCCGCTGGCGGGGCAGAACACGATGCCAGCCTCGGCGAGCTTGTCCAGGCGCTCGTCGAGGCCCTGGGGCAGTACACGCTCGTCGGTGAGAAGCGTCTTGTCCATATCAACGGCGAGAATCTTAATGCTGCCGATATTGGTGTCCGATTCGTAAGTTTGCATAAAAGCGCGCCTTTCGTTTCGAAATTGTTTCAGACGTTATAACCATCAACCATTAACCGAGCGTATTGTCGCAGGAACGGAGCGTATTTGCACTGCAATTCACAAAGTAATGAAAAAACTTTTCAGAAATTTGAATTTGTCGCTTGTGCTGCTGGCACTTTAGCGTAATATAGCGAACATCGAAAACGGAGACGGAAAAACAACCGCTTACCGAGGAAAAGGTACCGTTTACGATATATGAATTGCGCCCGGCGATAGGTGAAAGGAGAGGCAGATGCAGTTCGTAAAGATCATCACTACTGCAGACAATGCCATCCGACGCCAGCGCGCAATTTCCCGACGACGATAATAATCGTCTCTGTTCGTATGGGGTGAAATACCCCAACAGAGTCATTTTGAGGTCGTTGGGTTTTAGCACGACATAGACGCATGTTTCTAGGGCATGTTGTGCTGCTTTTTGCTATTTAACCTGATATTGCACGGTTTTTGACCTCGAAATGACTTGCAACTGACCGATGTTCTAACTAGCTACCAAGGGCGAAAGGAAACAGCCATGAGCAAGGAAAAAGTCGTTCTCGCATATTCCGGTGGTCTTGATACATCTGTATGTGTCAAGTGGCTCCAGGACGAGAAGAATCTCGATGTCGTTTGCGTCTGCGGCAATGTGGGCCAGGAGGAGACCGGCCTGGACGCCAAGAAGCGGAAGGCCCTCGACCTGGGCGTTCTGGATTGCCAGGTGCTCGATCTGCGCGACGAGTTCTCCGATGAGTTCCTGACCAAGGCCATCGCCGCAAACTCCATGTACGAGAATAAGTACCCGCTGCTCTCCGCCTTGTCTCGCCCGCTGCTCGCCAAGAAGCTCGTCGAGGTCGCTCACGAGTTTGGCGCGACCTACGTCGCCCACGGCTGCACCGGCAAGGGTAACGACCAGGTTCGTTTTGAGGCTGCCGTCAAGGCCCTCGACCCCGAGCTTAAGGTTATCGCTCCGGTTCGCGAGTGGGACCTGAAGTGTCGTCCCGACGAGGTCGCCTATGCTCACGCCCACAACGTGCCGGTTCCCGAGGGTGCCAACGACAACCCCTATTCCATCGATGATAACCTGTGGGGTCGTGCCATCGAGTGCGGTCACCTGGAGGATCCCTGGAACGAGCCGCTCGACGACGCCTGGGTTATGACCAAGAACCCCGAGGACACGCCCGACACTCCGACTTACACCGAGATTGAGTTTGAGGCCGGCAAGCCCGTCGCCGTCGACGGCAAGAAGATGAAGCTCTCCGAAATCATCATCGCGCTCAACAAGATCTCCGGCGACAACGGCTTTGGCCGTCTCGATCTGGTCGAGGACCGTCTAGTGGGCCTCAAGAGCCGTGAGTGCTATGAGGTTCCCGGCGCCCTGACGCTCATCACCGCCCACAAGGCGCTTGAGGACATTTGCGTCGAGGGCGACCTGCTCAAGGCCAAGATTAAGCTCGAGCAGGATTGGGCCACCGCCGTGTACAACGGCCAGTGGTACAGCCCGCTCAAAAACGCGCTCGATGCCTTTATGGCTGACACTCAGAAGTTCGTGACCGGTACCGTCCGTCTGAAGTTCTTTAAGGGCAACTGCCATGTCGTCGGCCGCAAGAGCCCCTTCAGCCTCTACGACTACGGTCTGGCTACCTACGACCGCGACACCACGTTTGACGAGAAGGCCAGCGCCGGCTTTATCGAGATCGATACGCTGTCGCTCAAGACGTGGGCAAAGGTCCAGGGTCCCAGCTCTGCTGCCGCCCAGGCCTAGCGCCTCCTTCCCTTGGTATCCGCGCGGCCCATCCGCGTGATACATAACGGGCGCACGGGGTCCCTACCTTTCGTTATGCTTGCTGACACTTCTTAACATCGGTGGCCTCTACGTTCCGCCCGCATATATGATGCCGCGACTGCGGCTGAGTCCGAGCCCCGCCGGGGTTGTCCGGCGGGGCTCCTTCTATCAATTTGGCGGCTCTGCGCCCATATATATGAGGAGTATCCATTATGTTCAATGCTATCGCGCATGCTTTACTTTCCCTCGCGCCCGAGCTCGATGCTGCGAAGGTCGAGGACGTCCCTATGAGCCTGAAGGCCTGGATCGATGGTTCGCAGGGCAACATCCGGAGGGAGACGTTGGGCGCCAAGTGCCTGGTGCGTCACTTCTTTGCAAATTAGCTACATGGCCCCGCGCACGGTGGGGAATGTGTAAAACTAGCGGTTGAAAAATCGCTTTAGCGACATGGCGCATTGCTTTGGGCGCTTGTTTTGGTATTTGGAGAAAGGGGACGGTTCCATGGCTCTTTGGGGCGGTCGTTTTGAGGCGGGAGTGGCCGAGGTCACGCAGGAGTTCGGCGCGTCGCTGCCGGTCGACAAACATCTCTATAAGCAGGATATCGCCGGTTCTAAGGCGCATGCCAAGATGCTGGCGGCCCAGGGCATCATCAGCGCCGAGGACGAGCGGGCGATTGCTGAGGGCCTGACCGGAATCGAACAGGATATCGATGCCGGCAACTTCACCTTCGATATCAACGATGAGGACATTCATATGTCCATCGAGAGCGAGCTGACGCGTCGCATTGGCGAGGCCGGTAAACGCTTGCATACCGGGCGTTCGCGCAACGACCAGGTGGCGACCGATACGCGCCTGGGTGTCAAGGCGTTGGCCAAGGAGCTCATGGAGGCCAATCTTGAGTTGCGCCATGTGCTGGTGGATGCGGCCAAGAAGTACGACAAGGTGATTCTGCCGGGCTATACGCACATGCAGCATGCTCAGCCCGTGCTGCTGTCACATCATCTGCTGGCGTATTCCTGGATGTTCGCGCGCGACTTTACACGCCTGAAGGCCGCCTTTGATGCCGCCGACAACTGCCCGCTGGGTGCTGCCGCGCTTGCCGGTACGAGCTATCCGCTCGATCGCCAGATGACGGCTGCCGAGCTTGGCTTTGCGGGTGTGATTCCCAACTCGCTCGATGCGGTTTCCGACCGTGATTTCCTGCTCGATCTGCATTACGCCGGCTCCGTCATGGCCATGCACCTGTCGCGTCTTTCCGAGGAGATCGTGCTGTGGTCGAGCTCCGAATTTGGCTTTATCACGCTTTCCGACTCGTACTCCACCGGCTCGTCCATCATGCCGCAGAAGAAGAATCCCGACTTTGCCGAGCTTATCCGCGGCAAGAGCGGCCGAGTCTATGGCAACCTGGTGCAGCTGCTTGTGACCATGAAGGGCCTGCCGCTGGCCTATAACAAGGACCTGCAGGAGGACAAGGAGGGTGCGCTCGATACCGCCCATACGCTTATGCAGTGCTTGTCCGTTATGGCGGGTATGATCTCGACCTGGACTGTCAACGAGGACGCCATGGCGCGCGAGTGCGGAGTGGGACACCTTGCCGCTACCGATGTTGCCGATTACCTGGTCAAGCGTGGCCTGCCGTTCCGCGAGGCACATGCCGTGGTGGGGCATCTGGTCCTGATGTGCGAGAAGCGCGGCTGCAACCTCGAGGACCTGCCGTTTGAGGTCTTCCGGGAGGCAAGCCCGCTCTTTGAGCGCGATATTACCGAGGCGCTCGACATCCCGTCGATTGTCGCCGCGCGCACGACCGAGGGCGGTACCGCCCCTGCCGCCGTTGCCGTGCAGCTGCAGCGTGCCGAGGCACAACTCTTTGCCGACGAAGGTGTGTTTGGCTCGTTGACCAAGGTCGTCGAGATGGGCCACGGAGCCAATTAGCTTATAGGATGCGTCTGTCTGGTGCGTTCATCATATCTTGCCTTTACGGGTGCTCGCTACGGTGGGCGCCCGTTTTGTTATAGGGAAGGAAGGAGCTTGTCGAGAACTTTTGTAGGACATTTGCGCAGGTTGTGAAGGGGGTGCGTTCACGGGCGACAATCGACCGTCCGTTCTGTTCGTTGTAGTTGGAAGTGGGGCGGATGGTACTCTAGTCGGGCTTCGGAACAGAAGTGACACATATGGAGCGCTTCAATTAATAATAACGCTTCAATAATCGGCTTTTTGTTTAACTGCAGCTAGAACTCTGTTACGATGAAGTCCAGGCGGGTGCCGGAATGGGACTTGGACACGCGCGAACCTACTTGAAAGGCTACCTTATGGCTATCGAGAAGACCTTCATCATGATTAAGCCCGACGCTGTGCGCGACCGCAAAATCGGCGAGATCGTTGCTCGCATTGAGCGCAGCGGCCTTGTCATCGAGCGCATGGAGATGACCACGCTCGAGCGCGCCACCGTCGAGGAGCACTACGCTCATCTGGCCGACAAGCCCTTCTTTGGCGGTCTGTGCGACTTTATGACGAGCGGTCCGGTCGTCAAGATGGTCGTTTCCGGTCCTTCTGCCGTTGCTAAGATGCGCACCCTCATGGGCGCCACCAACCCGCTTGATGCCGCTCCTGGCACCATTCGCGGCGACTTTGCCGTCGATGTCAACGCCAACGTGATTCATGGCTCCGACTGCCTGGAGAACGCCGAGATCGAGATCAAGCGTTTCTTTGGCTAAACCAGCTTTGACTCCTTAAAGCTGTTAGCGTGTGGCTTGGGCGCCGCGGAACTCCATCCGCGGCGCCCTTTTATTCCAAAATCTATGAAGGGGCCCGCTCGGACATGTGTTCCGAGCGGGCCCCTGCTGTTAGCTTGTGGCGCTAAGTGGTTTAGGCCTCGTCGACAACCTTGAGGCCGCGCGTGTGGTCGATCTCGTTGAGGAGGTTAACGCGACGCTCGTGACGGCCGCCCTCAAATTCGGCGTCGAGCCACTCGTCGACAATCATCTTGGCGAGCTCGGAGCCCACGACGCGGGCACCAAAGGCGAGCACGTTGGTGTTGTTGTGCATGCGGGAGAGCTTGGCGCTGAAGGGCTCGGAGCATACGACAGCGCGTACGCCCTCGACCTTGTTGGCAGCCAGGCTAATCCCGACGCCGGTGCCACAGATCAGGATACCCAGGTCGACGTCGCCGTTGGCAACGGCCTTACCCACCTTGTAGCCGGCGATGGGGTAGTCAAAGCTCTCGGAGGTGTCGGTGCCAAAGTTCACGACCTCGCAGCCGCGCTCCTTTAGGTGCTCGGAAATGATGTTCTTGAGCTCGACGGCGGCGTGGTCGTTACCGATACCGATCTTCATGGATGGTTCCTCTCTGGTCTATGCGGCGCAAATGCTAAAGGTGTTTACCGCGTTCGACTGCATGATAGCGCGACTTTTGTGTAAACGCTCGGGCGTTTTTTGGCCAAACGCTTTAGCATGCAATAAGACCTGCTTTTCATGAATGAATGCCGCCAGTTTGTGCTTGAGCGCCGTCCGCCGGAACCATGGTTGCGGTTTTTGATGCATTGTTATCAAATAAAAGGGCTAATTATTTTCGAGAGCCCAGCCCGTAATGCAAGCAGGAGATACCTATGCCTACCGATTCCCTTCGTGATGCCGCGTTTTGCGATGTTTTGAACCGCGAGCTTGTCTGTGCGCTCGGCTGCACCGAGCCTATTGCCGTTGCCTATGCAGCGGCGTTGGCGAGCCAGACGCTCGGTTGCGAACCCGATCATATGGACGTTGCCTGCTCGGGCAACATCATCAAGAACGTTAAGAGCGTGACCGTGCCCAACTCGGGCGGTATGCACGGTATTGAAGCTGCGGCCGTGCTGGGCGCCGTGGGCGGTGACGCCAAGAACGCGCTCGAGGTGCTCGAGAGCGTTAACGATGAAGATCGTGCTCGCGTGACCGAGCTCCTCGCTGACGCCGGCTACTGCGATGTGTCGCTTGTCGAGGGTGTGCCCAACCTCTACATCAAGGCGACCGCCACGGCCGGGGGCCATACCGCGGTCGTCGAGATTACCGACCACCACACCAATGTCACGTGCCATACGCTCGACGGTATTCCGGTGTGCGGCAAGTCGGCGGGGGAGTGCGCCGCCTGCGCCGAGCGCGTCGTGGCTGAGCGGGCGGCGGATAAGGCCGACACGCCCATGTCGATTGAGTCCATCATCGACTTTATCGAGGGCGGCGACATTGAGGGCGCCCGCGCTGCCGTTGAGCGTCAGATTGAGCTGAACGGCGCGATCAGTGCCGAGGGCCTCGCGCACGCTTGGGGCGCCGAGGTGGGCCGTACGCTGCTGGGCGCTCGTGCCGATGACGTCGCCTGCCGGGCCCGACGCCCGCATGAACGGTTGCGCGCTGCCGGTCGCTATTGTGTGCGGCTCGGGCAATCAGGGTATTACCTGCGCCTTGCCCGTCATGGAGTATGCCGAATACCTGCGCTGCGACCATGAGCGCCTGGTGCGCGCCGTGATGCTGTCCGATCTTATCGCCGTGCATATCAAGAGCTATATTGGTGCGCTCTCGGCGTTTTGCGGTGCTATCTGCGCCGCGTGCGGTGCCGGCGCTGCGATTACCTGGCTGTGCGGTGGCACGCGCGAGCAGATTGGCGCGACGGTTTCGAACACGCTCGGTAACGTTGGCGGCATCGTGTGCGATGGCGCCAAGGCGAGCTGTGCCGCCAAGATTTCGGCTGCCGTCGATGCGGCGATTCTGGGACATGACATGGCCATGCAGTGGCGTGGCTTCCGTGCCGGCGAGGGTTTGATCCAAGATACCGTCGAGCAGACGATTGCCAGCATGGGCTACGTAGGCCGTGTGGGCATGAAAGATACCGACGTCGAGATCCTCAACATCATGATCGGCAAAACCCAAGTGTGCTAGGACAGTTCGTCGGCTACTTGGTGTTCGTAGAAGGCTTCTACTACGGCGTTAAAGTCGCGGGCGAAGTCTTCCATGGTTCCGTGCCAGGTGGCTCGGCCGGGTTTTCCCTGGCCAACATAGGCGGTTTGAATGCCGCAAGCGGGACTGGGGAAGTCACGCTTGGGGTCGTTGCCCACCATAAGGACCTCGTGCGGCTCGAGCCCCATCACCTGAAGCTGCTCAAGATAGTAGGTGGCATCGGGCTTGCAACGGGTGGCGTTTCCCATGTGCGTGACGAGTTCAAAGGGAGCGTCGGCCAGGTCACCCCAACCCATGCGGCACTCGATGGCCCCCTGGGGAAAGCTGGGATTGGTAAAGAGCGCGCAACGCAGCCCTGCGTCCTGTACGGCCTGAAGCGCGGCGTGTGCGCCCGGCATGGCATGGGCGTTGATGAGTTCGTCATTCTTGTACGGAAGAACTTCGCGGTCGTAGTAGGTAAACGCCTCGTAGATGAGGGGATCGGAGAGGCAAATCCCGCATCGGCGCTCGACCTCTTCTTGGTAAAACTCAAGATTGGTGTGGTTGTCCGTGCCGCTGCGGCGATTGGCGTTGAGGTCGACCAGGATGGTGCCGAGGCGTGCCATCGTGCCACCGCGGCTGCGGCGCCCGATATCTGCGAGCATCGAAGAGACATCCTTAAAATAGCGAAGGATGAACGCGTCGAGGTTGATGCTAAGAAGCGTTTCGTCCATATCGAAAACGACTGCTTTGAGCACGCGGGCACCTTTCTCGAAAAATCGATCTAGAATCGTTGGCTCCGGATACTTTACCCCAAAGCCGAATGCCTGGCTGGTTATCGTCAAGTTGCGGAGACGTGTGTTCATAAGATTACGAAAAAGTCTCCACACGAGTAAAAAATAGCAGTTCACGCTTGAAATCGAACTCATTTCCCCGTAATCTATACAAACGTGATTGCATAAGCGTCACATTAGTATCTGTCGGCTCCCGAGTGTTCCTAAACGTTGTGTGCTTGTCGCACCCTTCTGTAGGTCCTAGCAATCGGGGCCCCGTAGTTCGAAAGGGGTCCACCTTTGAGTGAGATTCAGAACTCGTCCATTTTCTCTCTTGACGATGTCAACGAGGAGGAGATGAACAACCTCATCGACGGTACGATTACCGACTTTGATGAGGGCGATCTCGTTAACGGCACTGTCGTTAAGATCGAGCATGACGAGGTGCTCGTTGACATCGGATTCAAGTCCGAGGGCGTTATCCCGGTCCGCGAGCTGTCCATCCGCAAGGACGCTAACCCTGCAGACATCGTTGCACTCGGTGATCCCATCGAGGCTCTGGTTCTCCAGAAGGAGGACAAGGACGGTCGTCTGGTCCTGTCCAAGAAGCGTGCCGAGTACGAGCGTGCTTGGAACAGCATCGAGGAGAAGTTCAACTCCGGCGAGAACGTCGAGGGCGAGGTTATCGAGGTTGTCAAGGGCGGCCTGATCCTCGACATCGGCCTGCGTGGCTTCCTGCCCGCTTCCCTCGTCGACCTCCGTCGCGTCAAGGACCTCACCTCTTACATGGGCACCCGCATCGAGGCCCGCGTCATCGAGATGGACCGCAACCGCAACAACGTCGTTCTCTCCCGTCGCGTCGTGCTCGAGGAGTCCCGTAAGGCCGAGCGCTCCGAGATCCTGTCCAAGCTCAAGTCTGGCATGCGTCTCCAGGGCACCGTTTCCTCCATCGTCGACTTCGGCGCCTTCGTCGACCTCGGCGGTATCGACGGCCTCATCCATATCTCCGAGCTCTCTTGGAACCACGTCAACCATCCTTCCGAGGTTGTCAAGGTCGGCCAGGAGGTCGAGGTCGAGGTTCTCGACGTCGATCTCAATCGCGAGCGCATCTCCCTGGGTCTCAAGCAGACCACAGAGGATCCGTGGCGCGCACTGGTCAAGAAGTACCCCGTTGGCGCTATCGTCGAGGGTACTGTGACCAAGCTTGTCCCGTTCGGCGCTTTCGTCGATCTGGGCGAGGGCATCGAGGGCTTGGTGCACATCTCCGAGATGGCCAACAAGCACGTCGATCAGCCTTCTCAGGTCACCCATGTGGGCGACAAGGTTCAGGTCAAGGTCATGGAGATCGATCTCGACCGTCGTCGTATCTCCCTGTCCATGAAGTCTGCTGCTGAGACTCTGGGCGTCGAGATCGAGGTTACCCCGCTGCCTTCCGAGAAGAAGGACGAGGAGACCGACGCCGAGTAAATCGGTTTGACGATCACTTGTTTTAAGGGATTCGTCCGTAATGGACGGGTCCCTTTTTGCATTTGGCGCCGAGATGCGCAATGCTGCCGGGCTGTCCACAGGCTATTGGATTGTCGGTGCATGAAAAAAGCCGACATCCCGCCTCGGGGAGGAGGCGGGAACACACCGAGTAGACGGAGGGGTGCGGAGCGCGGTCGCGTCTCGACTGACGACGTTGCCCATCGACAGGACCATTGTATCGCATGGCGGTTCTTGGTTTATCGTGTCGAGCGTTTGCGTTGTGCCATTGCCTGCGGCAACGGTGTGTTACACTCTTGCACTGCTGAGTGGGCCAGACGGTCGCGCGATGTGCTGCTTGCAGTACGCGTGAGGAAAGTCCGGGCTCCAGAGGGCGGGATGCCGGCTAACGGCCGGGCGGAGTGATCCGACGGAAAGCGCCGCAGAAAAGAAGACTCCCACCTGCGCCGCAAGGCGTAAAGGGAAAAGCTGAAACGGTGGTGTAAGAGACCACCAGCGTCGTGGCAACACGGCGGCTTGGCAAGCCCCATCCGGAGCAAGCGCGAATAGGAACGCTATGGGCCGGCCCGGTCCGCGTTCGGGTAGCGTGCGTGGAGCTGCACGGTAACGTGCAGACAAGATAAATGACCGTTCACGACAGAACCCGGCTTACAGGCCCACTTGGCATTTTTGTTACCCTGACAATCGGTACGGCCTTTGCCGTATTATTGAGACTGTTTGTTGCCGCGCATTATTCTGTTGAGGGGCTTTGTTGGACAGCTATTTTACTCTGCAATCGAATATTGAGGCTTCGGGCGAGTTTGTGGACCGCAAAAGCCGGTTTATTGCCCAGCTGGTCCATATTGAGTCCGAGGATGAGGCGAATGCCTTTATCGAGACCGTTCGCAAACGTCATTACGACGCTCGACACAATGTTTCCGCGTGGATTTTGGTCGATGGACGCGAGCGTCAAAGCGATGACGGTGAGCCGAGCCGCACGAGCGGGATGCCGACGCTCGAGGTGTTGCGTGGCGCGGAGCTCAAAAATGTTTGCTGCGTAGTGACGCGCTATTTTGGTGGCACACTGTTAGGGCCCGGTGGCTTGGTGCGCGCCTATACCGCGGCGACGCAGGCGGCGGTGGCCGCGGCTCAGGAGGCCGGGCAGATTGTCGAGATGACGAGTGTCATGCCTGTTGACGTGCATGTGGCCTATCCGCAGTACGAGCAGGTGCTTCGTTTGGCGCAGGATTCGGGTGCCAAGGTTTCGGATACCGATTACGCGGATACCGTGACGATTCATTTGGTGTTCAAAGCGGGGGAGCAGGAGCCGTTTTGCGCTAAGATGCGCGAGCTTATGGCGGGGCGCGAGGAGATCGAGGTCAGCGCACCCGAGTTTGCGGAGTTCTAACGGCGACGGTCGGTGTGCTTTTGGACGGATCCCAAGCACACCGACCGTCGTTTTATGTCGCTGCCGTTTACTCGGCGAGCTGCTTTAGTACATCACAGGCGATTTCGACGGCATCGTCGATGCAACCGGGACAGCTGCGGAGCGGACCCTTGTCCGATCCGATGCCCTTGAGCGTGCCGCAGACGGTCGTCGTGTTCTTCTCGCCAAAGCGCTTGGCAATCTCGCGCGACAGCTTGTAGGTCTGGCCCTTGGTCTTCGGGTTTTCCATGCCATCGCTCATTACAAAGCCCATGATGGCCACGGCGCCCGAGATGGCGCCACAGGTTTCGGTCATGCCGCCCATGCCGGCGCCAAAGCCCTCGGTGAGGGTAAAGGCGACCTGGGGGTCGAGTCCGACGGCGGGCGCGAGCGTGCAGGCGACGGCCTGGGCGCAGTTAAAGCCACGGGCGTGATATTCGGCAGCCTGAGCCTGACAGGCGGTGATGTCGAGCTGGGCCGTATCGATTTGCTTCATCGTTGTCTCCTTGGTCACGGTGTACCCGCCTATGGTACCCTTGCCGGCGCATTCGCTTATCGAGACCGCAGTGCATATCTCATTGTTTTTCGCTATCGAACACTTTCTTAAGATTTGGGACAAATTAACCTGATTAATTTGTCCCATAACCTATCTGCGGGATGGGTTGAGAGGGGTGCGGGGTAGCGGTATCGTGAACCGAATAAAACTAAAACCCAGGCAAGGGAGCTAGATATGAGCGAGCAGACCATCGGTACTACATGTGTTCAGGGCGGCTATCACCCGGGAGATGCCGAGCCGCGCCAGGTGCCCATCTACCAGTCCACCACGTGGAAGTACGACACGTCCGAGCATATGGGCAAGCTGTTTGACCTGGAGGAGTCGGGCTACTTCTACAGCCGCCTGCAGAACCCCACGTGCGATCTGGTTGCCGCCAAGATTTGCGAGATGGAGGGAGGCACCGCCGCGATGCTCACGAGCTCGGGCATGGCTGCGAACTTTCTCGCGATCTTTAACGTGGCCGGTGCCGGCGATCATGTGGTCGCCAGCTCTGCCATTTACGGCGGTACCTACAACCTGCTGGCTCATACCATGGGTCGCATGGGCTTGACCTGCACGTTCGTTGCCCCCGACTGCACCGATGAGGAGCTCGAGGCAGCCTTTGAGCCCAATACCAAGCTCGTCTTTGGTGAGACGATTGCCAACCCCGCCCTTGCCGTGCTCGATATCGAGCGCTTTGCCAAGGCCGCACATGACCACGGCGTGCCACTGATGGTCGACAACACCTTCCCGACGCCCGTGATGTGCCGTCCCTTTGAGTGGGGCGCCGACATCGTCACGCACTCCACCACCAAGTACATGGATGGACATGCTGCCTACCTGGGCGGCGTGATCGTCGACCACGGCCAGTTTGACTGGATGGCTCATGCGGACAAGTTCCCGGGTCTTACCACGCCCGATGAGAGCTACCACGGCGTGACCTATGCCGAGAAGTTTGGTCGCGAGGGTGCCTTCATTACCAAGGCAACCGCTCAGCTCATGCGCGATCTTGGTCCTATGCAGAATCCGCAGGCGGCCTTCTTCCTGAACAGCTCGCTCGAGAGCCTGCATGTGCGCATGCCGCGTCATTGCGAGAACGGCCTGGCCGTTGCCAAGTTCCTGCAGAGCCATCCCAAGGTGCGCTTCGTGAGCTATCCGGGCCTGGAGGGCGACAAGTACTATGACCTGGCTCAGAAGTACATGCCAAACGGTACCTGCGGCGTTGTGAGCTTTGGCTTTAACGGTGGTCGCGCGGCGGCCGAGACCTTTATGAAGAGCCTCAAGCTCGCCCAGATCGCCACGCATGTGGCCGACGCCCGCACTTGCTGCCTGCATCCCGCTAATGCCACGCATCGCCAGATGAACGATGAAGAGCTCATCGCCTGTGGCATTTCCGCCGACATGGTACGCCTGTCGTGCGGCCTCGAGGACACGGCCGATCTGATTGCCGACCTTGAGCAGGCGCTCGAGCAGTGCTAGGCTAGCGTTCGCACAAGGCGCCGATGCTGGCAGAAAGCTTCGGCGACCTTTAGTTCCGATTCCGCAGGCGGGACCCCAATCGCGACTGTTTACAGGCGATTGGGGCCCCGTTTTTGCGTTGGGCAACTCGAAAGGATGGATATGGAGAAAACCGCAGAGCAGCTGCGCCGCGAGCACATTGCTCTAGAGGGCGACACCCATGGCAAGAACAAGTGGGCGATTCTGTTTACCGTGCTCATCATGACATTTATGGTGTGTCTGGATTCGACCGTCGTGACCGTGGCGCTGCCCGTGATGCAAAAGGAGCTGGGCGTGGGCCTCGATCGCATTCAGCTGGTAAGCTCGGTGTACCTGCTTGCGACTTGCGTGGCTATGTTGCCGTTTGGCCGTCTGGGCGACTTGCGCGGCAAGGTGAATGTGTTCCAGCTGGGCGTCATCGTCTTTTCGGTCGGTTCGCTGCTGTGCGGCCTTTCGGCCTCGCTCGAGGTTCTTATCCTGGCACGCATTGTTCAGGGCGTCGGTTGCGCGGCGGCCATGGCTAACAACATGGGTATCATCACCGAGTCGTTTCCGGCGCGCGAACGAGGCCGTGCCATGGGTATTCTCGCGACCTTTGTGGCCCTCGGCATGATGTGTGGTCCCGTGCTCGGCGGCATGCTGGTGGCAAGCTTTCCCTGGGAGAGCATCTTCCTCATCAACCTGCCCATTGGCGTCATCTCGTTTATCGTGGGGCTCTACACGCTGCCGCATGTTAAGCCGGAGGCCGGCGAGCGCCCCATGTCCCTGATCGAGGCCGTTCGTCGCTGCTTTGCAAATTCGGCCTTCACCATCAACCTTGCCTGCATGCTCATCGTGTTCGTTGGTATTGGCGCATCCGAGTTTATCCTGCCGTTCTATTTTCAGGACGCCCATGGCTTTGGTTCCGACATTTCCGGATTGCTCTTTTTGGCGCTGCCGATGGTGAATGCCTTTATCGGACCGCTTTCGGGTACGGTTTCGGACCGTGTTGGCTGCGAGGGTCCCACGGCGGTCGGCCTGGGCGTGTATGTGTGCGGTCTCTTTGCAGTAAGCACGCTCGACGAGCACTCTTCTATCCCTGTGATCGTGTGCTGCGTCGCGTTTATGTCCTGCGGTACGTCGATTTTCCAGAGTCCCAACAACTCGTTGTATATGGGGTCGGCTCCGCGCGAGGCACTTGGTTTTGCGGGCAGCTTGGGCAGTTTGGCGCGCTATGCCGGCATGGCACTCGGCATTACGGCGGCGTCGCATATCCTGTATGGGCAGATGAGCGTGGCGATGGGCGAGGCCGTGACCAGTTTTGTTGCAGGCCGTCCGGATGTATTCCTATTCGGCTTTCGCTCGGTGTTCTACGTACTCATGGCTGTGGCCGCTGTGGGCTTTGCGCTTGCCATGGTGCGTTTGGTGAAGATGCGCGCCCGCCAATAGCGTGTTGGGAGGCTGTCTGCCACGATTCGCGCCGTCCCAAAAAGACTGGCTTGTGGTGCGATGCGGCTTGTGAGGCGGGCGGGGGTCGGTCCGTGGTAGACTATCGAACAACGTTTATTAATCGCGCGGTATCGTTGCCGTGAGAAGGGGTTGCGCCATGCAGGAGCTTGAGGAGCGTATTCGCCATGACGGCATCGTAAAGGCCGGTAACGTCCTTAAGGTTGATGCCTTCCTCAACCACCAGTGCGACGTTGAGTTGTTCGACCACATGGGCGCCGAGTGGGCCCGTCTGTTCGAGGGCGTCGAGATCAACAAGATTCTTACGATCGAGGCTTCGGGCATTGGCATGGCTTGCATTGCGGCCCAGCATTTTGGCGGCGTGCCGGTTGTCTTTGCCAAGAAGGCGCAGTCCATCAACCTCGACGGCGAGCAGTATGCCACGACCATCTACTCCTTTACCAAGCAGAAGGAGTACCCGGTCATCGTTGGCAAGCGCTTCCTGTCCGAGGGTGACAAGGTCCTGATTATCGACGACTTTTTGGCCAACGGCTGCGCGCTCGAGGGTCTTATCAAGATCTGCGAGGCTGCGGGTGCCGAGGTATCCGGTATTGGCATTGCGGTGGAGAAGGGCTTCCAGGGCGGTGGCGATAAGCTCCGCGAGCGCGGCTTCCGCGTCGAGAGCCTGGCCCGTATCGCCGATATGGACTGCGAGACCGGCGAGATCACCTTCGCCTAAGCACGCAACACAAGCGATTGGCATGCGATGTGACAAAGGGACTGTCCCTTTGTCACATTTTTTGTATGAGGGGAGGTGTTGATATGGATGAGAACAAGATGGGATGGCGTGAGTATGCGCACTATGCCGAGATGTCGGTCGAGGAGTTGACGCGCGATTGCGAGGTGCAGGTGTTTCGCGCGACGGGCCCGGGTGGGCAGGGCGTGAACACGACGGACTCGGCGGTGCGCATGAAGCATATCCCTTCGGGGATTACCGTGACGGCGCGTGAGAGCCGCAGCCAGTTCCAAAACCGTAGCAGCTGCCTGCATAAGCTGCGCGCTGAGCTTGAGCGTCGCGGGCGTCCACCGCGCCGACGCGTAAAGACCAAGGTACCTCAGCGCTCTCGCCAGCGCAGGCTCAATGACAAGCACTTCAACGCCATTAAAAAGGCCAACCGTCGCAAACCGGGCAGCGATGAATAGCCGCCTCATAAGTTGCGG
>CABIWB010000006.1:62444-75752 GCA_902362275.1 Coriobacteriaceae bacterium | reverse complement strand
GCAACTTAGGGGTGGCTAGTGGGTGGGGTGCCAGACGTTGAGGGCGCCACCGAGGACGTCGACCTCGATGCGCGAGGCGACAACGGGCTCCCCGTCGGCCTGGATGGGGTAGTCGGGCTTCTCAAAGGTAAGCTCGGCATGGCGACAGCGGCGCATGCGAACCGGTGGCAGCTTGGTGTGGTGGCCATCTTTGGCTGAAAGGAACATGGGAAGCGCGACCGCGCGCGGAACGGGGCCGCAGGCGTAGCAGACGTCGAATATACCGTCACAGGGGTCAGCGTCGGGACAGATGCGATAGCCCGAGCCATAGGTAGGACCCAGCTGAATCGCCATGGTGATTGCCCTCACGCGCTCGGCGGGCGCCCCGTCAAAGCTGACCGTCATGGGGTAGTTGCGATAGCGTAGGCCAAACTGCTCAAGTCCCGAGAGGGTGTAGAGCGGCGCGCCCGTCAAGCCGGTCTTTTTGCGCAGCTCGGTGGTGCCAAGGCCGATGGCGGCATCGATGCCGACCGAAAGCGTCTGGTCGTAGTACTCAACGGTAGCCTCGCCGCTGCCGTTCGCAGGGCTCCACGAGCGAATGCGCCCGATGTCCTGACGCTGCAGCTCGCAGGTGAGCAGCGCACCAAAATCCTTGCCGGAGAAATCTTCGATACCGAGCGTTTGGGCAAAATCGTTGCCGGAACCCACGGGTAGGATGGCAAGAGCAGGGCGGGCGTCCTCCTTTTGCGTTATAAGCCCGTTGACGACCTCGTGAATCACGCCGTCGCCGCCAAGGGCGATAACGGTGCGATAGCCCTGAGCCTGGGCGGCCAGCTCCTTGGCGTGTCCCATGCGCTCGGTCAGCACCAGGTCAAACTGGGACGCGCGTGCAGTCATGTCCAAAAAGCGTTGCAGGCGCTCGGCAACTTCGCGCGCCGCACCCGACTGGGCGGCTGGGTTGGCGATGATGAGCGTGCGACCAAAATCAGTTGCGTGCATGGGGCGACTCCCGGCGTGTGACATGGCAGTGCGGTCGCGCTCAGGTCGAATTGCCCCCGATTGTGGCTGCACGGCGATTATTACATCTACTCTATCAGGTCGTTGTGGCGCTCGATAGCATCCGCTACCGTACCGCCCTCATCCGCAATAAGCGAACGGCGCTTGGGTGAGATGATGCGCTGGGCAGGGTACACGCTGCGGTGCCCGCCGGTTAGGTAGCTGATAAAGGCCACGATGACAAAGAACCCGGCGGCCGTGCCGTGGAACAGGTCGATGGCCATCATGCAGGTGGTGATGGGCACGTTGAGGCCGGCGCAGAACACGCCGAGCATGCCGAGAGCCGCCAGAAAACTGGGGTCAAGTCCGGTAAGGCAACCGATCCAGCCACCGAGTGCCGCGCCGATGCCAAACAGGGGCGTGACCTCGCCGCCTTGGAAGCCCGCGCCCAGGGTAAGCGCTGTGACGACCAACTTGATGGCTGCGTCCGCCAGGGTGGTGTTGCCGGCAAATCCGGCGCCTGAAAGCCACGTGGAAAGGCCGGCGTAGTTCCAGGCGTCGAGGAGGGCATAGGCGGACAAAACCACGAGTGCGCCTATGACTGCGCGAACGAGGTAATTGGTGATAAAGCGACCGTACAGGCTCTTGACGGTTCGAACCGACCACGCAAAGAGGCGTGCCGTCAGACCGAAGATGATGGCGCCGATAACAACGATGATGACCGTTTTGGGCGTCATAGCGGGAACGCTGGCGATGACATTTGCTTCGTACTCGGTACCCAGGGCGAGTGATGTAAAGTAGCCGGTAAACGAGGCGACCAGGCAGTAGATGCCCGCAGTGTAGTCGATCTTGCCGATAAAGCACATCTCCATGCCAAAGAAAGCTCCGGCAAGGGGCGAACCGAATACGGCGCCAAAGGCCGCCGAGATACCGGCGAGCATGAGGTCGTGGTGGTCATGCTTTTTGAGGTGGGCGAGGCTCGAGATGTTGCTGGCGATGGTGCCGCCAATCTGCACCGCAGCTCCCTCGCGACCGGCCGATCCGCCCGTTAGGTGCGTGAGCGTGGAGCAGACGAAGGTGAGGACGGCCATGCGCATATGGATGAGGCGTGTGCCCAGAGCGGAGTCGATCACCAGGTTGTTGCCACGCTTGGCGGCAAGGCCGTGGTTTTTGTACACCCATGCGGTGGCAACGCCCACAACGGGAAGCAGCGCGTAAATCCAAGCATGGTGCTCGCGATAGTCGGTCGCGATATTCAGCGAGGCTAAAAACGCCCAGGCGGCAACGCCCATGGCGAGCGAGACGATGACAACGAGTACGAGCAACTTTGCACTCGCGAGTAGGTTTCGGGCGTTGCGGCGCGTGTCGGCAGCCAGAAGATGCTCGGAGCGGGTGAGCTGATGCCTGCCTGCCATGATGACGTCGTTCAGGGAGAAGAAGCCGCTGTCATCGAGCGGCTGGGAATGATCCTGCGTTTCGTTTGCGCTTTCGGTTTTGTCGTTATGAGCCATACGTTCCTCTTTTAGGTTGCAACGCAAGCATTATAAAACGCGGCAAACGCGACGAGCCGGTGGGTTGGTTTCCATTCTGTTTCGCGGCCTGCAACCGACAGGTGTATTTGCGAATATAGGCCGAGTCGCGGTCGTGCGTCGGGGGGATTATACTGAGACAAGCATAAAGAATTGGCGCCCCTGTTGTGCGCCGTGGCATTAAGAGGTGCATATGGCAGAGAAACTCATACCGCTGGAGGATGCGCAGTCGATTGTTTTGTCGCACGTTGCTCCGACCGATCTCGTCGAGATTCCCGTGTGGCAGGCCACCGGTCTTCCCTTGGCCGAGGACGCGGTGGCCGACATCGACATCTCGCCGTTTGCCAACAGTGCTATGGACGGATATGCCGTGCGCTCGGCGGACTTGGCGCAGGCGTCTGGCGAGGCGCCGGTGACGCTCGACGTTATCGGACACGAGGCTGCGGGACATGTGTTTGAGGGCGTAATCGGCGCGGGCGAGACGGTCCGCATCATGACGGGCGCGCCGGTACCCGAAGGTGCCGGTGCCGTGGTGAAATACGAGATCGTCGATGTGCTCGACAGTGACGGCAACGAGGGCTCGCGTGTGAGGTTCTCGGCGCCGGCCAAGGTGGGGGAGAACGTTCGCGCTGCCGCCGAGGAGGCCCATGCCGGCGACGTCGTGATGCGCGCCGGTGAGGTTGTGGCTCCGGCTGGCGCCGGCCTGCTGGCAAGCGCCGGTTACGCGAGCGTGAAGGTCCATGCCGCTCCGCGCGTGGGCATTATCTCGCTGGGCACGGAGCTGGTTGCGCCGGGTGAGCTGCCGGCGCGCGGGCAGATTCGCGACTCCAACTCGTCGGCGTTGATGGCCGAAGCGCTCGATGCCGGCGCCGAGTCCGTGTTCTACGGCATTGCGCCCGATGATGAGCAGGCGATTGCCGAGCTGGTTCATCGTGCCGTGCAGGAGTGCGACTTTGTCATTACGAGCGGCGGCGCCTCGGCGGGCGATTACGATTTCGTAACGGCGCTCGTCCGGCGCGAGGGCGAGGTGCTGTTTGACCGCATCTCGATGCGTCCGGGCAAGGCCATCACGTTTGGCTTGCTCAGGGGTAAGCCCTACCTGGGGCTTTCGGGCAATCCGGCCGCGGCGTATGTGGGCTTTGAGATGCTTGCCCGTCCGGCGATTCGCAAGATGCGCGGTTTTGCCGAGGTTGCGCGTCCCGTGCAGCAGGCGACGCTCACACACGGCGTGAAAAAGCGACAGGACCGACGCTTCTTTGATCGCGCCACGGTGTCGCGCGACCCCGAGACCGGTGAGCTGTTGGTGACCGAGGCCAAGACGCAGAATTCGGCGCTGCTCGGCACGATGCAGCGGGCCAACTGCCTGCTGCGTACTAACGAGGGTCCGTGCGACCTTGCGGCGGGCGATGTCGTGGACGTTGTTCGCGTCGACCTGCCCGAGGGCACGGTACTATAGGAGGAATGCTATGGAATTGAAGATTTCGATCGTGACGTGCTCGGATACGCGTGATCTTGCCCAGGATGAGGCCGGAGCCGCGCTCGAGGAACTTATCGAGGCGCAGGGCTGGACGGTCGCCTCACATGTGGTCGTGCGCGACGACGTCAGCGAGATCGGTGATGCCATTGTGGAAGCCGCCGATGAGTGCCACGCCAATGTCGTGCTCACCTGCGGCGGCACGGGGCTTTCGATGCGCGATGTGACGCCCGAGGCGACGCGTGCCGTCTGCGACCGCGATGTGCCGGGTGTCGCCGAGGCAATCCGTGCGTACTCGATGACCAAGACGCGCCGCGCCATGCTCTCGCGCGCTATTTGTATGCAACGAGGTCATACACTTGTCGTAAACTTTCCCGGTTCTACGAAGGCCGCCCGCGAAAGCTGGGAGGCCATAGCAGACCAGCTGGAGCATGCGGCTCAGATGACAGCGGGCGGAGGACATACCAACTAAGTGGTTTACCTGCGGCGGGGCGACCTTATCGGTCGCTCCGCTTTTGTTTTCCGCCGAAGCGACGCCGAGGTGCACGGTAACTTGAAACTATATTCTCTGACGAGAATAATATCTCACTATCATTATTCGCGCAGAAGTATAATCTGATTGCAGATTAAAGCCCGCGGTGGGGTACCCGGGCACAAGGTCCGAAAGGGTTGAACATGTTCGATATGGTTTCACGCCGCGGTTTTGTCTCGCTTTCTGCTGCCGCTGCCGCCGGCCTTGGCCTTGCTGGCTGCTCGGGCAACAAGACGTCCGAGCCCGCTGGTTTCGATGCCGGCTCCGCCAAGTCTTCCTCTAAGAAGAAGACTGTCGAGCTGCAGGTCTTTGCCGCCAACTCGCTCGAGAAGGCTCTGCCCGAGGTTCAGGAGCTTTACACCGAGCAGACCGGTACCACGTTTGCCGACACGCAGTTCAAGGCGTCTGGCGACCTTGTCGAGCAGATGCGCGCCGGTGCCACGGTCGACGTGCTCATCACCGCTTCCAAGGGCACCATGGATGACGCTGAGACCGCTGAGCTCGTCGACACCGACACCTGTGAGGATATGTTCGTCAACGATCTTGTGATCATTCGCGCCGAGGGCTCCGACACCAAGGTCGAGGCCATCGCCGACGTCGCGAACCTGGACGGCAAAATCGCCATCGGTGACGCCAAGACCGTTCCTGCCGGCAAGTACGCCAACCAGACGCTGGCCTCTGTGGGCCTCTACACCGGTACCGAGGGTGACGACGGCGAGTACGCACCCGAGATCGCCGACAAGGTCGCACTGGCCGACAAAGTTGGTACCGCCGCCGCCTATGTGTCCACAGGCGACTGCGTGGCCGGTTTTGTCTACAGCTCCGATATCTTCCGCTATGACGGCATCGAGGAGGCCTTCGTGTGCCCCGAGGACTCGCACAAGCCCATCGTGTACCCGGGCGCCGTTGCCGAGAGCTCCGAGCACGCCGACGAGGCCAAGACGTTTATCGACTTCTGTCTGACCAACAAGAAGGCTCAGAAGATTTGGGCTAAGTACGGCTTTGAGCTTTCCGAGTAGTGCGGCTTGGCGCGATAATTCCATCGTTTTGCGTCTCACTCCGTTCTTGTATTCTCTTGGAGCTTTTCGTGCTTAATAGATTCCGCATACTTGTCGCCTGTGCTTTGACCCTTGCGCTTTGCTGGGTGCCGGGATTTGCGTTTGCTGGGGACGCTGAGGACGGGGCCCAGGTTGCTGCGACCGCTCATGGGCTTTCCTATGGGATCGAGGGTTTTGAGCGGTTGGCCAAGGGGACCGCTCGTGCCATGGAGGGCCAGCCTGAGGGCTACCGGTTTCCCGTTGACGAGGACGTGGACCTTGTAGTTGCGCCTGCTGCCGATCGCGTTGTGGTGTGGATATCGCCCAAGGCGGTCGACAAGTATGGATTGGATCCGCAGGACAACGAGTGCGTATCGGGTCTCAAGGCCCTCGTCTGTGAGCTCGACAGCGCAAACTGCATGGGAGGTGCGCAGCTGGGGGACGTGGATCTTCCTTGGTATGTCACGGCGGAAACAACGTTTAATGCCGGCGGGTATACCTATGGCTTTGACGAGCGCGGCGCGGATGGGGACCGCTATGTGGTGATTGCATCGGCCTCGGGTGATGCCAAGGGCGGCGCGCGTTGGCTTGATAGCGCTCAAATGGTAGAAGCATCGTCTGTCGTGTTGCGGGATGAGCAGGGACCCTTGACCTCTCTGGCCACCTTTTTGGGCGACATCGACTATCGCCCGTTTTGGGTGTCCATTAAAACGAGCGGCTTTGCCCTACTGATCTCCTTTGCGCTGGGCCTGTTCGCCGCATGGAAGACTATGGGTACCTCGAGTCGCATCAAGGGCCTGCTCGATTCGGTCTTTACGATTCCTATGGTGCTGCCGCCCACGGTGTGCGGTTTTTTGCTGCTTATGCTATTTGGTCGATCGACCGGGATCGGCCAGTGGCTTATCGCGCACGGCGTCTCGATCGTCTTTACGTGGCCCGCGGCGGTGATATCTGCCGTGGTGGTGTCGTTTCCCCTGGTCTACCGAACGGCGCTCGGTGCCTTTGAGAGCCTCGACACGCAGATGCTCGACGCCGCGCGAACCCTGGGATGGTCCGAACGTCGCATCTTTACCAAGCTTATGATGCCGCTTGGTTGGCCCTCCATCGCCGCCGGCACGGTGCTCGCCTTCGCGCGTGCCATGGGCGAGTTTGGCTGTACCCTGTTCTTTGCGGGCAACTACGCCGGTATTACGCAGACCATTCCCATCGCCATCTACTTTGAGTGGATGGGCGGCAACACGTTGGTGGTCCTCTTTTGGGTCGTGGCCGTAATCGCGTTCAGCTTCTTGGTCATCCTATTCATCAACATGTACACGGCGCATTCGCAAATGTATCGCGAGCGTGGTCTCTCCCGTGCGGAGCGCAAGCAGGCCAAGCAGCTGGGCGGCCAGACCGATTCGCTCGACCCGGTCGGCGGCGATGCACTGCGTATCGATCGCGAAGCGCTGGCCGAGCTCATGCGCGATGACACGGTCGCAAAGGGAGGTCGATAAGCCATGTCGCTTGTTCTGGATATCAAAAAGCGCTATCCCGGGTTTATGCTCGACATGCAGCTTGGGGCCGGCGAGGAGCGCGTGGCGCTGCTGGGCGCCTCGGGTTGTGGCAAGAGCTGCACCCTGCGTTGCATTGCCGGCGTGGAGACGCCCGACGAGGGCGAGATCGTCGTCAACGGCGTCACCTTCTTTGACTCGGCGGCGGGTATCAACCTGTCGCCCCAGGAGCGCAAGTGTGCCCTGCTGTTCCAAAACTATCAGCTGTTTCCCAACATGACGGTGGCTGATAACGTGTGCGCCGGTGTAAAGGACGCGGGCGACGCCGCCGCGCGCAGGCAACTTGCCGAGCGCTACCTGGGCATCTTTGGACTGGCCGATTTTGCCGACCGCTATCCCGCGCGTCTCTCGGGCGGCCAGCAGCAGCGTGTGGCGCTTGCTCGCATGGTGGCGGCACGCCCGCGCATTTTTATGTTCGACGAGCCCATGAGCGCACTCGATTCCTATCTTAAGAGCGCACTCGAGCAGAACATGCTCGACCTGTTCGATGTATACAACCGCACCGTGCTCTACGTGAGCCACGACATCGACGAGGCGTGCCGCCTGTGCCAGCGTATCTGCGTAATGCACGACGGGCATGTTGAGGAGATCGGCTCCGTCGAGGACGTGGTCCGCCGTCCGCAGACGCTGGCGGCGCTGCGCCTGACGGGCTGCAAGAACACAAGCCGTGCGCGCAAGATTGGGATCCGGGAGGTCGAGGCCCTCGATTGGGGCATGACCTTTAATGTAGGTCGTGAGGTGCCCGACGACGTGGCGTACCTGGGCATTCGCGCGAGCTACTTCCATGTTGACAATCGCGCCGAGCGGGGCCGCAACAGCTATGATTTGCACGTGGCTCGTGTGAGCGATTCGCGCTTTGAGCGGCTGGTGCTGCTGGACGCGCCGCGCGTCGATGCGCCCACGCGTCTGCAGTGGAAGGTCAACAAAGTGGGCATGCCTGTCGATGAGCTGCCGCAAGCAGGTGAGACGCTGCGCATGCATTTTGATGCCAGCAGGATCCATTTGGTTTGTCGATAATGTGACAAAGGGACAGTCCTTTTGTCACATGTGAGGGAGGATGCCGAGGTTGGCATTGGTATCGACATCGGTTCGACGGCCGCGAAGGCCGCGGTGGTGAAAAACGGATGGCGCCATTGCGTGGACCTGTGTCATGCCGTCGGGCTGCTCGTCGGTCGATGCGGCCATTTGCGCACAGACGCTCGCGTAGGGGGCTTGCGATAAGTCGCCCGCTCTCGGCGCCGCCATGCGTATACTGGGAGGAACTGATTGACCTATGAGAGGAGGAATCGATGGCTGGTGAACTCGTGAAGCTCACGCAGATGACCGCTGCCTCTGGTTGAGCCGCTAAGTTGGCTCCTGGAGCCCTCGCCCAGGTCCTGGGCGACTTACCCAATGTGCATAACGACAACCTGCTCGTGGGGTTCGATACCTCCGACGATGCGAGCGTCTTTCGCGTTGACGATAACTTGGGCCTCGTGCAGTCCATCGACTTCTTCCCGCCGATGGTCGACGACCCGTTCTTGTTTGGCCAAATCGCCGCGGCCAACTCGCTGTCGGACATCTACGCCATGGGCGGGCGGCCGAGCCACGCCATGAACCTGCTCTGCATACCCAGTTGTCTGGGCGTTGAGATTGCCGGCCAGATTCTGGCGGGCGGTGCCGACAAGTGCGTCGAGGCGGGCTGCTCCATCGCGGGCGGTCACACCATCAACGACGACGAGCCCAAGTACGGCCTGTCCGTGAGCGGTTTTGTCGCGCTCGACCGCATGCTCGCCAACAGCGGCGCACGCGTGGGCGATGTTCTGCTGCTGACTAAGGCGATCGGCTCGGGCATCATCACCACGGCCATTAAGGGCGAGCTCATCGAGCAGGACGAGGCCAGCCGGATGTTTGATTCTATGCGCGCCCTTAACGAGGCCCCGATTCGTCTGGCCGAGGGACTCGAGCTTCACGGCTGCACTGACATTACGGGCTTTGGCCTGATCGGGCATGCGTGCGAGATGGCCGAGGGCTCGGGCGTGCAGATTGAGCTTGAGTCGGGGGCGGTGCCGCTCTTTGACCAGGTGCTCGACATGGCGCGTCTAGGCATTATCCCCGCGGGCTCCTACCGCAACCAGGACTTCTTTGGCCCGCGTGTGGCTGCCGACGAGGACCTGGAGCCGGGCATGTTGGATGCGCTGTACGATCCGCAGACCTCGGGCGGCCTGCTTATCGCGGCATCTGCTGCCGATGTGGATGAGCTTGCGCGTCGTCTGCATGCCGAAGGTCGCGTTGCCGCCACAATCGGCCGCGTGTGCGAGGCGGAGCCGGGCGGTCCTGCCGTCCGCGTTGTGCATTAAGGAAACCGTTTATGCGACCGTCCGTTGTTCTGGGCGGTCCCTTTTGAAAGGATTTGCTATGTCTACCAAGATTGAAGTCAATGCCATGGGCGATGCCTGCCCGCTGCCCGTCGTCAAGACGCTTAAGGCACTCAAACAGCTTGATGGCGAGGGCGCCGTGGTGACCTCGGTCGACAATGAGACCGCCGTCAAGAACATTTCCAAGATGGCGCAGGAGAAGGGCTGCACGGCCTCGGTCGAGAAGATCTCGGACGCCGAGTGGCACGTGACCGTCGCGACCGCCGGTGCCGTGGCCGTTGCGGATCCCGAGCAGGACGGTGCCGCTTTCTGTGATGCCAGCGCCGGCAAGGGCAAACTCGTCATTTCCGTCTACACCGACTGCATGGGCCGTGGCGACGATGAGCTGGGCCACAAGCTCATGAAGGCCTTTATCTTTGCCGTGACGCAGCAGGAGGAGCTGCCCGCGACCATGCTGTTCTACAACGGCGGTGCCAAGCTCACCGTCGAGGGCTCTCCGGTACTCGACGACCTGAAGTGTCTGGCCGAGCAGGGCGTCGAGATTCTCACCTGCGGTACCTGCTTGGACCACTTTGGCATTAAAGACCAGCTTGCGGTGGGCGAGGTCACCAACATGTACGTGATCGTGGAGAAGATGGAGCAGGCCGTGCGCGTTGTGCGCCCGTAGCGTATTGGTTGGAGTTGCCATGAGGGAGAAGCGCCCGGCGCTTGTCATCACGTTTCCCACCACGGCGGCCGCCATGGGCTGTGAGTCCCTGTGCATCGAGCGCGGCCTTCCCGGGCGTACGATTCCCGTGCCCGGGGAGGTCGCTGCCGGCTGCGGCCTGGCGTGGAAGGCGTCGCCTGCTGATGAGGAGCTGCTGCGCGGCGAGCTTGCCGCGGCGGGCGTTTCCACCGAGGGCTATACCTTGATCGATATGTGGGAGGTCGTGCGATGATCTACCTGGATAACGCGGCGACGACCATGCACAAGCCGCAGGCGGTCATCGATGCCGTGACGCAGGCGATGTGTTCGCTCGGCAATGCCGGGCGCGGCGCCACGTCGGGTGCCCTCGATGCCGCTCGTACGATTCACGCTTGCCGTGCCAAGCTTGCGCGCTTGCTGGGTTGCCCGCGTGCTGACCATGTTTGTTTTACGCCCAACTCCACTGCGGCGCTCAACGCCGCCATCAATGGCGTGGTGCGCCCCGGCGACCGTGTGGTCACAACGGTGCTCGAGCACAACTCCGTGCTACGTCCGCTCAATCGCCTAGCGACGGAGCAGGGTGTGACCGTTGATCATGCGGGCTGCGACGCGAACGGCGTGCTCGACTACGACGAGCTCGAGCGGTTGGTCACGCCCGGTACGCGCGCCGTGGTGGTGACGCATGCTTCCAATGTGACCGGCAACGCGGTCGACGTTTCGCGTGTTGCTGCCATCGCCCATGCGGCCGGCGCGCTGATGATCGTCGATGCCTCTCAGTCTGCCGGTACGGCGCATATCGATATGCAAGCCATGGGGCTCGACGTCGTGTGCTTTACCGGCCACAAGGGGCTCATGGGACCCCAAGGCACCGGCGGCCTGGCCGTGGCGGAGGGCATTGACGTGGCTCCGTGGGCCATGGGCGGCACGGGCGTGCACAGCTTCGAGCCACTGCAGCCGCTTGAGTGGCCCACGCGCCTTGAGGCGGGCACGCTCAACGGCCATGGCATCGCGGGTCTTTCCGCTGGCCTCGACTTTATCGAGGCCCAGGGTGGGTTCGAGGCGATTGCTGCCCACGAGCGTGTGCTCGCTGATCGCTTCCTTGCCGGTGTGCGCAAGATTCCGGGGATTAAGCTCTACGGTGCCTTCGACCAGTCGACGCGCTCTGCGATTGTGTCGCTCAACGTAGCCGATATCGATTCGGCCGAGATTTCGGACGCGCTCATGCAAGGGTGGGGGATTGCGACGCGCCCCGGTGCCCATTGTGCTCCGCTCATGCACCGCGCGCTCGGGACCGAACGCCAGGGTGTCGTTCGCTTCTCGTTTGGGTATTTCAACACGGACGAGGAAGTCGACACTGCGATTGACGCTTTGCGCGATTTAGCCTGCTAGACCGTTTATACTTGCGGGACGGGTGTTTTTGCCCGTCCCGTTTTTGTTTCGACCCGAAAGGTGTGCCTATGGCCTCATCCGCTCCGCGCGGCCTGCGCTCCGACCATGTCGTTACCGTCGGCATTGCGCTGTTCTCGATGCTCTTTGGCGCCGGTAACCTCATCATTCCGCCGTTGCTGGCACTTCAGGCCGGTACCGCCACGCCGCTTGCCATGATCGGCTTTTTGATTGCCGCTATCGGTCTGCCTGTTATGGGATTTATCGCCGTCGCGCTCGCCGGCACGGCCCGCGATCTGGCTGGGCGCGTGCATCCTAAGTTTGGCGAGTTCTTTGTTGCGGCGGTGTATCTGGCCATCGGCCCGTGCCTGGCTATTCCGCGCACGAGCTCCACGGCCTTCGAGATGCTGGTTCCGCTGCTGCCCGAGGACGTCTCGCTCGGCACGGCTCGCCTGGTGTTTGCCGTTGGCTTCTTTGTCGTCGCGTTCGCGCTCACGCTGCGTCCGGGCGTTATCACGCGCGTGCTCGGGCGCATTACGGGTCCCGCGCTCATTGCTCTCATCGTGCTGGTCGTGGGTGCCGCCGTGATCTCGCCGCTGGGACCGGCTGCCGCGCCGCAAGCTCCCTACGATACAGGCGCTGCCGTGCAGGGCTTTCTGACTGGCTATCAGACCATGGACCTGCTCGCGTCGCTCGCCTTCGGCATCATCATCGCCGAGACCATCCACGAGTTGGGTGTTACCGATGACAAGCGCGTGGCCTTCGAGATTTCGCGTTCCGGTGCGATCGCCGGCGTTCTCATGGCCATCATCTACTGCGGCTTGGGCCTTGCCGGTATGCAGCTCGGCACGGTTATGCCCGATGTCACCAACGGCGCCGCCATCCTTGCCCGTTCGGCCTCTATGCACTTTGGTCTTGTCGGCACGGTCGTGGTCTTTGCGATTTTTTTCCTCGCCTGCATGAACGTGTGCATCGGCCTTATCAGTTGCTGCTCGCGCTACTTCTGCAAGACGTATGTGGTCGAAGGGGGAGCGGAGGCCTCCGAGGAGGCCATGCGCCGTCCCTTTGCGGTTCTCGCCTTTGTGTTCGCGGCGTTTTCGTGCGTGCTTTCCAACGTGGGCCTCGACGTGATCCTCATGTTCTCGGTGCCCATGCTCAACGCCTTGTATCCCGTTGCCATCGTGCTGGTACTGATGGGCCTGGTGCACGTCTTTTGCGACGCTCATCCGCAGGTGTGGGTCTGGGTCGGCGGCGTGGTTGCTGTGCAGAGTGTGATCACCTCGGTCCGCGATGCGTTCTTTGTGGGTACGTGGCTGCCGTTCGATGCGCTGCCGCTGGCGGATATTGGAGCCGCGTGGGCGCCGGTCGCCGTGGTTGCATTTGTGATTGGCCTGCTCCATAGCCAGTTTGTCGCACATTCGAGGAGCTAGGGTTTCTACGCTTGCACAGGCGGGGAGTCTCCCGTATAATTTCCTTCGCTTTGGGACACGCAAGGTTTAGACCTTAGCTGCTCAACACCTTCGGGACGTGGCGCAGTTTGGTAGCGCGCCTGCTTTGGGAGCAGGATGTCGCAGGTTCAAATCCTGTCGTCCCGACCATATCTTGCGGGCGTAGTTCAATGGTAGAACCCCAGCCTTCCAAGCTGATGACGCGGGTTCGATTCCCGTCGCCCGCTCCATTAGATAGACGAACGGCTCTGGCCCCTTTTGGGACCAGAGCCATTTTCGTAAATGTACGGGTCGACGGGAATCGATGCTGCCCCACATTCCCTCCTAAGTTGCGG
>CABIWB010000006.1:17718-62400 GCA_902362275.1 Coriobacteriaceae bacterium | reverse complement strand
CCGCAACTTATTGAGGCCGAGCGGGCTGGGTCGATGATGGGTTCTGTTGTCGAGAAGATGAGGGCAGCCGGTCAGGAGTCTGCGTAGGGTTTTGTGGTTGGTATACCGTAGCCGCGCATCATAGAGCCGAACGCTTTGACATCGTAGGTGTCTGAGAGCTTGAAATGAATGACGTTGTGGCCCATTGCACGCAGGTTCGCGTCGCGCATGAGGGCGGCTCGATAGGTTTTTGCCGCAGTATGTTCCGGATCATTTTGGGCATCGTCCTCAAACTTGCCTAGTCCATGCAGCTCAGCCAGCATCCAAGAGCCGTTTGGCATCTGCCAGCCGTAATCTGCCAAATAATAGCCGGCGTTTCCCGGTCGAGTGATTTCAACCTGAAGTTTGGGAGCGGCAACTCCCGCCAGAATCATTGCCGCCCGTGCTTCGGATTCTCCACCGTTATCCGATCTGCCATCCATATGTTCAAAAACGTCAAATGCGCGCGCGATGCCATGCAGTCCGCGGCAGTTCCCTTGTGCATATGCACGCAATTCTTCACGCTCGACACCGTACTCACGAGCCAACCCGTCGACATAGCCTAGTGCATATCGAAAAGCGCTCGTTCGGGCGATGTCGACCACCGTGCGATATGGATCCGTTAACGTAAACGGGCCGAGCTGCCATACATCGCCCGACCGCCAGCGCCGGTATTCAACGAATTCGTACATATCGCGTCTGGTGGAACGCGGCAGCAGCACTTGCACCTTGTCGAGAAGCGAATATGCAGAACCGATACCATAGAGCAGTGCCGCCGTTGCTCCACAAAACACGACATCCGGTTCAACGATCGCAATAGCGGATGCCAATTGAAAGATGCGATTTTCGACGCCGAGGTCATTCCAATACGCGGAATCAGCGTAGACATGGTTGTAGAGTCGAATAATCATCTCTTTTTGCATGAGCGCGTAGGCACAGCGTTCATCCCATTTTTTGGTAGCTACAAACAGGTGCCCGCCATGATGGGCCTCGAATAACCGGAAGAACAGCTCTACTTGCGGTTTGGAACAGCGTTTATTATGACTCATTTTCGACCCCATGGTCTCGAGGGAGAGTGAATGACACTACGCTATCCCTTATCTGGTCCGCCAGACCTTGCCATGAACTGACCAAAAGCTTGACGGGGCAGGTCAGAGTCATGAGTTAGAGCCAAACATATCGGCAAACGGTTGATTAGTGCCCCTCGGCGGCACTAAAAACCACCCTTACAGAAAGTTGCGGTGAAATAGTTCCTGAAAAGCTCGAATAAGCCTAAATCCAGGAACTATTTCACCGCAACTTAGGAGGGGATGGGGTTGAGGGGCGGGCGATGCCGTTGCCTGTCGGTTAGTGGCGACCGTGGTGGCGGAGCTTGTCGATGGTGGCGTCGGTGCTACGGTTGCGGCTGCTGCGGGCTTCGGCTGCGGTTTGGCGCTTGTGGCGGTAATCGATCATGCCTTGGATGATGGGCTTACCAAAGCTCACGACATCATCGTTGTAGATCGCGGTTCGGGCTGCGAGGAGGCAGTCGGTAAAGTCCATATGGGTCTTGCCAAAGAGCTTGATGGCAAGGGCGACAACGGTGGGCTCGTCGACCATGACGTCATCGAGCAGCCTTTTCATGGCCGCAGCAATCTCAACGCGGGGAACCTTATAGACGTCGCGCAGCGTGACCACGACGCGCGCGATGATCTCGGGGTAGACACGAGCGGTGCGCGTGGCGATGACCTTTGCGGCGCGCGGTGACAGAACCTCGTCGTCGTCAAGCAGGTAGCGTAGGATGACGGTCTCGTCGATGATGGTGCTACTCACGGATATCTACTTCCTCGGGACCCAAAATCGAATCGTCGCTTTCTGTAGCAAGGTATTCAATCCAGGCATTGCGTTCCTCGGAGCGACGATTGGGGTCCCCATATGCTTTGAGCGATCCATATGCGGCGGTGCCGTCCTTTGAGCGTACGGCGACCGGCTGAAAGGGAAGCTTGCACATCAAAATGCTCTGCGCGACAAATAGACGTACGGCCTCGGCGAGCGATGTGCCCATGGCGTCGTAGAGACGCTCGGCATGCTGCTTGTCTTCCTCGCGAATGCGCACCTGCAGGATGGCTCGTTTTTGAGTCGATGACATCACTGGCCTCCCTTAATGAGCGTGCAATATGAATAGTCAAATACAGCTTTGGCTAGTAATAGCCATTTCTATAACAACTACTTTATTGCACTCGAGTAATTGAGTGTGAACATTATTACAAACGTACTACATCCTTCAGAAGCGAGCGTGAAATCCTTCTTGGGCGTACGCGTGTAATACACTCGCTTTTATATCCTATCGAGAATAATTCCAACCTGCCAAAACCCCTGCAATACACCCGTATTGCAGGGGTTAAGCTCAAGTTTGCCCCCTGCAACTGCGTATATTCAACCTGTATACCGTTGGGGAAATTCTACCGAGTGCCTGTTTCGCCGCATGCATTCGATACGTCGATGCCAGGTCACGGGCGGCCTGGGGCAATGTCGACAGGGTCTCTCCGACAAGGGATTCAGGAGGGAGTGAACAACATGGGCAATAAACGAGTCGTAGCCGATTCCTCGCGCTGCATTGGGTGTCAAACCTGCATGGCGGCGTGCATCGAGGCGCACGACATCCCCGGTAACATCGCCGCGCCGCGCCTGCGCGTGACGCGTACGTACGAGATCTCTGCACCGGTGGCTTGCCATCACTGCGAGGATGCCCCGTGCGCGAAGGCCTGTCCTACGGGCGCCTTGTTCTTTGATCCAAAGAACCATCGTATCGGCGTTAACGAGGACAACTGCATCGGCTGCAAGAGCTGCGTCATGGCCTGCCCCTTTGGCGCCGTGAGCGTGGCGACCACGCAGGTTCCGGTCTTGATGGGCGACGTTCGCGTGGGTTCGCAGACTAAGAGCTTCGTGCTCAAGTGCGACCTGTGCGTGGACCGTCCCGGCGGTCCGGCGTGTGCTGAGGCGTGCCCGACCAAGGGCCTCACCCTGGTAGACGAGGAGCGTTTGGCGGAACTGACTGCCGAGCGTGCCCGCGCCACCATCGAAAACGAGGCGTAGGCGGGCGGCCATACAAGCCCAACGATTGTCAAATACGTACCGATTAATCGGTAGCAGAGAAAGGAAGGAGGGTGTCATGGAGAAGCATAAAGTGATCTGCCCGTACTGCGGCGCCGGTTGCCAGTTTAACCTCCTGGTCCAAAACGGCCAGGTCGTGGGTACCGAACCGCTCAACGGCATCACCAACCAGAGCGAGCTGTGCCTTAAGGGCATGAGCGGCTACGACTTCATCAACGACACCAAGATCTTGACTCCTCGCGTACTGCACCCGATGATCCGCCGCACTAAGGGCGCGGATCTTGAGCGCGTAAGCTGGGACGAGGCGCTGGATTTCACCGCATCTAAGATGCAGGCCATAATTGACGAATATGGTCCTAACGCTGTCATGACCACCGGCTCTTCGCGAGGCGGCGGCAATGAGGCGAACTACGTCATGCAGAAGTTTACGCGTGCGTGCATCGGCACCCACAGCGTGGACAACTGCGCCCGTACTTGACACGGCCCTACTGTCCTCGGTCTGATGGACACGGTTGGTTCAGGTTGCATGTCATGCTCCATCCCCGGTATGGAGGATGCGGGCTGCATTTTCCTCTTCGGCTATAACCCTGCCGATTCGCACCCCATCGTCGCAAGGCGTATCGTGCGAGCCAAAGAAAAGGGTTGCAAGATCATCGTCGCCGACCCGCGCCATATCGAAACCGCGCGTATCGCCGATCTCTACCTTCCGATCAAGAACGGTTGCAATGTCGCGTTCCTCAACGCCTTTGCCAACTGCTTGGTCAACGATGGCCTCTACGACAAGGAATTCGTCGCCGAGCATACGAACGGCTTTGACGAGTGGTGGGAGACCATCAAGAACTACGCTCCCGAATCCGTACAGGACATCACGGGTGTCGAGCCCGCGCTGATCCACCAAGCTGCCGAGATGTACGCCACGGCGAAGCCCTCTGCCATCATTGGCTGGGGCATGGGCGTATGCCAGCAGAAGCAGAACCTGAAGACGGTGCACACCATCGCCTCCATCGCCTGCGTTGCCGGCCAGATCGGCAAACCCAACTCCGGCCTCGCGCCCGTGCGCGGTCAGAACAACGTCCAGGGCTCCTGCGATATGGGCATGCTGCCCAACCTGTACCCTGGCTACCAGAAAGTCACCGACCCCGCAGTGCGTGCCAAGTTTGCCAAGGCTTGGGGCGTGCCCGAGGAAAAGCTCCCGCTCGAGGAGGGCTACAAGCTCACCGACCTGGGCCACCTGGTCGACGAGGGCAAGGTACACTGCTTCTACAACTACGGCGAGGACCCGGTTCAGACCGAGCCCGATTCGGCCGGTATGCGCAAGACGCTCTCCGAGCTGGATCTGTTCATTTGCCAGGACATCTTTATGACGCAGACGACCATGCTCGCCGACGTCATCCTGCCCGCTACCTCTTGGGGCGAGCACGAGGGTGTCTTTACTGCATCCGACCGTAGCTTCCAGCACTTTGACGCGGCCGTTCCGCCCAAGGGCGAGTGCCGTCACGACTGGGAGATCTTCGCGGACCTGTCTACGCGTATGGGCTATCCCATGCACTACGACAACACCGAGCAGATCTGGAACGAGTGCATTAGCCTGTGCCCCAACTTTGTGGGCGCGACCTACGAGAAGATGGCTCCCGAGGGCGGCTACGCCCAGTGGCCCGTCAAGAGCACCGATGTGAACGACCACGGTACGCCCGACATGTTCGCTGGTGGCAAGTTCACCACCAAGGACGGCCGCGCCAACCTGATGGCGCACGACTGGGAGGCGCCCTCCGAGCTTCCCGATGATGAGTACCCGCTCATCCTGTGCACCGTCCGCGAGGTCGGCCACTACAGCTGCCGCTCGATGACCGGCAACTGCAAGACGCTGGCGCTGCTTGCCGATGAGCCCGGCTTTGTCCGCATGAATCCCGCGGACGCCCAGGCGCGCGGCATCAAGAACGGCGACATCGTCTCGATTCACAGCCGCCGCGGCCAGGTATACAGCCGCGCCGACGTGAGCGATTGCATCAACAAGGGCACGGTCTACATGACCTACCAGTGGTGGATCGGCAAGTGCAACGAGCTGACCATTCACAAGGTCGACCCGGTCTCGCACACGCCCGAGGACAAGTTCTCCGCCTGCCAGGTCGACGCTATCGCCGACCAGGTCTGGGCTGAGGGCGAGGTCGAGCGTCAGTACACCGAGCTCAAGCAGGCTCTGGTGGACGCCGCCGCTCCCCAGGACGTTGAGCCTGGCGCCGCCAAGTTCGACGACGAGACGCACGTGAACCAAATCGTGTAGTCCCGTTCTCGTTGGCTATTTGGGCCGGGCGTCCCGCACGTTCGGGAGCCCGGCCCGTTATTTTGAAAGGAAGTGGGGATGAACCGCTTCATCGACATCAACCCGGAGAGGTGCATCGGCTGCGGAACATGCCAGTCCGCCTGTGCCGACGCCCACCGGATGCAGGGTCTTCAGGATACGCCGCGCCTGGCGCTCGTGAAGACCGGCGGTATTTCGGCCGTCCTTGCCTGCCACCATTGCGAGGGTGCCCCCTGCGCCGAGGTTTGCCCGGTGAATGCCATCGAGCACGATGGCGATCGCATCCACGTCAAGGAGCAGGAGTGCATCGGGTGCAGGCTGTGCGCCATCGCGTGCCCCTTCGGAGCCATCCATCCCGATGGCACGTCTATCGCCGGTGTCGCAGGCATGTGCGACCCGACGCCTTCGTATCCTAAGTCCCTGAGCAGCCTGCTTACGTGGGCTCCTGGCCAGTACACCTGCGCTATCAAGTGCGACCTGTGCGCCTTCGATCCGGACGGCCCGCATTGTGTGGCGGCGTGCCCCACCAAGGCGCTGACCGTCATGGGCGGCGCGGCCGATCGCGAGCTCGACGAGGCCAAGCGCCTGCGCTCGATCGAAAACGGTCCGTCCGTCGACGTTACCGCTGTGGCCCAGGGCCTGTCCGAGAAAGCAGAAGGGAGCGTAAACAATGGATAGCATGACGCTGTTTATCGCATCGCTTGCCGTCTCGTGCATCGGTGCGCTCGCCTCGGTTCTGCTGATCAAGGCCGATAACGCCGCCAAGACCGCCGGCTGCCTTATCGGCGCCGTCGCCGCGGTGCTTTCGTTTGCAGCCGGTATCCAGGCTGTTCTGGGCGACGTTACCGCTATCGACACCGTGATGTTCTTCCCGTTCGCTCGCTTCCAGCTGCTGCTCAACCGCCTGTCGGGCGTCTTTGTGGCACTCATCTCGGTGCTGGCGTTTGCCGGGTCGATCTACGGCCTCAACTACTTTGACGAGTACCCGGGCAAGAAGGCCCGTGCGGGATTTTTCTATAACACCTTTGTCGCGTCCATGATGCTTGTCATCACTGCCGACAACGTGTTCTGGTTCCTGGTTGCCTTTGAGCTCATGTCGCTGACGAGCTATTACCTGGTCGTGATTGAGGAGAACCAGCAGTCTATTCATGGCGGTTGGCTCTACTTTGTCATCGCACACGTCGGTTTTGTCCTGATCATGGCGAGCTTTCTGATTCTCGCCAACCATGCAGGCGGTTCGTTTGCCTTCGCCGACATCCGCTCTACCGTCTTTGACCCCACCATCGCCTCGGTCTGCTTTGTGCTTGCTTTCTTTGGCTTTGGTGCCAAGGCCGGTATTATCCCGCTGCATTCGTGGCTGCCCAAGGCGCACCCCGAGGCGCCGTCCAACGTGTCTGCCCTCATGTCCGGCGGAATGATCAAGATCGGTATCTTTGGCATTCTCAAGGTGGGTCTCGACCTGCTGGGTGCCTCGGGCGTTCAGGCATGGTGGGGCATGATCGTGCTCGTTGTCGGCGCGGTCTCGTCGGTTCTCGGCGTTGCCTTCGCCCTGCAGGAGCACGACATCAAGCGTCTGCTGGCCTATCACTCCGTTGAGAACATCGGCATCATCCTGCTGGGTGTGGGCGCCTCGATCTGCGCTCAGGCACTCGGCTACACCGGCATCGCCGTTTTGGCCCTGATGGCCGCGCTCTATCACACGTTCAACCACGCCATGTTTAAGGGCGAGCTGTTCTTGGGCGCCGGTGCGCTGCTGTACTCCACGGGTACCCGCAATATGGAAAAGATGGGCGGCCTGTTCCGCCGCATGCCGGCAACGGCCATCTGCTTCCTCGTTGGCGCGCTCGCCATCTCGGCCATTCCGCCCTTTAACGGCTTTGTGTCCGAGTGGTTTACCTATCAGTCGCTCTTTAACGTATCGACGCTTGCCGACAAGCCCGTCATGATCGTGGCCGTGTTCTCGGCCGTCGCACTTGCCATTACCGGCGCGCTGGCTGTCACGTGCTTCGTCAAGGCCTACGGCGTCTCGTTTGTCTCGGCCCCGCGCTCCGAGGCCGCCGCAAACGCCAAGGAGGTTCCGGCACCCATGGTCTTTGCCCAGGGTTTGTTGGCTGCCATCTGCGTGGTGCTCGGTATTGGCTCTCCGGTTATCGCCCCGGTGCTCGTCGACGTTGCAGCTTCGGTCCTCAACCCCGCGGGCGGCGTCTTTGCGTCTGATGGCATGGAGCTTATGAACCAGTACTCCGGCGCTGCGACCTCCACGCCCGCAATCGCCATTGCGCTTGTGGTGCTTGTGGCAATCGCCTGCGCCTTCCGTAAGGCAAAGCAGGTTGGACCGGCGCAGAAGTCTCAGCCGTGGGCGTGCGGCTATGCCCCCGATGCCGAGATGCCTGTCGTCGCCACCACCTTTGCCTCCGATGTCGCTTGGTTTATGAAGCCGCTGTACGACCTGCGCGACCGCTGCACGGCCGTCTGCTGGTCCATTGCGCACTTCTTCCAAAAGCTCACCGGGGTCGCCGAGGCCGTGGAGCCCGTGCCCGACCGCGTGCTGGTGGACGCTCCGCATCGTGGTGTCGAGTGGCTCGCCCAGGTCTCGACCAAGCTCGAGAGCGGCGACTACAGCCTCTATATCGTCTATATCGTCGTGGCGCTCGTGGCCTTCTTGGCACTCGCCGTATTTATGGGTTAAGGAGGGGAGCATATGAACAACATCGTGTTGGGTCTTGCCCAAGGCATTCTTGTCATGCTCGTGGCGCCGTTCTTCTCCGGTCTTGGTCGCGTGATCCGTGCCAAGATGCACAATCGCCGCGGTCCAAGCCTCATGCAGGATTACCGCGATATCGCCAAGCTCCTAGCTCGCCCCGAGTCGGTGAGCGAAGACGCAAGCTTTGCCATCCGCATCATGCCCCCGCTGTTTTTTGCCGTTGCCTTTATGCTCGCCATGGGTCTGCCCATCTTTACGGCGGAAAGTCCCATGCCGGTCTTTGGCGATGCCATCACCATCATGTACAGCTTGGCGCTTGCACGCTTCTTCTTCTCTCTGGCCGGCGTCGATTCGTCTAACGCCTACGCCGGTATTGGCGGTATTCGCGAGCTGCTCATGAGCGTGCTCATTGAGCCTTCCATGCTGCTGGCGCTGTTCGCCACGGCGCTGGTGTGCGGCTCGACTGATATCGCCACCATGGGCCAGCGCATCCTGTCGGGAGATATCCAGGCGCCTGTCGCTGTGATCCTTGCTGGCATTGCTTTTGCCGCCGCCTGCTATATGGAGCTGGGCAAGCTTCCGTTTGACCAAGCCGAGGCCGAGCAGGAGCTTCAGGAAGGTCCGCTCGCTGAGCTTTCCGGTCCGTCGCTCGCCATGGCCAAGCTCGCCATGTCCATGAAGCAGGTCGTGATTCTCTCGTGGTTCTGCGCCATTTTTGTGCCTTGGGGTGAGCCTCGGGCTATGGGCGTTGCGGCCGTTCTGGGCGCGGTCATCTTCCTTGTTAAGTGCCTGATCGACTTTGTCGTGTGCGGCGTGATCGAGAACTCCTGCTCGCGCTCGCGCTTTAAAGTGCTCGGTAATCAGACTTGGGCCGTCGTGGGCATCGCTGTTCTGGCGTTTGTCTTTGTCATCGTCGGCGTGTAGGAGAGGGGAGTAACAATGACACTTTCTACCAGTCTGTCCCTTCTCGGCCTGGTCGCCATTCTGGCGCCTATGGTTGGCTCGCTGATCGTGGCCTTCCTGCCGCGTCCGTATGCCAAGTGGACTTCGGCTGTCGCTGCGGCCATCGCCACCGTGGCGAGCGTGGCGCTTGCCGCCACGTATGCGCAGGCGGGCTTTCCGGAGCTTTCGGTTCCGTTTGTATCGTTTGGCAAGGCGCTCGTGCTTGGCTTTGTGTTCGATCGCATGTCGACACTGCTTGCTCCCGCCTTTGTGGGCATCGGCTTGCTTGTCGTGATCTACTCGATCCCGTATATGAGCCAGGACAACCGCGAGCACCCCGATCTTCCGCGCCGTCGCTTCTATGCCTACCTGTCTACCTTTATTGGTGCCATGGCCGGCTTGGTGTACAGCTCGACGCTCGTGGGCCAGCTCGTGTTCTTTGAGATTACGGGTGCCTGCTCTTGGGGTCTTATTAGCTACTACATGACGCCTACGGCCAAGAAGGCCGGCATGAAGGCTCTTATCATCACGCATATCGGTGCACTTGGCCTGTATCTGGGCGCCGCCGTGCTCTTTGCCCATACCGGCACGTTTGCCATAGCGGCCATCTCGGGCCTCGATGCGACCGTCAAGGCCGTGGTGCTGCTGATGGTGCTCTTCGCTGCGTGGGCCAAGTCCGCACAGGTCCCCATGTACATGTGGCTGCCTTCGGCCATGGAGGCGCCGACGCCTGTTTCGGCCTACCTGCATGGCGCCTCGATGGTCAAGGTCGGCGTGTGCGTGTTCGCGCGTGCACTCGTCTCTGCCGGCGAGATTCCCGAGATCGTGGGCTGGGTCGCCATTATCGACGCCATGGTCACCATGCTCTTTGGTTTCCTTATGTACCTGCCGCAAAAGGACATGAAGCGCCTGCTGGCTTTCTCCACGATCGCCCAGCTCTCCTATGTGTTCTTTGGTCTGGGCCTTTCGGTCTTTGGCAGCCAGCTGGCCTTTGACGGCGCCGTCTGCCACATCTTTAACCATGCCTTTGCCAAGACGCTGTTCTTCCTCGTCGCCGGTTCGTTCTCCTTTACGCTCGGCACGCGTATGCTGCCCAAGCTGCGCGGCGTGCTCAAGAAGTACCCCGTCAGCGGCATTGGCTTTGCAGTCGCTGCACTCGCTATTGCCGGCGTGCCGCCCATGAACACGTTCTTCTCCAAGTTCCAGATTATCGCCGGCGGCTTTACCGTCGGTGCGGGTAACGCTGCGATCATGGTGCTCGTGCTCATCATGGTTGCCGAGACGGTTGCCACCTTTGCCTGGTTCCTCAAATGGATGGGCTACTGCCTGCCCGGCGAGCCGAGCGAGGAAGTTGCCGTCGGCGCGCCGCTCCCCAAGGCGATGGCCTTTGTGTTCGTCGTGCTCGTCATCATGGTCATCGTCAGCGGCCCGCTTTCGGCCAGCTGGATTGGTTAGGAGGTAGAACATGGGTTACCAACTCGTCAACCTGCTGGGCGGCCTTTTGATCGTTACCTCGACCATGGTCGTCATCAGCAAGTCCATTAAAGTGGCCATCCGCTGGTATGCAGTGCAGTCGCTGATCCTGGTGGGCCTGCTTGCGACCCTCGGCAATGTCACCGGCGCCTCCGAGCTGCTCATGTGGGCCGTGTCGGCATTTGTGACCAAGGTCGTCCTGGTCCCGCTCATCCTTTCGTTTGCCTACCGCAAGATGGGCGAGCCGAGCGATCTGGGGCTTTCGAGCGGCATCAAGCCGGCGTGGACCATCTGCCTCATCGCCGTCGAGGTCGCGATCTGCTTTGCCGTGGTGACGCAGATCAAGCTTCCCACGGCCGAGGTCGCCACGCCCGCGCTGGCCATCAGCTTTGCCCACTTCTTCGTGGGCCTGTCCTGCATCATTACGCAACGCAATATCATGAAGCAGATCTTTGGATACTGCCTTATGGAAAACGGCAGCCATGTGACGCTCGCCCTGCTGGCGCCCACGGCTCCCGAGATCGTCGAGACCGGTATCGCAACCGATGCCATCTTCGCGGTCATCATCATGTCCGTCGTCGTGCTCAAGATTTGGCGCACCTACCAGTCGCTTGATTCGCACGACCTTTCCGATCTGAAGGGCTAGGCACATGGATACTTCCACAATGCTCTTGGCACTCGTTGTGTGCCCCCTGGCCCTGTCCGCCATCATGGCCATCGTTCCCAAGACCGCTTCGCGCGGCGTCTTTGAGCTCTGCCATGCCGTCTCGGCTGTGTTTGTGCTCGCGGGGTCGCTCGCTATCGCGCTGCCCGTCTTTACGGACGGCGGCGAGATCTGGGCACTCGATCCCTGGTTCCATGTCGATGCTCTTGGCGCGCTGTTTGTGCTCATCATCGGCGTCATCGGCTTTTGTATCGCCGTTTACTCGATCGGCTTGGTCCGCCAGCTCGTCGCTGGCGGCGCCTATGGCCCCTCGCAGGTAAAGCAGTACTACGCGTTCTACAGCCTGTTCCTGTTTACGATGCTCTTGGCCGCGACGACCAACAACATCATCATTATGTGGGCGGCCATCGAGGCCACCACGCTGGCCTCGGCCCTGCTTGTGGCGCTCAAGAACACGCGCCACGCCCTCGAGGCCACGTGGAAATACATCATGGTCTGCACCGCGGGCGTGGCCTTTGGCCTGTTCGGCACGCTGCTGATCTACGCGAACGCCGCCGACGTGATTTCGAACCCGCATATGGCCGCGTTCCTCTCCGGCATTCTTCCCGAGGCCGACAAGCTCGATCCGGCAATCGTGCGCCTGGCGTTTGCGTTTATCGTGATCGGCTTTGGCACCAAGGCCGAGGTATTTCCGATGCATACCTGGATGCCCGACACGCTCTCCCAGGCACCGGGCTCCATCTCGGCTCTGCTGTCGGGCGTGGTGCTCAAGTGCTCCATGCTTATCATCATCCGCTTTGACATGCTTGCCTCCCATGCCATCGGCAACGACTTCCCGAGCCTGTTGTTGCTGGTGATCGGCGTGCTGTCGATCGTGTTCTCGAGTTTTGCCCTCTTTGCGCAGACCGATATCAAGCGCAAGCTGGCCTATTCTTCGTGCGAGAACGCCGGTGTCATTATGCTTTGCTTGGGGATTGGCGGGCCTTTGGGTATTGCCGCAGCCCTGCTGCATAGCATGTTCCACGGCCTTGCCAAGTCGCTGTGCTTCTGCCTGACCGAAAATGTCGAGCATGCCTTTGGCACGCGCGACCTGAGCCAGATTCGCGGTATCGTCGAGCGTGCGCCCATTACCGCCGCGCTTATGGTCATCGGCTTTTTGGCGCTGGCCGGTTTTCCGCCCTTTGCCATGTTTATCTCGGAGTTTGGTACCTTTGTTGCGGCCTTTGCTGCTGGTAGCCCCTGGTGGCTCGTCGTGATTGTGGCGCTCGCCCTGACCGTTGCCATCAGCGGTCTGACGCGTGTCGTTATCTCGTCGGTCTTTGGTAAGACCCTGCATGAGCCCGTCGATACCGAGCGCCGCGAGTCGAGCGTCTGGATGCTCGTCCCTGAGGCGTTGCTTGCCGCGTGCCTGATCTGGTTTGGCCTTGCCACGCCTCTGCCCGTCGTTCGCGGCGTCGAGAACGCCGTTGCCATCGTGCTCGATCAGGACACCGATGCCCTGCATACCGCGCCGATGTTTCGCGAATTCTTTGGCTCCGAGGCTACTCAGAGCGAGGTGGAGTAACGAATGATTGAAACTGAGAACAAGGTGTATGCCCGCCGCTGCGAGAGCCATGTCGAGGCCCTGCGCCGCGCCGTTCCGGGCTGCATCGAGAAGGTCGAGTGGCAGTGCGAGGACCAGCTGACGATTACCGTCAAACAGGACAAGCTGCCCGAGGCCGTCCACTACCTGTACTACGAGCGCTACGGCTGGATTCCCGTGATCATCGGCAACGATGAGCGCAGCCTGTGCGGCCGTTACGCCGTGTACTACGTCATCTCCATGGAGGGGGAGGACCCCGGCTGGGTGACCGTGCGCACCGAGGTTGATCCCGCCAAGATGACGTTCCCGTCTGTGACGCCGTTCGTCCCCGCCTGCGTGTGGGGCGAGCGCGAGCTGCGCGATATGTTCGGCCTGATCCCCGAGGGTCTGCCCGATCGTCGCCGCCTGGTGCTGCCCGATGACTGGCCCAGCGGCCTGTACCCGCTGCGCAAGGACTCCATGGACTACCGCTTCCGTCCCGCTCCCGCGAGCGACATGGAAAACTACGAGTTCTTGGCCGATACCAAGGGCAAAGAGACGACGCTCGTCCCCATGGGCCCGCTGCACATTACCTCCGACGAGCCCGGCCACTTCCGCCTGTTCGTCGAGGGCGAGACGATCGTCGACGCCGACTACCGTCTGTTCTATGTGCACCGCGGTATGGAGAAGGTCGCCGAGACGCGCCTGAACTATGACGCCGTGACGTTCCTCGCGGACCGCATCTGCGGCATCTGCGGCTGCGCCCACTCGGTGGCCTACGCCGAGGCCGTCGAGCGCGCTCAGGGCATCCATATCCCGCCGCGCGCCCAGTACATCCGCGCTATCATGCTCGAGGTTGAGCGCCTTCACTCGCATCTGCTCAACATTGGCCTGGCGTCGCACTACACGGGCTTCGATTCCGGCTTCCAGCAGTTCTTCCGCGTCCGCGAGAAGTCCATGGACCTGGCCGAGAAGCTCTCCGGTCACCGCAAGACCTACGGCCTCAACGTGATCGGCGGCGTGCGTCGCGACATTTTGGCCGAGCAGAAGCTTTCCACGCTCACGACCATCCACCAGCTGCGCTCCGAGGTTCAGGAACTCGTCGATGTCTTGCTCTCTACGCCCAACTTTATCGAGCGTACGAGCGGTATCGGCATTCTGGACCGCAAGATCGCACGCGACTTCTCGCCGGTCGGCCCGCTCATGCGTGGCTCGGGCTATGCCCGCGACGTGCGCTTCGACCATCCCTTCGACGGCTACGCCGATCCGGACGTCCAAAAGATGCGCGCCGCTACGGCCGACACCTGCGATGCCTTCGGCCGCACCGCCGTCCGCATCCAGGAGGTCTATGATTCGATCGACATGATCGAGACCATGCTCGAGAACTGCCCGTCGGGCCCCATCCTCACCACGGATTGGGAGTACACCCCGCACAAGTACGCCATCGGCGCCACCGAGGCGCCGCGCGGCGAGGACGTGCACTGGGCCATGCTCGGCAATAACCAGAAGTGCTACCGCTGGCGCGCCAAGGCCGCCACGTACAGTAACTGGCCGGTCCTGCGCTACATGTTCCGCGGCAACACCGTGGGCGATGCGGCGCTGATCGTCGGCTCGCTCGACCCGTGCTACTCCTGCACCGACCGCGTGACGGTGACCAATGTCGCCGCCAAGCGCGACCACGTGCTCGACAAGGAGCAGTTCGAGAACGTCTGGCGCGACAAGTCGCCGCTTGCGGGCGAGGGCGCCATGGCCGCCCCGCTCGATGAGGAGGCGCTCTAATATGCTGAAGCTTTGGAAGGTTAACGCCAAGGCCGGCGACGCGACGGTCAAGTACCCGTTTGCGCCGTTCCCCACCAACAAGGACATGCGCGGCAAGCCCGAGCACAATGCCGAGCTCTGCATCGCCTGCGGAGCCTGCGGCGTGGCGTGCCCGGCCGATGCCATTCGCATGGACACCGACCTGGCGGCCGATACCATTACCTGGTCGATCGACTACGGCCGCTGCATCTTTTGCGGCCGCTGCGAGGAAGCCTGCCCCATGGAGGCCATCAAGCTCACCGAGGAGTTTGAGCTGGCCGTCATGAGCAAGGACGACCTCACCAGCAAGAGCGTCTACACGCTCGAGCACTGCTCGCGCTGCGGCAAGCCGTTTGCCCCGCACAAGGAGATCGACTACGCCAAGCGCCTGCTGCAAAAGGCCGGCGGCATGGAGGCCGAGCAGGCCGCCCGCACCGTCGGTATGTGCCAGGAGTGCAAACGCGAGCTCGACGCCCTGCGCGCCGCTTCGGCCGTAAAGACCGGCAACGCTGCCGGCATGGCTGCCAACGAGACGCTTGCGTCCGGCGAGCCCCAGGGCCCCGGCATGGAGTACCTGGGCGGCCACGGCGTGAACCCGGAGTATATCGACCGCGAGCTCAACCCCGATGCGCCCGAGATTCCCGCCGGTCCGGCGCCGGTCGAGGGCATCATCATGGATTTTGATACGAAGGAGGAGTAACCATGGCCGAACCCACGCTTTTGCCCGAGCGGCTTCAGTACCGCCCGACCAAGATCGAGCTCGACGAGAGCATTGAGAAGGCCAAGGCGACACTTCTTAAGAAGATCAAGCGCTCGGTGTACGTCTACCGTGTCGACTGCGGCGGCTGCAACGGCTGCGAGATCGAGATCTTCGGTTCCATCACGCCCGTCTTCGACGTCGAGCGCTTTGGCATCAAGGTCGTGCCCTCGCCCCGTCACGCCGATGTGCTGCTGTACACCGGCGCCGTGACGCGTGCCATGCGCATGCCGGCCCTGCGCGCCTTTGAGGCCGCACCCGATCCCAAGATCGTGGTGTCCTATGGCGCGTGCGGCTGCACGGGCGGCATCTTCTACGACAACTACTGCGTCTGGGGCGGCACGGACAAGATTCTGCCGGTCGATGTCTACATCCCCGGCTGCCCGCCCAGCCCCGCGCAGACCATCTACGGCTTTGCCATGGCGCTCGGTCTGCTGGACCAAAAGCTCCATGCCGAGACCACGGTGGAGGCCGCCGGCGAGCAGGCCGATATCCTGCACCCCGGCGTGCCGTACAAGCTGCGCGTTGCCATCGAGCGCGAGGCTCGCGCCATGAGCGGCTACCGTTACGGCCGCGATTTGGCCAACGAGTTTATGGACACGCTCGAGGGTGCGCCCAAGGGCGATATCCGCGGTGCCATGGCACTGCTCATCGACAAGCAGGATGATCCGCGCCGCGTTGAGGTCTACTCGGCGCTGCAGGATCTGGTGCTGGCCGGAGGTCGCTAGATGGAGCTCACGGACCGCTCTGGTTACTTTGCGGGCCCCGGCATGCTCGGCGGCTCTTTTGGCGATGCCTCGCGTGCAAGCGACGAGGCCGCCGAGGGCGTCGCTGACCCCTGCCTGGGCCACGCGCCCGACCAGGTGGTCTTCTACGAGCTCACGCGTAAGTTTGTGGAGACCGAGGAAGACGTTCCCCAGGAGGCCTGCGACGTGCTGTACTACACGCTCGCCGTGGGCCACCACACCGGCGTGCTCGATTGCTTTGAGCCGCGCCTGTCGGTGCCGGTGAACGTGTTCTATTCGCTCGTCGACGCGCTGCCGGAGGGGGAGGCCAAGACCAAGTTCGAGGCCATCCGCTCCTTTGGTGAGTGCCAGCTCGACAAGGCGGCGGTGCCGTCGCTGCTCGAGGCCTGCGATGCGCTGCTCGACGAGCGCGGCTTTCGCGGGTCGGCCAAGGCCGGCATCTCGGTGTTCGACGACGACTTTGGCCTGCATGCCCAGCAGGTCGCGTTCTTAATGAAGTTCCGCGATTTGGTGGAGCGCGTGCGCGATGTTTCGGGCGTGTATCTGACGGGAAGGTTGCAGTAATGGGTCGCGTTGTGGATGGACGTGTGAACGGCGCCCCGTTTGCGGGTATCGTGCTCACGGCGGGAAGCGTGCTGCGTGCCGACGATGCCGCCGGCCCCGTGCTCTCCAAAAAGATGGAGGACGCGCCCATCGCCGGTTGGTACACCATCGACGGCGGGCAAACGCCCGAGGACGACATCATCGAGGTTAAGCGTGAGCGTCCGCCGCGTCTGGTCTTGGTCGATGCCGCCGACATGGCGCTGCCCGTCGGCGCCATCCGCTTGCTCGACAAACGTGACGTGGCCCGCAAGTCGATGTTCACCACGCATTCGCTCCCTTTGTCGATTCTGATCGAGGAAATCGAGCAATCGTGCGAAGATATCGTCTTCATAGGGATTCAGCCGGGCGATACGGAGTTCTATAACCCCATGTCCCCGGAGGTCTTTGAGGCCGTCGACGCCGTGTACGACGCCGTGGCCGTCAACGACTTTTCCCACTTTGTCCGCTTGGGGCAAGAGCAATAGGAGCGCTTGTCCCTGCTGATTAGGAAAGAAGTGATTGACATGGCAGATTCCAAGGCGGAGTATCCCGCTCCCGATTGCCTGGCGCCCGCCGCGATCGAGGCCAAGACCGAGACCGCCGGCGTGACCAAGGCTAACCTGCCGGTCGCCAAGGCCTTTCTGTTGGCAATGTTCGCCGGCGCGTTTATCGCCTTCGGTGGCCTGTTCTTTACGGTGTTTTTGAGCGACAGCACGCTGGGCTGGGGTGCCCAGCGCGTCGTGGGGGGCCTGTGCTTTTGCCTGGGCCTGGTGCTGGTGCTGGTGTGCGGCGCCGAGCTGTTTACCGGCAATTCGCTTATGGTCTGCGCGCTCAAGAGCAAAAAGATCACGCTGGTCCAGATGCTCAAGGCCTGGGTCGTCGTGTGGGTCGGCAATTTTGTCGGTGCCCTGTTCATCGTCTTTTTGGTGTACATGGCCGGCATCTATAAGCTCAACGGCGAGGCGGTCGCCAACTCCATGGTGAGCGTCGCCGCCGGCAAGGTGACGATCGACTGGGTGACGATCTTCTTCCGCGGCATCCTGTGCAACATCTTTGTGTGCCTGGCCGTGTGGATCGGTACCGCCGGCAAGACCGTGGTCGATAAGGTTGTGGGCATTTTGCTGCCCATCGCCGCCTTTGTGGCCTGCGGTTTTGAGCACTGCGTCGCCAACATGTACTTTTTGCCCATGGGTGCCGTGATGCACGCGTGCGGCTATGGTGCCGACGTCGCCGGCGCCGATGCGCTCAACGTCGCGGGTATTGCGTTTAATCTATCCGCCGCCACGCTGGGCAATATCGTGGGCGGCGCGGTTCTGATCGCGCTCGGCTACTGGTTTGTCTACGCCAAGAAGTCCGAGGCGTAAGGTACCGTCTGTTTGACGTTGGCCTCCCGCGGGGCGTTGCCGTGCGGGAGGCTTTTTGGGCTGGGGCTCGTTGCCGGGCTGTTGGCCTGTTGTGTTTGGCTGATGTAAGGGGTAATCGAGATGGCATCTGCTGTGGAGCGTGACGGTCGCGCCGTGGTGACCACATGCGGGGGATGCTATGCCGATTGCGCCTTTGCGGCCCATGTTGAGGATGGGCGTGTGGTGGCCGAGCTGCCGGTGCCGGGGCATCCGTGCGCGGCGCGTGCCCTCTGCGTCCGCGGTCGGCATCGCCTGGCAATGCCGTTTGACGAGCACGACCGCATCATGCACCCCATGCGCCGACGAGCTGATGGTTCGGGGTTCGATGTGATTTCGTGGGACGAGGCGTTCGCGCAGATTGCCAAGCGTCTTTTGGGGATTGTTGACGAGCGCGGACCTCGTGCGCTGGGCATGACGCTCGGCGTGCCCTCGTTCGACCGCTACTGGGGCTATCGTCTTATGCACGCGCTGGGTTCGCCCAACGTGTACGGTGCCGATGGCGCCTGCGAGGTAAGCCGTCTCACTGGTTGGGAGCATAGCTTGGGTTATAGCCCCGCCTCCGACCTGGCGCATACCGATTGCATTATGTACCTGGGGCGTTCCATTGTCGATTCGTCGACGATGGGGGCCGTTGATGCACTCAACGATGCGCGCCGGCGCGGGGCGAAGATCATCGTGGTCGACCCCCGGCGCAGCGGCTCGGCTGCGTTTGCCGACCGCTGGCTGCGCGTACGCCCGGGCTGCGACCTGGCCTTGCTGCTGGGCATTGTGCATGTGCTCATTGCCGAGGGCCTGTACGACCACGAGTTCGTTGCCCGCTATACCACGGGTTTTGACGAGCTGGCGCAGACTGCTGCTGGTTGGACGCCCGAGTGGGCTGAGTCGATGTGCGATGTGCCGGCGGACGATATCCGAGCGACTGCGCGTGATTTGGCTGCCGCGGCGCCTGCTGCGGTGGTGGACGCTGGCTTTCATGGTGGCATCGGTATCGCGTATGCGAACAGTACCCAGACGGCGCGAGCTATCTGCTTGGTCGATGTGCTGCTGGGCTGCATCGGGCATGCGGGCGGCGCGCTCAATTCGCCCACGCCGCTTGTGTTGGGCGACCTCGATCCCACGCGCTTTGCGACGCCGCCGGTGCCGCGTGGGCCCAAGCTGGGGTCCGAGCGCTATCCACTGGTCGATCCGGTGCGCGGCCTGTGCACGACCATCGGTCAGTCGATTCTTGCCGGCGATTTGCGTGGGCTCATCGTCTATGCCAGTAACCCCGGTGCGGGCTATGGCAATGCACAGGCTTGGTTGAGTATTTTACAGCAGCTCGACTTGCTCGTGACGATTGATATTCGCTGGTCCGAGACGGCGCGTGCTTCTGATTTCGTGCTGCCCGACGTGACGTATATGGAGGCTGACCGCGGCGTGGGAACGCTGGCGGGCGCCAACGATGCGCGCGTGTTCTACCGCAACGCCGTGCTGCCTGTGCAGCATGACGACACACGTCCCGGTCGGGAGATTTTTGCCGGTCTGGCGCAGGCGTGTGGCGTGGGCGAGTACTTCCAGTTTACGTCTGACGATCTGGCGGCTGCCCAGGTGGCACCTTTTGGGATCGATCTGGACGAGCTCAAGGAGCGCGGTTGGGCCGATACGGGCGTGGCGCTGCCGTCGCGCACGGGTGAGCCGGTGATTCCGCTTGGCGGCGGCAAGATTGCGCTGGCAAGCGACATATGGGAGCGAGCCGGCATGGGTCGTGTGCCCAACTGGATCGCTCCCATGGTGGAGCCCGGCCCGGGGATGTTTCGCCTCATTAGCGGCAACCGTCCCTTTGAGTCGCATACCTCGCGCAGGCTCGCGGCAGCAGGTGCCGCCGAGGCGGGTTCCGACTTGGACGCCGTGCAGATGAATGCCGGTGTTGCCACACGCATGGGTATCGCCAATGGCGAGGTCGTCGAGCTGGTGAGCGATATGGGCCGCGACCGCGTGCGAGTGGAGACGACGCCGTATCTGCATCCGGCGTGCATCTTCACCTCGGCCGCCCCCGGTGGGCGTTCGTTTGGCGCCGATGCCGGTGGCGCTCAAGCCTTGGGCGTGGGCCCGCTCGACCATACGCCGTTGCGTTGGGACGCGTTGACGGGCGCTGCGCTCACCCAGGAAAACGCCGTTCGCGTGGAAAAGATCGCGGCACGCGAGGATAATAGCGATTGATTGACTCAGCCGATCGAATTGGCTGATAGTTTGACGTTCGAACGATTGATTCATCTTTGGTTTTGAAAGGTCGCACATGAGCGATAGCCAGAACATATCCGATGAGGTACGCGCCCGCCTTCGCGCTATTCCTTCCGTCAACGAGCTGCTCGCAGAGTGGCCGGTGGTGAAGGCGGCGGGGGAGACCTGCGACGCGGTGGTGCATGCCGCCGTCACGGCCGAGCTCGATGAGGAGCGCGCCGCGATTCGTGCCGGCGCCGCCCCGCGTTCCAAGCGCGAGCTGGCCTCGGCCATCGAGTGGCGTGCGCATCGCTCCGCGCTGCCGAGCCTGCGTCCCGCCGTCAACGCCACGGGTGTGGTTATCCATACCAACTTGGGTCGCGCCCCGCTCGCGGAGTCGGCCGCCAAGGCCGTGGCCGAGGTCGCGCGCGGCTACAGCACGCTCGAGTACAGCGTGGACACCTGCTCGCGCGGGTCGCGCAAGGAGCATGCCGCGCAGCTCATCCGCTCGCTTACCGGTGCCGAGGACGCGCTGGTCGTTAACAATAACGCGGCCGCCGTGCTGTTGGTGCTGGCGACCTATGCCGCAGGCAAGGAGGTCATCGTCAGCCGCGGCGAGCTTGTCGAGATTGGCGGCAGCTTCCGTATCCCCGATGTCATGGCGGCTTCGGGCGCCAAACTCGTCGAGGTCGGCGCCACCAACCGCACGCATTTGAGCGACTACGAGCGCGCCATCACGCCCGATACGGCGATGATCCTTAAGGTCCATCCTTCCAACTATCGCATCGAGGGTTTTCACGAGGAAGTGGGTTCTCGGGAGCTTGCGGCGCTTGCTCACATGCATGGCCTGCTGTTCTACGAGGACCAGGGCTCGGGCGCGCTGTTGCCCGATGACATCCTGGTGCGCGGCGGTGAGGAGCCCACGCCGGCTTCGGTCGCGGCGGGGCTCGATCTGGTTTCGTGCTCGGGCGATAAACTGCTCGGTGCCGCACAGGCGGGCATTATCATGGGCCGTCGTGACCTGGTCCAGGCCTGTGGGTCACATCCGCTTATGCGCGCCCTGCGCCCGGGTAAGCTCGCGCTGGCGGCGCTCGAGGCTACACTGCGCATCTACATGGACGGTGCCGACGTGGCCCATCGTGATATTCCGGTGCTCAGTATGCTTACGATGCCACAGGCCCATTTGGAACGACGTGCCCGCAAACTGCGCGATCGTATGGTCGCCGGCCTCGATAAGGCTGGCTGCCCGTGTGCCGTGCAGGTGGAAATCGTCGAGGAGTCATCGACTCCCGGCGGCGGCTCGCTGCCTACCGTCGAGCTGCCCACGATGTGCGTGGCCGTCTGCCCGGTCGACGGGCGCCTGTCCGTCGACGCACTCAAGCGCTCACTCGTCCAGGATTTCGACACGCCGGTCGTCACGCGCGCCTCGCACGATCGCGTTCTGTTTGACGTGCGTACGCTCTTGGGCGACTGCGATATCGAGACGGCGGCAACGACGCTTGTCGCGTGCGTTAAGAAGGCGATTGCTCGATGAGTGAGGTTCAGGCGCTGGTGGAGTGTCCCGTTATCGTTGGCACGGCGGGCCACGTCGACCACGGTAAGTCGGCGCTGATCGAGGCGCTGACCGGCAAGAATCCCGACCGCCTGGAGGTCGAGCGTCGTCGCGGCATGACGGTGGAGCTGGGCTTTGGCGAGCTGGTACTACCGAGCGGCAAGATCGTTGGTCTGGTCGACGTGCCGGGCCACGCGCATTACCTGCGCGCCATGGTGCAGGGTGCGACAGGCATCGACGTTGCCGTGCTGGTGGTCTCTGCCGTTGAGGGCGTAATGCCGCAGACGCGCGAGCACGTGCACGTGCTGGAGCTGCTGGGCGTCACGCATATGGTGGTCGCGCTGACTATGTGTGACCTGGCCGATGCCGAGATGACCGAGCTTGCCGAGCTCGATGTCGATGACTTTTTGTCGGATACCGTGTTTGCGGGCGCGCCGATTGTGCCAGTGTCGTCCAAGACGGGCGAGGGGATCGACGGGCTGCTTGCGGTGCTCGATGAACAGGTAAGTGCCTGCTGGGACGCCTGCCGCGACCGTTCTGATCGGAGCAATGCCGCGCCGCGCCTGCCGATTGACCGCTGCTTTACGATCAAGGGCGTCGGCACCGTCGTGACGGGAACGCTGCACGATGCGCCGGTTGCGGTGGGCGACGAGCTGATGGCCTTGCCGTCGCGTACGGCTTGTCGCGTGCGCGGGATTCAGGTGCATGGTGATACGCCGCGAGCACTGTCCGGACAGCGCGTGGCACTCAACTTGGTGGGCGATGGTGTTGCCGCGCTCGATCGCGGTGAGATGCTCGGCGTGGCGGATCGCTTTGGTCAGACGTTGCGCTTTATGATGACGTTCACCTACCTGGGTCGCGAGGGAGCCAAGCCGCGCGTGCTCGAGTCGGGCGCGCGTGTGCATGTGATGGCCGGCACGGCCGAGGTTGTCGGCCGCATCATGCTTTTGGAGGGCGAGGCCCCCATGGCGGTGGGCGAGACCCATACCGTGCAGGTGCGCTTGGAGGAGCCGCTGCCGCTGCGAGCCGGAGACCATGCTGTGGTGCTGTCGTATTCGCCCGTTATGCTCATCGGCGGCGGGCGTGTGCTGCTTTCGCGTTGCCGTCGTTCGCGCGAGCTTTCTGCCGGCGAGCGCGCACTGTTTGCGGCGCTTGAGTCCGGCGATACCGCGGGCGGTGTGGGCGCTTGGCTGGCGCTGCAGATGCTGCCAGTTACGGCGGTTAATGTTGCCGACGCTTTGGATCTTGGTGTCGGCGAGGTCGATGCCGCACTGCGCGGGTTGGTGTCGCAGGGCTCTGTTCGCAAGCTTGCTGTGGGTGATGCGGACTACTTGGCGGACGCCGTGGTGCTCGACGCTGCGATGGATGCACTGGCGGCGACCCTGTCAGCCATGCACGCGGCGTCTCCCAAGGAGACGGGCTTTACGCCCGGCGCCGTTGCCCATGCTGCGTGGCCTGCCGCTGATGATGGCGTTGCCGCGGCTCTGATTGCCGAGGGCTGCTCGCGTGGCGTGTGCGCCGCCGAGGGTGCCGAGGTATTCGATCCGCATTCGGCCGCCGCGGCGGCACGCGTGGTGCGAGAGGCTTGCGAGCGCATCGTCGCGCTGCTTGATGAGGCTGGCCTGGATGCACCGGCGCTTCCCGAGGTGGGCGAACAGCTGCAGCTCGGTCGCGACACCATGACGCGTGCCCTGCGCGAGCTTTCGCTCAATCGCTCGATCGTTAAGGTCGAGCGCGACGTTGCTCTGTCCGCTGCCGCCGAGGCCCATGCGCGCGAGCTTGTTGCCGCCGCCATTGAGGCAGCCGGCGGCGCTGCCACCACGAGCGTGCTGCGCGAGGCGCTGGGTGTGTCGCGCAAACGTGCCATCAGCATCTTGGAGCACCTGGATGCCGTGCGCTTTACGGTGCTCGACAAGGAAGCCGGCGGCCTGAGGTCCCTACGCTAGGCCGGTCACCCGCTCCCGCCTCCTCAGTTGCGGTGAAATAGTTCCTGTTTTTGGGGTTTTGCAGCCTAAGCAAGAACTATTCCGCCGCAACTTCTTGCTCGTCTTTTTTGGGATGGAGCCGTTTCGGTTTGGTAAAATACCTCCGCACTTGGGAACGGATGGGCTCCGGTGGGCTCCGCGGTCCTCAAAACCGTTGCGAGGCGTGCAAAACGTCTTGGATGTGTTCGATTCACATACGTTCCCGCCATACGCTACCAGCGCTTTTGTGCTCGCGGTCTTGCTGCGTGCCGCAAAGGCGCTGTTTTGTTTTTGCATGGGTTTGCCGTGCCGCCCGCTTTATCGGCGACGGTATTTGGCTTCGTATGTTGGGTTTTGAGCATGCCGATGGGGGTGGTTTGCCGTATGACTACCGTAAGACGGGCCGATCTTTCTTGTGTCGTCCAAGCGGGCGGGCTGTCCTCGCGCATGGGCTGCGATAAGGCGCGCATGGCGTTTTGCGGCGAGCCGCTCATCGAGCGTGTGCTGGGTCGGCTGGCGCCAGTTGCCGGCGAGTTGGTCGTGACGACTTCGCGTCCCAGCGAGCTTGCCTATCTTGAGGAGCGCGCGTTTGGCGGCCTGGTGCCGCGTGTGGTGGCGGACCTTGAAGGACCGGCGGGTGCCATGCGCGGCATCGCGAGCTCGTTGGCCGCGGCCCGATTGCCGCTCGTGGCGATCGTCGCCTGCGATATGCCGTTCGTCTCGCCAGAACTGATCGGCGCGCTTGCCGATCGTGTTGAGGCCGAGGCGCTCGACGTGTGCGTGCCGCGCGAGGAGCGGGGGATTGAGCCGCTTTGCGCCGTCTGGCGCCGCGAGGCCTGCGTGCCGATCGCTTGCGAGCTGCTTGCCGGTGACCGTCAGCGAATTCGCTGCCTGATCGACCGGGTGAACGCCGGGTATTTGGATGAGCCGCAGATCGTTAAGGCCGCGGGCTCCACGCTCTGCTTCGAAAACGTCAATACACCCGAGGAGTTTGCGGCAGCCGAGCTGCTCGCCTAGACGATTGGAGTTGCCATGTCTCACGATATTTGTCCCGACACGGGAGAACCTTGCACTTGCGACGGGTCCGAACCCTGTACCTGCGGTTGCGGTGGCTGTGGACATACTGCGGAAGAGGAAGCGGCCGCCGCGGCGTATCGCGATGCACACCGCGAAGGCCCGTCCGGTGATGCTCTCGACCATGAACGCAAAATCATCGTGTCGTTCGACAGCACCTTCGATGTGATGGAATGCGAACAGCTGTGCCTTGCCGCCGGTGTTCCTGGGCGCATCATGCCGCTGCCCGGCTCCATCACCGCCGGCTGCGGACTGTGCTGGGCCATGCCGTTCTCGGGCGATGCCCTCGCCGCCTTCCGCGCCGCCACCGAGGGCCGCGTAACCCCCGCCGACTACCACCAGCTCGTCCTCTAACCACCAACACCACCACAAAGGTGCCTGTCCCCAATGTGGTGGTTTAGAACACGTGGACGAAACAGGTTTGAAACACGGGTTTTGCACGTCAGGCACTCAAAAACGCTTCTACCTGCATCGTAATCAAAACGAAACATCCGCTCGTCGGCTTATGCGAAACTTTGCTGCAACAGTGCGATATTATCCATACTCGATAAAGTTCGCGGCGCATAGGGTGCCGCGACCAACATTTTCGTTTCCCATCATTGGAGGAAGCATGAGCTACACGCAGAAAGTTCTCGACGAGCTCAAGGCCCGCTATCCCGAGCAGCCTGAGTTCATCCAGGCCGCGACCGAGATCCTCGGCACCATCCAGCCGGCGCTCGACGCCCACCCCGAGTACGAGGAGGCCGCCCTGCTGGAGCGCCTCGTCGAGCCCGAGCGCATCGTTATGTTCCGTGTCCCCTGGGTCGACGACCAGGGCAAGGTCCAGGTCAACCGCGGTTACCGCGTCGAGTTCAACTCTGCCATTGGACCCTACAAGGGCGGCCTGCGCTTTAACCCGACGGTCACCCTGGGCATGCTCAAGTTCCTGGGTCTGGAGCAGATCCTCAAGAACAGCCTGACCACCCTTCCCATGGGCGGCGGCAAGGGCGGTTCCGACTTTGACCCCAAGGGCAAGTCCAACAACGAGATCATGCACTTCTGCCAGTCCTTCATGACCGAGCTCTATCGCCACATCGGCCCCAACACCGACGTTCCCGCCGGCGACCTGGGCGTTGGCGGCCGCGAGGTTGCCTACCTGTTCGGTCAGTACAAGCGCCTGACTAACGAGTGGACCGGCGTCCTTACCGGCAAGGGCCTCTCTTTTGGCGGCTCGCTCGCCCGTACCGAGGCCACCGGCTACGGCCTGGCCTACTTTGTGGACGAGTACCTCAAGAGCCGCGGCGACTCCTTCGAGGGCAAGAACGTCGTCGTTCACGGCTCCGGTAACGTCGCCATCTACGCGGTCCAGAAGGTCTCCCAGCTCGGCGGCAAGGTGCTGGCCTGCTCCGACACCCATGGCTGGGTCGAGGATCCCGACGGCATCGACTACACCGTGCTCGAGCATGTCTACAACAAGAAGCGCTCTGGCCACGACAAGGGCGTTACGCTCGCTATGTACGTTGACGAGAAGCCCAACGCCGTGTGGCACGAGGGCGACGGCCGCGGCGTTTGGCAGCTGCCCTGCGACATCGCGCTGCCCTGCGCTCGCGAGAACACGCTGCTGCTCGAGGATGCCCAGGCGCTCGTCGCCAACGGCTGCAAGGTGGTCGGCGAGGGCGCGAACATGCCCACGACCATCGAGGCCACGACCTACTTCCAGGAGAACGGCGTTGCCTTTATGCCCGGTAAGGCTGCCAACGCCGGTGGCGTGCTCGTGTCCGGCCTGGAGATGAGCCAGAACGCCGAGCACCTGTCCTGGACCTTCGAGGAGGTCGACGGCAAGCTCGAGCAGCTCATGCGCGGCATGTTCCACAACGTGGACGACACCGCCAAGGAGTACGGCCAGGAGGGCAACTTTGTCATGGGCGCCAACATCGCCGGCTTCCTGAAGGTTGCCGACGCCATGCTCGCCCAGGGCGTCTGCTAAATCTTCGCTCGACATAGCATGTGATGAGGCTCCCAGCTATCTGGCTGGGAGCCTTTTCTATCCCGGAGGACTCCTCATAACTTGCGGTGATATACGGACTGTTTAGCGTCCCAGAACGGCTAATCAGTCCGTATATCACCGCAAGTTATGGATGGGTGGGTGGATTTTGTCCTAAAACGGTGTGCGGCCCCTCGTTTGGTACACTTAAAAGTACTGGACAAGTGAAGAGATGGGGGAGAACGTGCTCAAGTTCGGTACCTACGTCCGTGTTGGAAACGCGGCCGAAGCCTATGAGCTCTTGCAGAAGAACCGCAACAACAAGATTGTGGGCGGCGGCATCTGGATGCGCCTGGGTTCGCGTCGTGTGGCGACGGCGATTGACCTTTCGGCCTGCGGACTCGATCAGATCGAGGAGACCGAGAACGAGTTTCGCATCGGTGCCATGTGTACCCTGCGCCAGCTCGAGCGTCATGCCGGGCTCAACGCGCTTGTCAACAATGTCTTTGAGTTCGCCGTCCACGACATCGTGGGCGTGCAGCTGCGCAATACCGCCACGGTGGGCGGCAGCATCTACGGCCGCTTTGGCTTCTCGGACGTGCTTTCGGCTTTCCTGGCGCTCGATTCCTATGTTGAGCTGACGGGCGCCGGCCGCGTGCCGCTCGCGGAGTTCGTCGACATGGGCTACGTGCGCGACGTTATCGAGCGCGTCGTGGTCGTTAAGCACGATTACCGTGCAAGCTACGAGGCCGTGCGCAAGGCCGCGACCGACTTTCCCTCGCTGAACGTTACCGCCGCCTGGTGGGACGGCTCCTGGCATGTCACCGTGGGTGCCCGCCCGCTGCGCGCGACCCTGCTGCAGGGCGAGGCATGCGGCCTTACCGCCGAGCAGCCTTCCGAGGACGAGCTTCGCGCCCTGGCCGCATCCGTGCGATCGCTGAGCTACGGCACCAACCTGTGGGGCTCGGCCGACTACCGCCGCCGCATCTCGGCTCCGCTCGCTGTCCAGGCCGTGCGCCGTGCCGCCGGCATCGAGCTTTCGGCCGCGCTTGCCCGCGAGCTCGAGGGCGTGCAGATTCCTAAGTTTGCCACGGACGAGTATTCCTGCCGCCGCGTGCCCGGCGTCGATTCTAGCGAGGTGCGCTAATGGCTGCCAAACTCATCGATCTTTCCTTTACGCTCAACGGCCGCAAGGTCAAGGTTCAGATTGCCCCCGACACCATGCTCTTTTCGCTTTTGCGTGAGCAGGGTTGCGCGTCGGTGCGCTGTGCCTGCGAAACCACCAACTGCGGTCTGTGCACGGTGTGGCTCGACGGCGACCCGGTGCTGAGCTGCTCGGTTCCTGCCGCGCGCGTCGAGGGCCGCTCCGTCACCACGCTCGAGGGCCTCAAGGTCGAGTCCGAGGCGCTTGCCCGCACTATGGCTGCCGAAGGCGCTGAGCAGTGCGGTTTTTGCGCCCCCGGCCTTATCATGAACGTGCTGGCGCTTGCCCGCGCCGCCAAGGAGGATCCGAGCCTCGTCGCGACGCGCGAGGAGCTCTCGCGCCAGCTCGCCGGCAACCTCTGCCGCTGCAGCGGCTACGAGAGCCAGCTGCGCGCCATTGTGCGCTTCCTCAACGAGTCCGGCGTGCAGGTGGGCTTCGAGATGCCCGGGCTGCCGGTCAATAACACCAGCTCTGACGGCGTCACCTACAAGCAGATCACCCACAAGCAGCCCAAGAAGGACTCGAAGGCCCTGCTCGAGGGTCGTCCGGTCTACACCGGCGATATGGTGCCCGCCGGCGCGCTCATCGTTAAGCTCAAGCGCAGCCCGTATGCGCGCGCCAAGATTCGCTCCATCGATACGTCGCGCGCACTGAAGGTGCCCGGCGTCGTGGGCGTCTACACCTACGAGGACGTGCCCAAGCGCCGCTTTACCATCGCCGGCCAGAGCTATCCGCAGCCGAGCCCCTACGACCGCTTGATCCTCGAGAATCTCGTCCGTTACCAAAACGAAGAGGTGGCAATCGTCGCCGCCGAGACTGAGGAGGCTGCCGACAAGGCGCTCAAACTCATTAAGGTCGACTATGAGGTGCTCGAGCCGCTGCTCGACTTTACCCAAGCACTCGATAACGACATCGTGGTCCATCCCGAGGGCGACGTGACCTTTATGTTCCCACAGGGCGGGGATGTCTCGCGCAACCTGGTGTGCAGCGGTACCAGCGATTATGGCGACTTGGACGAGGCGATCGCCCAGAGCGACATCGTCTTTACCCGCACCTACACCAGCCAGGCCACGCAGACCGCGCCCATGGAGACCTTCCGCGCCTTCGCGACGACCGACGCGTTCGGCCGCATTTCGGTGACCACCTCCACGCAGGTGCCCTTCCACGTGCGCCGCATGGTCGCGCAGTCGCTCGACATTCCGCAGTCGCAGGTGCAGGTCATTAAGCCGCGCATCGGCGGCGGCTTTGGCTCCAAGCAGACGGGCTGCTGCGAGATCTTCGTGGCGTTCGTGACGCAGCAGACCGGCCGTCCGAGCTACTGCTGCTACACCCGCGTGGAGACCATCACCGCGGGCAACTCGCGTCACCAGATGCAGATGACCGTTAAGCTGGGCGCCATGAACGACGGCACTATCACGGCCATCGATCTGCACACACTGTCCAACGCCGGGGCCTATGGCGAGCATGCCACCACGACGATCGGCCTTTCGGGCCACAAGAGCCTGCCCATCTACAACCATGTGAAGGCGAGCCGCTTTAGCTGGGACGCCGTCTACACCAACACCAACCGCGGCGGCGCGTATCGCGGCTACGGTGCCACCCAGGGCCAGTTTGCCGTGGAGAGCGCCGTCAACGAGCTCGCCGACATGCTGCACATGGACCCCGCCGACCTGCGCCTTAAGAACATCGTGCGCGAGGGCGAGATCATGCCGCAGTACTACAACGAGAAGCTTAACGCCTGCGCACTCGACCGCTGCCTGCTGCGCGCGATGGACATGATCGGTTGGCGTGACAAGCCGCTGGCCGTGGACCTGGGCGACCGTGTGCGCGCCCTGGGTTGCGCGCTCACCATGCAGGGCTCGGGCATTTCCAACGTGGATATCGCCGGCATCGACATGCGCCTGGAAGAGGACGGCTTTATTACGCTTTCGACCGGCGCCACCGATAACGGAATGGGCGTCGATACGATCCTGGCGCAGATTGCCGCTGAGGAGTTGGGCGTGGAGAGCTCGCTGATCGTGGTGCGCGGCGTGGACACCGATGTGTCGCCGTTCGACGCCGGCTCGTACGCGAGCTCCGGTACCTACGTGACGGGCCTTGCCGCCAAGAACGCCGCGACCGAGCTGCGTGAGAAGATCTGCGCCAAGGCCGCCCAGATGTGGGACGTGGACGCCGCCGACGTGGTCTTCGATGGCCAGTACGTGCGTCTGTCCGACGAGCGCGCCGCTCGCGAGCAGAACCGCTACCTCACGCTGCGCGACTTTGCCAACCTGTGCGTCAAGAACATCGCGGGCGGCGACGCGCTCACCTCGCATGCTTCTGCCTGCCTGCCCGTTTCGCCCCCGCCGTTTATGGCCGGCATTGCCGAGGTCGAGGTCGACAAGGCCACCGGCAAGGTGACCGTGGTGGACTACGCGGCGGCCGTCGACTGCGGCACCGTGATCAACGAGGCGCTCGCGCGCGTCCAGGCCGAGGGCGGCATTGCCCAGGGTATCGGTCACGCGCTCTATGAGATTGTCGAGCACGATGAGCGCGGTCGTCTGCGCACTGGCAACTTTATGAGCTACAAGCTGCCTACGCGCCTGGATATCGGCAGCATTCGCGTGGCCTTTGAGCCGAGCTACGAGCCGACGGGTCCGTTTGGCGCCAAGTCGATCGGCGAGGTCGTCATCAACACGCCGCTCGCCGCCGTGGCCTCGGCCGTGGCACACGCCACCGGCCACCAGGTTCGCTCGCTGCCCATCACGCCCGAGAAGGCCCTGTTGGGGGAGTAGCGGGTCAGCGAACAAGTCGTAATTGGCAGGGCGGGGCAACTCGCCCCGCCTTTTGCACTCGTGGTGAGGTCGTGAGCCTGTAAAACGTGTGCGTGCGCTTGTCGCTCGTATCTGCTATCATTCCTAGTCTGTGCGCTCATGCGGGCGTGGCGGAATTGGTAGACGCGCCAGATTTAGGTTCTGGTGGGATTCCCGTGAAGGTTCGAGTCCTTTCGCCCGCACCAACGCACCCGCGTCGGCTTATGCCCTCGCGACTCTTTGTTGCATAAAGGTACCAGCACCTCAGATAAGCTGGGCAGTATGAGGAGGAACGTGTTGAACATCACCGCTTCTGACGTCAAGGACGCCAAGCTCACCGCTACGGTCACCATCCCGGCCGCCGACGTCGACGCCGCGATCAAGAAGGCCTACAAGGACACCGCCAAGAAGTACCGCTTCCCGGGCTTCCGCGCCGGTAAGGCTCCCCGTCCGGTCATCGACTCCGCTCTTGGCGCCGAGGCTACCCTCGCTCAGGCCACCAACGACCTGATCGCCGCCAACGAGCCCGCCGTCCTCAACGAGCTGGACATCGTCCCCACCAAGAGCGGTGACTACAAGGAGCTCGACCTCGCTAAGGATCACGAGGACTACACCTACACCGTCGAGTTCTCCCTGCGTCCTGCTGCCGAGCTCTCCTCCTTCGACGCCGTCGAGATCGAGATGCCCCCTGCGGAGGTCACCGAGTCCGAGATCAACAACCAGGTCGAGATGCTCCTCAACTACCGTGCCACCTTCGAGGACGTCGAGGGCCGTGCCGTCGAGGCCGAGGACTACGTCACCGTCGACCTCAAGGCTGTCGAGAACGCCGACAACTTCGCCGCCGAGGGCCGCATGCTCATCGCCGGTAGCGACAGCAACCCCGCTGAGTTCAACGAGGCTCTGATCGGCGCCAACGTTGACGACGTCAAGTCCGTCACCTGGACCGATGAGGCTGAGGAGGGCGAGGAGGCCGAGACCCACACCGTCGAGGTCACCGTCAAGGGTATTAAGGTCCGCAACACCCCCGAGCTCACCGACGAGCTCGTCAAGTCCGACTTTGGCTTCGACAGCATCGACGCCATGCGCGACGCCATCAAGATCGAGATCGAGCAGGACAAGGCTTCCCGCCTCCCGGCCGAGAAGGAGAACCGTTGCGTCTCCGCTCTCGCCGAGCGCCTGCAGCTCGACGAGATGGATGCCGACTACGAGCAGTCCGTCTTTGAGGAGCTTGGCCAGAACTTCCTGTCCAACCTCGCTGCCCGCGGCATGACGCTGGACACCTGGCTGCCCGCTTCCGGTCTGACCATGGAGCAGTTCATCGGCGACCTGCACAAGCAGGCCAACGACGTTGCCCGTGAGTCCTTGGCGCTCGACGCTCTCGCCCGTGAGCTCAAGATCGAGGTCACCGAGGACGACGTCAACGCCGAGTTCGAGAAGGCCGGCGTCAAGGACGTCGAGGCTTCCAAGGCCGAGTTCATCGCCGATGGCCGCATGCCTGCCGTCCGCGAGTCCATCCGTCGCTCCAAGGCCGTCGACCGCCTGGTCGAGAACGCCAAGGTGACCGAGGTCGACGAGACCGCCAAGGACGCCGAGTAATTCTCGCCACCTTGCCCGCGAGCGCATGCGTGCGCCCGTGATGGGGTAAAGTTATACACCGGTTATCCGGTTGCTTCGTACGGTGCCAGCCAATGCATAGCATGCGGGCACCGTACGTTTATCTAGAACCAATTTGGTCCGCAAGAGAGAAATGGAGATGCGTATGATCGCTAAGTTCGATTCCGCCCTCGTGCCATACGTTATCGAGCAGACACCGCGCGGCGAGCGCAGCTACGATATCTATTCGCGCCTGCTCAACGACCGCATCATCTTTTTGGGCGAGGAGATCAACTCCGTCAGCGCCAACCTGGTCGTTGCCCAGCTGCTGCATCTTGAGAGCCAGGATGCCGAGAAGGATATCTCGCTCTACATCAATTCGCCCGGTGGCGAGGTCTACTCCGGCCTGGCGATTCTGGACACCATGAACTTTATCAAGCCGCAGGTCTCCACCATCTGCGTCGGTATGGCTGCGTCCATGGCCGCCGTGCTGCTTTCGGCCGGCGCTAAGGGTAAGCGCTTCTGCCTGCCGCACTCCAAGGTCATGATTCACCAGCCCAGCGGCGGTGCCCAGGGTCAGCAGACCGAGATTGAGATCGTTGCCGAGGAGATCAAGAAGACTCGCCGCGAGCTCAACCAGATCCTGTCCGACGCCTCGGGCCAGCCCATCGAGAAGGTCCAGGCCGACACCGAGCGCGACAACTACCTGACCGCTGCCGAAGCCCTCGACTACGGTCTGATCGACCGTATCGTCACCTCGCGCGATCTCGCCGCGAAGGACGTCTAGGATGGCAGGTAACATGCAGGACAACTTTGACGAGAACGGCAACCCCATCCGCTGCTCCTTTTGCGGAAAAGAGCAGGGGCAGGTTCGCCGCCTTGTAAAGGGCCCGACCAACATCTTTATCTGTGACGAGTGCGTCGCCGCCTGCTCCGAGATTCTGGAGGAGTCGCTGGCTTCGGACTTTATGGACGCTGCCCGCAACGGCAAGCTGCCGGGCTTCCTCAACGACCACGGCCAGGCTGCTGGGCAGCCCGCCGCGGACCCCGAGAACGAGGGTTTTGAGCTCGAGGACGATCGCCAGGTCATCACGCACGTGCCGACGCCGCACGAGATCTATGACGAGCTTTCGGCTTATGTCATGGGCCAAGAGGACGCCAAGCGCGCCATGTCGGTTGCCGTGTACAACCACTATCGCCGCGTCATCGAGGGCGGCGCTGCGCTTTCGGCCTTTGACGACGGTTTGGACTCGCAGCTTGACGATGACATGGACGATGTGGAGCTCGCCAAGTCCAACATCCTGCTGCTCGGTCCCACTGGTACCGGCAAGACGCTGCTGGCCCAGACGCTCGCGCGCATCCTCGAGGTGCCGTTTGCCATCGCCGATGCCACCGCGCTCACCGAGGCTGGTTACGTGGGCGAGGACGTGGAGAATATCCTGCTCAAGCTCATCAATGCTGCCGATGGCGACATTGAGCGTGCTCAGGTGGGCATTATCTACGTGGATGAGATTGACAAGATCGCCCGCAAGGCCGAGAACCTCTCCATTACCCGCGATGTCTCAGGCGAGGGCGTTCAGCAGGCGCTGCTTAAGATTCTTGAGGGCACGGTGGCAAGCGTTCCGCCCACCGGCGGCCGCAAGCATCCCCAGCAGGAGCTGCTGCAGATCGACACGACTAACATCCTGTTTATCTGCGGCGGTGCCTTTGTAGGCCTGGACAAGATCATTGCCGATCGCGTGGGCAACAAGGGCGTGGGCTTCAACTCCGAGATCGCCGGCCCCACCTCGGTCGACGAGAACGACCTGCTGCGTCAGGTACTCCCGCAGGACCTCAACGCCTTTGGCATGATTCCCGAGTTCGTGGGCCGTACGCCTGTCGTCACCCAGACGCAGGCGCTCGACGAGGACGACCTGGTGTCGATCCTGACCGAGCCCAAGAACGCCGTGGTGCGCCAGTACCGCAAGATGTTCCAGCTCGAGGACGTTGAGCTTGAGTTTGAGGACGCCGCCCTGCACGAGATCGCCCGCATGGCGCTTGCCCGCAAGACCGGCGCCCGCGGCCTGCGCTCCATCTGCGAGGACGTGCTGCAACAGACGATGTTCGACCTTCCCAGCGAGGAAGGCGTCACCAAGGTCATCGTGACCGAAGCCTCCGTAAAGGGCGAAGAACAGCCCCAACGCATCTACGGGTAAACCAGCCTAAAACGTGTTTGCAAATAGCCTCTGACCGCCCGCGGTCGGAGGCTATTTTATATATACGCAATAACCCTAACTACCTGTGCTATTCTGTGTGATTGTTTAAGCCTCAGCGAAGTCATTACAGACTGAAGTAATCGATACCTAAGGGGAGGAATGTAGGCCCGATTTTCGTAGATTCCGCACGAGCCGAAGACCACTTAATGTGGTCTTCGAGCGAGCCCAGGACCTGACCGAGCGAAAAACGGGCCTACATTTCTCCCCGGCGGGACAGGGAGAGATATATGGAAGAGATGCCCAAGAACTACGATCCGTCGACCAACGAGCCGGCGATCCTGCAGAAGTGGCTCGACGGCGGCTACTACAAGCGCCGTGAGGGCGTGGGCGACTGCACCGTCACCATTCCGCCTCCCAACGTGACCGGCAAGCTCCACATGGGTCACGCCACCGACGACTCCATCCAGGACGCCATCATCCGTATGGCCCGCATGCGCGGCAAGTCCACGCGTTGGGTGCTGGGTACCGACCACGCCGGTATCGCCACGCAGACTAAGGTCGACAAGAAGCTCAAGAGTGAGGGCATCAGCCGCCTGGAGATCGGCCGCGACAAGTTTGTCGACGCTTGCTGGGATTGGACTCACGAGTACGGCGGCATCATCGTCGAGCAGATCAAGCGTATGGGCTGCTCCGTCGATTTCGACAACGAGCGCTTCACCATGGACGAGGACTACGCCCAGGCCGTGCGCAAGGTCTTCTGCGACTGGTACCACGACGGCCTGATCTACCGTGGCAAGCGCATCGTCAACTGGTGCCCCAACTGCACCACCGCCATCTCGGACGACGAGGCCGAGTACAAGGACGAGAAGGGCCACCTGTGGCACCTGCGCTACCCGCTGACCGAGCCGGTCAACGGCCAGGACTACATCGTCGTCGCCACCACGCGCCCCGAGACCATGCTCGGCGACACGGGCGTCGCCGTCTCCCCGAAGGACCCCGAGAAGGCCGCCTTCGTGGGCAAGACCGTCAAGCTTCCCATCGTCGACCGTGAGATCCCCATCTTTGAGGATTGGCATGTCGACGCCAACTTCGGTTCCGGCTTCGTTAAGGTTACTCCGGCCCACGACCCCAACGACTACGCCATGGGTCAGGCTCACGACCTGCCGCAGATCAACATCTTCGACGAGCACGCGGTGGTCGTCGAAGGCTACGGCGAGTTCACCGGCATGAACCGCGACGAGTGCCGCGAGGCCGTCATCAAGTGGTTCGAGGAGCACGACCTGCTCGATCACGTCGAGGACCTCGATCACTCCGTCATGCACTGCTACCGTTGCGACGCCGCGCTTGAGCCGTGGCTTTCTGAGCAGTGGTTCGTCGCCGTCGACAAGCTCAAGGGGCCGGCGCTCGACGCCGTCAACTCCGGCAAGGTCACCTTCCACCCCGCGCGCTGGACGCAGACCTACACCACTTGGATGGAGAACCTTAAGGATTGGTGTATCAGCCGCCAGCTGTGGTGGGGCCACCGCATCCCCGTGTTCTACTGCGAGGACTGCGGCTGGGAGGACGCCCTGACCGAGGACACCGACGTGTGCCCTAAGTGCGGCGGTCATCACGTGCATCAGGACGAGAACGTGCTGGACACCTGGTTCAGCTCGCAGCTGTGGACCTTTGCCACGCAGGGCTGGCCGCAAAAGCCGGAACTGCTCGAGGGTCATCACCCCACGACGGCGCTCGTCACCGCGCGCGATATCATCGCGCTGTGGGTCGCCCGCATGGTCATGAGCTCGCTGTACTTCCTTGACGAGGTGCCGTTTGAGGACGTCGTCATCTACCCGACGATCCTTGCCAAGGACGGCAGCCGCATGTCCAAGTCCAAGGGCAACGGCGTTGACCCCATGGACCTCATTGGCATGTACGGCGCCGACGCGATGCGCTTCAACCTGCTGACGCTGTGCACCAACAACCAGGACGTCAAGTTCGATGCGAACATCGACAAGAAGACCAAAAAGCTTATCGACAGCCCGCGCACCGAGCAGGCCAAGTCGTTTGTGACCAAGATCTGGAACGCCAGCCGTTTCCTGCTTATGAACATGGAGGGCTACACGCCCGGCGAGCCCGTCGTTGAGACGCCGGCCGACGCCTGGATGTTCAGCCGCCTGGCCAAGGCCGTGAAGATGGTCACCGAAGGTATCGAGAACTACACCTTTGGTGACATGGCCCGCGGCGTGCAGCAGTTCTTCTGGAACGAGGTCTGCGACTGGTACGTCGAGGTCACCAAGGCCCGCCTGAAGGGCGAGGGTCGTCTTCAGGCGCAGCGCAACCTGATCTTTGTGCTCGATACCTCCATTCGCCTGATGCACCCGCTTATGCCGTTTGTTACCGAGGAGATCTGGGACAACATGCCGGCGAGCGTGCTCGATCTGGACGCCGAGGGCAACGTGGACCGCGCCGAGGCGCTCATGATCGCCAAGTGGCCGGAGCCCGCCGACTACGCCAAGTATGTCGATGAGCCCGCCGAGCGCGCGTTTGAACTGTGCCGTACCGTCGTGTCCGCCGCCCGCGCCACGCGTTCGCGTTACCGCTTGAGCCCCAAGGCCGAGCTTGACGTTGCCGTGCGCGCCGGTGCCGAGGATATCGAGAAGCTCGAGAGCCTGCGCTCGACCATTGAGCCGCTGGCGAATACCGCTTCGCTGGTCATGGGTACTGACGTTGAGAAGCCGGCCGCGAGCATCGCCGTGGTCGACAGTGGCGTCGAGGTCTTTGTGGTGCTCGAGGGCAAGGTTGATCTTTCGGCCGAGAAGGCGCGCCTGGAGAAGGAGATCGCCGCTGCCCAGAAGGAGCTTGCCGGCTGCGAGAAGACGCTCGCCAACGAGGGCTTTGTGGCCAAGGCCGCGCCCGCGGTGGTCCAGAAGAAGAAGGACCGTGCAGCTGAGCTCAAGGAGATCCTGGTGGCACTGACTGCTCAGGTTGCTGACTTCTCGTAGGCGGTACTGGGGGACGCGTCCCGACGCTTTGCTCTCCGCTGCGGACAGTCCTGCGCAAGACGGACAGCACATTAAGTGCTGTCCTTTGCGTGCGGAACTTGCGGCGAGCAAAGCGTCGGGCCGCTCCTAGTGCGGTTACGTGGTTGTTTGCATCTGGTAGGTTGGGGCCACTTGGTTGTGGCCTTGATTTCGCTGCAAGCGGATAAAGGCTGATATTGTCAACGCGAGGGGCTCATTCTTTTTGGTGGGCCTCTTTTTCTGTTATGGGGGACTTTGGGTTATGGCTAAGCGTTCTGGCTTGTATACCGTTCCTTTTGAGTTTGAGTTGCTTTCGTTTGATGAGGCTGTTGGGCTGGCTGCTGATACGGGTCGGATTTCTGGGGATGCTGGGCCTCTGCTTGAGACGGTTGTCGATATGCTCGATGAGCTGGGACGTCCGGACGAGTACTTTGATTGCATTCAGGTTGCCGGCACCAATGGCAAGACTTCGACTACGCGTTTTTCGGCTGCTATCCTTCGCGGCGAGGGGCTCAAAACCGCGCTGTATACGTCGCCGCAGCTGGTGCGTTATCCCGAGCGCATGGAGGTCGATGGACGCGTCGTGAGCGACGAGGCCTTTGCCCGTGGCGTTTCGGCCGCTGTTGAGGCGGGACATCGCGTGAATGCGCGCCGTGTGGCGGCGGGGGAGCGTGCCTATTCCATCACGCCTTTTGACTTGCTGACGGCTGCCGCACTTGTAGTGTTTGCCGAGGCCGCGGTGGATGTTGCCGTGCTCGAGGTTGGCATGGGCGGACGTTGGGACGCCACGAGTGCGACCGATCCCGTTGCCGTTGCCATTACGGGCATTGGGCTCGATCACACGCGCATTCTGGGCGACACGCTCGAGGCCATTGCGGGGGAGAAGGCTGCGGTTATCAAACCCGGGCGCATGGTTGTTTTAGGCGAGGGCACGCACGAGGCGAGCGTTCAGCGCGTGATGGATGCCCGTTGCCGCGAGTGCGGCGTCGTGCCGCTCGTGGTGAGCCACGCCACGACTAAGGTGCCGGCGCATGTGGGCGACACGGTTGAGTTCAGTTGCACCACGCCGCGTGCGATCTATACGTCGAGCATGGTTAAGCCGGCGTATCAGCCGCAGAATGCCGCGTGCGCGATTATGCTGTGCGAGGGGTATCTGGGTCGCGAGCTCGATCATGATAACCTCGATGCGTCGCTTATGGGCTGCCCCACGCCGGGCCGATTTGATGTGCTGGGAACCGATCCGCTCAAGCTGATTGACGCCTGTCATAACCCCCAGAGCTGCGAGAACTTTGTGAGCGCACTGGACGAGATCGACCCGTGCGTAGAGAATCGCCCCACGCTGCTGTGTGCCGCGCTGGCCGACAAGGACGTGGCGGGCATCGTCGACGTACTGATTCCGGCGTTCCCCCGCGTAGTCGTGACCCAGACCGATTCCGATCGCGCCCTGCCAGCAGAGGAACTCGCTGCCCTGGTGGGCGCTGACAAGCTGGCCGGCGTGTACCCCAGCGTGCCCGAGGCCCTTGCGGCCCTCGATGCCGCAGACGAGCCCTTTGTTGCCGCCGGCACCATCACCCTAGCCGGCGAAGTAGCCGGCCTGCTGCGCTAACCCATCCCCTCAGCAGTTGCGGTGAAATACGGACTGTTTTACAAGCCAGAGGCCTCAAGCAGTCCGTATATCACCGCAACTCAAAAGCAGCCAATTTGGGACGGGGCTTTTTAGCTACCCTGCACCTCACATTGACTTGCTTGTCACGAAATGGGCCTATCTACTACGTTTGACCGGTTACCCTCGACCATACAGAGAATTGCGAAATCAAAACCGCAGGTAGATGGCTTGCCATTTTTCAAAAAAGACCCGCATGGTCGACCCATGCGGGTTTAACGTAGTAGATAGGCCGTCTTCGTGGCGCGGCGTTAGCGGAATGTGTTAGAGGACTGTCCCTTTGACACATTGGCTAGTCTAGGCGGACCGGATTGTGGGGGTAGGCGTTGAGAATCTCGACGCCGCTCTCGGTGACCAGGGCAAGGTCCTCGATGCGGACGCCGGTGCAGCCGGGGAGGTAGATGCCCGGCTCGATGGAGAACGTCATGCCCGGCTCTACGACCTGCTCGTTGACGAGTGAAACGTCGCCCGGCTCGTGGTCCTGCAAGCCGATCGAGTGACCCAGGCGATGCGTAAAGTACTGCCCATAGCCCGCGTCTTCAATCACATCGCGCGCGGCGCGGTCCAGGTCGCACATGCGAACGCCCGGTGCGATGAGCGCCTCGGCGGCCTCGTTGGCACGGCGCACGATGTTGTAGATGTGTGCCGTCTCCTTGTCCGGCTCGCCCCAAAAGAACGTGCGCGTCATGTCCGAGCAGTAGTTGCAGCGGCGTCCGCCAATGTCGAACAGCACCACGTCGCCACGCTTGAGCACGGTGTCGTCGGGCTCGTGGTGCGGGTCGCCGGCGTTAGCACCAAAGCTCACGATGGGCGGAAAGCTAAAGCCCTCGCAGCCGTGCTTGCGATACAGGCCGAGCATCTGGTCGGCAATCTCGCGCTCCGTCACGCCTTCGTGGACGAGCTTGATCGCGTCGGCCATCACGGCGTCGTTAGCGGCCGAGGACGCGCGCATGAGCTCCTGTTCGGCGTCATCCTTGTGGGTGCGCGCGGCGGTGACGGCAAAGTCGCCCAGGAAAAATTCGCTGGCGGCATGGCGCTCCATGAGCGGCATCAAAAAGCCGGAACGCATGACGGTGTCGATGCCGAGTGGTTTGGTCGGATCGACTTCGCGAGCGATGGCATCGGCCACGACATCGGTATCGGTGTGGTAGGCGACGCGGGCATTGTCATACTCTGGCAGCTGGTGCAGGGCGTTGACTAGGATCACCGGCTCGCTACCGCGTGTGAGCAGCACGCCGCAAAAGCGTTCGAACATATCGGCATAAAAGCCGGTCAGGTAATAGATCGACCACGGGTCGTTTACGAGCAGCTGTGCGCCGGGGTGCTGAGCCTCGAGCGCATCGAGCACGCGCTCCACACGCTGGTCATCGACATGTGCCATGAAACATCCTTTCGCTAGGGTGCCACCATGGTATCCCAAGCCCGGCACATAGGGACGTTCCTTTTATGCCGGTACTTCGGGACACTCCTTGGCATTGCTAGCTTGGCAAGCGTGCAGGCAAAAGTAGCTAAAAGAGCCCCGTCCCTAATTAGCTGCTTAGGCTCGGTCGATGTCCATGCTGGCGATGAGGTTGATGTTGGTGTCTAGGAGGTTCTCCAGCACGACGTCGCCCATGCGGATGGGGGCTTCGACGACCACGCCGCGGATGGAGGCCATGGCTTGGGCGTGGAGCGCCAGCGGGATGGCTTCGGCCGTGCGCACGGGGAGCAGTGCTTCGTCGCCGCCGGATACGGCCACGGTGGTGGTGAGCACGCGCATGGGGCGGGTGAGCTCCTGATGCGCGAACTTATCGCCGCGCGGGCAGCTATTGCCGGTCACGGAGCGTACCGCCGCAACGTGGCCATCGGCGTTGCGCTCGACTTCAACGGTCAGAAGGCATTCGGATGGGCAGGTCGTGCAGTTGAACTGCAGCGTTTCGATCGCGTTCTTGCTCATGGTTTATGCCTCCTCAACGGGATCGACGGACAGGATAATCTCGCTGGCGCCCAGGTCGAGTGCGTGCTGAATCGCCTTTGCCGGCAGCGGGAAGCTTTCCATAACGCTCGGTTTAAACGGGCGGACCTTGCCGGCGAACAGTTCCTCGCCGTCGGCCAAGATTCTCACGCGGGCGGCATCGACTGGCCGGCGCACACGGAAGTTGAGTTTGGTGAGCGCCACAGCCGTAATGCGTCCCGGCAGCGCGTAGCCCGCGCTGCCGGCAGGGGAGACTGTGAGCTCGCAGTCCGGAACGGCGCCCGCGTTGGTCCCCAGCGCGTACGCCGCTGCAGCCTCACCGGCGCGCTCGGACTCGTTCGTCACGTTGTCGACCAGGTCGTGTACGTTCAGCACGTTGCCACAGGCAAAGATTCCCGGCACGTCCGTCTGCAGACTCTGGTCCACTACGGCGCCGCGCGTGCGCGGGTCAAGCTCTACGCCCGCGGCAACCGAAAGCTCATTCTCGGGAATCAGACCCACCGAAAGCAGTAGTGTGTCGCACGGAACGATGCGCTCTGTCCCGGCAATGGGCGCCAGGTGCTCGTCGACCCGGCTTACCTCGACGGCCTCCACGCGGTCGTGCCCGATCACGCGCGTGACCGTGGTAGAAAGATGCAGCGGAATGCCAAAATCGTCCAGGCAGTTCTTGACATTGCGGCGCAGTCCGTTGGCGTACGGCATGAGCTCGTACACGCCCTCGACGGAAATCCCCTCGAGCGTGCAGCGACGTGCCATGATCAGCCCGATATCGCCCGAGCCCAAAATTACGGCGCGCGAGCCGGGTTTGAGGTTTTCGATATTGATGTATCGCTGCGCCAGGCCCGCCGTGAAAACGCCGGCGGGACGACTGCCGGGGATCTTGATCTCGCTGCGGGTGCGCTCACGGCAACCCATGGCAAGGACGACCGCGCGTCCGGTGAGCTGCAGCATTCCGGCGGGGCTCATGAGCGTGACGGTATGGACCGCGGTGTCTTCCGCAGGCTCGCCTGAATCAATCCCAAGCACCATGCTGTTCAAGAACAGCGCAATGTCGGTTGCGTGCACCTGGTCGATAAAGCGCTGCGCGTACTCGGGACCGGTGAGCTCCTGTTTAAAGTGCGACAGGCCAAAGCCGGGGTGGATGCACTGGCGGAGGATGCCGCCCAGGTGCTGCTCGCGCTCCACGATGGCCACGCGCGCGTCGGCCTTATGAGCGGCCAGCGCGGCCGCCATACCAGCAGGTCCGCCGCCGACAACGACCACGTCGAAGGCTTGCGTTTGTACGGCTTCTACGACGCCGCAATCAATCGCGCTCGATCCGAATTCCGCCATCCTAGCGCACTCCCTTCAGCGGTCCCTCAACCAGCCAAGAACCGGCATCCTCCAACAGTATCTCGCTGGGGTCACAGCCCAGCTCTCGGGTAAGAATCGCCACCACACGGCTTTGGCAAAAGCCGCTCTGGCACCGACCCATGCCGGCACGACAGCGGCGCTTGACACCTTCGACCGAAATTGCACCCGGGTGGCGCCGAATCGCGGCCACAATCTCGGCCTCGGGCACCGTTTCGCAGCGGCAGACAATCTGCCCCCACGCGGGGTCGGACTCGATTAGCTCCTCCTTGCGCGCCAGCGGTGCGCGGTCAAAGTCGTCCGGCGCGCGGCGAATTGGGTCCCAATCGCCCCGTTCGCACAAGGTCACGCCCGCATCGCGCAGCACCTGCTCCATGCGCTCGGCAATTGCCGGTGCGCTTGCCACGCCCGGCGACTGAATGCCCGCCGCTTGGAAAAGCCCCGGCACCACGGCTGACTGTCCAATAAAGAAGTCGTTCGTTCCCTGAATGACCGGACGCCCGCCGGCAAATGCGCGCACCACGCGGCGCGTATCCAGATCGGGCACCAGCTTGCGCGCGCCGGTCAGCAGCGCGTTCACATCGCTCGTATAGGTCTGCGTGTCGCCCGGCTCGCGCACGGCAGCCGTGGCGGTGATCACAGTGTTGCCATGCACGGTGCCCGTCACGATAACGCCTTTCGACATCGGCGTCGGCACGGGGTAGAGCGGCATGAGCGTGCGCGGCTCCTTGTCCAGCACCACGATGTTGCCCTGACGCCAGACCATCTGGAAGTCCTCGGCGCCCGCCATATGCGAGATGTCGGCGGCGCCGTTGCCCGCGGCGTTTATCAGGTAGCGGCAGCGCACGTTGCCAGCGGGGGTCGCCAGCGTAAAGCGCGCGTTGTCGCTCGAGCCCGCGACTTCAATCGCTTCCACCGATGCGGACCGCATAAACGTTACCCCGTTGGCCACGGCGTTCTCCAGCGCGGCGATGGCAACCTCAAACGGGTCGACAAACCCAGTCGAGGGGCACCACAACGCGCACGTTGCATCGGCACTGGCGCGCGGCTCTAACTCGTGGATGCGGTCGGGTCCGACGATTGACAGCTCGGGCACACCGTTGGCAAGGCCATTGCATCGCAGCCGCTCCAGATGTGCGCGGTCCTCGTCGTTAAAACCCAACACCATCGACCCAGTGCGGCAGAACAGAAAGCCCAGCTCCTGCGCCCACGTACCGTACAACTCGCAGCCACGGGCGTTGACCTGCGCCTTAACCGTGCCCGGCGCCGGATCGTAGCCGGCGTGCACCAGGCCGCCGTTGGCCTTCGACGCGCCCAGCGCGATGTCGTTGGCCGCCTCGACCACGCAAATGGACAGTTCAAATCGCGCGAGCTGCCGCGCGATGGCGCATCCGGTGATGCCCGCGCCGACAATCGCGATATCAAACGTTTCTGTCACAGTGCCTCCCAGACGAGTTGACAGGCCGTCAATAAGACTATCCTACGGTCTGCATACCTCCAGAGCAGCGGCAATGCGGCGAACAGTCCCGCAACACCCGCCAACGGCAGGCGAGGGGAGACCCGGCAACGTCGACAACTTCGTCTGCCGACAACTACGGCAACCTTTCGTCTCGATCTGTAACATCAAGACCTGGATTCCGCTCCTAACTGTTACAGATTGAGATGTTTGTGTCCGCGCCGGCCCCGCCCCTAGCCGTGGTCCCATATAAACAAACCCCGTGGTAAACTTGTCCGGACTGTTAATATTCCGAAAGGTACCCGTAATGTCCAAGTACATCTCTGAGCTCATGTCGCCGCAGCTTATGGGCGTCGTCTATGCCTTTGTTGGCTTTATCATCGCCCTGTATGTGCTGTCGGTCGTCTATGTGTTCATCGACGCTCGCCGCCGCGGCGCCAGCGCCTACGTGGCATGGGGCATCATCGCCCTCATCCCATTTGTAGGCCTCATTGCCTACCTGGTCCTGCGCCCGCACTCCTATGCGTCCGATCGCGAGGAGCAGGAGCTGGACATGGCTCTGCGCGAGCGTCAGCTTGCCCAGTACGGCACCTGCCCGCAGTGCGGCGCGCCCATCGAGAAGGACTTCGTCGTCTGCCCGGTGTGCGATACCCAGGTTCGCAACGTCTGCCCCAGCTGCCAT
>CABIWB010000006.1:0-17456 GCA_902362275.1 Coriobacteriaceae bacterium | reverse complement strand
ATCCGAGAGGAGAAAACATACCCATGAAGGCACTCTACAATGACGGTTCGGTGGCCGAGCTCCCGCAGGACGAGGTCACTCACGTCATCCGCCACTCCGCCGCGCACATCATGGCGCAGGCCATCAAGCGTCTCTATCCCGAGGCCGACTTTGCCTTCGGCCCCGCGACCGACAACGGCTTCTACTACGACGTCGACCTGCCCGAGGGCGTCAAGATCAGCGAGGACGACTTCCCCGCGATCGAGGCCGAGATGAAGAAGATCGTCAAGGAGAACCTCAAGTTCACCGTCTTCGAGAAGCCCCGCGCCGAGGCCATCGCCCTTATGGAGGAGCGCGGCGAGAAGTACAAGGTCGAGCACATCGGCGACCTGGATGATGACGCCCGCATCACCTTCTATCAGCAGGGCGACTACATCGACATGTGCGTCGGCCCCCACATCTGCTACACCAAGGCGCTGAAGGCCTTTAAGCTCACCGGCGTCTCGGGCGCCTACTGGAAGGGTGACAAGGACAACAAGATGCTTACCCGCATCAACGGCATCGCCTTTGCCACCAAGGAAGAGCTCGACGAGCACATGCACATGCTGGAGGAGGCCAAGAAGCGCGACCACCGCAAGATCGGCCGCGAGATGGACCTCTTTATGATGCGCGACGAGGCCCCCGGCTTCCCGTTCTTCCTGCCCAACGGCATGATCCTTAAGAACACGCTGCTGGACTACTGGCGCGAGATCCACCACAAGGCCGGCTACGTGGAGATCTCCACGCCGCTCATCATGAATAAGCAGCTGTGGAAGACCTCGGGCCACTGGGACCACTACAAGGACAACATGTACTCCACCGTCATCGACGACGAAGAGTACTGCATTAAGCCCATGAACTGCCCGGGCGGCGTGCTGGTGTACGCGAGCAAGCCGCACTCCTACCGCGAGCTGCCCATCCGCGCCGGCGAGATTGGCCTGGTGCACCGCCACGAGCTGCGCGGCGCCCTGCACGGTCTGTTCCGCGTGCGCTGTTTTAACCAGGACGACGCCCACCTGTTTGTGCGTCCCGACCAGCTGACCGACGAGATCGTGGGCGTGGTCAACCTCATCGACTCCGTGTACCAAAAGTTTGGCTTTAAGTATCACGTTGAGCTTTCCACCCGCCCCGAGGACTCCATGGGTTCCGACGAGGACTGGGCGCGCGCCGAGGAGGGCCTGCGCACCGCTCTGGAGAAGCTGGGCATGGACTACGAGGTCAACGAGGGCGACGGCGCCTTCTACGGCCCCAAGATCGACTTCCACCTGGAGGATTCGCTCGGCCGCACCTGGCAGTGCGGTACCGTGCAGCTCGATTTCCAGATGCCGCTCAACTTTGATCTGGAGTACGTGGACGCCGACGGTGCCAAGAAGCGCCCCATCATGCTGCACCGCGTGTGCTTTGGCTCCATCGAGCGCTTCATCGGTATTCTGATTGAGCACTTTGCAGGCAAGTTCCCCACTTGGCTGGCTCCCGTGCAGGTCAAGGCACTTCCCGTCTCTGAGAAGAGCCGCGACTACGCCCACGAGGTGTGCGCCAAGCTGGAGGAGGCCGGCATTCGCGTGGTCTGCGACGACCGCGACGAGAAGATCGGCTACAAGATTCGCGAGGCCCGCAGCATCGACCGCGTGCCCTACATGCTCATCTTGGGCGAGAAGGAGGTCGAGGCCGGCAACATCTCCGTCCGCGATCGCTCCAACGAGACCGTTCAGATGAGCGTTGACGAGTTTGTTGCGAAGGTGCTCGAGGAGATCAAGACTCGCGCCTAAGGCAAGTTGCATAACAATTAACAAAGGCGACCGTCCACAAAGGGCGGTCGCCTTTTTCATGCCGAAATAAGAAAAGTCGCTGATTGAGCGGCTTTTTTTTGTTGTACAAAAAGGTACAGGTTTTTGCATCTTTCGACTGACTACATTATACGAGCAATTAATTAGCGTTTGCCCAGATTACGCAAAATGTACTGCCAGTAGGTGCATCTCCATACCCCTCTATAAAAACCTGTACTTTTGCGACTGCGCCTAGCTGCGAGCGAGAAGCCTGTTCTAAACGCCCCTGCATTTGCGTGCATCGCAAAGCCAAAAGAGGGGGCGAGAACATGGAACAGACGGCACGGCGCCAAGAGCAGCTGCCGGGCGCTTTTAATGGCGTCACCACCAACAGCCAACACGGTCGCGTCCGCTGGTATCTGGTCCACACCCCCAACGGAAAAGAGCGCGAGACCTGCGAAAAGGTCCGCCGCATTATCCCGCACAACCTTATGCATGACGCTTTTGTAATGCAAAAGGAGTTCTGGTTTAAGCGGGATGGTGCCTGGTCGCTCCAAACCAAACCTATGTACAAAGAATACTTCTTCGTCGCCACGCACGATGCCGCCGCACTCGATAGGGCTTTGGCCCAGTTGAGCTTTGGCTGTCGCATCGCCGGCAGTAGGGAGCGGGCGTACATGCCCATGCCGGACGACGCGCAGGACTGGTATCGCAGCGTGCTGGACGACGACGGCGTGGTGCGCAACAGCGTCGCCCGCATAGAAGACGGCGTGTTGCATATAGAGCAAGGTCCCTTGGTGGGGCAAGAGGCCCGCGTAAAGAAAATCGACCGTCATAAACGCTGGTGCCTGGTAGACGTGGGCGAGGGTGACTCCACATTTAGGGAGCTGCTACCGCTTGACGTTCCCAGCAAAACGTGAGGGAGACGTTGCACCAGCAGTTAATTCAAATTTTGAGTTCATAGATGGGGGGGTCCTGGGGACAGGAACGTATGTTTTATTGTGGCTGAAAAAGAAGTAACAGAGAATAATGCGCCAGCGGGTGCAGCACTGATTTCTCAGGCCATGGACCGGCGCGAGGGCGTCGGCCGTTACAAGGCCATGCAATCCATCATGGACTGGGACAACTCGCGCCTGGCCTACCGGGCCATAAAGCGCACGTTTGATATCGTTTTCAGCGGTGTTGTGCTCGTCCTCATCGCGATCCCCGGTCTGGTGTTGGCCGCCGCCATCCGCCTGGAGAGCGAGGGCAACCCGTTCTACAGCCAGATCCGCGTGGGCCAGACCCGCCCCGACGGCAGGCTGTCCACCTTCCGCATGTGGAAGTTTCGCTCCATGTACAAGGACGCCGACGAGCGCCTCGCCGACCTCAAGGAGCAGAACGAGATCGCCGGCGCCATGTTCAAGATGAAGGAGGACCCGCGCGTCACCAGGATCGGCAAGTTCATCCGCAAGCACTCCATCGACGAGTTCCCGCAGTTCCTGAACGTGTTCCTGGGCCAGATGTCCGTCGTGGGACCGCGCCCGCCGCTGCCTAACGAGGTGGCCGAGTACACCGAGCACGACCTGCAGCGACTGGCCGTGAAGCCTGGCATCACCGGCTGGTGGCAGGTGACCGACCGCAACGATACCGACTTCGACGGCATGGTTCGCCGCGACCTTGAGTACATCGCCAAGCGCGGCGTAGTCACCGATTTAAAGATCGTTCTCCTCACGGTCGTTGAGGTCTTTACCGGTGGCGGTGCTTGCTAATTATGCACTCCAAAGATTCAGGAAGAATTGAATTGATAGCTAATCAGGTAGAGTTTACTTTTAAAAAATGGTTGTCTTGCATGACAGGCACCGATAGGGCTGAGCTCCTTGCACTGGATGAGTCTGGAAAGGCAGATTCGTTTTTTCGTAATCTTGAGTTTGGCACTGGCGGCTTGCGTGGCAAGCTTGGTCTCGGCCCCAACCGTCTGAACGTCTATACCGTCGGCAAGGCTACGCAAGGACTCGCGGATTACCTGAATAGCGCCTTTGAGAACCCGACTGTCGCACTTTGCCGCGATACGCGTCATGGGTCCGAGGAGTTCGTGCGACGTGTCGCTGAGGTACTCGCCGGCAACGGAATTAAGTCTTATCTGTTCGAGCGCGTCGAGCCCACGCCCGCGTTGAGTTTCGCTGTCCGCGAGCTGGGCTGCTCGGCCGGCGTCAACATCACCGCGTCACACAACCCCGCCGCGTACAACGGCTACAAGGTCTACGGCTCTGACGGCTGCCAGATCACCGTCGAGGCGGCAGAGGCCATCCAGGCGGCCATCGATCCCGTCGACTACTTCGATGGCGTAAAAGCGATGGCGTTCGATAGGGCCCTGGAAGAGGGACTGGTGCAGTTGGTTCCCGAGAGGGTTCTTGACCGTTACATAGAGGAGACACTCGAGGTCTCCACGGGCGAGGACTGCTCGGCGCTCCGCATCGTCTACACCCCGCTCCACGGCGTCGGCCTGGAGTGCGTGTCCCGAGTGCTCGAGGGGATCGGCGTCGCCGAGGTCGTGACCGTCGAGGAGCAGTGCGTGCGCGACGGCGACTTCCCGACCTGCCCGTACCCCAACCCCGAGGTGCGCGAGGCGCTGAAACTCGGGCTCGAGTACTGCGACAGGGTCAAGCCCGACCTGCTGCTGGCGACCGACCCGGACACCGACAGAGTGGGTATCGCGGTCCCGCATGCCGGGGAATACAGGCTGCTCACCGGCAACGAGGTGGGCCTTCTCCTGCTCGATTTCCTCGCCTCCAAGGCAAGCGGGTCCGGTGCCGACATGTCCCGCGAGGTCGCCTGCACCACCATCGTGTCCGCGCCCATGGCAGACGATATCGCTCGCACGCGCGGCCTCGAGCTACGCCGCACGCTCACCGGGTTCAAGTTCATCGGCGAGCAGGTCGGCGTGCTGGAGTCGGAGGGCCGCGAGGGCGATTTCCTCATGGGCTTCGAGGAGTCCTATGGCTACCTCGCCGGCACGTCCGTTCGCGACAAGGACGCTGTGGTCGCCTCCATGCTCATCTGCGAGCTCGCCGCCCATTGGAAGACGAGGGGGCTGGACCTCTACGAGGCCATGGAGCGCCTCTACAGGGAATACGGCTATTGGTCGAGCGCGCTGCTCGGACATGCCTACGAGGGACCCGAGGGCGCGTCCGACATGGCGGCGATGATGTCCGGTCTCCGAGAGCATACCCCTGAGCATATCGGCGGCATGGGAGTCGCGGAGCGCATCGACTACGCCCAGGGCGCGCCCATGCCCGCCGTGAACCCGACCGATGAGCCCCAGTGCCTTCCCGAGGCCGACGTCCTAGAGTTCAGGCTCGCCGACGGATCTCGAGTCCTGTTCCGACCCAGCGGCACCGAGCCCAAGGCGAAGGCCTACGTGTTCGCAAGGGGCTCCGACCGTGCAGAGTCCGAGAACAAACTCTCCGCGCTGGTCGCGGACGCCGAGTCGATCCTGGGAGGGACCCGATAATGATCCACCTCGTCCTGCTCTCCGGCGGCTCTGGCACACGACTGTGGCCGCTCTCCAACAGCACCCGCTCCAAGCAGTTCCTCAAGGTCCTGCGCGACGCGGATGGCAACCACGTCTCCATGGTCCAGCGCGTCTTCGACCAGATCGGATCCGTCGACGCCGACATCGACATCACCATCGCCACCTGCGCGAGCCAGGAGGAGTCCATACGCCGCCAGGTTGAGGGCGACTACTCGCTGGTGCTCGAGCCCGAGCGCCGCGACACCGCCCCGGCGATCATGCTCGCCTGCGCGAACCTTGCGCTCGAGCGGGGCGCCGGCGAGGGCGATACCGTCATCGTCATGCCCATCGACAGCTATGCCGACCAGGCCTACTACGACAGCGTCGTGAAGCTCGACGAGGCCGTCCAGTCCGATTTCGCCGAGCTGGTCCTCATGGGCGTGGAGCCCACCTACCCCAGCGGTAAGTACGGCTACATCGTGCCCGCGGCGGGGGAGGCCTGGCCCCGCAGGGTCGAGCGCTTCACCGAGAAGCCCGACGAGGGGACCGCACGGGAACTCATCTCCCAGGGGGCCCTCTGGAACTGCGGCGTGTTCGCATTCAGGCTCGGTTGGCTCACCGGCCTCACCGCCAAGTACCTGGAGTGCGGGACTTTCGAGGAGTTCCGCTCGCGCTATTCCGAGCTGCCCAAGAACTCCTTCGACTATGAGGTCGTGGAGAGGGCGTCTTCCATCGGCGCGGTCTCCTACGCGGGCGAGTGGAAGGACCTGGGCACCTGGAATACGCTGACCGACGAGATGGCCGAGTTCACCTCCGGCCGCGTCGTTGTCGATTCAAAAACGTGCGAGAACGTCCACGTGATCAATGAGACCGGTTTCCCGATGGTCGTCGCGGGTATCTCGGACTCCGTCGTGGTGGCGACTCCCGACGGCATCCTCGTCTCCGGCAAGGAGGCGTCTGCGAACATCAAGGCTGAGGTCAACGCCGTCGCCGAGAGCCGCCCAATGTACGAGCAGCGCTCCTGGGGCGAGTACCGCGTCATCGACAGCTGCGTCTTCCCCGACGGGGCGAAGGCGCTCACGAAGGAGCTCATCATCCGCGAGGGTTGCCAGCTCGACTACCAGCGCCACACGCATCGCGGGGAGGTCTGGACGGTTATCTCAGGTACCGGCGAGGTCGTGCTGGATGGACTGGTCCAGCAGGTTTGCGCCGGCTCCGTCGTGCAGATTCCTTCAGGAACGCCTCATTCGGCGCGGGCGGTCGTCGGCGATCTTCATGTGATCGAGGTCCAGCACGGCGAAATACTCGTTAAAGAGGACATCGATCGAATTGGCTTGTTTTGGAATGAATAGGGAGCAAAGCGATGCCCGGATATAACAGAGAACGGCTCCTCTCGAGCTTCTTCGACAACGTGACGTTTGACCAGGTATGCGAAGTCCTCGTTGAGCATGTCTCAAATCGTACCCCAGGCTACATGATGTCGTTGAATCTCGACATCCTTATCAGGGCGGACAAAGATCCAGAGTTCCGTGATGCCCTGGAAGGCGCGGATCTTATCCTTATGGATAGCGCCCCTCTTATGAAAATCGCACGTAAGAGGGGCGTTGACTGCGTCGAAAAGCTGTCGGGATCGGATCTTATGCCCCGCATTTGTGAGTTTGCTGCCAACAAGGGATATAGCTGCGCCATCGTTGGCGGGATGCCTGGAGTCCCGGAGAAAGCCGCTGCCGCTTTGTCGGCTCAATACCCAGGATTGATTTTTAAGGGCTCCATTTCTCCCGAATATGGATTTGAGAAAGACGCAGAAAAGCTACAAATGCTCCTTTCGAAGGTCGCTGGCATGCATGCCGATATTCTCTTCCTCTGCCTTGGCGAACCTAAGAGTGGGCTTCTTGTAAATCGTCATCTCGGGGAGTTTGGAGTCCCGTTTGTGTTTAACGTTGGCGCTGCAGTTGATTTCTGTGCAGGAAACGTCGATAGGGCTCCGAAATGGATGCAGGACCATAGCCTTGAATGGTTTTATCGCTTCCTCAGGGAGCCGAAACGACTGTTTAGGCGTTATTTCATCGACAGCTGGCACTTCCTTGCAATGTGCCGAAAGGAAAAGGGGGCTTGATGACCTCGAAACGCCCAAAAGCAAGCATCATAATTCCTGCTTACAATACTGAGTCATATATTGGCCGTGCTCTGAGTTGCGCGGCCGCTCAGACTGAACGAGATATTCAAATTGTGGTAGTCGATGATGGATCGACTGATGGTACGCTTGACATTGCTCGTAGATATGCGGAACTAGATTCTCGTTTTGAGGTTATTCATGTCGAGAATGGTGGAGTATCTAGGGCGCGTAACATTGGGATAGATCATGCTTGCGGCGAGAAACTGTTTTTTCTCGATTCTGATGATGAATTCAGCGCAGAGCTCGTTCATAACTGTCTTAACTTCGCTGGTGCTCATGATGTGAGCTCGGTCCTTTATGGTTTTTCTAATCAGACTGATGCGGGCAAAGGCACGCCTTTCCCCCATGAACTCAAGATGGAATACCGTGGCGATGAGGTCATATGTGAGCTTTTGCCTCGATTTGTCGGGCATTCCTATGTAGATATTTGTAATTGGGTCCGAGGTGATAGGGGACTGAGAGAGGGCAAGGAACATACCGCTCTGTGGCGTATTATGCTGGATACTGGGGTTGTTCGAAATAATGGGATGCGATTTAACGAGGCTCTTGATCTTGGGGAAGATACGATATTTATAAATACGTATTTTTCATTTGAGAAAAGTGTTGGCTTCTTGGATGAGTGTCTTTACTGGCTAACTGCTCGTATAGGATCGCTCAATTGGACGAGCAATAATGATCCTGTTCTCATGGCGCGCAATAAACTTAAGATTATGGAAGAAAAAAATTTGCTTGCGCAGTCAATTGCTTGTAAGACAGATTTAGACATTAGGCCCTTTTATGCGGGGACGCAAGTCCTTTCGGCTTTGCAGCTTTGCTTGGAACTTGGTCGAAATCGTACTATTGCACCAAGAATGCGTGCGAATATTCTTAGTGAATACTTAGGGAATGACACTGTTTATAAGTGCATTGAAGACTTTGTTCCGCCTCTCGCATTCAGATCAATTCCTTTTTTTGCCCTTAAGACTGTTGGGGGCCTCCCCATCATGCATGCGGTCGCATTGGGGGCAAAACTAGGGGTTGTTCGGTGAAGCAATGGTTTGGATGCGTGGAGACTCGTTAAACGACTTGTTAGAGAGATCAGGAGCTAGTGCGACATGGCCACTAAGTTAAGCGATATTCGCATTCTTATGTTTACCCGTACGATGGCTATGGGCGGTACTGAAAAAATCATTTTGGAACTTTGTAGAGCCCTAAAAGGTAGGGTTGGATTTTTAGGAGTTGTTTCCTGTGGAGGAGAATTAGTATCTGAGCTAGATGCGCTTGGTGTTCCCCATTACGAGGTGCCTGATATCACGGAAAAGAACTTGGCAGTGTTTGTAAGGGTTGCGCACACGTTAAAACGCATTGTTTCCGCTTACAACATTAATTTGGTCCATTGTCATCATAGAATGGCTGCATTGTATTGCCGTCTTTTATTGCCTAAATCAACGCGTGCTGTTGCGACAGCACATAATGTATTTACTGACAGTAAAGCGGTGACACGTTTTCTTTACCATGGCATGTACATAGCGGCATGCGGCGGAAGAGTGCGAGATAATTTAATCGATTATTACGGTTTGCCAAAGGACAGGATTACTCTTATTCCGAATAGCGTGCCTCGGTTTGACGGCAAAGTTAAAAAAATTCCAGAAATTGAATCGCTTTCCTCTAAGGTGATTAAGGTTGGTTTTGTCGGTAGACTTACTGAGGCGAAAGGCGTTGGCTACCTGATAGATGCTATGGGCATTCTTGAAAAAAAGGTATCAAGGTGAATTGCCTAATTGTTGGCAACGGTGATCTCGAAAACGATTTGCGGATGCGTGTTGGATCAATGGGCATGTTTGACGAAATACGTTTTCTAGGATCTCGTGACGATTCCCAAAACTTTTTGTCGCAAGTCGATATCTGCGCTATCCCCTCGCTTTGGGAGGGCTTACCTCTTGTATTGCTTGAGGCCTTTAGCGTTGGTGCTCCCGTTGTGGCGAGTGCGTGCGATGGGCTTTTGGATGTTGTGGTTGACGGATTAAATGGTCTTCTTGTCCAACCTGGGAATGCTGAGGCGCTTGCAGATGGAATAGAGCGTCTGTGCTTTGATGACGAACTTCGACTGTCGATAGGTAATAGAGCGAAAAGTGATTATGAATCTAATTATTCATTTGAGACTTGGCTAAAGAGCTATATCAGTTTTTACGAGGGGGCTCTATGATTATTTCGTTCTCTTGCAAGGTAAATAAATGGTTAGCTTCCTTTATGCGAGTTATTTTAGCGCGCGTTTTATTGGGCAATAGGCTGAAGGTTGTTTCCGGGAAGCCGTTGTATATGGGCAAAGGCGTACGAATCCTACTTGGAAAGAATGCTTTTTGCGAGATAGGCTCAGGAGTTTATTTGAGCCCAGGGTGTGTTATTGAAGTGCTCGATGGTGGGGTTCTTACTATTGGGGACAATGTTTATATGAATGATAATTGCCGCGTAACTGCGGCTAAGAACGTTTGTATAGGCAGTGGCTCTCTATTTGGTCCTAATGTTCAAATCTATGATCATGATCATGAATTTGATATTGGTGGTTGTCGTTCAACGCTGAAGTCCTCTCCTGTTTTTATTGGTCAGAACTGCTGGCTTTGTACAAATGCGGTGATTACGCGAGGATGTGCAGTTGCCGATCGGTCACTTGTCTCAGCTAACTCGGTCGTAACACGTAGCCTTTTAAATCCTGGCGCACTTTATGCAGGCGTTCCCGCCCGTTTGATTAAGTCATTTAAATAGATTGGAATGCTGATAAATGATTCCTAAAGTTATCAACTATTGTTGGTTTGGTAATAACCCGCTGCCTTTTACGGCTCGTAAATGTCTTAATTCCTGGAAGGAACATTGTCCTGGCTATGAGATAAAACGTTGGGATGAATCTAACTTCAATGTATATCAGCATCCGTTCGTTGCCTCTGCCTATAATGCAGAGGCATGGGCCTTTGTTTCGGATTGGGCTCGCCTCAAAATCATTTATGAGAATGGTGGCATCTATCTTGATACAGATGTTTTGTTAATTAAATCTTTGGATAGTTTGCTCGATAATCAATGCTATATAGGAGTTCAGCAGACTGGTCGTTTTTGTACTACTGGACTTGGATTCGGTGCCGTTAGGCAGTGCTCCATTGTTCGAGATATGCTCGATTGCTATAATGGTGTTACTTTTCAATCTGATTTGTCTAAAAATCTTGCGTGTCCTTTTTTAAATGACAGGGTAGTTCGCGCCCACGGTTATTCGGGCGACGGCTTAGGGGACATTAAATATTTGGACGATGTTACTGTCTATCCGTCTCGATATTTTGATCCTTTGGCTCCTGGCGATACATTAAATCTAATGTGCGATGAAACTATTTCTATCTCGCTTTACGCAAATTCTTGGGGTGGGCGAAAGGAACGTTTTCGTCGTAGTTTAATTAATTTAATTGGAATGGACAAAATTGCATTGTTTAAGGAGCATTTCGGTGCCGCTGCAAAATAATTATCTTTCTTTGAGGCTATATCGGCCCCATGTTTCCCATAAAGCTAGGTCTCAGTGCTTTGAAAGTGCAGTTATAGCGGAAAGTTCGACCAGGGTATTTTTCTACCTAGGATTCTCTTTGGTGATAATCAATCGCATCCTTGATCAAACTTCTGCTAATTTAAATCTCGAGTTTATTGCCTCGTTGCCTCTCATACCTGTTGCTCTTTTGTTTTTGTTAATTAGGTTTGCGGGCGTTTCGCTTGGAATCGACGTAAAGCATTTTTCGTTTCTTTTATTTTGCTAATTCTGAGTATCATTTCTTATTTAAAAAGTGGCCAGTCCTATTTGCCGACTGCATGTTTGTTGCTTTGCGGAATAGGCCATATTAATGTTAGGCGTTTAATTAAAGATACTTCAACTTGTATTTTATTGCTGATTGTCGGACTTGGCTTAATTCAGTTAATGGATTGGAGTCTTACAGGTGAGCTTGTAGGCTCTGCGCTTCGTTCGAATGGCAGACTTAGACTTTCATTTTATTTTAGTCATCCTAATACTCTCGGGGCAATTGCTTTTATGTCATTTGTCGGTTTGACTGCATGCAGTGAGAAACTCTCGGCTAGTGATTGTCTATTGGGTTTAACCGTCGCTTCATTAATTTTACTTCTAACGGACTCACATATATCTTGTGCATTGTTGCTCATCTATATAGTTGTACGAGGTTTATTCGAGATGCATCCTTCTTTAATTAGTAGGGAGATGCGAATCGTTGTTTTAGCCATTCCACTTTTATTCGAAATCCTTTCGATACTTGTAATGCTCCAACTTATTCCTGAGCCTATTCTTTTAGCTTTAAATAGATTGTTTAATGGACGTCCAGGTTATTGGATTTTGCAATATAACCAATTGGGTGGTTGGACTATGTTTGGACAAGCCACGTTATACGGCAATCAGTATATAAATGGCTGGCTATATCCGAGCGTTACTATTGATTGCTTTTACGCTGCATCCCTTTTACAGCTTGGCATCTGGTCTTTTATTATCTTTTACTATCTTTATTTCCGCTCTATTTGCAGAGCTTGTGATCATCATGACGTCTATAAATTGGTGACCTTGCTTGTTTGCGCATTGTTTGGATTTACTGAGGTTCACATGATTGATTTTTCAATTTGTTTCCCTATGTTGTTGCTTGGAGAATACCTATTTTCACATTAACCAACTTCAATTTTCGCGGATACGAATAGATAACCGTTGAAGCTCGTTCACTCTCGTTGATTGACATTTATTAACGTGAATTGTTTGACCTGTTTTAGTCCTACTATGTTTTTATCCATCAAGAAGAGCGTGATATCCGTATGCACTCTATACAATTAAGTATTGTCATACCAACCTATCAATCTGAGCGGACCGTTGAGCGTGCTATTTTGAGCGCTCTTTCGATTAAAAGTGATGCTGTTGAAGTCATTGTTGTCAACGACGGTTCTTTGGATGGAACGCATCGTATTCTTGATAGATTGGCTGCGCAAGATTCTAGATTAATCATTATTTCACAGAACAATTCTGGTAGATCTGCTGCGCGCAACAAAGGTGTGGAAGTCGCTTCTGGCAAATGGATTATGTTTTTAGATTCTGATGATTATTTAATCGAGTCAGCATTTCCTTATGTGTTGGAGCGTTGTGAAAATTCAGATTCTCCTCTTGTTGTGTTCGGAATGATTGCCAATGGTGGGCAGTGTAGGCTTGTAGAGTCCGAACATGACACAGGCCGTTCTTTTATGATGCCAGCTAGCTATCTTGTAAAAAGAATGATTGAAGAGTATTCATTTGATTACATTAAAGAATCTTGGCGTTATGAAATCAATGCAGCTTGGGCCCGCCTGTACAGACGCGACTTGCTTTTGAGTTTAATTGTCAAGAGCGAGGGCTTTTTAGGTCCTTTTCCTCTTAATCTTCGATTTTCCGAAGATAGACTATTTAACATTGCATATCTACGATTGCTAGAACAGCAATCGGTCGAGTTCATGCCGGTGGATTTATATTATTGGAACTATGAGGGATCTCAAACTTGTGGTTCATTACACGATGATGACGCCTCTTCCATTGTTGTTTTCAACAATATCGTTTTGCACATGGTTGAAATGGGAATCATTAATTTCGACGAATCAAATTATTTGATTGCCCGTGAGGTTATTTCACAGTTTCAGCGACTTGCTAAACTAGCAAAAGGTTTTGAGTCGACACTTGTTCGAGAGTATACGAAGCTATTTTGTCATTCAGATTATACGCGTGCGGTTCGAAGTGTTCCGTCCCATAGCTATTGTTGTTCCTTATTTTGGACAATTGTTGGCTGGTTTATTGGGCACGGTTTCGCACACTCTATTTTTATTGTCTGTAAGCTCGCTTTCTACACAAAAAAGACCTTACGGATAGCGAATTAACATCGCATATTGGCTCTTATAGAGGTAGTTTGAAAGCTCAGATTTGTTTGTATCTTTGAGATTTACCATTTGGAGGACGAATGAATATTGGAATCATTACTTTTCATTGTTCCTATAACTATGGCTCTGCTTTGCAGGCGTATGCACTGCAGGTTGCGATTGGCAAGCTTGGACACGCTGCAACTATCATTGACTATCGTTCAAAAAACTTTGATTCGTATAGACTGTTTAGGCTTCGGCGGCCTAAAAATATGTTGAAAATGCTTCATGATTATCCTCATAACAAGGTAAGAAAAAAATCATTCGAAAGATTTTCAGCTCGTTATTTTAATTTGACTTCCGAGACTTATTCATATAAGAATGAGAGAAATCTCTGTGCTCTTAGCGACAAATTTGATTGCTTCGTATGCGGGAGTGATCAAATTTGGAATCTTGACTGTACCGGCGGCGTGGTCGAGCCATTTTTCCTTTCCTTCGCAGGGGCCAAGCGTCGCATATCGTATGCGCCTAGCCTTGCGCACACATCATTCAGGCCAGAAAACTTCGACAAGAAGAAAGTTTCTGGACTTCTTTCGAAGTTTGATTGTCTTTCTGTGCGTGAAGAGGAGACTGTTCCTCTTTTCCAGCCCCTAGTCGACAAACTAATCGATGTGGTTCTTGATCCTACGCTTCTTCTGAATGCTGAAGATTATGCTGCGATGACTTCAGAAGAGATCATTGAAGGCGATTACATCTTTATGTACCTGCTGCGCGAGTGTCCTGAACTCATTGGGAGTACCGTCGCGTTGGCAGGAGCAACAGGAATGAAGGTCGCATATATATCTGAGAAAAACCTTGATATCCCGAATTCGGTTAACTTGTTTGGCGTTGGTCCGGAGGAGTTTATCTCGCTTATTGCGCACTCGAGCCTTGTTCTCACCAATTCCTTTCATGCAACCGTATTCTCGGTCCAGTTCCATAAACCTTTCCGTGTATATGCAACAGATAAGTCTGGTGCGCGTATGCGTGACTTGTTGAGCAATATCGGACTGGCTGATCGTTGCGTCGATGTTATGTGCGCAGACGATGTTGCCCCTTGTGACTGGAGCGATGTGGACGTTCTTCTCGATTCTTTGCGTGAGCATTCTTGGGCTTATCTTAGAAAGGCACTTTCGTAATGGGGGAGACGCGTCGACTTATTAAGAATACTGGCATTATCGCAGTGGGCGGAATGGCAACCAAGCTTGTTTCGTTTCTTCTGCTGCCGCTCTACACCACAGTTCTTTCCACTGTCGACTATGGTACCGTCGACTATATCAACACTATCGCCCTGTTTTGTGTTCCCGCCGTTTCTTTGCTTATGGACGAAGCGCTCTTCCGATTTCTTATCGACTGTCGCACCGATGAAGATCGTGCTAAAGCTGTGACGGCGTCATGCGCTGTTCTTCTTGCCGGATGCGCGTGCTTTGTGGTCTTGGCGATTCTGGTCTGGTTGCTATTTAAGCCGAAAAACCTTGGTTGGGTCGTGGGGCTTGTTGTTGCTGGGGCGTTTTTGCAGATGGCGTCTGCGGTGCTACGCGGCTTCGGAGATACTGTGGGATACTCCGTCATGAATTTTGCCGCAAGTGCTCTTACCATCCTTCTCAATGTGCTGTTCATTGCTGTGATGCGATGGGGCGTGATCGGAATGCTTTCGGCTACGGTAGTTGGTCAAGGTGGCATCGCACTCGTATTCATGATTACGCGAAAGCTTTGGCGTTATATTGACCCTTCACTATTTTCATTTGCCTATGCTCGCCAGTTGCTATGTTATTCTGTCCCGCTCATCCCCAACAAGGTCTCTTGGACTATTAATAACCTGCTGGACAGGCTTATTATCATGAATACGCTCGGTGCTTCTGCCGCCGGCGTGTATGCCGTGTCGTACAAGTTTCCCGGCGTCATGGACCAGGTGTATGGCTTCTTCTATCAGTCCTGGAAGGAGAGCTCGGCGCGTGCTCTTAACTCTGATGAGGACGAGTCCGAGTTTTACAACTCTGTGTATCGTGCGCTAAGGCGTTTCATGATGAGCGTCGTTTTGCTTATGACCGCGCTTATGCCTCTCGTGTACGGTGTCCTGATTAGGGGTTCATTCGGCGAGGGCCTGCTGTATGTGCCGATATTGCTCTTGGCAACTTACTTCAGTAACATCTCTGGCTTTTACGGCGGTATCTTCACCGCGCATAAGGAGACCGGAATTATGGGTACCACAACTGCGGTGTCTGCTGCCCTTTGCGCGGTGCTGTGTGTCGTGTTGATTCCGCACTTCGGTCTTTATGGCGCATCTGTTGCAACGCTCTTGGCGATGATCGTGGTGAATGAGTACCGCAGAATTAAGGTCGCTAAGTTTGCGAAACTTGTCGAAGACCGTTTTGAACAAGTTCTGACTTTTGTTTCAATTGCCTGCGTGTTCGTTTTTTACTATCTGTCCGCCAACGGTGCGGGCTTTTTGTGCGCGATAGCTTGCCTGGCAATTGCGCTGGCCTTTTCCGTTTATATGAATGCCGATATTCTGCGCAATCTTATCTCGGCCCGCAAGTAGGGGGATAACTGAATGTCTATCGTGAAAAGGGGCGAAGTTCCCACACTGTTTGAGTCGCCGTCGCATTGCTGCGGATGCGGGGCGTGCGCTGCCGCTTGCCCGAAAGGCGCCATCACCATGTCTGAGAGCAAAAACGGGTTTGTTCTTCCTGTGATCAACGGCGAACTCTGTATCGGTTGTGGTGCGTGCATGAGGGTGTGCGGCCTCAACCGAGAGATAGGCTCTAATTCTGTCGGACCGTTCTTTGCCGCTGCTGGTAGGGACGATGTCTCGGAGTCCGCTTCCGGGGGAGTTTTCGGCGCCGTTGCACGTGAACACATTTCCTCTGGTGGGGTCGCATACGGTGCTGCCTATGAGCGCGAGGGGAATACGCTCCGTGTGCGACATCGTCGTGCGGCGAGCGTTGATGAGCTCCGCCCGCTTCTCAACTCAAAATATGTCCAGAGTGACGCCGGATCTTGCTTTGCCGACATCAAGGCGGATCTATGCGAGGGAAGGCGAGTCTTATTTTGCGGAACGCCTTGCCAGGTTGCTGGCCTTAGGGGCTTCCTCAGGCGCGATTATGAGGGCCTGACAACTATGGACTTGATTTGCCACGGCGTCCCTTCCGCTCGCATGTTCGCGGATTGCGTGGAGGACTATGGCAAGCAGTTTGGATCTCCCGTGGTTGATTTCCGGTTTAGGTGCAAGCGCAAGGGGTGGGGACACTCCCTTCTTCTTCTTCTTCTTCTTCTTGAGGACGGAAGAGAGGTTACCATTCCTGCGGCGAAATCTCCCTACTACGACATGTTCCTGAACCTTAAGACGCTTCGCGACAGCTGCTATAGGTGTCCCTATGCAGGGAGATTCCGCGCTGGCGATCTTACCATCGGCGATTTCTGGGGTGTCGACGTTAATAGGCCTGACGTTCTGAAGGATTCTGAGAAGTTTAATCAGGTAAAGGGCGTCTCCTGCTTGCTGGTTAATAACGACCGCGGCAGGGAATTCATTGAGTCCAGCAATGCTCTGGACTTGTACCCTGTTGATTTCGACGATATCGCCAAGGGCAACGACCAGCTCCGCCATCCTAGTGATCTTCCCAACGACAGAGGATTGTATATCGATACTTTTACGAAGGGCGGTTGGAAGTCAATCTGCAAATTGTATTTGAGGCGCGAGCGAGGACTTAAATTTCATTCAAAGAGGATACTTAAAGTATTTCTCCCCGCCTCTTTTATTTCTTTTGCTAAAAGGTTTAGGTCTCGGTGATTGGCCTCTTAGCAGCTTTGCTTTTCATTATTGCTGTTGATGTAATTTGGTTGATGTTCCATGAATGCCATTTGCACTTTAATCTAACAATTGAGTTTGCTTTAATTTGCGCTTACTAAATTGTTGAAATATGACCCGCCACGATTTGCGTCGCGGCGGGTCATATCATGTGTGTATCACTTGTAAATATGTCTTGTAGTAATGAAATATCTAATCGCGTGCCGAATGTTGGTGTAAGGGCCGCTTCCTTGGCCGTAGAAAGCAGGAAGCGGTTATCGCCTAGAATCTTAATTGCTG
>CABIWB010000005.1:101003-139113 GCA_902362275.1 Coriobacteriaceae bacterium | reverse complement strand
CCCCCATGCGGCCCTTCGTGAGGATGTCCCAGACGGCCGAGGAGTGGTCCTCGGTGTGGATCCAGTCGCGGACGTTCTCGCCCTTGCCGTAGAGCTTGGGGCGGACGCCGTCGACGATGTTGGTGATCTGCCTGGGGATGAACTTCTCCACGTGCTGGTAGGGGCCGTAGTTGTTGGAGCAGTTGGAGATCGTGGTGCGAAGCCCGTAGGTGCGGGTCCAGGCGCGCACGAGCATGTCGGAGCTGGCCTTGGTCGAGCTGTACGGGGAGCTCGGCTTATACGGCGTCTCCTCGGTGAACTTCGCCGGGTCGTCGAGCGCCAGGTCGCCGTAGACCTCGTCGGTGGAGACGTGGTGGTAGCGGATTCCGTATTTCCTCACGGCCTCCAGCAGGCGGAAGGTGCCCTCCACGTTGGTGCGAAGGAACGGCTCCGGGTCGGCGATGGAGTTGTCGTTGTGGGACTCGGCGGCGTAGTGCACGATCGCGTCGTGGCCGGGGACCAGCCTGTCCAGCAGCCCGGCGTCGCAGATGTCGCCCACGACGAGCTCCACGCGGTCGGAGGGCAGCCCCGCGATGTTCTCGGGGTTGCCGGCGTAGGTCAGCTTGTCCAGGACGGTGACGTGGACGCCCGGGTGGTTGTCCACGACGTAGTGCACGAAGTTGCTGCCGATGAAGCCGCAGCCGCCCGTGACGATGATGTTCTTAGGTTCAAAAATCTCAGACATGAGGGGTTCCTCCTAGTACTCGCGCGGGCTGTTGACGATCTCGCCGGCGGCGACCTTCTTCAGGTGCCGTCCGTAGACCGACTTGCCGTAGGCCTTGGCCGCCTCCTCCAGCTCGGCGGTCGTGATCCAGCCGTTCTCCCAGGCGATCTCCTCGGGGACGGACACGGGCAGGTCCTGGGAGTGCTCGACGGCGCGGACGAACTCCGCGGCCTCGTGCAGGCTCTCCATGGTGCCGGTGTCGAGCCACGCGTAGCCGCGGCCCAGGGTGACGACCGACAGCGTCCCCTCCTCCAGGTACATCTGGTTGAGCGTGGTGATCTCCAGCTCGCCGCGCGCGGAGGGCTCCACCCTGTGCGCCTTGGCGGCCACGTCGCCCGGGTAGAAGTACAGGCCGGTGACGGCGTAGGAGCTCTTGGGCTCGGCGGGCTTCTCCTCGATGGAGACGGCCCTGCCCTCGCGGTCGAACTCCACGACGCCGAAGCGCTCGGGGTCGTCCACGTGGTAGCCGAAGACCGTGGCGCGGCCCGACTCGGCGTTCTGCACGGCGCGCGTCAGGTGGCGCGAAAGGCCGTTGCCGTAGAAGATGTTGTCGCCCAGTACCAGGGCGCACGGCTCTCCGGCGATGAACTCCTCGCCGATGGTGAAGGCCTGCGCGAGGCCGTCGGGGCTCGGCTGCTCGGCGTAGGAGAGGTTCACGCCGTAGCGTGAGCCGTCCCCGAGCAGGCGCTCGAAGTTGGGGAGGTCGGTCGGCGTTGAGATGACCAGGATGTCCCGGACGCCTGCCAGCATGAGGGTGGACAGCGGGTAGTAGATCATGGGCTTGTCGTAGACCGGCAGCAGCTGCTTGGAGGTCACGAGCGTGAGCGGGTACAGGCGGGTGCCGGACCCGCCGGCGAGGATGATGCCTTTCACTGGTTATCTCCTTCCGAGGAAAAGGTCTTCGTAGCTGTCAGTGATGGACCGCCACGAATACCGGTCGCGGATAACGGAGGTCGATGCCGTATCGAGCTCCTCGATCGACTTCCAATCCATCACGTCGGCGCTATTGATAAGTTCAGCCAAGTCTCCGGATTCTTTGCCCCAATACAGGGCCGAGTCCTCAGCGACCTCGCGGTTGAAACCGACGTCGAGAAGGAGGTTGAGGCGCGTGGACGCCAGCGCCTCCAGGAGGCTCGGGTTGGTACCCCCGACCTCATGGCCGTGGAAGTAGCCGTAAGCCTGCTCACGGATCTTCTTCAGGAGCTCCTGGTCGTAGACGGTCCCGACGAACTTGATGCGTGGGTCGGACTTGAAGTGCGTCTTCCGCTCGAGCTCTGCGAGGAAGGACTCGTCCACCCCCGTCACGAGCGCGAAATCCCGCTTGGATTCGGAAGCCATGAACTCCCGGATCATGGTCTCGTAGTTGTTCTCAGGCACGAAGCGTCCCACAACTAGGTAGTAGCCGAAGGGCTCGAGGCCCTTCTCGGAGAGCCATCCCGTGAACTTCGGGTCGTCGTCAGCGAGCGCTGAGCGCTTGATGTCGGCCCCGTAGGCGATGAAGGTCGTCTCGGGGTGCAGGTCGGCATACTCCCCTCGGATGTACTTCTCGATGTTCTTGGAGTCGCACACCATCAGGTCGGCATGCTTGACCATCCCGCGCTCCGAGACTTTCCAGTACCTGCGGACGGGCGCGCTCCACTTGGCGCGCTTCCACTCGTGGCCGTCGGGATTCACGAAGACCTTGCCACCAAGGGCGTGGATCCTCTTTACGTACTTTCCGAAAAACGGTCCGATGCGACAGGCCAGCACGTAGACGATGGGGTGCTCGACACGGTTATTCTCGATATAGGCGGTGCACCACTTGAGGGCGTCTATGTCGTAGAAGATCGCCCTAGCGGCTCCGACGGGCCTGCGTAGTACCTTGAAGCAATGCGCTCCGTTGTGCTCGAACTCGTCGACCTCCTCGGCGGAGTCCACAGCGCACGCCACGTGGTACTTGATGTCGTGGGATACCTGATTCTCGGTCAGCTTCTCCACGAACGTCTCGTAGCCGCCGTAGTTTGCCGGAATCCCCTTGGATCCGATGATGAAAACATGCTGCATTAGTACGCATCGCTCCCGTTGAAGACCTCCAGAACCGTGAGGAGGACGATTTTGAGGTCCGTAACGATTCCGCGTTTTGCTATGTACTCGAGGTCCCGGCGGACCATGCCGTCGAAACTGGCAGAATTGCGCTCTGTGACCTGCCAGAGCCCGGTGATACCTGGCTTCACGGCCAGGCGCTGTAGGTCGTACTCGGTGTACTCGGCCACCTCATTCGGCAGCGGCGGGCGCGGGCCGACGACGGACATCTGACCCAGAAACACGTTCAGGAACTGTGGGAACTCGTCAATGGAGTGCTTGCGTATGAACTTGCCGATCCTGGTGACGCGCGGGTCCTCTTTCATCTTGAACATGGCACCGGCGATCTCGTTCTGCTCCTTGAGATCTGCCAGGCGCTCGTCGGCGTCCTTGTACATGGAGCGGAACTTCCACATGCGGAAGGTGGACAGGCTGCCATCGCGGTGGGTCTGGCCCACGCGGATCTGGCTGTAGAAGGGGTTGCCCTCGCTCTCAAGGCGAATGGCCGCGGCAAGCACAAGGCTGGGAACGGCGATGACGGCAAGCACGCAGCCACTGAACACGACGTCAAAGGCGCGCTTAACGGCGCGGTAGGCCAGGCGCGAACGATCCCAGTCCATGATGGATTGCATGGCCTTGTAACGGCCGACGCCCTCGCGCCGGTCCATGGCTTGAGCAATGAGCGCCGCTCCCGCAGGCGCATCCGTTGCTAACTGAGTTTTATCCGACACGTTCTCTTCCAACACTTTGTCCCCAGGTCGGGGATCCTTCCTGTTCTGTGTGGCGGTCGCCAGCAGCTAGCCAATCGCCTTTTTTAGGTTGCGCATGACGCGCTGCTCGTTTGAAAGCACCGCGAGACCAACGCGCGTAGTTACGCGTCGGCCGCACAGGTTGAGCTCCAAATAAGCAGTGCTCTTGCGTCTATTAATGGTTTTGATAAGGCCTTCGTGGCCCAGCAGCGGACCTGCCATCACTACGACCTGGTCACCGTCTTTTAGGGCCTCGCTCATGGGCACCACGCGGTCTCCCTTATGCGTAAAACCACCAATAAGCTGGACTTCTTCTTTTGCCAGTGGCACAAACCGACCGTCTTGGGCAAGCACCCAGGCAAAGTCGTCCAGGCGTAGCAGATACTGTTGCACAATTCGGGGATCTGCCGTATCGCAGATAAGATAACCGGGAAAGAGTGGTTTGGTCGTATTGACCCATTCGCCGTGTACTTTAATCTCGGTTTGAAATTGGGGATAAAAGAGCTCTTGCATAGCACCAGCCGGAACTATACGCTCGATGCGCTCGCGCATTACGTCTTCGAGACCGTTAATGACCTGGATCACATACCACACGAGCACCACCCCCTTTCTGTCTTACGTCTGGCTCACGGGGTTTTGGTATTGCTTCGCCAGGGCGCTTGTGCGCGAAGGCGCTCAATATTCAAACCCTGAGCCCAGTCAGACAAGCACGTGGCTCTGCCCCACCGTGAACGGTATGCATAAGCGCAGTTGCTAGAGTCGCGGACGTGTATCGCAAAAATGACCGCGACCCCAGCTGGCTGCGTGCGAGCCAGTCAAGCGGGTACAAAACTGGACCGCGCGCAGCCAGCTAAAGGACTGCTGTTGTTTGCCATAACAACTTATTACACTGCCTAATGCGAACTTATAAATAGCCACAAAAGAAAGTGAAAATCGCACATGACAATCGATATTGGAGCTCGTGGTGTTTCTGGCACCGCCGTTACGGCTGGATGCTGATCGACCCTGCGCTTTGTGGCTTGCTGGAGCCGTGAGCACAGTTGAACTCATGTAACGTTAGGTATCCTAGCACAAGCTGTTAGTGAAACTGATCTGGGCTACGTTGGACAACATTTCTTTCATTTGACGTGCTTAAGGGGGGTTGTTTTGGGATGTTGTTCACGTTGGCGCAGGTTATTGGGGTGCTGGCAATAATTGGAAGCGTTCCTGAAGCCCAAATGGAGCAGCAAGCTGCACTGGTAATTGCGTTTGACTAACAAACTATGTACAGACAAGGGAAATAAATTGTGCAACTTTTTGTTGGCGTAGGTGGGGTTTGTGGCGCGAGGTATTTTTGCATGAAAAAAGGCCTCCGGGATGCCAAAGGCCTTTACATTCACGATGGTGGAGACGAGGGGGATCGAACCCCTGACCTCTTGACTGCCAGTCAAGCGCTCTCCCAGCTGAGCTACGCCCCCGTGACGAGGAGATACTATAGGGGAAGACTTTCTTTGATGCAAGGACTTTTTTGGGTCGAATCTCTTACTTACGGGTTTTCCTGGGACGGGGCAGAAATAATCACTCTTCGAGCGCTTATTTCTATCCACCGTCCCGATAAAACCCTTATGCGATAGACCTTACTTGTAGAGGTAAGATACGGCGGTGCCGGTGTGGACTTGGATCGTGGCTGTTGACCTGACGACGTTGCTGATGCCCGTGTCGGCCAACAGGCCCAGGGGGCTGTGGTCTAGTTCCCATTCTAGGCCGTGTTCGCTTACCTCGGTGTTAGGAGCTATGGCGATGATGGAGAAGGTCTTGCCTTTAGCGCCTTCGATGGTCCAGGATTCGCCTGCGCGAAGGATGCGGGAGACCACCTCGTCTTCGGCAATCCAGACTGGGGCATCCTCGTAGCCCGCGAGCAGGCCCAGCACGCTCAGCGCCATATCCGGACGGCCGCCGGTGGCGCAGGTCGCAACCACTTCGGCACCCGGCCAGCGGCGGCGCACGGACTCCAGCGCCAACGCCAGGTCGGTATAGTCCTTGTACGAATCGTGACGCTCAACTTCAAAATCGGCAGCGGCATCGACCAACGCGCGACCCGCGTCGCTCACCGTGTCGGCATCCCCCACATACACGTCGCAGCCCAGCCCCGCGCCCAGCAGCGCGTCGAGCCCGCGGTCCACGGCGACAACGTGGTCGCACTCCCCCGCTAGCCTACGCAACAGATCCGCGCTCGCCACCACGGGCGAGCCGCAGACTACAAGAACTTTGCAAGCCACAGCCCTCGCCTATCCCTCAAACGAAAGCACGCGGGCCAGATCCAGCTCCTCGTAGCTGTCGATAAAGATATCGCAGTTGGCGCGTACGTCGTCGCGCTTCATGCGGCCGTGCGGGTCATAAATACCCACACGCATAAAGCCGGCGGTCCCAGAGCTCTTAAGGCCAAAGACCGCGTCCTCAAACACCCACGCGCGCTCAAACTTGCACCCATGACGCTCCTCCAGGCGGAGCAGCGCCAGCTCGTACACATCGGGGAACTGCTTGGAGCGTCCTGCCTCGCCCGTCGTGGTAACAAACTCCATGTAAGCGTCGAGCCCGGCACCAGCGAGCGCGGACTGCACCAGCTCGGCCGGCGTGGACGTAGCCACGCACATGGCAATGCCCGCCGCCTTCGCCTGCTCCAAAAATGCCAGGAGACCCTCGCGCGGCGGCACCTTGGAATACCCATCAATCAAAATCTCACCCAGCTCGCGATACAGCTCCTCGCCATTCGCGCCAATGCCCCACGTGTCGTGGTAGGCCTGGCACTCATCCTCCAGCGACAGATGCTCAAATTGGGCAAAGTCATCCACGGTCACGTCAATCCCGTGACGGTGCAATAACTCGGGCTGAGCATAAGCCCAAACGGGGGTGCTGTTAACCAGCGTGCCATCGCAATCGAAAATAAAAGCAACCTTGGGAGTGGCGGAATGGGGCATTAACGAACCTTTCGATATCAAATGGTAAACATCCTGCTAAAAACGTTTTACCAAACGTCAGCCAAACAATTTTGAAACCCAAATTGATAAAACTGTCAAGAGTTTTACCACGGTAATTCTACCAGTGGTATAAACATGTCGCTTACCGATTAAACGCCCCCGCAAATCCGCTTTCGTCCATAAAACTAACGCACAGGTGTTATCGTAGTTTCTGCCGAAAGTTCCACCGAGCACGCGAGGCGGAACGAATCACAGAAACTTAGCCGTCCCTTCGATTCGTGCAGCCTTGGACCTTTCGCATCTAGTCACCAAGGCAACACGCTGCCGCGTCATGATGGGATCAAACGTGAGCGATACAAAGCTAAAGCCAACGGCTAAAAAGCCCGCAACCCGCAAACCGGCTCCGCACGCACCGGAGCTCTCCAAGGACGATGTCTATCTGTTTGGCATTGGTATGTGGGAGCGCAGCTGGGAAAAGATGGGCGCGCATCCCGACACGCAGCAGCGCACGCGTGGCTGGCGCTTTTGCGTTTGGGCGCCCGACGTAAAGAGCGTCCATGTCATTGGCGAATTTAACGATTGGAATGAGGAAGCCAACCCGCTGGTGCCCGTGCATACGAGCGCTATTTGGGAAGGCTTTATTCCTGGCGCCGAGCAGGGCCAGCTCTATAAATATCTCATCGAGACCAACGAGGGCGAGAAGCTCTACAAGGCCGATCCGTATGCCTTTAAGGCCGAATGCCCTCCGGGTACCGCGAGCGTGCTGTGGACCCTCGATGGCTACAAGTGGAACGACGCCACGTGGCTCAAACGCCGCGCCGGCCACAACCACATGTCGCAGCCGCTTAACATCTACGAGGTGCATATTGGCTCGTGGAAGCGCCACGGCGATGCGCCGCAGGGCGAGCCGGACGAGTACGGCAACTACCCCGGCCCCATGGACCCCTTCCCCGCGCAGCGCGGCGAGTTCTACACTTACGACGACCTGTCGGTGGAGCTCGTGGACTACGTGCGCGACATGGGCTACACGCATATCGAGGTCATGCCGCTCATGGAACACCCCTTCGACGGCTCCTGGGGCTACCAGACGACCGGCTACTACGCCGCCACGTCGCGCTACGGCAACCCGCAGCAGCTCATGCACTTTATCGATGCGTGCCACGAGGCGGGCATCGGCGTGATCATGGACTGGGTGCCCGGCGGTTTTTGCGCCGACTCCCACGGCCTTGCCACCTTTAACGGCCATATGCTATTTGAGCACGAGATTCACCCCAACTGGGGCACGCATAAGTTCGATTTCGCCCGCGGCGAGGTCCGCTCATTCTTGGTCTCCAACGTGCTGTACTGGCTTGAGAACTTCCACGTGGACGGCATTCGCATGGACGGCGTGTCCAGCATGCTGTACCTCAACTTTGGCATCGATGATCCCGTCCAAAAGAAGTTCAATAAGTACGGTACCGAGGAGGACCTGGACGCCAGCGCGTTTATCCGCCAGGTCAACTGCGCCGTGGAGGCCCATTTCCCCGACGTGATGATGATGGCCGAGGAGTCCACCGCGTGGCCGCTCGTGACCTATCCGCCGCAGGACGGCGGCCTGGGCTTCCACTATAAGTGGGACATGGGCTGGATGAACGACACTCTGCACTACATGCAGACCGATTTTCCCTGGCGCCCCGGCAACCACGGCCTGCTCACGTTCTCCATCATGTACGCCTTTACCGAGAACTTCATCTGCCCGCTGAGCCACGACGAGGTTGTGCACGGCAAGTGCTCGCTCATCGGCCGCATGCCGGGCGACTGGTGGCGCCAGTTTGCCGGCCTGCGCACGCTCGCCTTCTACCAGATGACTCACCCCGGTGCCAAGCTCAACTTTATGGGCAACGAGATCGGCCAGTTTATTGAGTGGCGCTACTACGAGTCTATTCAGTGGTTCTTGACCGAGCAGTACGAGACCCACCGTCATCATCAGGCGTTTATCAAGGCGCTCAACCACCTGTACACCGCCGAGCCCGCCCTGTACGAGCGCGGCTACACCGACGACGGCTTTACCTGGATCGACGCGGACAACTCCAAGCAGTCCATCGTGAGCTTTGTGCGCCAGGGCGAGGACGTCGATGACGACCTGGTGATCTTGATCAACTTTGACCCGGCGAGCTACGAGAGCTTCCGTGTGGGCGTGCCGCGCGAGGGCGACTGGGAGGTCATCTTTGACTCTGACCGTCCCGAGTTTGGCGGCAGCGGTTATGCCGGCGAGGAGCCCTACACCTGCTCGAGCGAGCCCTATCCCTGGAACGGGCAGATGGACTCCATCGAGATCAAGGTACCCGGCCTGGCAGGCGTGGTGCTTAAGCGCCGCGGTCCCAGCAGCTTTAAGCCGCCGGTGGTCGAGGAGCCCAAGAAGGCGACACGCAAACGCACGTCAACGGTAAAGCCCAAGGCTGCGGCTGCTAAGAAGGCTCCGGCCAAGGCGAAGGCTACGACGACCAAGACCAAGGCCAAAACTAAGGCTGCCGCAAAGCCCGCTGCTAAGGCTACCGCGACCAAGAAGCCGGCTGCCAAAAAGAGCGCTACCAAGGCCAAGTCTGCTTCTGTTAAGCCGTCTGCCAAGGATGCGTAACAAAGCCGTTACAGCTGTAATTATCCGCCCCGCGTGGGCGTAGGATACATGTCATAACCGTTCTGGGGAACAACTCCCGGGGGAAAGGAACGTATGAATAAGATCTTCGACAACAAGCAGGAGTTTACCGAGCTCTATCGCGATGCCGTCATGAGCATCAGCGGTAAGAGCATCGAGGCCGCCAGCGACCTCGACCGCTTTAACGCCCTGGCCAAGCTCGTGGCCGAGAAGGCGCGCACCGTCGCCACCAAGAGTGACGCCCGCGCCACCGCCGAGGGCAAAAAGCGCGTGTACTACTTCTCGATCGAGTTTTTGATCGGCCGCCTGCTCGACAACTACCTGCTCAACTTTGGCGTGCGCGACATGGTCGCCGAGGCGCTCGACGACATGGGCTTTGATCTGTCCGTCATCGAGAACCAGGAGCCCGATCCGGCACTGGGCAACGGTGGCCTGGGCCGTCTGGCCGCGTGCTTCCTGGATTCCATGGCAGCCGAGGGCATTGCCGGCTACGGCAACGGCATGCGCTACCGCTACGGCCTGTTTAAGCAGGAGATCGTCAACGGCAGCCAGGTCGAGGCCACCGACGAGTGGCTCACCCACGGCTATCCCTGGGAGGTCCGTCGTCAGGATAAGGCCGTGACCATCAAGTTTGGTGGCCATGTTGAGGGCTTTGAGGAGAACGGCCGCACGTTCTACCGCACGGTGGACACGCAGGATATCCTGGCCGTCCCCTACGACATCCCCGTTGTGGGCTATGCCGGCGAGACCGTCAACAAGCTGCGCGTCTGGGCCGCCGAGCCGGTTGAGGAGCACTTTGACCTTGAGGCCTTCAACCGCGGCGACTATGCCCTGGCCGACGCCGAGCGCGCCGAGGCCGAGGCCATCAGCGCCATCCTCTACCCCAACGACGCCGGCGAGCACGGCCGTCTGCTGCGCCTGAAGCAGGAGTACCTGTTTGTCTCGGCCGGCATCTACAGCCTGCTCGACACCTTTGAGAAGGAGCACGGCGAGAATTGGGAGCTGCTGCCGCAGTTTGTGGCCATCCACACCAACGACACGCACCCCGCCATGTGCGGCCCCGAGCTCATGCGTATCCTCATCGACGAGAAGAAGCTCGAGTGGGATGACGCCTGGAACATCGTGACGCAGGTCGTGAGCTACACCAACCACACCATCCTGCCCGAGGCTCTGGAGAAGTGGCCCATCGGCACGTTCTCCAAGCTCCTCCCCCGCGTGTACCAGATCATCGACGAGATCAGCCGTCGTTGGCACGAGTCGTTCGACACCACGCAGGAGGGCTGGCAGGAGCGTCTGCGCCAGACCGCCATCCTGTGGGACGGCGAGATTCGCATGGCCAACCTGTCTGTGATCTGCAGCCATAGCGTCAACGGCGTGGCCAAGATCCACTCCGACATCATCAAGAACATCGTGCTCAAGGACTTCTACGCTCTGACGCCCGAGAAGTTCAACAACAAGACCAACGGCATCTCGCACCGTCGCTTCTTTGCCGAGGCCAACCCCACCTATGCCAAGCTCGTGACCGATGCTATTGGCGACGGCTGGCTGAAGGACGCCTTTGAGCTGGAGAAGCTTAAAGGTTTCCAGAACGACACCGAGTTCCTGAAGGCCGTGGGTGCCTCCAAGCGCGCCAACAAGGAACGCCTGGCCGCCTACGTTAAGGCCGAGACCGGTCTGGTCATTGACCCCAACACCGTCTTCGATGTTCAGGTGAAGCGCTTCCATGCCTACAAGCGCCAGCTCATGAACATCATGAAGGTGATGGACATCTACAACCGTCGCATCGCCGATCCCAACTTCCACGTGACGCCGACGACCTTCATCTTTAGCGGCAAGGCTGCCTCGAGCTACACCTTCGCCAAGGAGACCATCCGCCTCATTAACTCCGTGGCCGATGTCATCAACAACGACCCGCGCGTCAACGAGGTCATGAAGGTCTGCTTTATCCCCAACTTCCGCGTGAGCAACGCCCAGCTCATCTACCCCGCCGCCGAGATCTCGGAGCAGATCTCCACGGCCGGCAAGGAGGCCTCGGGCACGTCCAACATGAAGCTCATGATGAACGGCGCCATTACGCTGGGCACCCTCGACGGCGCCAACATCGAGATCGCCGATCTGGCCGGTCGCGAGAACGAGGCCATCTTTGGCCTGACCGCCCCCGAGGTCGAGCAGCTTTGGGCATCCAACAGCTACTTTGCGTGGGATACGCTCAACAACGATCGCGAGCGTCTGGGCCGCGTGATGGACGAGCTCAAGGACAACACGTTTGCGGGTCTTTCGGGCAACTTCGAGAGCATCTACAACGAGCTCATGAACAACAACGACCCCGACCTGGTCATGGCAGACTTCCGCAGCTACGTGGATGCGTGGGAGAAGCTCACCGGCAGCTATGGCGACCAGGAGACCTGGAACCGCAAGGCCCTGCTCAACACCGCCTCGAGCGGCTGGTTCTCGAGCGACCGCACCATTCGCGAGTACCGCGACGAGATCTGGCACGCGTAAAGGCGCGCGAGCTCCCCTATGCCAGCACGGCATTACTCGACGGGCGTGACGTAGCGCCGCGCCCGTCGCTAATGGGTTAGGAACATCGATGACAGAAGGAGAAATCGATGAGTAAGAAAGAATGCATCGCGATGCTCCTCGCAGGAGGACAGGGCAGCCGATTGGGGGCACTCACCCAAAAGATCGCTAAGCCGGCGGTCAGCTTTGGTGGTAAGTTCCGCATTATCGACTTTTCGCTCTCCAACTGCTCCAACTCGGGCATCGACACGGTGGGCGTTCTGACGCAGTATCGCCCCTACCTGCTGCATGCCTACGTGGGCTCCGGCGAGGCGTGGGATCTTGACAGCCGCGACGGCGGCGTGTCGATCCTGCCGCCGTACGAGACGCAGACCGGTGGCGCCTGGTATGCGGGCACGGCCGACGCCATTACGCAGAACCTCGACTACATCAAGGCCAACGACCCCAAGTACGTCCTGATTCTTTCGGGCGATCACCTGTATCGCATGGACTACCGCAAGATGCTCAAGACGCACATTGAGAACAACGCCGACCTCACGGTGAGCGTTATGCCCGTGCCGTGGGAGGAGGCCAGCCGCTTTGGCATCCTAACCACCGACCCCGAGGACGGCCGCATCACCAAGTTCACCGAGAAGCCCGATAAGCCCGATTCGAACCTCGCGTCCATGGGCATCTACATCTTCTCGGCCGACGTGCTGATCGAGGCGCTCGAAGAGGACGCTCTGGACCAGCGCTCGAGCCACGACTTTGGCAAGGACATCATCCCCAAGCTGCTCGGCGAGGGCAAGCGCCTGTACAGCTACGAGTTCCACGGCTTTTGGAAGGACGTCGGCACCATCGCCAGCTTCCACGAGACCTCGATGGACCTGCTGGGCAACAACCCCGAGTTCGATCTGTTTGACAAGCACTTCCCCATCATGTCCAACATCACCACGCGCCCGCCGCACTACATTGGCCCGGATGGTCGCCTGGACGACTGCCTGGTCTCCAACGGCTGCAAGATCTACGGCACCGCTCGCCACTCGATCCTTTCGACCGATGTCATCATCGAGGAGCGCGCCGTGGTCGAGGACTCCGTGCTACTGCCGGGTGCGCACGTTAAGAGCGGCGCGCACATCTGCCGCGCAATTTTGGGCGAGAACTCCACGGTCGAAGAGGGCGTGAAGCTCGGCTCTGTCGATACCACCAAGGATACGGCCGTCGTTGGAAATGACGTCGTTATCGGGAAGGGGGAATGATCCGATGATCAATCGTAAGGCCATCGGTTATATCACCGCTAACTACTCTTCGACCTACGGCAGCGTGCTGCTCAAGGATCGCCCCATCGCGTCCGTTCCGTTTTTGGGCCGCTACCGCCTGATCGACTTTCCGCTGTCCAACATGATGAATGCCGGCATTAAGACCGTCGGCGTCGTCATGCCGGGCAACTACCGCTCGCTGATCGACCACGTGGGCTCGGGCAAGGACTGGGGCCTGGACCGCAAAAAGGGCGGCCTGTTCATGGTCCCCGGCAACGCGTATGGCACCACCAAGGGCGGCATGCGCTTCCTGCTGCGCGACATCATCTCCAACAAGACGCTGTTCCAGCGCTCGGACAAGCCCTATGTTGTGATGATGGGCACCAACATCATCTTTAACATGGACCTCAACACCATCATCGACGCGCACGAGAACTCCGGTGCCCAGATGACCGTGGTGTACTGCAAGGCTACGCGCAACGTCGATGACGAGACCAAACTCGAAATTAACGAGAACGGCCGCCTGACGGGCGTGAGCGCCGGCGTCGTGTATGGCGACAACGCCTCTATGGACTGCTGCATCGTCAACCGCGAGACGCTGCTCGAGATCATCGACCACTACCAGGCCGCCGACTATCTGGACCTGCTCGAGGCACTCCAGGGCGACTTTGGCAACATCGACGTGTGCAGCTACGAGTACAAGCGCGAGGTCGTGGGCGTGTTTAGCGAGAAGTCACTGTATCGCCGCAGCATGGACCTGCTCGACCAGACCGTGGCCGACCAGCTCTTTGACCCCGAGCGCCCGATCCTGACCAAGGCTCACGACGTGCCGCCTTCGCGCTATGCGACCGGCAGCCACGCCTGCAACTCGATCATCTCGGCCGGCTGCATCATCAAGGGCACCGTGCGCAATTCGATCCTGTCGCGCGGCGTTGTGGTTGAGGAAGGCGCATCGGTGACCAACTCGATCATCAACCAGAGCTGCATCATTAAGAGCGGCGCCCGCGTTGAGAACGCCATCCTCGACAAGAACAACGTGGTTCCCACCAACACCGAGCTTCGCGGCACGCCCGAGAACATCCTGGTGTTGGGCAAGGCTCCGTTAACTTCCGATACCACGATCGTACGTTAACGTTGGCACCGCAACATCGCTCGTAACATGTAGAATAGCCGCCCGGTTCGCGCCAGGCGGCTATTCTCGAATAACAACATGGGAGACAATATGGCTGATTCCAGCAAAAAGATGCAGATTGTGTTTGCCTCGGCCGAGTGCGCACCGTTTGTGAAGACCGGTGGCCTGGGCGACGTGGCGGGTTCGCTGCCTGCGGCGCTTGTGCGCGCCGGCGCCGAAGTCATCGTGATGGTGCCCAAGTACGCCACCATCAAGGACGAGTACAAGGCGCAGATGGAGCACTTCTCCGACTTTTACGTGAGCCTGGGCTGGCGCAATGAGTACTGCGGTCTCGAGAAGCTCGAGCACGACGGCGTCACCTATATGTTCATCGACAACGAGCGCTACTTTGCGCGCGACTATCCGTACGGCTTCTTTGACGACGGCGAGCGTTTTGCGTTCTTCTCCAAGGCCATCACCGAGAGCCTGCAACACCTGCCTGCCGGCTTTGAGTGCGACATCCTGCACTGCAACGACTGGCAGACGGCACTTGCGCCCGTGTTTTTGCGCGAGTTCTACCAGGGCCTGCCGCTGTACGACCGCGTCAAGACCGTGTTCTCGATCCACAACGTGGCGTTCCAGGGCCAGTTTAGCGACACCGTGATGGAGGACATCCTGGGTGTGGCGCATATTCCCGCGGCCGCCTCGCAGCTGCGTTGCGACGCCTGCAGCATCAACTACATGCTGGGCGCCCTGCGCTATGCCGACGCCATCACCACGGTGAGCCCCACCTATGCTAACGAGATCCAGACGCCCGAATTTGGCGAGGGCCTGGACGGCGTTCTGCGTGAACGTTCGTACGCGCTGCAGGGCATTTTGAATGGCATCGACGTCGCGGGCTTTGACCCGGCGACCGACAAGCGCATTGCCGCCAACTACACCGTGGAGGACCGTTCTGGTAAGGCCGTGTGCAAGGCCAAGCTGCAGGAAGAGCTGGGGCTCGAGGTTCGCGACGACCGTCCGCTTATGGTCATGGTCACGCGTCTGACGCGCCAGAAGGGCTTGGATCTGGTCATGTACGCGCTCGACCGCATCCTGGCCGGCGGCGTGCAGGTGGCGGTGCTGGGCACCGGCGACCGCGACTACGAGGACGGCCTGCGTTACTTCCAGGACAAGTACCCCGGCACCATGGCCGCACGCATCGAGTTCGATCCTGCGCTGTCGCAGCGCATGTATGCCGCCGCCGATATGTTCCTGATGCCTTCGAAGTTTGAGCCCTGCGGCCTGTCGCAGATCATCGCCATGCGCTACGGTACACTACCCATCGTGCGCGAGACCGGTGGCTTGAAGGACACCGTGATCCCGTACAACGAGTTTACCGGCGAGGGTACGGGCTTCTCGTTTACCAACTTTAACGGCGACGAGATGGGCGACGCGGTGTTCCGCGCGGCACGTCTGTTCTGGGATAACCGCGACGCCTGGAACCAGCTGGTCACGCAGGCCATGAGCCAGGACTTTAGCTGGACGCGCTCGGCCGATAAGTATCTGGACCTGTACTTCTTTATGCATCCGGAGATTGATAGGCCGGCGGCGGTTGTGGAGGCTGCGGCTGAGGAGCCTGTGGCTGTTGAGGAACCCAAGGCCGAGGAGAAGCCGGTTGAGGCTGAGCCCGCAAAGGCCGAGCCTGAGGCAGAGGTCAAGCCCGCTGCAAAGCCCGAAGCTAAGAAGACCACGACCCGCAAGACGACCGCTAAGAAGGCTACGATGACCAAGGCTGCCGCGACCAAAACGACGGCCGCCAAGGCAACGACCACGCGCAAGCGCACGACCGCCGCTGCCAAGAAGGCCGCCGAGGCCGAGGCTGCTCCCGAGGTAAAGGCCGAGGTAGCAGAGGCCAAGCCGGCCGCCAAGGCTCCGGCAAAGACCGCTGCCAAGAAGACGACCGCGAACGCCAGGAAGGCAACAGCTGCCAAGAAGACCACGGCAACGAAGTCGACGACCACGAAGGCAGCCACGACCAAGGCAGCCGCAAAGTCGGCCGCCAAAGTCGAGGAGACGCCCGCCGAGTCCAAGGCCGAGGTAACCGTCGAGGCCAAGCCCACCGCCAAGACCACCACGCGCAAGCGCACGACGACGGCCAAGAAGGCCACGACAAAGACCACGACTCCCAAGGCAGAGACTAAGCCAGCTGCTGCCAAAGAGGAGCCCAAGGCCGAGGTAAAGACCAAGCCAGAACCCACCAAGGAGACTCCGGTCTCCCCCGCCGCTCCGGCCGAGGAAAAGGCTCCGACTAAGAAGACGTCAGTCCGCAAGGCCACGGCCACCCGCAAGCGCCACTAATCCGATCGATTAAAACTTAATCATCAACGCAAAAGAGGGCGCCCCAACCAGGCGCCCTCTTTTGCGTTGAACTTCTCTATTAAATGGGCCGGTTTACTACGACAAAATGGCTCCGGCCGACCACGGAGAGTATTCTATGAAATTGGCGACGCTTCTACCTGCGGTTTTAATATCTCTAAAATGACTGTGGTTGAGATCATTCAATTCGTCGTAGTAAACCGGGGTACTTTTGTTTGGCTACAAATAGTATCGGTATAGGCGTTTTTGAATATCGCGATAATTTGGGTGGTAAAACGATTTTCTAGGACAACCGTTCGCCGATGGTAAACGGATGTTGTTTATACAGCCAGTGTACAACAGATATACTTATATCCAGTACGTAAAGCCCATGGCCAGCATGCCATGATTCTATTGAACTGGACCGTACTATGAGATTGATACACAACAGCCGTCTGCCGCAGTTTCGCATTCCGTTTGGCGCTGTGACCACAGGAACTACCCTTTCGCTCTCCGTGATTCTGGAGGATGCCGACCCCAACCAGGCAACACTCACCCTGCGCACCTGGGTCGATGAAATCGGCGAGTCTCGGTATCCCATGACGCACGAGGGCGACGGCATCTTTACCGCCGAGTTGGAGTGCACCGAGCCCTGTCTTATTTGGTACAGCTTTATCTGCAATATCGAGGGCCAGCCAGAGGTTCGCCTGGGCGCACCGCAGGGTCGCACCGGCGGTGAGGGCGTAACCTACGACTACGCCGAGGTGCCGTCGTTCCAGGTCACCGTCTACAAGCACCGCGAAGTTCGACCCGAGTGGTACGAGCACGGCATGGTCTACCAGATCTTCCCCGATCGCTACGCCCGCGACGAGCACTGGCGCGAGCGCACGCTGGCCGAGGTCGAAAAGCCGCGCAACGGAATCCGGCGCCGCATGGTCGAGGACTGGAACGAGCCGCCCGTGTACGAGCGCGCCGAAGACGGTTCCATCAAGACCTGGGACTTCTATGGCGGCTCGCTCAAGGGCATCCAAGAAGACCTGCCTCGCATCGCCGAGCTGGGCTTTACAGCCATCTACCTCAACCCCATTTTTGAAGCCGCGAGCAACCACCGCTACGACACCGCCGATTACACCAAGATCGATCCGATTCTGGGCACCGAGCAGGACTTTACTGAGCTGTGCGAGGCAGCCGAGAAGCTGGGCATTTCCATCATTCTGGACGGTGTGTTCAACCACACGGGCGACGATTCGATCTACTTTAACCGCTACGGCAACTATCCCGGTGTCGGTGCGTGGCAGAGCGAGGACTCGCCATGGCGCGATGCGTTTTATTTCCACGAGGACGGCTCGTACGACTGTTGGTGGGGCGTAGGCAATATGCCCGCCATCAATGAGAGCTCCGAGCTGGTGCGCGAGCGGCTCCTGGGCAAGGACGGCGTGATCCGTAAATGGCTACGTGCCGGCGCTCATGGCTGGCGCCTAGACGTGGCCGACGAGCTTTCCGATGACTTCCTGACCGAGATCAAAAAGGCCGTGCTCGCCGAGAAGCCCGACGCGCTGCTGCTCGGCGAGGTCTGGGAAGATGCCTCCAACAAGATCAGCTACGGCCATCTGCGTCGCTATCTGCAAGGCTCCGAGCTCGACTCGGCCATGGATTACCCCTTCCGTGACATGGTCATCGGCTTTTTGATGGGCTACAAAAACGCCTACCAAGCTGCCGAGGATATCGAGACCCTACGCGAAAACTATCCCCGTGAGGCCCTGTCCTGCGCACTTAATCTGCTTTCGAGCCACGACCGTCCGCGCATTATCTCGGTGCTCGGCGGCGGCCCCAACGAGTCACAGCTGCCCGAGTGTGAGCGCAGCAAGTGGCGCCTGGACGAGAACGCAATGGGCCTGGCCAAGAGCCGTTTTTGGCTCGCGACGCTCATGCAGATGACGTTCCCGGGCGTTCCCTCAATCTATTACGGTGACGAGTACGGCTTGGAGGGTCTCACCGATCCGGGCAATCGCCGCACCATGCCGACCAAGGACCAGCTCCACGACTTCGATACGCTGGCCATCGTTAAGAACGCGTCTGCTGTACGCCGCGCGCTGCCCTTTATGGTCGATGGCGAGATCAAGGCCTTCGCGCTCAACGACGAGGTACTCGCCTACACCCGCACTGGCAAAGACGGCGAGGCCGCGACGGTTATCATCAACCGCAGCCTGCGCAATTCACACCGCGTGACGATTCCGGCGCTCGGCGAATGCGCGAGCGATGTGATTAGCGGTCACGAGTGCGAGATCCACAACGGCACGGTCACGCTCGACCTGTACCCGCTGGGGTCGTCGATCATCTATCACCACGCCGAGCAGCGCCTGCAGGAGCCGCTCGATCACGGCGCAGGTGTTGTGTGCCATATCACATCGGTGCCGACCGATGACGGCAAGCCCGGTACGATCGGTGCTCCCACGCGTCGCTTTATCGACCATCTGGCCGCCATGGGCATGCGCTACTGGCAGGTTCTCCCCGTCAACCCCACGGACTTCTTCCGCTCCCCTTACGCTGGTCCTTCGGCCTTTGCAGGCAATATCGACCTGCTACCCGAGAGCCACGAGGAGCTGGGCGCCGACTTTGAGACCTGGAAGGCCCGCGGAGGCGAGGATGCCGATCCGCTGTACACCGCGTTTAAACATCGCAATGCCGATTGGCTTGAGAAATACTGCGTCTACATGGCCGTTAAGAAGTACTTTGAGGGCGAGTCGCGCCATGATTGGCCGGCAGATGTCGCGCGCTACAACGAGCATCTGATCGACGACAAGCGCTTCCACAACGAGGCCGAGCTTCAGGCGTACATGCAGTACCGTTTTGACCTGGCTTGGTGCGAGCTCATGAACTATGCGCACAAGAAGGGCATCGAGGTTATCGGCGATATTCCTATGTACGTGTCGGACGATTCGGCAGACGCGTGGAGCGAACCCGAGAACTTCTGGCTGTCCGATACCGGCAAGGCAATCGAGATTTCTGGCGCGCCGCCCGACAACTTTGCGCCCGAGGGCCAGGTGTGGGGCAACCCGACGTTCCGCTGGGACCACATGAAGCAGAACAACTATAGCTGGTGGATGGATCGCCTGCGCCGCGCGTTTTCGCTCTACGACCGCGTGCGCCTGGATCACTTCCTGGGATTCCACAGCTATTTCAGCATTCCCGCGGGTAAGGCTTGCGCCGACGGTCGCTGGCTGGCGGGCCCGGGCAAGGACCTGTTCCAGACCGCCTACGACGAGCTGGGTCCGCTCAACTTTATCGCCGAGGACCTGGGCTATTTGACGCCCGGTGTTCGCGCTATGGCTTCGACCTGTGGTTTCCCCGGCATGGACGTGCTGGAGTTTAGCGACTACGACGTTCGTTGCGGTGTGCATCCCACGCCCGGCAAGATCCTGTACACCTCGACGCACGATACGTCGACGCTGGCCGGTTGGTGCACACGTTCCTTTGCGGGCGGCGATGAACCGAGCGGTGTTGAGCTGGCGGCCAAGCTGATGAGCGACGCGCTGGCGAGCGACGCTCCCCTGGTGATGATGCCGCTGCAGGATGTCCTGGGGCTGGTCGACGACGCGCGCATGAACGTTCCGGGCGTGGCCACGGGCAACTGGACCTGGCAGGCTGACGAGGCTGACGTTGCCGCCGCCGAGGACAAAACCGCACAGCTCCTGCGCAACAACCATAGATTCTGGGGCGAAGCGTGATAAAACCCCCGATATAGGGTACAGTTACAGAAGTTTGAATTTTTGCGGGCAGAGTAATCTGCCCGCTTTGTGCTGAAAAGGAAGTATTATGGCGCGCTACGATTACAAGTGCTCGAGCTGCGGCAACGTGTTTGAGGTTGAGCATCCCATGTCCGAGACTCCCGAGGTCGTGTGCCCGAGCTGCGGTGCCCCGGCAGCCAAAACGTTCTCGGCCAGCGGCATTAAATTTGAGGGCAGCGGTTTCTATAACACTGACCAGCGAAGCGGCGGTTCCACCACTAGCGCCACCAGCGGCTGCTGCGCCAACTGCCCGCACAACCACTAGAAACAACGCGGCCCCGCGATCAACACCGATCGCGGGGCTATTTCTTTGTGTCGCAGGTAGCTCTATGAGGTGCGGACCAGCCTGGCGCAGAAGTGGCCGTCGTAGGAGTCGGCGTTTACCGGCACGCTTTGGAAGAGGCCTCGTTCGTTCTGGCGTACGGATACGAGCTTCTTAGCCTGATCGAACTCGGGGCGTTGCAGAATCTGCGCCTCGGAGAGCGGTGCGACGCTAAAGTCGGCGCCCTCGGGAGAGGCCAGGAAGGCATCCACGACCTGCGTGTTCTCTTCATCAAAAACCGAGCAGGTGGCATAGATGAGCTCTCCGCCGGCGGCCACGCGCGCAGAAGCCTCCTTAAGCATCGTCAGCTGAAGCTTGGGTAACTCGGCCGTCACATCATTCTCGGTTAGGCGCCACGGGATCTCGGGATGACGACGCATGGTTCCGGTGCCAGAGCACGGCGCATCGATAAAGACCGTGTCGAACTTAACCGGCTCGCCAAGCATGGCATCAAACGATGTGAGCACCTCATCAAGCTCGCAGGCATCACCCGAAACCGTACGAACGCCCTGAATACCGGCCTTATGCAGGCGAGCGAGATTCAGATCGCACTTACGGTCATGAAGATCAAGTGCCGTATGCTGACGCTCATAGCCGGCACGCTTGGCCTGGTTCATCATCACATAGGTCTTGGTGCCACGACCGGCACCAATCTCAAGGCAGCTACCAGGGCGCGTGGCAGCCGTGGCGATAAGCTGCGCGTTGAGATCGGATGTCACCGCGGCAGCACGCTCAAACACACCCGAAGCAACGGTAACCTGAGCATCAACCGGGGCATGGCAGCCCGGGAAGACAGGTGCGACGAGCTGCGAGATATACGGATCGGATTTGGTCGCAAAGGCGTTCTCATGCAGGGCCAGCGGTGCGGGGGCCAGATTGCCGGCAAAGTTAAGCGCACCCTCAGGAGTGTCGAACGATGCCATAATGCGAGCGCACAGCCAACGCGGTAGACCCATCAGGCGCGACAGACGAACCAAGCGTCGCTCAGACTCATCCACATCGGACGCAGTAGCAAAGTCCTCAACGTTGTCCGCGACCTTATGCAGCACGGCATTGGCCAAACCGGCGGCAGACTTAGCTCCGCTGCGCACCAGCTCAACACCCTGACTTACGGCAACGCGGCCAGGGGTATGAAGGTAGAGCATCTCGAAGGCCGAGATACGAAGCGCCATGCGAACACGCGGCGCAACCTTTTTAGGCTTATCAAGAAACTGATCGAGTAGTTCGTCCAAAATACCCTGTGTGGCGGCAACACCCAGCGCCAAGCGGGCAGCAAAAGCGGAATCGCGCTGGTCAATAGCCTTGGCCGATGCGCGAGAGGACAGCACGTCACGCGCATACATACCGCGGCGATCGGCCTCCATTAGCACATCGAGCGCAAGCTTGCGCGCGGGAGACAGCTTGCTCATGACAGAACACCCCAGATAAGATCGGCACCCTGCAGGCCAGCAGCCCAAGCAGAAGCAGCCATAGCACGCTTGCCATCGGGCTTAACCTCGAGCAACTCAACCGAGCCATCGGAAAGGCCAAGGTAAACACGCTTGTTCTTAACGGTAACGGCGCCCTCACCAAGCGACACATCAGCCGCCGCAGCATCGAGTACGCGAACGGTCTTGCCGGCAATCACGCAACGAGCAGGGGCGGTATCGGACGAGGCCAGCACGTGACGCACGCAATCAAGCGCCGCCATGTGCGGATCCAGGCGCATCTCCTGCTTGGAAATCTTGGCAGCATGGGTGACGAGTGACTCATCCTGCTCAGTCCAAACAGCCGAGCCATCGGCAAGCGAGGGAAGCGTATCGGCAAGCAACTTGCCGCCAAGCTCACCAAGCTCCATGGTCAGCGCCTCGGCATGCTTACCAGCAACCGAGGTGGAAGCCTGGGCGCAATAAGCGCCGGTATCCACGCCATGCCCAATACGCATAATGGAAACGCCAGCAACCTCATCACCAGCGAGAATCGCACGCTGAATAGGAGCAGCGCCACGCCAACGCGGCAGGAGCGAAGCATGAACATTCACAATACCAAGCGGAGCCATATGCAGCACCTCATCAGGCAAAATGCAGCCATAGGCAGCCACACAGAAAATATCGGCCTGGGCAGCCTGGAGCGCCTCAACAACCTCAGGCGTCATACAATTAGCCTCAACAACCGGTAACCCCAGCTCAAGCGCCTTAGCCTTAACAGGAGACGGCTCCAGCTTCTTACCACGCCCACGAACAGCATCAGGACGAGTAACAACAAGCGCAATCTCATTCCCAGCCTCAACAAGCGAAACCAGCGAAGGCACAGCAAAATCAGGCGTACCCATAAACACAATACGCATAATGATCGTCTCCTCTCAACCAAAGCCGAGACGGCTATTAAGAACAGCGGAAAGCCAAGTACCCGGCCCATCCGCAAGAACAATTCAACAAGAACAAATATACCCAAAACCAAAGAAAGAGCCGCAATAAAAGCAGCTCTTTCAGCAAAGCACCTATCAGTGAAGACGCCCTTCCCTGGCCCGACGGCACCCGGGCGAAGCGAGCCAGAACAACGCAGTCCCCGGTGCTGAGCGCCCACATGTCGTCCCGCGCGCAGTTTCGCAGCAAAGCGAGAATGTTTGAGCACGGGATGATATGTGGGCGCTCAGCACCGGGGACGGTGGGACCTACTCCGTCTCGCCCGGTCGAGCGCCGCGGGCCAGGGCGTCCTGGTACTCCTTAACGGCCTTGAGCCTCTGCATGGGCTTCAGTCGCTCGAACATGGTGTTGCCATGCAGGTGATCGATCTCGTGCTGCAGGCACACGCAGAACAGGTCGCCCGAGGCCTCGTAGCGAATCAAGTTGGCATCCAGATCGTACGCCTCGACGGCGACATGATCGGGACGCTCGATCTCGCAGCTAATGCCGGGGATAGACAGGCAGCCCTCACTAAACGGAACCAGATGGTCGCTCTGCTCAACAATGACAGGGTTGATGAGCACGTACGGGTCGTAATCGTTCTTGTCGCTGTAGTCGCAGTCGATGGTGACGAGCTGGATGAGCTCGCCGATCTGCGGAGCAGCCAGGCCGCAGCCGCCGTTCTCGAACATCATCTTCTTCATCTTCTCGGCAAGCGCTTCGATTGCCGGGGTGATCTCCTCGATGACGGCGCACTCCTGGCGCAGACGAGGGTCGGGCGACAGTACGATTCCGTTGGCTTCCATGGCCATCCTTTCGGGTTGCTACATCAAATCATAAGCGTCGACGTCAACGCTCACGCTCACGCCACGCACAGAACCCACCTCTTTGAGGCAGGCGTCGATATCATCAGAGACATGGTACCCCACGGGCGACTTCACAAGCAGATGGAAGCGGTAACGGTCCTTGGCTCTCTCGATTACACACGAAGCCGGGCCCAGCACCTGCGGCACGGAACTCCCCGCCCGCAAAAAGTCGGGCGCGGCGGCATGCCAGCGGCGCTTAAGAAGCTTTGCGATACGCCCGACGTAGTCCTGCGTGTCGTCTCGGTTCGCCGACCACACCAAGATGTTGACCAGGCGAACAAACGGCGGGTACAGCGCGTCGCGGCGCTGGTCCAGGTCGTAGTCGGTAAAGATCGAACGGTCGTGCTCAGCGACGGCGCGAATGACCGGATCCTCGGGCAGGTAGGTCTGGATGATGACCTCGCCGGGACGATCGCCGCGACCGGCACGGCCCGCGACCTGCTCCAGCAGATCGTAGGCGCGCTCCCCTGCTCTAAAATCGGGCATCTTGAGGGCAAAGTCGGCATTGACCACGCCCACGAGCGTGACTTCGGGAAAGTCGAGGCCCTTGGCGATCATCTGGGTACCCAACAGCACCGCGCAATCGGCGGCATCGAACTGCTCGAGCAACTTTTTATGCGCATCCTTGCCGCGCGTGGAATCGGCATCCATGCGAATAATGGCGACGTCCTCGGGAAGCATCTGATGCAGCACGTCCTCGATCTGTTGAGTGCCCAGACCCATTTTTGCCAGGTAGCGACTGCCACATTTGGGGCAACGGCTCGTGTGCGCGGGATACGGCTGCACGCGCCAGGACGACCCGCAGGTATGGCACTGCAGCGTGTGCGTGCGCTCGTGATACGTAAGCGCGGTGGAGCAGTGGTTGCAGGTGGGGACGCAGCCGCACTCACGGCACATAAGGAACGGCGCAAAACCACGGCGGTTGTGCAACAGCACGGCCTTTTCGCGGCGCTCGACCACACGCTCCAGGCCTTCCATCAGCGGTTTTGAGAACATGGAGCGGCTGCCGTGCGAGAACTCGCGGCGCAGGTCGGCAATGCGGACCGTGGGCAGCACGGCGTTTCCCGGGCGCTCAGGCATCTCGACGCGCGTCCAGGTGGCACCGTTATACGTGCCACGGCGGCAGCGATCGAGGGCCTCAGCAGAAGGCGTGGCGGAGCCCAACACGAGCGGGCAGCGGTAGCGCCGCGCCATCTCGGCCGCTACCTCGCGCGCATGGTAGCGCGGGCTGGAACCCTGCTTGTAGCTGGTCTCGTGCTCCTCGTCGATGATGATGAGGCCCAAATCGCTGAGCGGGCAAAAGAGCGCCGAGCGGGCGCCCACGACCACGCGGGCCGCACCGCTGGCGACCATATCCCACTGGTCCAGGCGCTCGCCGGCCGAAAGGCGCGAATGGAACACGGCGACCGTCTCGCCAAAGCGAGAGCGGAAGCGGCCGACGGTCTGGGCCGTAAGCGAGATCTCGGGCACGAGCACGCAGGCCGAACGGCCGGATGCCAGCACGCGCTCAATCGCCGAAAGGTAAACCTCGGTTTTGCCGGAGCCGGTGACGCCGTCGACAAGGACCACGTCGCCATGAGCGTCCAGACGAGCGCGCTCGATCTGGGCAAGCGCCTGCTGCTGGCCGTTGGTAAGTGCGACCGGCGCCTTGCCGCTTGCCGAGGACAGCGTAGTCTGCTCGCTGCATCCACGCCACGCACGGCGCTCCTCCACCACCACGACACCGCGCTTTTCGAGCGCCTTGATGGTCGCCGACATGCTCCTGTAGAGAAGGTTGAGGTCGCGCGTCGTGACCGGTCCGCACTGGAGTGCCTCGATGAGCTGACGCTGACGAACCGCCGTTTTGGGAGGCGTATAGTCGAAGCCCTCGGGCGTAAGCATGACCCAGCGGTTTTGGATAGGCTTCACGGCGGGGCGCTCAACGGCCCACACGCCGTCGTCGCCCTTGACCACGCGCGGGCTTCCACCCGGGGGCAAGAACAAACGAAGGCACTCGGAAAGCGTCGCGACATACTCGCGGCTCATCCAACGGGCGATACGGGCAGCCTCGGCGGTAAAGAGTGGTTTACTGAGGATAGACTCGATGGCTTTAATGCGCGCGGGGTCGAGGGCGCTGTTGCCCTGCAGGTCGCGCAGCTCAGGCGCAATGTCGACGATATAGCCCGCGGCTGCGCGGTTGCCAAAGTGAACCAGGACCGTGGATCCGATCTGTGCCTCGTTGGCAAGGGACTCGGGGATGCCGTAAGCAAACGGTTCGGACAGCGCACGGGTGGGGATGTCGAGGACCACGCTCGTGTAGGCGGCAGTGGGCTCGGGTGCAGGCTTAGGCTGAGCCGAGGCGGCGGCAGGCACGGGCTTCGCCGGAGCCCCCTCCGGTTCCGGCGAACCAAACAGCGAAAGTTGCTCGGCCATGGCCCCAGACCTCCTATCCCATACGTCTACAGAAACAAGAACCCCGCTCTGAGTGAACGGGGCTCGGATACATACGTTTGCGCAGCGATTACAGCGCCATCGTGCGGGCGCGGTCGATGCGCGCCAGGCAGTCGTCGCGGCCGACGAGCGCCATGGTCTCGCCCAGCGGAGGACTCACCATGTTGCCGCAGACGGCGACGCGCACGGCCTGGAACACCACGCGCTTCTTGAGGTCCATCTGCTCGGGCAGCGGCTCAAGCGCGGCGTCGATGTTGGCAGCCGTCCACTCGTCCACACCCTCGAGCGCGGCCTTGGCGGCATCCAGAATGGCACCCATGCCCTCCTTGGCCAGGCCCTTGTTAACGGATTTCTCGTCATACACGAGCGTCTCGGCCGTGGCAAAGATGGGGGCGGCGACGGTCACGGCGTCGGCCGGCATCTTGGTGCGCGGCTTGACGATGGCGGCAAGCGCGTCGATCCAATCCTCGCCGTACTCGACATTACCCACGATGAGACCCGCCTCGTGCAGCTCGGGGACCATGATCTCGTCGGCAAACTGAGCATCGGACATGCCATTGATGTACTCGGCGTTGACCCAATCGAGCTTCTTGGGGTCGAAGGTCGCCGGATTCTTAGAGATGCGGTCGAGCGAGAACTTGCTGGCCAGGACATCGCGCGGGATGATCGTGGTCTCGCCGTCGAGCGACCAGCCGAGCAGCGCCAGATAGTTGACAAAGGCGTCGGACAGGTAACCGGCGTCGCGGTATTCCTCCACCGAGGTTGCACCGTGGCGCTTGGAAAGCTTTTTGCCGTCGGCACCCAAGATCATGGAGATGTGGGCGAACGTGGGCACGGGCGCGCCGAGGGCCTCGTAGACCATGACCTGGCGCGGGGTGTTGGACAGGTGGTCGTCACCGCGGATGACATGGGTGATCTTCATCATGGCGTCGTCGACGACAGTCGCGAAGTTGTACGTGGGCGTGCCATCGGAGCGGAAGATGACAAAGTCGTCGAGCTCCTTGGCGTCGAAGGTCACCTCGCCGTGGACGGCGTCGTGGATGACGACGTCGCCGCGGTCCTCGGGAACCTTGATACGCAGGACGTAGGACTCGCCGGCCTCGATGCGACGGCGGGCCTCCTTGGGATCAAGATTGCGGCAACGGCGCTGATAGCCCTGGAAGGGGTCCTTGCGCTCCTGCGCGGCCTTGCGATCGGCGTCGAGCTGCTCCTTGGTGCAGAAACAGGGATATGCCTTGCCCTCGTCCCAAAGCTTCTGGGCGGCCTGTTTGTACAGGTCCAGGCGCTCGGTCTGGGCGTAGGGACCAAAGTCGCCGCCCACCTCGGGACCCTCGTCCCAGTCCAGGCCCAGCCAACGCATGGCGCGCAGGATGATCTGCGTGTTCTCGTCGGTGGAGCGGGTGGGGTCGGTGTCGTCGATGCGCAGGATGAACGTGCCGCCGTTAGCACGGGCGAAAGCCCAGTTATAGATAGCGGTGCGGGCGCCGCCGATGTGCAGCTTGCCCGTCGGTGAGGGTGCAAAGCGGACGCGAACGTCTGATGCCATGGAAATCTCCTCGATTGCAGGATGGATGTCTAACCGCATCAGTATAAAGCATCAAAGCAACCTCCGCACAAAGGGCACCTACCTACTCATTGGGGACAGACTTAAATGACCAATCGTTGGGAACGTTCTTAGTTTAAGGCTGGTCATTTAAGTCTGTCCCCAATGAGTAGGTGCGGAAAGGGTGTGAATGTTTGATTTACGCGCTATGATGTGCCCTTGCATAGAGAGCCCGGCGGAATGGTAACGGTCGCCGGGACACGTTTTTGAAAGGACAATCATGTCAGAAGAACTTCGTTCCATCCCGCCCCAACACGGATCCTTTGTTTTTACGTCGGAGTCGGTGACCGAAGGTCATCCCGATAAGATCGCTGACCAGATCAGCGACGCCGTCCTCGACGCAATCCTCGCCAAAGAAATAGAGCTCCAGGAGCAAGGCTACATTGCCCCCAACGGCGTGCCTGCTAACGTGGAGAACGTCCGCTGCGCCTGCGAGACCCTTGTGACCACCGGCACCGTCATCGTCGCCGGCGAGATTCGCACCCAGGCCTACGTCGACGTACAGGAAATCGCCCGCGGCGTTATCCGCCGCATTGGCTACAACCGTGCCAAGTTCGGTTTTGACTGCGACACCTGCGGCGTTATGAGCCTTATCCACGAGCAGTCGCCCGATATCGCCCAGGGCGTCGACGAGTCCTTCGAGACCCAGACCGGCGCTACCACCGACCCGATCGACCTGATCGGTGCCGGCGACCAGGGCATGATGTTCGGTTATGCCTCCAACGAGACCAAGACCCTCATGCCCATGCCGCACTACCTGGCAAGCCGCCTGGCCGAGCGCCTGGCCGCCGTGCGTCACGACGGTACCCTCGCCTACCTGCGTCCCGACGGCAAGACCCAGGTCACCGTGCGCTACGAGGAAGGCAAGCCCGTCGAGGTCACGACCATCGTCATCTCCACGCAGCACGCCGCCGAGATCGAGGACATGGGCAAGATCAAGGCCGACCTCATCGAGCACGTCATCACTCCGGTCATGGCCGCTGAGAACATGCCGTGGGATAACGCGGATATCTACGTGAACCCCACCGGTCGCTTTGTCGTGGGCGGCCCCATGGGCGACACGGGTCTGACCGGCCGCAAGATCATCGTCGACACCTACGGCGGCTACGGTCGTCACGGCGGCGGCGCCTTTAGCGGCAAGGACTGCACCAAGGTCGACCGCTCCGCCGCGTATGCCGCGCGCTGGGTCGCCAAGAACGTGGTCGCCGCCGGTCTAGCCGACCGCTGCGAAGTCGAACTTGCCTACGCCATCGGCGTTTCCAAGCCCCTTTCAATCATGGTCGACACATTCGGTACCGCTAAGGTCGCCGAGGACAAGATCGTTGAAGCCGTAGAGAAGACCTTCGACCTTCGCCCGGGCGCAATCATCCGCGACCTGGACCTGCGCCGCCCCATCTACGAAAAGACGGCAGCCTACGGTCACTTCGGCCGCGAAGACGCCGACTTCACCTGGGAGAAAACCGACAGAGTCGAAGAACTCAAAGCAGCCTGCGGCCTGTAAGCTAACCCGAAAAGCTACAGCCAAATAACAACGCACCAAAAGAAGTACCGGCTCCAACCGGTACTTCTTTTTTATTAATCCGGTGGTGAAGATGCTTCGATATGAGCCTACGCTGCGTCCCTAGCTAATGAATTTTGCCATCTAGCAACCCCAACCATGTATCCTTAGTCCCGAGGGCGGGGCATAAGGTCGATCGCGAGTTCCGCACGAGCCGGAGGCCACTTAATGTGGCCTCCGTGCGAGCAGGACTGTCCGAGCAGGCGACCAAATACCAAAGCCCTCGGGACGACGGGATAGAACAGGAGCAACCATGGCAGGCAAGCCGCAAACACTAGCTACGACCTCGGCATTCGAGATCTTGGGCCCCGTCATGGTCGGCCCCAGCTCATCGCACACCGCCGGCGCCCTGCGCTGCGCCCAAGTTGCCGCCAGCCTGCTGGAAGGCCGCATCACCAAAGTCACCTTTGGCCTGTGGAACTCCTTCGCCCACACCTACCGCGGCCACGGCACCGACCGTGCGCTCGTCGCGGGCATCCTGGGCCTCGACACCGATGACGAGAACATCAAGCAGGCCTTCGACCTCGCGCGCGAGCAGGGCCTAGAATATCACTTTGACATCAAGGGCGACGACGCCTCCATCCACCCCAATACCGTCGACATCGACATGGTCGACGACACGGGCGCCACGGCACAGGTCCGCGGCGAGAGCCTGGGCGGTGGCAAGATGCGCATCAGCCGCATTAACGGCGTCGGCGTCGACATCTCGGGCATGTACTCCACGCTCTTCGTGGCGCACAAGGACGTCCCCGGTGTACTCGCCGCGCTCACCAACCTGCTCGCCTACGCCCACGTAAACATCGCTTTCTGCCGCACCTACCGCACCGAAGTGGGCGGCCAGGCCTACTCCGTCTTTGAGACCGACGGCGCGCCCGACGACACCGTCGTCCCCATGCTGCGCAAGCTCGACAATGTCGATTACGCGACCTTTATCGAGCTCCCCGGTTCTGCCTCGTCGCTCTCTCCCGGCGTCTCGGCCAAGGAAATCTTCGACGACGGCGAGCAGCTGCTCGATGCGTGCGCCGAGCTCGGCCTGAATATCGGCGCCGTTATGGCCGTGCGCGAGGCACGTCTGACCGGCGAGGCCCACGCCGTCGCCGCCATGCGCCGCGTGCTCGACGTCATGCGCGAAGAGACCACAGCCCCTATCGCAAATCCGCAGCGCTCGCTCGGCGGACTTATCGGCGGCGAGGCCAAGCTCGTCGAAGCAACCCGCCGCAACGATTTGAGTGCAAGCCTGATGGGCGCCGTCCAGACCGACGCCGTTGCCCGCGCCATGGCCGTGCTCGAGCGCTCCGCTACCATGGGCGTGATCGTCGCCGCCCCCACAGCCGGCTCCGCGGGTGTTGTGCCCGGCTGCGTGCTGGCGCTCGCCGATCGCCTGCAGCTCGACGACGAGCAGGTCATGGACGCGCTCTACTGCGCAGCCGCCATCGGCCTCAACCTCACCACGAGCGCCTGCGTCGCCGGCGCCGAGGGCGGCTGCCAGGCCGAGGTGGGAAGCGCCGCCGCCATGGCAGCCGCCGCGCTGGTGCAGATGCTCGGCGGCACGCCCGAGCAGGCGCTCGACGCCAGTTCCATCGCGCTGAGTAACCTGCTGGGCCTCGTTTGTGACCCCGTCGGTGGCCTCGTGGAGGTGCCCTGCCAAAACCGCAACGCCATCGGCGTGGCAGCGGCTTTTAGTTCGGCACAACTCGCCCTCGCAGGAATTAAGAGCCTAGTTCCGTTTGACCAGATGGCACATGTCATGCTCTCGGTGGGCCACGCGTTGCCGGCCACGCTGCGCGAGACGGCAAAGGGCGGCATCGCGCAGGCTCCGGCCGCACTTTCGGCCTGTGCAAAATGCGGTGTGTGCGGATAGCGGCAAAGAATGACTCAAAGGTGGGACATATGTCCCACCTCTTTTGAATGCCACCGTTTCCGTACCACAAACAGCAGGGCAATCGCTATAATGCAAGCCCAGTAAAAACACGATGAGCCATAAGGCGAAATTCGAAGGATATGCATACGATGTCGCAAAACGATCGAACTCAACTGATTCCCGATCCGCAGCAGCCGAGCGGGCACACCGGCGGCGTTCAGTCACCGCGTCCTATCGCGCCGAGCCACGGTCAACAGCGTGGTGCGGCAAACGCTTCCCAACGCCCGAACCAACAGCGACAGCAGCGTCAACAACGTCAGCAGCGCCAGGCAAACGGCAATGCGCCCAAGCAGCCCCCCACGCACGCTCGAGGCGATCACGGCCCCGCACGCAAGTCCGCCGGCAACAATAAGTCGGGCAAAAAGACGACGCTCTTTGTCGTCCTGGGTCTAATCGTCATTGTCTATATCGTAGGCATCGTAGCGTTTTCGCAGCTAGCCTACCCCAACACCACCATTGCCGGCGTCGACGTCTCGTTCTCCAACGCCTCGTCTGCCGCCACTAAGGTCAACTCGGCATGGAAGCACTATAAGCTCACCGTGACAGGCGATGACTTTAACTGGACCTATCAGTCCGAGTCCGATGAACCCATCGTCGACGGAGAGGCTGCCGCAAAAGAGATCATCAGCCACAACGAAGCCTTTGTATGGCCGGTCCGCCTTGTGGAATCCTTAAGCGGCAAAACCAAAACAACCGCTACCTCCAACGAAGTCGATCTTGATCAAGACGTCGACCTGTCCATGCTCTCCGACACCTTTGACCAAAAGAAGTTTGAGAAGGATCTGGGCGCCGCCATCGACGAATTTAACGAGGGTCGTTCGGGCACGTTCGAGGCCAATAGCTCCTATGACGAGCAAGCGAGCAAGTTTACCGTCGAGAAGGCGCGCTCCAACGAAAAACTCAACCGCGAGCATGTCATTAAGTATGCCGAGCTCGAGCTTGCCTCGCTGGCTGAGACCGTAGATCTTTCCAAGCTCGGCAACGATGCCTATGAGCCGCTCAATGGAACGCTGACTGATGATCAGATTCAGGCCGCATGCGATGCCGCCAACAACTTCCTGGGCGTCAACGTGACCCTCAAGCTTAACGGCGAGGATGCCGGCAAGGTTGATGGCGGCTCCGTATTGCAGTGGATCAGCTTTGCCGATCCGGCCAACCCCACACTCGATACGTCGCAGATCAGCAGCTGGGCAGCCGAGCTCGCCAACGGCTTTAATACCGTGGGCTCCACTCGCTGGTGGACGCGAGCCGATGGCAAGCAATGCGCCGTCGAAGGCGGTGACTTTGGTTGGTCCATCGACAGCAGCTCGCTCGCCAAGCAGGTCGAGGACGCCATTAACAACAAGCAGACCGGCGAAATCGAGATCAAGTACTCCCAGAAGGCCGACACCTTTACCGCAAAGGGAGAGCCTGACTGGAAGGCGTATATCGACGTCGACCTGTCCGAGCAGCACGCGCGCTACTATGACGAGAACGGTAATATCGTTTGGGAGGCCAACTTTATTTCCGGTAAACCGGGCGAAGACGCCACCCCCGAGGGCGTGTGGCAGATCAACAGTAACAACGGCGGCAGCACCCTAATCGGAGCCAAGGACCCCGAGACCGGTAAGCCCAAATACGAGAGCCCGGTGAGCTACTGGATGCCGTTCGAGGGCAACATGATCGGCTTCCACGATGCCACCTGGCAAAACGACAAGAGCTTCGATAACGCAGAGTCGTACAAGTGGTGCGGCAGCCACGGTTGCATCAACCTGCGCCTGGCAGACGCCAAGGCACTTCACGACTGCATCAAAGTCGGCCTGTGCGTGGTTGTCCACTCGTAGTGCAACGCGCGCATTCCTACAACGTGGAACCGCTGCGACCAATCTAACAGTTCCGAAAGAAACCGTCCTATGCGCCCGCCCCAGCCGGTGGGCGCATATAATTATCGAGGTTCTTTCTATAAAGGAGACGCTATGTCGAATGTCCCCACGATCACACCGGGCCCGGATGATACCGAGAACACGCCCGAAGGTGCCACCCAAACGATTCCTCTGATTACAAACGTACATGCCGATAAGCAGAACGGACGCGCGAACGATGCGGCCGAGATTTCCGATGAAGAGGCATATGCCAAGCTCAAGGCAAAACGTGCCGAGCGTCGACGCAAAAAGCTGATTCGACGCGGTATTGCTGCCGGCGTCGTGGGCGCCATCGCGCTCATTGCCATTGTCGCAACCCTGGTTATCAATGCGCAGCCACAGGGCTTTAGCGGTCCTGTGACCGATATGGTGACCGAGGGCACGTTTACCACAACGGTCGAGGCGAAAGGCCAGCTCAAACCTATTTCGTCCTCAGTGGTCTCCCCTTCTGTCGATGGTACGGTCGATTCGATCAACGTGCAGGCAGGCCAATCCGTCAACGAGGGCGACGTGCTTATGACCATTAAAAACGACGAGCTCGATCGCAACGTTGCCGAGGCGCAGCGTGCAGTTGCAACGGCCCAGGAAGACCTAACCAACGCGCAGAAAGCCGCCGCTGTCGCGCAAGACACCCCAACAACGGACGTCGACGGAGCTTCCGCAGCGGCTGGCGTCTCCGCCGCATCAGCGGACACGAACGCCGTATCGGCCGCGCAGCGCAGCCTCGCATCGGCCCAGGCAAACCTCGACCAGGCGAACGCCAAGGCCTCCAGTCGCACGGTCACGGCCCCGAGCTCGGGTAGCATCGTGGAGCTCAATGCCAAAGTGGGCGCCACGGTTACAGGCGGCATGATCATGGGCGAAAGCGATACGAGCGGCGGCAAGCAGTGCATGCAGATCGCCGACCTGTCCAAGATGAAGGTCACCGTTCAGGTGGGTGAAAAGGACATCGCCAAAATCGCCGTTGGGCAGAGCGCCAATGTTACCTATCCGGCCTTTCCCGATATCGTGAGCCAGGGCACCGTCACGGCTATCGCGTCGGTGGCAAACTCCGACGCCGCCAACGGTGGCGGCGGCAGCGTGACCTTTAACGTCGACATCCTTATCGAGGCGCCCGACGCGCGCCTGAAGCCGGGCATGACGGCCGAGGTATCGGTGGTGACCGAGCAGCTCGACGACGTGGTGATGGTGCCGACGATGGCGCTCATGACCGAAGACGGCGAACACTATTACGTCAACATGGCGACTGATGACGAGGGCAAGCAAACCCGTCGCGTGAAGGTGACCGTCGTGACGCAAAACGACAACGAAGCCGTAGTCGGCAAGACACAGGTCAAGCGCGACGACCAGGGCAACGAGATCAACCCCAACGTGCCGGTTACCAAGCTGCGCGATGGCGAGACCCTCGTCATGGACACCGGAGCGGACGCAACGGCTGACGGCGGCTACGGCGCGGATTCGGGCAGTATGTCTGCCGACGAGGGTATGTAATGCGTCCCGTCATCGACATTCGCAACGTGCACCGCATCTTTGAGAGCGAGGCAGGTTGCGCCCACATCTTGCACAACGTGAGCCTGGCGGTAGATCCCGGCGAGTTCGTCGCCATTACCGGCCCTTCGGGCTCGGGCAAGTCAACGCTCATGAACATCCTGGGCTGCTTGGACAAACCGACGGCGGGCGACTATTACCTGCAAGGGCTCAACGTGGCCGAGCTCGATGATGACGAGCTCACCGAAGTTCGCGCCCTGAGCATTGGCTTTGTCTTTCAGAGCTTCAACCTGCTGCCGCGCCTGTCGGTTATCGAAAACGTCATGCTGCCGCTGGCCTACACCAATGTGCCCCGTAGCCAGCGCGAAATGCGCGCCGTGCACGCGCTGCAGGCCGTCACGCTACCGGTCGACCACTGGGACCACCGCATATCCGAGCTCTCGGGCGGCCAGATGCAGCGTGTCGCCATCGCGCGCGCCCTTGTCAATGACCCGCCCATCATCCTGGCCGATGAGCCGACGGGAAACCTGGACTCCGCCACTGGAGCGCTTGTAATGGAGACCTTCCATAAGCTCCAGGAGCGCGGCAAAACCATCGTGCTCATCACACACGACCCCGGCATTGCCGCCGAGGCCGGCCGTGCCGTGACCATCCGCGACGGTCGCATTCACGACGGCGCGTATATTCCACATGCACCGCGGACCCTGCGCAGCGCCGTAGATAGCCTGCCCATGATTTCCACCTCCGCCAATCCGTCGAAAGGAGTGGTGGCATGAGCGCCCGCGATCTCATCCAGGAAGCCCTTCACTCGCTCGAGGCCAACAAGGGGCGCAGCCTGCTCACCATCCTGGGCATTGTCATCGGCATCGCCTCGGTTATCGCCATGACTTCGCTCATCGGCGGCATCCAAAACAGCCTGGTCAACAGCCTGGGTCTCAATGCGGCACGCATGGTGCAGATCTATTCGTCCCAAGAACTCACTGATTCTGACATCCAGAAGCTTCAAAAACTGGTGCCGCAGATAGAGCAGATCGGCACTGTCGACAGCGCGTATACCGAGTACAAGTCTGGCGATAAAAGCTATACCGTCATGGCACAGGGTGTCGACAGCGACATGCTCGACGCCGTGGGTGCCAGCAAGCTCGTCGCGGGACGTGTCTATTCACAAGCCGAGTCTCAATCAGGCACGCGCGTGGCGCTCATCAGCCGCGGCGGCGTCGATCAGCTTTACGGCAACGAACAGGACGCATTGGGGAAAACCATCAAGGTGTCCAACGGTGAGGTGCAGATTGTAGGCGTGATTGATGGCGGCAGCGACTCCATGGGCTCACTTACGCTGTATATGCCACGCGAAACCATCTCCGGCGTGTTTGGCGACGAGAATCCTTCATTCCCCAGCGTGACAGCACTTGCCGCCGAGGGCACGGATATGGATGAGCTCTGCAAAACCATCGAGTCCAAGGTGCGCGCGATGGAGGGCATCTCGGAGGATGATGAGTCCGACAGCGTATCGGCGACCTCAATGAAAAGCGCCATCGATGCACTCAACTCCTTTATGGGCGCATTCTCGCTCATCATGGGCGCTGTCGCCAGCATCTCGCTGCTTGTCGGCGGTATCGGCATTATGAATATGATGCTCACCAACGTGACTGAGCGCATCCGCGAGATCGGTATTCGCCGTGCCCTGGGCGCCAGTCGTCGCGATATCACCGCGCAGTTTTTGGCCGAGTCCTCGGCGCTGTGCGTCACCGGTGGCCTGCTGGGTGTCCTGATTGGCTATCTACTGGCCTGGGGCCTCGCGATGTTTGCAGCAGAATCAGGGGTTCTCAGCGAGCTCGGTGCCAGCGGGCAAATCACACCGAGCTTCTCCATTACGACCATGCTGCTCGCGTTTGCTGTATCGGTTGGCATCGGCGTGATCTTTGGCTTCTACCCCGCCCGCCGCGCCGCAAAGCTCGACCCCGTCGAGTGTCTACGCTATCAGTAAGCCACCACCAACAAGTTGCGGTGAAATAGGGACTGTTTATGCTGTTAATAGGCTATATCTAGCCTTATTTCACCGCAACTTAGAGAGTGTCTGGTATAACGCTTTACCCCAAATCAAATTGATTCGTTGAATAGACACAATAGGTATTCTTTACGCGCTTTTAATTCCACATATGGGTATTATCGCACAAGAAGCACACGTGAAAGGATATGCCCATGTCGCTTACACAGTCAGCGGAGCGTGCAGCGCTCAACAAACTCATCGATTATCTCGACGACAACCCGCAAGAAAACATCGACAAAATCATGGACCTCGTGAACAAGCTGGTCCCCGACCGCGTATTTCCCGTGCAACGCGAGGCATTCACCAACGTCATCAAGAGCCGCGGCAATTGGTATGACTTGATTATGCGCATCTTTAGCCTCAATCCCAAAATGCGCACCAAGTTGCTCAAAGCGCTCATTGTCGACGGTAACCTACTCGCCTGGCCACAGCAAGAAAAGAACCGCGAGAAATACCAGTGCAATATTCCGTGGGCCATCCTGCTCGACCCTACAAGCGCTTGCAATCTGCATTGCACGGGCTGCTGGGCCGCCGAGTATGGCTATAAGCAAAATCTATCCTTCGATGACATCGACTCCATCGTCACACAGGGCAAAGAACTCGGCACGCACATCTACATCTATACCGGTGGCGAGCCACTCGTCCGCAAGCACGACCTGATCAGGATTTGCGAAAAGCATCAGGACTGCGTGTTCCTCTGCTTCACCAACTCCACGCTTATCGACGAGGCGTTCTGTGACGATATGATCCGCGTTGCAAACTTTGTCCCTGCCATCAGCGCCGAGGGCAACGAGCGCACCACCGATGCCCGCCGCGGCAAGGGCACATACGAAAAGATCGAACATGCCATGAAACTCCTGCGTGAGCGAAATCTGCCGTTTGGTATCTCGACCTGCTGGACCAGCGCCAACGTCGATACTGTCGCCACCGAGGAAAATATGGACTGGATGATACGCGAGGGGGCGCTCTTCTGCTGGTATTTCTACTTTATGCCGGTCGGCCGCAGTGCCACCAGCGAGCTTATGCCCACGCCTGAGCAGCGCGAACACATGTACCGTTTTATTCGTGAGATGCGCGAGAAAAAGCCGCTCTTTACCCTCGACTTCCAAAATGACGGTGAGTTCGTGGGTGGCTGCATCGCCGGCGGACGACGCTACCTACATATCAACGCGGCGGGAGACGTCGAGCCGTGCGTTTTCATTCACTACTCCAATGCCAATATTCACGACGTATGCCTACTCGACGCACTTCGCTCTCCCCTCTTTATGAAGTATTACGAAGGCCAGCCTTTTAACGACAACTACCTCAAACCTTGCCCCATGCTCGAGAACCCCGATGTACTGCCCAAAATGGTCGCCGAGGCAGGCGCTATGAGCACCGACCTGGTAGAGAAGGAGTCTCCCGAACAACTGCGCGAGAAGACCCGTG